>JACQXM010000036.1 GCA_016208685.1 Planctomycetota bacterium | reverse complement strand
CTGGCGAACCTCGCGGGCAACCCTCGAACAACGCCGGCACGCCCGCACGCTTCGCCAACGATTCCGACGCGATCCGCAGGCCTACCTGCGGGAACTCGAAACGCTTCTCCTCAAGCGAGCTTTGCCGCCGTAGTTTTTTTTCGCGCCGCCACGCCGAGCTACTGTTAAGGTACAGCGCGCCGGGCACACACCAGGGTTCACACCCCCGCGAACACCAGCGGTTAACCGGTGGGCATCCCCGCCAATCGTTCGATGGTCTTAACCATCGCCTGCGTACCCTCGCGCCCCTCGCCGGCCGCCTTGCCCGCTACCAGAAGCTGCGCCACCAGCGCCGTGCCGGGCAGCGGTACCTTGTGCTGCTCCGCGGCGGTAAGCGCGATACGCAAGTCCTTGTGTTGCAGATCGATCATGAACATGGGGGCGAAGTCACGTTTGAGCATTCGCGGGCCCAGGTTGTCGACCGCCCAGGAGCCCGCAGCTCCCGTGGACACTGCCTGGAGCATCACCGCCGGATCCAGGCCCACCTCGCGCGCGAACACGACCGCCTCGCTTACCGCCAGCAGGTTCAGGCCGCATAGGATCTGATTGCAGAGCTTCGTGAGTTGGCCGCTGCCCGTGGGGCCGCAGTGAACGATGTTCTTCCCCAGTGCCTCGAGGACCGGTCGGGCACGCGTCAGGTCCGCCTCCGCCCCGCCCACCATGATGGTAAGCGTCCCCGCCTCCGCCCCCGGCTTGCCCCCCGAAACAGGAGCGTCGAGAAAAGCGCCGCCGCGTGCCGCCACCGCCTCGGCTACGGTTCGCGCCGTTTGCGGTGACACGGTGGACATATCGATGCAGATCGTGCCCGGACGCAGCGTCGAGCAGACGCCCGCCGGGCCAAGGTAGACGGCCTCGACGTCTGGTGAATCGCAGACCACGGAGACGACCACATCGGCCTCACTGGCGAGCGCCGCCGGCGAGGCGCGCCACTGGGCGCCCTCGGCGATGAGTCGTTCGGCCTTTGCGGCGGTTCGCGAATGCACCAGCACGCGCAGCCCGCGGCGCATCAGGTTGCGGGCCATCGGTTCGCCCATGTAGCCGACGCCGATAACGCCGACGGTAGCAACGCCCATATCGTGCCCCCGCCCGCGCATGCTTCGGACTGACCAACCAGACCCGGACCGATGCGCGACTGGCCTATGGTAACGCAACCAGGACGCTGGGGAATCTCCCACACGACCGGCGCGGCGTCAGCATTACGGTTAGCCTGCCAAGGGAGGATCGGGGCGCTGCGTCGCGCTGGATCGTTGGCTTCCGGTTTCGCGGGCGTCGCCCGACGGGGTCCGCCAAACCTCATTGAAATCTAACCGTATCGAGCCGCGGGCTTCAGCCCGCGCGGCCCTACGACGGCCGAACGTCCGCCACGCGAGCGTTCCACCCAGGTTAGGGAATCGCGAGACACCACACCAGCAGCGTCCCACGGGCACGAAAGTGCGCTGTAGCCGCGGGCCACGATCCTGTGCGGACACCCTCTGAAAGGGCAAAGTAGCAGCGTGCCGAACGGTGAGGGAAGTCGGTCAACGTGCGACGGAAAGCAACTTACGGTCGGAAGCGTCGCTGTGCAAAACCCGCGAGCGCCAGGCCAACAACCCCGAGAGCCCAAGCGCCCGGGATGGGAACCGTCGCCGGGCCGAGCTTGAGGTTATCGAACTGATGATATTGCTCTTCCTGCGACCACTGCACGGAGACGAGATCCGTAAAGCCGCGGAAGGCGTGGGTCTGGAACCCGAAGGCGCCGTCGAGCGAGAAGGAATCCTGCACCTGAGAGCCGTCGACTTTCGTACCGATGAACGTGACCGGGACGTACCCGCCCGACGAAAACGCTTCGCTGAGGTCGATCGAGAACAGGTCGAACGTGGCGCCCTTGGTCTGCGAGAGCGTAGTTACGTCCGAATCGAAGAACGCGAACAACGCCGTGGAGCCTGCATAGTTCTTCGTGCTGCTGCCCCAAGAGGCGAACGCCGAGCTTTCAAGCTGGAAACCGTCCTCGGAGTAATACGTGGAAAAGGGCGAGACGGCCTTGTTGTGTCCCAGCGCCTCGAAATCCAGAACGACGTTCGCACGCGCGGACGAAGAACTTGACGCCAGAACCAAAGCGACAAGGCCTACGCCGGCCCAAGTTACGCCCAACCTGCGGCAATCCATGTGCGGCTCGCAATCCCCACGAACTACGAAGGAGAACCCGCGATCGACGCGAGCTTCGCCCCTCCAATGCCATGTTTATATCGCAGGCCCCATAGGCCGTCAAGCACATTCCGCTACGAATAATCTTTCCGTAAATCACGCTGTCGCACGAACTAACGTCCCATAGGCAACGCTCACAAGGTCGCGTCAAGCAGGGGGACCGTCGTCCGATAAACTGGTGAGGCTGGGTCGAGTGCGAAGCCATTCCCGCCGCGTTATCGGAGTTGAAACTGGGGTCTGGTCGGTCGAACCCGGCGCGGGGGGGCGACGGGTCGGAACCGCAGGAATCCGCGAACTTGCGGCGGACAGCCCGGCCGGCAGGCGCGACCTCGGGGAGCGGACCCGCCCCACCGCCGGCGGCCCCCATCAAGCCCGTCCCCGGACTGCCGCATGAAACACCGGCCGTACGCGCGGAACCTCCGGCGATACGGTCTTTCCCCCCCACCGCCGAACGCGGGCGACATCGCGCGCGGGAGATCGCGTCGCGTTTGCGCCCGGTGTAGCCAGACCTGCAACCACGGCGGGCCGCGCGCGGGAGCGGCTTGGCGGCGTACCGCCAGGATACGGGCGCACGTTGTTCGGCCGCAACCGCCGCGTAGAATGAAGGCTCGAACAGTCACCCACGCTGCGTGGCGCGGCCCAGAAGGGATGATCCATGACCGAGACGGTTCAACCGAACGCCGAGCGCATCGTTAACCTGCCTCTCATCGAGGAGATGCAGGACTCCTACCTGACCTACTCCATGAGCGTCATCATGGCGCGGGCCCTCCCCGACGTCCGCGACGGGCTCAAGCCCTCGCAGCGGCGCATCCTGGTGGCGATGAACGACCTGAACCTCGGCCCGCGGGCGCAGACCAAGAAGTGCTCGAAGATCAGCGGCGACACCAGCGGTAACTACCATCCCCACGGCGACGCCGTGATCTACCCCACGCTGGTACGGCTGGCGCAGCCGTGGAACATGCGCGAACCGCTCATCGACGGTCAGGGCAACTTCGGCTCTATCGACGGCGATCCCCCGGCGGCCATGAGGTACACCGAGGCGCGCATGACCTCCGCCGCCACCGCCATGCTGGAGGACCTGGAGTACGAGACCGTCGATTTCGTTCCCAACTACGACAACTCCCGCGAGGAGCCCACGGTCCTGCCCGGCAAGTTCCCGAACCTGCTGGTCAACGGTGCCACGGGCATTGCGGTGGGGATGGCCACCAACCTCGCTCCGCACAATGTCGGGGAGGTGTGTGACGCGCTGCTCGCCTGCCTGGACAACCCCAGCGTGTCACTGGAGGAGTTAATGCGCGTCCTTCCCGGTCCGGACTTCCCCACCGGCGGGCAGATCTGCGGGCGCCAGGGGATCCTCGACGCCTACTCCACCGGCCGGGGGAGCATCACCATTCGCGGGCGCTGCCAGGTCGAGGAGTCGCGCGGCAAGAAGACCATCGTCATCACCGAGCTCCCCTACGGCGTGCTGCGCAGCACCATCACGGAGAAAATCGCGGAAGCGGTCAAATCCGGCGCGATCAAGGAGGTGGCCGCGGTCAACGATGCCTCGGACCGCAAGCAGGAGGTGCGCATCGAGGTGGAGTTGAAGCGCGATGCGCCCGAGGACGTCATCATTAACCAGTTGTTCGAATATACGCCGCTGCAATCCAACTTCCACATTATGAATATCGCGCTGGTGGACCGGCAGCCGCGAACCCTGACGCTCAGGCAGCTTTTGGGCCTGTACGTCGACCATCGGCGGAACGTCATCCGCCGCCGGACGCAGTTTCTTCTGCGGCGTGCCAAACAGAAGGCCCACCTGCTGGAGGGCCTGATTCTCGCCGTGGGGGACATTGACGCCATCATCGAGCTTATCAAGCGAGCCGCCGACCCCAACGCCGCGAAGGCGGCGCTGATGGCCAAGCCCCTGCGCCTCAAGGAGCATGCCACGCTGCGCAAGGTGCTCCCCGCCGCATTCGTGGATCGCTATGTCGCCGCGGACTGCCACCTGACGGCGGTGCAGGCGGGGGCGATTCTGGCCATGCAGCTTCAGCGGCTGACCGGGCTGGAGATCGAGAAACTCGCCAGAGAGTACGCGGGGCTGGTGGAGGAGATCGAGGGCTACGAGGCCATCCTCCGCGACGAACAGCGGGTGCTGGACATCATTCGCGAAGACCTTCACGAGATGAAGGGCAAGTATTCGAGCAAGCGCCGCACGGAGATCGTCGCCGCCGTCGGCGAGTTCAAACTCGAAGAACTGATCCCCGACGAGCAGGTCATCGTCACGCTCTCGCACGAAGGATACATCAAGCGCACCGACGTGGACGACTACCGCAAGCAGGGCCGGGGGGGCAAGGGCGTCCGCGGCGGGACTGCCAAGGAGGGCGATTTCCTGGAGCACCTGTTTGCGGTCTCCACGCACGACTACCTGCTGGTGTTCACCAACCGCGGGCGGGTGTATTGGATGCGCGTCTTCGACCTGCCCGCCATGAACCGAACCGCGCGCGGGCGGTCCATCGCCAACCTGCTCCAGATGCAGCCGGGCGAAACGCACCGCGCCGTATTGCCGGTGCGCGAGTTCGAGGAGGCGTACGTTTTCTTCGCCACCGCCAAGGGCACGGTGAAGAAGACGCCCATCGCCGCCTTCAGCCGCCCGCGCCCCAGCGGCATCATCGCCATCTCCCTCGACGCCGACGACGAACTGATCAACGTCGAGCGCACCACGGGCAGCAATGAAATCGTTCTCGGAACGCGCGAGGGCATGGCCATACGCTTCGATGAAGTGGACGTCCGCGCCATGGGCCGCAGCGCTCACGGGGTTCGCGGCATGACCCTCGACAGCAACGACGCCGTCGTGTCCATGGTGGCCATCAACCCGGGCTACTCTCTGCTCACCGTCTGCGAGAATGGCTTCGGTAAACGCACGAGTATCGATGAATACCGCAAAACCCGCCGCGGCGGTAAGGGCGTGATCAACATCAAGGCCACGGAACGTAACGGCCCGGTGGTCGCCATCCAGACGGTCACCGACACCGACGAGCTGATGCTTATCACGGTCAAAGGCATGATGTTGCGCACCGACCTTAAAGCCGTGCGCGAGATCGGCCGAGCTACGCAGGGGGTGCGCCTCATTCGCCTCGAAGACGGGGATAAACTGGTCGCAGTGGCGAAGATAGCGCCCGAATCCGACGAAGAGGAGGGAGCGACCGAGGCCGTCGAGGACGGCGCGGGCGGGCAGGCGGGCGACGCCCCGCCGGACGACCAAACGGCAGACGGGGTCGATACCGGGCCGCAGGACGCGTGACCTTGCAGGCCCCCGGGGCGTATAATAGAGTCGAACCCCAGGGACGCCACGCGACGCGCCGTCGGGCGCGGCCGGCGGTGGCAACGTAAGGAGGCCTCAATGCAACGGTCCGGATCGATAACACGGGTAACGGCGATGGGCTTGCTGGCGCTGGGCGCCGTCTCGCCGGCGGCGTGGGGGCAGAGCGCCTTCACCGGGCAGACGGCGGCGCAGAACACTCGCGGCGGAGCGGTTCGTTCCCGCGCTCCGGGCCACATGGTTTCCGACGGCGTGGCCCGCGCCATCGAGTTCGGCAACCGTGCCTTCGCAGGCGTGGAAATCACGGAAACCGAGATTCCGTCTTCCGGCCGGGCGCAGGTTCTGGCGGCACAGATTACCGACCTGTTTGACGCGCTTAACGCGGGGATTCAGGCGCTCGGCGAACTCATCATTCAGCGCGCCGGTGGGTCATCGACATTACTCGGCGGGCTGGCGCAGGCGATCACCGGCGGGCTGGGAAGCACTACCACGGCACCAACGACGAACAACACCACAAACAACAACACGACCACTGGCGGCGGACGAAGGTAGCGCCAACGGCGGGGGCATGACCAATCGCATCCCGCGGAGGGGTGGCTTGGCCAGGCATGTCCGCCAGACGAGTGGCATGGCCAAGCGCGTCCGCCGCAGGCGGACAAGCGCCGCCATGCGCAGCCTCCCGTGGAAACCACACGCCATTCCTCCGCGCCCGGTCGGAGCCTTTGCAGGTTCACCGCCGGTGGCCGCCCGCAGGATCGCAGCAAGGGCAGGCTCCGAACCGGGCGGCGCTCGCCTCTTGTGCGCCGGGCCAAGCGACGCGGCGCGCCCCCAACCGATCACACCGGAACCAGCTTGGCGGCCTCCGCCTCCGCGGCGAGGAAGCGGTCCGTGTAGCGCGGGTCGACTTGCTCACACACACGGGTCGCCAGTTCCGCGATCCGCGCGTAATCCGGATCACCACCGGATTGGGCCAGGAACTCCCCGGCCAGAATGATGAGCCGTAGCAGGTGGCGCAGCACAAGGCCTTCGTTTTTCTCCAGGTTCCTCGAACGGACGAATTTGTAGAAGTCATTGCCGGCCTCGAACACACCGCCCGCCACCCACTGAGGCTGGACGGGGAGTGACTCGGGCGCCGCGAGCCGGGCGTCGAAGAGTGCCTTGAGCATCTCCGGAAGCGTCAGTCGCCGTGGCTCGTCGTCCTGTTCCCAGTAATCCTCGCCCTCGTCTTCGTTGGGCAGCACCACTCCGCCGTCGGCGTGGGTCAGCACAATGCCCATCTGCACCAGGAGCGGTTCGAGCACCGTGGTTTGCAGGGGGCCCGGCTCGCGCTCCGGGAGGCAGATGGCGCGTGCGATCGCGGGCGGCAGGGGAAGGACGGACTCCAGTACCTGCATCTTCTCATCGAAGTTGCCCCGCGCGAGTTGCCCGGAGAGGAACACGCCGTACAGGGGGTCAATGCTGCGGAACTGGAGGAGTCGCTCCACGCCCTCATGGAGCGTCACGTGGTCGCCGTCGTCGCTGCGCGCGAGGTAACCGAGTCTGGCGAGGTTCTCGATCATGTGGTCGAGCTGCGCCTGGAACTTGGCGATCCCCGGCGGAGCGGTGAATCGCCGGTTCACGAACTCCCGGGCCGCCGCCAGGCTGCCGCGGTGGATCAGCAGGTACGTAAGCACCTGGTAGGGGATCATGGAGCGGCTCATCAACCTGGCCGGTCCGGCGGCGATCAGCGCCTTGAACTGACCCTCGACCCAGTATTGCTCCGTCTTACGACGTGTGGGGCGCTTGCGTTCCAGCTCCTTGCGGATGCGCAGAATACCGGGGTCCTTGGAGTTGGGGTCGATCTGGGCGAACTTTCGCCGCCATTTCTCGATCTTCACGTCGTCCTCGTGGGCCAGAGCGTAGACGTAGCCCTTGGTGTCGAATTGCGGCCGCCCGGCGCGGCCGAACATCTGATGGGCAGCCGACGCCGGAACCGGCTTCTTATCGCGCGGCTTGCCCTTGAGCAGCGTGCTGAGCACCACCGATCGCGCCGGCAGGTTGATACCCGCCGCCAGCGTTTCCGTGCAGATGACGAAGGGGATGAGCTTCTGGAGGAAGAGCTTCTCCACCACTTCCTTGTATTTGGGCAGCACGCCGGCGTGATGCACGCCGATACCGCGGAGCAGCATCTGCCGCAACTTGGGACCGATGCCCTCGCGGAACATCTCCGGCTCGATTTGTCGTTCGATTTCGGCGCGAGTCCGGGCCTGGATGAGGTTCACGCCTTTAAGCCGTTCGGCCACTTCCCAGCATTCGTCGCGGTTGAAACAGAACACCAACGCGGGCACGCGGCTGTCGGCGTCGCTATCCGCCACCATGCCCGGCAGGTGCTCGGTGAGCAGCTTGTCGCCGACCCAGATGAACTCCAGCGGCACGCGGCGCTCCTGCGAAGCGATCAGCGATACCTTGCGATGGTGCTGCTCGGACAGCCAGCGGATGAACTCCGCCGCGTTGCCCACGGTGGCGGAAAGCAGCATGAGCCGAACCGAAGGCGGCAGGAAGGCGAGCGAGAGCTCCCAGACGACGCCGCGCTCCAGATCGTTGAAGTAGTGAAACTCGTCCATCACCACGGCGCTGACGTCGCTGATCGCCGCGTCGCCTGCCAACAGGTGGTTGAGCAGGATCTCCGCCACCACCACCCGCACCGGCGCCTCGGCGTTGACTTTGCGGTTGCCGGTGATCAGGCCGATGGAATCGCGAGGGAAACCCCAGGCTTCGGCACGATCCTGGAACTCGCGGAATTTCTGGTCAGTCAGCGCAATGAGCGGCGTGGTGTAGTAAACCCGCCGGCCGGTATGCAGGGCCTCGAAAATCGCCGCTTCGGCGATGAGCGTCTTGCCCATGCCCGTGGGGGCGGACACCAGCAGTCCGCCTTCGGACTCGAACCAGGCAAGCAGCGCCTCCTCCTGGAACGGATAGGGATCGAAGACGAGCGATTCCAGAAAACGCCCGCAGACGTCGGATCGGTCCATGGGGCGATTGTGGAAGGACGGCCAGGGGTTGTCGAGCGCCACGTGGGCGGCCTACGACTTCGACGGGCGAGGCCATGACCGCAGACCTCGACCTCGCGGGGTCGACCGTCATCGGCGCCTCGGCCGGAAACGCGCGTAGCTCCCCCCGAAGCGTCAAAAACCATCGCGAACGCCAACCCGCGCGGGCGATCGGTGTTCGCCGGTCCCGTGCGACAGCCGACGCCGGTGCCGGTTCGACGTTGGACGTTGCCGGGTGCGGACGTAAGGTACGCGCATGTTCCGGGCCGGTCGGGCAACGCGACGTACCCGGTTTCGAGAGCGGCCTGTTGCGCGCGGCGGGACGTACGGGGCACGGCCCGCGGCGATCCATCGACGCGTTCCTCGGAACAGTTCACGAACCTCGCGATGAACACGGTGCGCCATCGGCTGGCCCTGGGCCTCATCCTGCTGGTCGCAACCGTCGTCCGGTTTGCCGGCATCTCGGCGCGCGAGCTCTGGATCGACGAATCGTGTACGTTTTACTGCGTTCATCATTTCTGGGATTGGCCCGCCGATGGCCCGGACCGCGCGGAGGCGTTGGCGCACGCGGCGTATTTCGCTCTGCTGCGGGGCTGGACGCGGTTGCTCGGGGAGACGGAGTGGGGGCTGCGGAGTTTCTCAGTTGCCGCAGGCGTTGCCGGAGTGTGGCTGCTCGGGGCCGTGGGTACAAGGCTGGGCGGACGCGGCGTCGGGCTGGTGGCCGCGGCGCTCGCCGCGCTTCATCCGCTGCACGTGCATTACAGCCAGGAAGCGCGCGCCTACGCGCTGTGGATGGGCCTGATCACACTCGGTCTCTGGTCGCTGCATGCCGCGGCGCGGACCGGATCGCGACGCGCGTGGCTTGCCTATGGCATCACTGCCGCCTTCGCCGTGCTCACGCATTCCTGTTCGCTTCTCTGGCTCCCGGCGACCGTGGCGACGGTGATCATTGCGGCCAACCGCGGGCTCTTTCTCCGCCGCTGGGTGGCGACACACGCAGCGCTCGCAGTCGTTCTCGCGCCGGTGCTCTGGTTCGTGGTTCTCCCCCTGGCCGGCCGCGGGCCGCAGCCGTGGCTGGCTGAGTTGTGGCAAGCCTACCCTCCACCGATTGCCGTCGCGCGATCGCTCTGGGCCCTGCTTCCTTCCGGCGCCTACCCCGATTACGTGGGTTTCCTTCCGGCGGCGGGCCTTGCGGTATCCGAGCGATGGGGATTGCCCGTCGCCGCTCTGCTACACTGGGGAGCGGCCGTGGTCACCGCGGCGTTCGCGGCAGCGGCGACGTTACTGCGCGAGCGAAGCGCCGATTCGGCCGGTTCGTCGGTTCAGACCGCACGCGCAGTGCCCCACGGGCGGCTCACCGCGTGGCTGCTGGCGCAGGCCGGCGGGTTCCTCGCGATCTTGTGGCTGTATTCGGCATTGGTTCGCCCGGCCTACGTCGTGGCACGATACGATCTTGCCGCCTGGCCGGCGGTCACACTCGCCGTGGCACTGCTGGTGGAGCGGATGGCGCGATGTCTGGGGCGCGAACCGGAGATGCGGCACGTATGGCGGATCCTCGCGACGGCCATCCTGGCCGTTTTCGCGGCCGGGACTACGCTCAGCATCCCCTGGTCCACAGGTCCGCAGGACAACCGCGCGCGTGCGGAGCGCATCGTCGCGCGGGTCGGGCCGGCGGACGTCGTGGTCAGCCTGGGCATGTTCCGCTGGTTCATGGCCTATGAGTGGCATCGGCAAGGGGTGGCCGCCGAGGTGGTCTCGTTCCCGCCGGCGCACGATCGCCAGCTTTGCTGGGAGGACGCGACCGCGGAACTCGCCGACCGAGAACTTCCCAATGCGATCGACGCCACCCTAGACCGCATGGATACCGCGCTGGTTGCGGGTCGGAAGGCGTGGATCGTTGCCGGCGGAGAGCCGGCTGGCCCGCGGTGGGAAGTGGATCGTCAGTTTTACGAGGCTTTGCACCGCCGGGGGTTTCAGGTCGTTCCGCATGACGAGTGGACCGGGTTGGCGGAAGTCGTCAAACCAGGTGTGCAATAGCGGCCGCCGGACGAACTCCGGGGCGAAGGGAGAGGCCACGCACAGCACGAACTTGCGATTTCTTCCCCGGCGTCAGCGGCGTGGCGCGGTGCTCGCGTGTCCGAGGTCTCCGTGCTCGCTTTGCGAGTGTCTCGCCATCAGGGGCGGCAGTCTCCGCCGGTCGCGATGGCCGCGGCGCCCCGGAAGGACAACGTGCCAAAGTCGCCCGCAGCCGCGGTCGATCATTTTCCTCGGACCCTCGTTGGGCGCCCGCGCCCGAAAGAATGCGACGATGGGGCCTGCCGAGCCAGGACACGGTTGACGATGAGGCCAAGTAATAAGAGTCGGTGGAACGCCGTGGACGCACGTGGAGGGTCGTTGCTGGTCTGTGCGGCGCTGATTGCATTGCCGTGCGGCTGTCGAGCTACGCCCACCGGATTCCTCTTCGCCGTGGTGGGCGACACCGTGACCGAGCTCGACGCGCGACGACAGGAGCAGAGGCTGCTGGGCCTCGAGCCCGCTTCCGCCGACGAGCGCCTGGGCAAGCGGCTTGACGAACTCGCGGACGAACGTTCCGGCGACCGCTTCCTGCGCTATCCGGTTCGTGGTTCGTTACACGGTGCGGGGTGGATCGAGGACTTCTATCTCCTTCGCCTGGACGGAGCGGGGAAGATCGCGGACCTCCAGCGCTGGATCGGCTGGTCCGACGGCCTGGAAGACACGCTGAAGCTGGCGGCGATCGAAGGCAAGATCGTGGGCCACACGGCAGCCGACGCGCGCGCCGGCGCCCACCTTCCCGACCCGCTGCTGGTATTCCGCGGCGACCGGACCGACGAAGCGTTTCAGGTGTTTGACCGTACGAACTTCACGCACCTGCGGCCGCGCGTGCTGGTGGTCACTGTCGGCGCCGACGGCATCTGTCGCAAGGCCCGTTACTTCGGCGTTGCCGGCGGCGGGGCACTGCGCCGGAGAAACACTAGCCGCAGTGACACCTCCCGCGTAATGCCTCCAGACCCTCCCGAGCAATCAACGGAACCAGCAGCAGCGCCGACGCCGGATCCGCCCACCACCAGCCCAGGATCGCGTTAAGCAGAAGGCCGAGCAGGGTCGCCAGAGACAACCACGCACAGGTGATGGTCTCGAAGGCATCGGCGCGGATCGTAGCGCTGGACAGCGCCCTGGCGACGCGGAGTTTCGCCGTCCCCAACACCGGCATGACCACGAGGGAAACCGCGGTAAGGACCATACCCACCGGGCTTTCGCGGGCGTAGGACGGGGGCGCAATCAGCCGCCGGCCGGCGTCGATGAGCAGATAACCGGCGAGCAGCAGGAGCAGGACGCCGCAGATGCGAGCCGTCCGGCGTTCGACCTGCTCGACCGCCTCGCCGTCGGCTCCCCGCTGCTCCTGCCGGACGCGCCAGGCCGCCACCACGGCGCTGGCGGTCTCGATGAAAGAGTCGATGCCGAACCCCAGCAGCGCGATGGACTCCGCGGCCGTCCCGGCGCCGACGGCCACCACGCCCTCCACCAGGTTCCATCCCACGGTGGCCAGCGAAAGCCGCCACGCCCGGTCCAGCGCCGCCGTCCGCGGGTCGCACGATGCCGCCGACATCCGCACGATCAGGCCGGCTCGTATCGTACCGCCAGGGTCATGAGGTAGTGCCCGGCGTCGCGCTTCTCCGGCATGGGATTCACGGCCAGCTCCATCCCTACGATGCGGGCACGGCTGGCGGTTTCCCACTCGTTGACCTGCTGCTCGACCTTTTTGAAGTCGTCGCGGTGATCGCCGGGGGCGGCGAAGATCTTGATTGGCACGTTGGCTGGCTCCTTGAAAAGCGGTAACTCGCGGGGCGTGGCCGCCCGGGAAAAGAGTGTACACTACCGCCATGCCGCGGCGAAGCGCGTTTCCCATCCCGCTGGCGCGGAAGCTCAGCCTCCTGTTCGGGGCGGCGGCGCTGGCCACCATCACCGTGACGCTGCTCTTTCCCTGGCTGCAGATGAACGCCCTCGATGAAGAAGCCCTGCTCATGCAGGCGCGGTCGGTCGCGACAGCCGCCTGCCAGGCGGTCGATGTGCGTGACCCCGACTGGCCCGCGATCCAGGCGCAACTCGCCCGGCGCTGGCCGCGGCTGGCGGAGCAAAGCGATCTGCCCAACGAGTGCCCGGAGCTTGTCCCGGTCGGCGCCCAACCGGGGGGCTTCCGTGCCGAGGCCATGGAGCGCTTCGTGCGCAACCCCCGGCAGCGGTACTACTGGCGCATTCAGGACGAGGGACGGAGGTTCCGCTACGCCGTTGCCATCCGCCACGAGGACACCGATCCGCACCCCCACGTCTTGCGCGGCATCGTGGACGTACGGCTGCCCGTTCCGCGGCGGAACGCCATGTGGAACGCGGTGGTCACCGCTCTGGCCGGCGCCAGCGGCGCGGTACTTGCCATTCTGGTTTTCTACACGGTTACGCAGCGCCTGGTGCTGTCGCCGGTGGCCACGCTGCGCCGCGTCGCGGAGCGCGTGACCGTCGAGGACATCGAAGCCCGGGCGGTCATCGACACCGGGGATGAATTCGAGGACCTCGCCAAAGCGCTCAACGACATGCTGGGTCGGCTGAAGAGCGCGCAGGAGGAGCTGCGCCGGACCAATCGCTCGCTGGATATCCGGCTCGGCGAGCTGGCGGAGACCAACGTGGCGCTCTACGAGTCGAACCGCATCAAGAGCGAGTTTCTGGCCAACGTGTCGCACGAGCTCCGCACGCCGCTGGTGTCCATCATCGGATTCGCTGAGCTGTTGCGCGACGCCTGGGAGAACCCCGACGCTGACCGCGCCCGGCTGCGGCGCTTTTCCGAGAACATCCTCAGCAGTGGTCGCAGCCTGCTGGAGATCATCAACGACCTGCTGGACCTGACCAAGATCGAGGCGGGCAAGATGCAGATTCACGTGGTGGAGTTCTCGCTCGCCGAGCTGTGCCGCGATCTGATCGACTTCGTCCGCCCCCTGGCCGACAAGAAGCAGCAGGAGCTCTCCCTGACGGTCGCCGACGAGCTGCCCCCCTGTCGCGGCGACTCCGGTAAGATCAAACAGATTCTTTACAATCTGCTGAGCAACGCCGTCAAGTTCACCCCCCCCGGCGGTTCGATCGCGCTGTTCGCCGAAGGTCTCGATGACCAGCGTCTCCGGCTGACGGTCCGTGACACCGGTCCGGGCATCCCCGAGGAGCAACGGCATCGCATCTTCGAGAAGTTCCATCAGCTCGATGCATCCAAAACACGCGAGCATGAGGGAACCGGGCTGGGACTGGCTATTACCAAGGAACTGGTACACATTCTCGGCGGCGTCATCCGGCTGGAAAGCGGCGACACTTCCGGAGCCGTGTTCGTCGTGGAGCTGCCGTCCCAGGTGCCGGAGGAGGGCATTGTGCCCGCCCGGTCTCGGTCGCGCTAGCGCGACGGCCGGCATGGAAACGGGCGTTAGCCATGCGTAGAATTGTGAAGGCACGCAGACGGCCGTGCCGTATGCCACGGCACGGATCGCCGCCGTCACGGCGCCCGTGAACACCGGCCGGCGCCGGCCCATCGCCGCGCGGGCGGCGCTCCGAGGCTAAGGTCGGCGGGCGGACGAATACGGGCGCGGCGGTCGATGGCGGCGGCAACACAACAGGCCTTCCTGTGGTTGGTCGTGCTGCTCGCCGTTGTGCTGGCCGCCGTGGTGTGCGTGAGCCTGATGCGCCGACGCCTGCGCTCCCGCAATGACGCCGGGCACCCGGAGTTCACGCTCGACGAGCTGCGGCGTTTCCGTGACGAAGGCCGACTAACGACCGCGGAGTACGACCGCCTGCGGGAGAGGATGGCGGCAAAGCTGGGAGTCGGTGCGACCGACGGCGTGCCGCAGGCGAAAAAAAGTTAGGGCGTTCGGCAACGGACGGGGCGACAGTCGCCCGATAATCCGCTAGAGTCCGGCGCGCGGTCCGACGGGTCGGTCCGCGGCGTTGAAGCCGCCGGTAGTGTGCCGCGCGGCTCGGCGCCGATTGGGGAGTAGAGCATGCCCACGGTCCGGGGAAGCGGCGGCAACGGCGGCAACCGCTCGCGTCGTGCCAGTACGTGCAGTTTCTGCGGCAAAGGGCAGCGCGACGCCGGGCCGATGGTGGAAGGGCCGCGCGACGTCTACATCTGCAAGTCCTGCGTCGAGCTCTGCCACAACATCATCAAGCAGGAGATTCGCCGCACCGCTTCCACCCGCGTTTCCGTGGGGGAGATCCCCGCCCCGCGTCAGATTCACGAATTCCTCAGCCAGTACATCATCGGGCAGGAGCGCGCCAAGCGCATCCTCTCCGTGGCCGTCCACAACCACTACAAGCGATTACAGCACCTGGACCGCGGCGGGCCCGAGGACGTGGAAATCGACAAGTCCAACGTGTTGATCCTGGGTCCCACGGGGTCCGGCAAGACGCTGCTCGCCAAGACCCTGGCACGCATGCTTAACGTGCCGTTCGCCATCGCCGACGCCACCACGCTCACTGAGGCCGGCTATGTGGGCGAGGACGTGGAGAACATCCTGCTGCGGCTGCTCCAGAACGCCGAGTTCGACCTGGAGGTGGCCCAACGCGGCATCGTCTACATCGACGAGATCGACAAGATCGGCAAGACCTCCCACAACGTGAGTATCACCCGCGATGTTTCGGGCGAGGGCGTGCAGCAGAGCCTGCTGAAGATGCTCGAAGGCACGATCTCCAACATCCCGCCGCAGGGCGGGCGAAAACACCCGGAGCAGCAGTACATCCAGATGGACACCACGAACATCCTCTTCGTCTGCGGCGGCACGTTCGTGGGGCTCACGGACATCATCCGTCGGCGGTTGGGACAAAGCGCCATCGGATTCTCAAACGAGGGCGACCAGCGCGACCGTACGGTCGAGGAAAGCCGCATCCTGCACCAGGTAAGCCCGGAGGACCTGGTGGAATTCGGCATGATCCCTGAGCTTGTCGGCCGCCTGCCGGTTGTCGCGCCGCTGGAGCCACTGGACGTCGACACGCTGGTGCGGATTCTCACCGAGCCACGAAACGCCCTGGTCCGCCAGTATCAGAAGTTCTTCGAGTACGAGAACTGCGAGCTGGAGTTCACCCCGGAGGGTCTGCGCCTGATCGCGGAGAAGGCGCTGGAGCGCGAGACCGGAGCGCGCGGGCTGCGCGGCGTGCTGGAGGAGCTCATGCTCGACCCCATGTACGAGCTCCCCGCCTACAACCAGTCCGGCAAGTACGTGGTGACCGATGCCGTGGTGGCGGGCAAGGAGCCGCTGCTCACCTCCAAGGCCCGCCGCCGCCGCGAATCCGCTTGAGCCTCGGCGCCCCGAACGTCGCGCCGCCCCATGCCCTGCCGTTTACTGCGCTGGCTGGCACACGACCTACCTGTAACCGCAAGACCTGGCTTGCCGGCGGCAGGGTTCGTCTGGCAGCCGGTAACGAGATTCGCGGCACGGGCCTCGAGCCCGTGATCTCACGGGCAAGATGCGCGTGCCACCCATCGGCCCCGGCCTTTCGCCACGGTTTGCAAGTGCTGCGAGGAAGCGCCGTATCGGCGCGATGGCATTCGCCCCATAACCGCAACCGCCCTCTCGGCGCGGTCTGCGCGGCCGGATATCGTACCATAACCTCGCGCGCGGACACCGGCCGGCGGCGGGAATTAAGTCGCCCCCCCGCAGAGTCGATACGAGTGCTGAACTGCGCGTCGAACCGCAGGATTACCGGCCGGCGGCGGGGATGCTATGGCCATCGCTCTCATTTGTCCCAAGTTGACCTGCCGATCGGTGCTGCGCGTGCCCGACAACGTGCGCGGCAAGCGCGTGCGGTGTAGCGAATGCGGTCTGGCCTTCTACGTGCCGGAAACCCCCAAGCGCGCCGTCGCGCCGAGGAAAACCCAGGAAGAGAAGAAAAGCGAGTAGTCCGTCGCCGGCTCGGCCCAGCCACAAGCCCGCGACCAATCCGGCCGCGCCGTCCCCCGCCGAGTTAGCCCAGCGCACGGCCCAGCCGCGTTTTCAGATCGCGTCGCCCGGTTACTTCCCGACGGTAAAGTACGTAACCGCCGCAGTTTCCTTGCCGTTCGACCGGCTCTTGATGCTCGCCAGCAGCGCGTATTGCCCCGGGCGCAGCGGGTCGAGCTTGGTGAGCTCAGGATCTGTCTGCGCCTCCCGCAACGTGAAGCCGGCACCGGGTTGGAGCAAGCGGTACTCCTCACCGGCCTTGAACGTGCCCTCCTTGGCCTTCAGCGCGTAGGTGACGGCCTTGCCTTCGGGGTCGTCCACGGCGCGGAAAGCGCATTGAAAGTCGATCTCCGTCCCCAGGAGCGGGGGATAGGACTCAACGCGGAACGTCGGCGAGCGCGAGACCGGTTCGTCAATGAACCACTGTAGCAACGGCTCGCCCTGGTCGCCGTTCTTGAACGTGCCGGGCTTGCCGTCGATGTAAACCCAGGCCGCAGGGCGGAAGGTGTCGTCCAGGCTCGGCTCGCCGCGACCTGCCGCCGTCGTGGGGTTGTTCTCCGCCGTGATCATCGGCCGGGCGGCGCGCGACTTCGGCACGCACGCCCCGCCCAGCGCCAGTACACCGGCCATCATCAGACCGAGAGCCGCTCGTTTTTGCATGGCGACTTGTTCTCCTTCATCTTAGCTGTTGCCGCGCACCTCAGCTTGTTTGCCGACTCACCGTAGAGCGTGCGACGCGGCATGTCAAGCGTGGCGGCGCGTGGAATGCCCGCGACATTCGAGTAAAGTACCCGGCATGACTTCGCGTGAGATTCGCCGACAGTTTATCGACTTTTTCGTGTCCCAGGGGCACGCCTTCGTGCCCTCCTCGCCGGTGGTGCCGCTGGACGACCCCACGTTGATGTTCACCAACGCGGGGATGAACCAGTTCAAACCCATCTTCCTGGGCA
Source organism: Planctomycetota bacterium (assembly GCA_016208685.1). Lineage (GTDB taxonomy): Bacteria > Planctomycetota > Phycisphaerae > UBA1845 > UBA1845 > JACQXM01. Next base: position 145,237 of record JACQXM010000036.1, on the reverse strand, counting down.
GCGAGCGGCCAGCGCACCCGCGGGTGGCCAACTCGCAGAAGTGCATCCGCGCCGGCGGCAAGCACAACGACCTCGACGACGTGGGTCACGACACCTACCACCACACCTTCTTCGAGATGCTCGGCAACTGGTCCTTCGGCGACTACTTCAAGAAGGAGGCCATCGAGTGGGCGTGGGAGCTGCTGACTAAGGTGTGGGGAATCGACAAGAGCCGCCTGCACGCCACGTATTTTGGGGGATTGGCGAAAGGCACGGAGGCGCGAAGGCACGGAGGCACGCAGGAACAGAGCCGCGACCGTGAGGGAGCGGGCAGCGAGCCGCGGGCTTCAGCCCGCGCGGCCCCAGCCGGCAACGAGGCGTCGAAGCGACGAAGCGACGAAGGAACGGCGATCGGCAATCGACAATCGCCAACCGTCAATCGTCAATCCGAAATCGAGTGGGACCTGGAGCCGGACTACGAGGCCCGCGACTTGTGGGCGTCGGTCACCGACATCGACCCCTCGCACATCCATCCCGGCAGCATGAAGGACAACTTCTGGGAGATGGGCGACACCGGCCCGTGCGGGCCGTGCAGCGAGATCCACATCGACCTGACGCCGGATAAGTCCGGAGCGCCCTTGGTCAACAAGGGCGACGCGCGGGTGATCGAGATCTGGAACCTGGTGTTCATCCAGTTCAACCGCGGCGCCGACGGCGCCTTAACGCCGCTGCCCGCCAAACACGTGGACACCGGCATGGGCTTCGAGCGGCTCTGCGCCGTGCTCCAGGGCATGGCCGCGGGGCGACTGGGGGCCTTCAGCAACTACGACACCGACGTGTTCACGCCCATCTTCGAGGCGATTCGCAAGCGCACGGGCGCGCCGGAGTACACAGGTTCGCTGCCGGAGGCAATTCAGAATTCTGAATTCAGAATTGAGAATTCGGACGGCGCGATTCCCGCGCCGGAACGGCGATCCAACCGCACCGCTTTCGAACTCGGCCCGCTCCCTTACGGTCGCGGCTCTGTATCGACGCACGATCAGATCATGATCGACGTTTCCTATCGCGTCATTGCCGACCACCTCCGCTGCCTGACGTTCGCGCTCACCGACGGGGCGATTCCGTCCAACGAGGGCCGCGGGTACGTGTTGCGACGGATTCTCCGGCGCGCGGTGCGCTACGGGCGGCAATACCTCAACATGCACGAGCCGTTTCTCTGCGACCTGGTACCCACCGTGGTCGAGCACATGGGCGACGTATTCCCCGAGCTGCGCACGGCGCACAACGGCCGGAACGTGCAGCGGGTGCAGGAACTCATCCGCGACGAAGAGGCGTCGTTCCTCAGTACGCTCGATCGTGGCATCCGGCTGTTCAACGAGGCCGCCGAGCTCGCCCGCACGCGCCACCACGGCCGGATCAGTGGCGCAGACGCGTTCAAGCTGCACGACACCTACGGGTTTCCCATCGACCTGACCGAACTGATGGCGGAGGAAGAGGGGCTGACGATCGACATCGGGGAGTACGAGCGGCTGATGGAGGAGGCGAGGGGAAGGGCGAAGTCAACGTCTAAGAAGTTCATCGCGCAGAAATCGTGGGGCCCTGGTCACACAACCGATGACATCTTCAAGTACACGCATCTTGAGCTCGAGGCCGAGATAAGAACATGCACTACCGACGACGGCTTCAATTGCGCCTTCGACACGATTGACCTCACTCCAGGCGATGAATGCGAAGTGCATCTGAACCGAACGTGCTTTTACGCGGAACAGGGAGGACAGGTGGGTGATCGCGGATACCTGAACGGCCCTGGCTGGGTGATGGAAGTATTAGACACACTTATTGCCGGAGAATCCGTCGCCCACAGGTGTAGAGTTAGTAGAGGCACTGTTCCGAATTGGTTTAAGTCAGGGGCGCCGCCGCGGGTATTGGCGGTTGTTTCGGATGGGTTCCGCGTCCCCACCATGCAGAACCACACTGCGACCCACATCCTGAACTGGGCCTTGCGCGAGGTGTTGGAAATCCACGGTTCCGGCAAGGTCGATCAGAAAGGTTCACTTGTCGATCCCGAGAAAACGCGCTTTGACTTCTCCCACAATGCCTCGCTGACGGAGGAGGAAATCGCCCGCATTGAGGACTTGTGCGCCGAACGCATCCGCGCCGGGCTGCCGGTGTACGCCGCCATGCGCGAGGAGGACTTTGTCGATCAGAAGGCAGCGCGGCAGATCAACACCCTCCGCGCCGTGTTCGGCGAGAAGTACCCGGATAAGGTCCGAGTAGTGTCCATCGGTGTACCCATTACCGAAGAGGACGCCAGGCAGGCAGCAGCTCTGAAGTCCGCGCGGGCTGAAGCCCGCGGCTCGGGTGAGGCGGTGGAACTGGACTGGCTGCTCAAATCGCCGGCCGACCCCAAATGGATGCAGTACTCCGTGGAGTTCTGCGGCGGCACGCACGTGAAGAACACCGCGGAGATCGAGGCTTTCACGCTGATCAGCGAAGAAGGCGTGGCCAAGGGCGTCCGGCGAGTCGTTGGCATTTCCGGCGACGCGGCCAAGCGTGCCCTGGCCCTCGGCGATGAACTGCTTGCCGAGGCGAAGGCGCTTTCTGAGCCGCGGGCTTCAGCCCGCGCGGCGACTGCGGCTCGTAACGCGTCCGAATCTTCGCGCGGGCTGAAGCCCGCGGCTCCGGATGCCGTAGACGCGATCGACAATCGCCAATCGTCAATCGACAGTTCCCTGGCCGATCGCGTCGCCGCCCTGCAGAAGCGCCTCGCCGACGCGATCATTCCCCTCCGCGTGCGGCATCAAATACGCGACATCCTTGCAGAGGCACAGAAGACACTCAAAGAAAGCGAGAAGGCGGCGGCCAAGGACGCCGGGGCCGCGGTGATGGGGCGCGTCGCCGCACTGCTCGCCGAGGCCCGAACCGTCAGCGGCGTCACCGTCGTGGTCGGCGAAGTGCCCGCCGCGCCAGTCGACGCTCTGCGCACGGCCATCGACTGGGTACGTAATAAGACCGCCGCCTCTGCCGTATTGCTCGCCTGCGTCGACGAGGGCAAGGTCACACTTCTGGCCGGCATGAGCAAGGCCGCCGTCGACCGCGGCCTTAAGGCCGGCGATCTCATTAAGGAAATCGCGCCCCTGGTGGGTGGCAAGGGCGGCGGCCGGCCGGATATGGCGCAGGGGGGAGGGACGGATGCAACACGGCTGCGCTCCGCCCTGGCAGAGGCCGCGCAATGGATGGACCGGCGAACCGGCGGCACGCCTGCAGAAGTGTAGGGCCGGCGCGCTGGCCCAGGCTGCACCGGCCATCACGGAATAGGTACTTGACCAGTGGGAATAAAACACCCCGAAATGGAAACCAAAATACGGCAGACTGCGGAAATGTCCGTGACTGTCCGCGGAGACTCTGCGATGAAGCCGGGGTTGGTAGCTGCCAAGCCGTACACCCCCAGAACGGGACAATTGGACGCCCTACGTAACTCAACGCTGCATTTCTACGTTGGCTCGGGGTTGTCTGCTGCATCCGGTCTTGTCGGTTGGGGTGAAATGGCTAAATCCGTCGAGGAATACCGCACCTCCATCGAGAAGTTGCAGCCTAAACGGCCGATTCCTACCTCGGCAGAATCGCTCTCGACTTACTTTCGTGAGTTTGCCGATGAGGAGGTCGCGACTACTTCTGGCCCGGTCAGGAGACTGTCTAGGCAAGCAATAGACCTAGGCGACGTTTGGAAGGAGAACTGTCTCAAGCGTACGAGACTCTTGAACTGCCTGCTACGGTATTCGACGGACCAGTTTTGGCCGGGCAGCGAGGCGGGGATACTAGTCCCGTTTGGGGAGCCGGACCTTGCGCTCCAAAGATTCTTATGGCGATCGTCGTGCACCGGTATCCTGACACCGAATTATGATACGTTGATCGAACAGGCGTATTACACCATCGTAATGCGGCGATCGCTCCTGCGCGTATATCGGTATACGGCAGAGTTTCTGCCCTTTATTCAGACGAACCCTCGCTTTGTGCTGAAGCTTCATGGCGACATCAATGACATAAGAACGATGCAGTTCGATCCTGAGGCGGCGTGGAATCCGGGAGGAGTCTTTTCGGTTGGAAATGTCCGAGTAGACCTCACTGGCGTATACAGTGACATCCTGCAGAATTCAAGTGTCGTGTACGTTGGCGCTGGGATGCGAGATCGCACGATCATCGAGCTCCACACGGCGTGGCGGCGCCGTGCAACCACCTCCGCCGGCCTCCGTGTTGCGCTAATTCCCACGAGCGAGGTGAACGTCATCCGCGACGAGCTGCAGCAACGAGGAGTGGAAAAGTCGCTCTACGACGATATCGTTTTTCTTTCCTACGATGGGAACCCGAACTTGGCGAAAACGGATTCTGTACGAACTTTTCTAGAAGAGATCGCTCAAGTCCGTCCAAACTGTTTGGACCTTGCGGACGACGGGGAGACGGTGTAGTGTCTTGAGGTTGCGCGCACGGCCACAGGGCGCTTCCTGTGGTCGGGCCGCGGACTGGACAGATGACCGCCGCTGCAACGGATCATTACGACGTCTTCCTTTCCTACGCGGCAGCCGACGCGCCGGTCGCGGAGGTCGTCGAGCGGAAGCTGGCCGAGACCGGGCTCCGCGTTTTCTCCGCGCACAACCTCAGCGTGGGGTCCTCGTGGGCCGACGCGATTCGCGACGCATTGGCGGAGAGTTCCGCCGTCGTGCTGTTGGTCACGCCCACAAGCCTGAAATCAGCCAACCTGGCGGTGGAGCTGGGTGCCGCCATGGCCTGGAAGAAACAGATCTTCCCGCTCCTACAGGATGTAACCGTTGACCAACTGCCGGTCTACCTTCGGCACTATCAGGCGGCGCCGGTTTCACAGGTGCAGGCCGTTGCCGACGCGGTGCTGGCGGAGCGCTCTCGCCTGACGCCGACCGACCACCAGGTGCTGGAAGAGTTGTACGAGCACTCGGGGATACCAGCCGACGAGCTCGCGCACAAGCCGACGGAGCTGGCCGTGTTGACGCGTCGGTTCAACCGCGCGCGAAAGGCTGACCTCGGTCCGGAACAGGTTCTGCGCGAGTTCCTACGCCTTCACAAACACGTAAAAGTGCGGAGTTCGGCGAAGCGCAACGGCGGCAAAGGCGGCCGGGCAACGTGAACTCGCTTGGCATGTAGGCTATGTGCGTCACTTTCAACCGATCGGCGACACTCGCGTTCGCGTTCTCCGTGGCGTGGGCATGCGCCCTGGGATGCTCCGCTCCCGACCCCGCGGAGCGCATGATCCGCCAGGTGGACGCCATGCCCCCCGACAAGCGCCCGCCGAACTGGGAGCGCACGCGGGCGCTGATGATGCGCCCGGCCCCGCGGGTCGGCGACCTGGCCCCGGATTTCACCCTGCAAACACTCGAGGGAACCGGCAGCATTACGCGTTCAACGTTCCACCCCGATCGCCCGCTGGTGCTCATCTTCGGCAGCTTCACCTGACCGCCCTTCCGGCGTCAGGCTGACGCCATCGAGCGAATCCATCAGGCGTACAAAGACCGCGCTGCATTCCTCTTCGTCTACATCCACGAAGCGCACGCCGCGGATGAGTGGCCCATGCCCGGCAATGCGGAGGCGGGCATCGTCCTCGACCAACCGCGGACTGCCGAACAGCGTCGCGACGTGGCGCGCCAGTGCTGCGAGAAGGTGCGCTACACCATGCCCTGTGTGGTGGACGACATGAGCAACAGTGTGGATGCCGCTTACGCCGCCTGGCCGGAACGGCTCTTCATCGTCGGCGCCGACGGCCGCATCGCGTACGCCGGCGGGCGCGGACCTTGGGGGTACAAGCCCAGAGAAGTCGAGCGCTGGCTTCGTGCCCACCTTCCCACGGCGCGGCACTGACGCGGCGCCGCGCGGAGGCACTGGTGCTCCGACGCACCCGATTCTGCGGGGGTTGAGTACCATGCCCAAGCATGGCACGACCGTGCGCCGGCATGTCTTCTCCGGGCATGGCGGCGCTGCGCTTGACCATGCCACCCGATTCTGCGGGGGTTTAGTACCATGCCCAAGCGTGGCACGGCCGTGCGCCGGCATGTCTTCCTGGGCATGGCGGCGCTGCGCTTGACCACCCTATGAATGGGCTGCGTGGAGCACTAGGCGCACGCCTCGCTCGCGGCGGGCTCAAGCGCATTGCGTGGCCGGGAGGCCGCGGTTCCCCGCCCCGCACGGGGTCGGCGGCGCGATACCAGCACCACGTAGTCGGCGAAGACCCGCAAGATGAGTTCGTATCGGTTTCGCACTGCCAGCTTGCGGTAGATGCGGTCCAGGTAGGTGTGTACGGTGTGAACCGACAGCCCCAGCCGCACCGCGGTCGCCGAATCGCCTCCGCCTTCCACGAGGCAACGGACGATCTCGAGTTCCCGACCCGATAGATTCAGCGTCGTGGCGAGTGCGCGCCACTGGGCGGCCGGCAGCATGCAGCCCGGACTGCCGCCACGACCGCGATGGTTCTGTATCGAGCCTTCGGCCTGCATCTGCTGCTCCTTGCTGGGCCAGCGCCGGTCCGCGAGGTGCGAGGTTACGCACACGGGCTCAGTCGAAACTGCGCCGAACGGGCGTCCACTGGGTCTCGGCCCATAGACGACCGTCGCCACTCGGTCGCAACTCGATCAACGCGCCCCTGGGCGATTTTCGAATGCGCCGCCGATGGCGCGATGGCGCCACTTCGCGATCGGAGCCAAGGCGTGCGTTGCGGCCGCGCCCAGCGATCCTCTCCGACCAGCCCGCTCGAACTGGCGAGCGCACCCGTTGTCAGTCAGCTAACGTCGCGCACTTGGTACAACGGCCCGCCGCGCCGAAGGGAGCCCAACGGCAGCACAGACCTTCCGTTGTGCATACACTATAACGCAAGAGGCGTGAAATGTCAACGGACTTCCGCCGGTTCGCGAAGCCTCCCTCGAATCCGTCGATGCTCCGAGAACTGTGGTCAAACACCGCGTGAAACTTGTCTGCACACTATCGCGTGTGGTCCCTATGGCGCCTGTGTACAACGGATGGAGGAACGGGCGTCGTGGGGCCCGGGGGTCGTCGCGACGCCGATGAAGCCGGCCGCGCATACACTCCAAGACGGGAGATTCGCAGCGTCGCACCGGGCAGCACACGAAGTGGACGGTTCGCGGCGAGCCGCGGGCGGTGCGCTGGAACGTTCCCGGCCGGAGTGTCCGCGGTGGTTGTTGTCGAACCCCCGGTAGCCTCGGACCGCCGGAGCGTGCCGGTCGGCGTCCGATCGGTTTTTGACAACCTCCATCGTCCGGGCGAAACTCGATTCTTCTGCCGGTCGCGCCGGTGCCAATCGCCGCCGACAAGGCTGAGCGGGCGCCATGGATTTCGCCTCGATCGATTTCGTGATTCTCGACGTGGACGGCGTGCTCACGAACGGCACCATCGTTGCCACCGATGGCCGGGCTTGGAACAAGTGCTTCCATGTACACGACGGCAGCGCAATCCGATTCTGGCAGCGACGGGGCGGCGAGGTGGCGTTCCTGTCGGGGCGCGACGATGAGGCAACGCGTCGCCGCGCCGAAGACCTGGGGGTGCGCCACGTTCGCACCGGCGCGCGCGACAAGCTCGCGGGCTACGACAGTCTTCTCGCCGAGGCCCGGCGCGGCGACGGGTCGGTCGCCTACGTGGGAGACGATCTGCCGGACTTAGGGCCGATGGCCCGAGCGGCCCTGCCTGTGGCGGTTGCCAACGCCGTGGGCGAGGTCAAACGCGCGGCGCGATACGTCACCCGGCGGCCCGGCGGCGGCGGCGCGGTGGCAGAAGTACTGGAACTCATTCTGCGGAAGCAACGCCGCTGGAGCGGGTCATGGCTTGCGCAGGCGTAGCCGACCACGGGGACCGGGTTGCAAGGCGTGCGACCTCCAAACGCGGGAAGGGAAAGCAGGGATGACGAGATTCGACGAACCTCGCGGCGATGCGGATCGGCCGCGCTGCGCAACTCGTCGTTCCAACGCGGCGCGGCACCGCGGCACCGGGCTGGTGCGGACACTGGTCGTCGGTTCCGCCACCCTGGCGATCCTCCTCGTTTGTTTCTCGATCTACCAGGCAAGCCAGGTGGAGCCGGTCGCCGCCGCTCCGCGCCCCGCCGCTCCGCGTCTGCCTTCCCTGACACCGCAGGCTCCGGGAACGGTGGAAGAGGTCACGCCCGCCAGCGCCCCCGGCGTATCGGTGGGCCGGAGCGTGGTCGGTCCCGGACGGGACATCAAGCTCTCGCTCTACCCTCGCGAGGGCGCGCGAGCGCGGCTGGAAATCGCCGTTCAGAGCTGGCAGCCGACGGGGCAGGAGTCGGATGAGTTCCTGCTCGTCGACCCCGAAGTGCGCATGCGCACCAACGACGGTCGGGCGGTGCGCGTTACAGCGCGCGAGGGCGTGCTCGAGGCGCAGCGGCGCCCCGGCGGCGGGCTGGAACCCAAACGCGGCCAGCTCACCGGCAACGTGGTCATCGAGATCGACCGACTCACGGAGCGCGATCGTGCCGAACTCCCGCCGGAATCCCGCGATTTGCTGGACCCCGCGCAGCTCGTGCGCGTGGAGCTGGAGCGCATCGAGTTCGACCTCGAGTACTCCAAGGTCATCGTTCCTGCCGGCGAGGTGCACCTGACGGCGCGCGATATCGACTTCCGCGCCACGGACCTGGAAATCCGCTTCAACGAAGATGCCGGCCGGGTGGAGTACTTCAGCGCCAACCAGGGCGGGCGTATCGAACTGCGTGACCTGGGCGGGGAGCTGGCGCTATCGGTCCCCGGCGCGGAGCCGCAGCCCGCGCGGCAGACGCCGCTCGTGGACTGGCTCCGCAGTGCCGTGGAGGCGAGCGCCGCGGCGCAGCAGGCGTCCGCGGGCAAGTCACCGGCTTCCGCGCCCGACACGGCGGAGGCTTCCGCCCGGAGCGGCCCCGACGTCCGCACCGCCCCCGATGGAAGCACCATTATTCAGATCGACGCCCGGGAGCCCCCGGCGCCGCGCCCCGCGGTTCGCTATTTCGCACGCTTCGAGAAGGACGTGGTCGCCCGCCAGCAAGTCGGTGACATAACCAAGTCACTGCTGCGAGCGGACATCCTGGAGATTCTGCGCGAGCTTTCGCAGGAGGACCGACAGCGGGCCCGGGGCGCGCCGCCAAGTTCCGCGTCCCCCGGACCGCCCGCGGCGCCCCCACCGCCTCCGGAGCGGATCGTGCTGGAGTGGGCCGGACGGTTGTTGGTCGAGGCCTGCACTCCCGACGACGCGCGCTGTGTGGCCGGGCTGCGTTCCCAGGTCACGGCGAGGGGAACTCCCGTGCTGGTCACCGGCACAGAAGGCGAAGCCACCTGTGCCGAGCTGCGGTATCAGCCCGAAGGTTCGACGGTATGGCTCGAGAGCTCGGACGCGACGACGGTGCTGGTCCGATCCGCGGAGCAAGGCTCGATCAGCGGTGCGAAGCTGTTCTCGCAACAGACGGGCGATGATCTTCTGGTCCGCGTGGACGGCCCGGGGCGGCTGGAGCGGCCGCGCGGGGACGAGGCTGCGGACAACGCGGACTCCGGCGCCGCAGCGGCGTCCGAAGTCCGGTTTTCCGACCGCCTCGAGGTACTGGGCCGCTTCGAAACACGCACGCAACTTGACCTGTCGGGGAGCATTACGACGCAGCGGCGCCGCGTGCTCCAGCGCGCCGCCTTTGAGGGCAACGTCACCATGAGCGAGGGCGACACGCGCATGCAGGCGGACAGCGTGGCGTTGCTGTTTGCGGCGCCGCGCGGAACCCGCGGGAATGAGCCGGCTGTGGAGCGCGTGGAAGCGCGGGGCCACGTGGTGATGTCCGAAGGCGATGACCGCGTCTCCTGCGGCGAGCTGGACCTCACGCTTGCCGCGGAGCGCGAGGGCAAGACCTTGCCGCAGACCGCGGAGGCGCGGGCGGACGTGGAGGTGGTACAACAGAATCGCACCATTCGCGCCGGGGAGAAGCTGATCATCGACTTCGAGGCCGTGGAACGCCCCCCGCCGCCGTTCAACGCCGCCAAGGCGTACCAGGCGGCCGTTCGACAAGGCGTTGATCCCAAAACCATTGACTGGACGGCGAAGCGCCGGGAGTACGAAGCTCGCCGCCGAACCGAGGCGGGAGTGAAGCGGCTTCAGGCCTGGGGGCGGGTGGTCATCGTCGACCCCACGCAGCCGCTCGATGTTTCCGCGGATCGCCTCGATTGCGCCCTGACGGACGGCAGGGAAATCAAGAACGCGCTGGTGGTGGGCAGCGAGGAGCACCCGGCCACCGTGCAGCTCAACAGCTTCACGGTCACCGGGCGGGAGATCAAACTGGACGTACCGGACGAATGGGCGGAAGTACCCGGCGCCGGGCGACTTACGTTCCACTCCCGCAAGGACCTCGACGGCCGCCGTCTTGACCAGCCCATCCCCATCGTCATCACCTGGCAGGAGTGGATGAAGTACCAGGGGCGGGAGAACCGCTCCGTCTTCAACGGCGGCGTTCACGCCACCAGCAGCACGACGACGACCTTCGATTGCGCGCAGTTGCTGGTGGAGTTCGACGATGCCGCGGCACCGGTTGCCGCGCCGGCGGCGGGCGAGGATTGGTGGATCTTCCAGGACGTGGCGACCCGAGTCACCCGACCGAGGGGAGATTCCGGACGCGGCGGCGTCGGGCAGCGGTTTGGTAAGGAGCCCGCGTACATCCTGGCGACGGGCAAAGCCGTGGTGGAGACCGCCGAGCTCCAGGCCGGCACGGCGGCGCTGGAGACCCGGGCGCGCATCTCCGGCCCCAAGCTATCGCTCAACCTGCGCAAGGAAGTTTCCAAGATGCTCATCGAGGGGCCGGGGTCGCTCTTGCTGGAGGATTTTCGTGAGGCGCCGCCGGCCGGGGCTGCCGCCGGCGCGGGGCCTGCCGAAGGTGCGTCACCGCGCGGCAAGGAGGGCGCCGGTCTTTTCGGCGCCTACCAGTCCGCCGGTCCGTCCAAGACGCTCATCGAGTGGCAGGACCTGATGTGGTACGACTTCTCCCTGGAGCAGACGCGCTTCGAGGGGCAGGTGGGATTGAAGCACTTCAGCGGGGCGGAGCTTCAGCGGCTGTTCGGCACGCCGACCACGACCGGCGCCGAGGCCCCGCCGGGCCGGTCCACCTTCCTGCGCTGCGACGTGCTCACCGTGGATTTTCAGGAGTCGGAGGATCGCGCCACGCGCCGCGCCGAGCGGCGCATGGGCCGGCTCAGCGCCGAGAAGTTGCGGCAGTTCCGCGCCATCGGAAACGTGACGCTCCAGGACCAGAGCGAAGGGCTCGCGCTGACGAGCCACGATCTTACCTATCAGAAGGAACGCAGCCTGCTCATCGTGCAGGGCTCGTCGGACCGCAAGGCACACATCGTGATCCAGCGTCCCGGCGAATTCCCGCGTGACGTCACCGTGGAGCGGTTTTTCTACAACCTCAAGACCCGGGCCGTCGAAGTCAGCAAGCCGGAGATGAAAGGGCGCTGACCGCACGGCGACTCACCGGCTTCGGCCGGTGGATGCGAGGGCGTGCCAACGCCACGCGGACTCTTGCGACGCCGAACCGTATCCATCGGAACGCGAAACACAACGGGTCGAGAAACCGCTATGCCGACACAGCCCCTCCTTTCACGTGGTATGACCAAGCGGAGCACCGCCGTGCCGCGGGAAGACATATCCGGCGCCCGCCAGCGGCGGGCTCGGACGGAGCAGGTCGAACCACAGCGCAAGCGGGAATCTCGCGGCCGACGGGGCCAACTGCGGACCATCTGCGACCAAAAGCGATTTGACCGGATTGAAGATGCAGCCCGCTAACAACGAGGAAGCGCAGCTCGACAGGCGCCTCGACGACATCTGCGAGGGGCTGGTGGAGGCCATCGACCGCGAAGTCGCGACGCTGCGTCGAGACGGGTTTCCCATCTACGTCAGCGACAACGGGAAGATCGTTGATTTGCGGCGCACCGAGAGCACCGAATAACCCCGCACGCCGCCGCAGCGCCGTTGCAACGCCCGCCCCGGCCGCTATCATCATCCTCGGAGGTAATCGAAGTGCCGCGAGCGCCAGGGATGGCCAAGAAACCCGCATCGAAACGCCCGGGCAAGGGCTCGGCACAGCTTCAACTGGCCTTCCGCGACGCCGATGGCGATGCCGCGGTGGCGACGGCTGACGATGCCCCGGCAATCGCCGCGCGACGCTCCGCAGCCGCGTCGATGGAACCCAGCGGCGCAGAGTCGGATGCCCCGGCCGGGTGGCCCGCCGCTTCAGCGGTGGAGGACTCCGGCGCGCTTCACACCGTCCGGGTGGCCCACCGCCTCAGCGGTGGGGAGGTCGATTCCGATGCGTCGGACGGCCCCGACCTCGCGGCCCGGACCGCCAAGTCCCCGCGCCGCGCCACCGCCGAGTCGATGGCCAAACAGCAACGGGAAATCTCCGTTTCCGAATTCTTCGCCAAGAACCGCCACCTGCTGGGTTTCGACAACAAGCGCAAGGCGCTGCTCACCACCATCAAGGAGGCCGTCGACAACAGCCTCGACGCGTGCGAAGAAGCCGGCATCCTCCCCGACGTGGAAATCGCCATCAAACAGACGGACGAGGAGCGCTTCGCGGTGACGGTGCGCGACAACGGCCCGGGCATCGTCAAACAGCAGATCCCCAACGTCTTCGGCAAGCTGCTGTACGGCTCTAAGTTCCACCGTCTGAAGATGTCCCGCGGGCAGCAGGGCATCGGCATCTCCGCCGCGGGCATGTACGGCCTGATCACCACCGGCAAACCGGTACGCATCGTCAGCCGCACCAGTGCCAGGACCCAGGCGCACTTGTACCTGTTGGCCATCGACACCAAGAAGAACAAGCCGGATATCATCGCCGAAGAGGCGCTGGAGGTGGACTGGCCGCACGGCACCGAAGTTACCATCGAGCTGGAGGCGGTCTACAACCGCGGCAAGCAGAGCGTGGACGAATACCTGGAGCTCACGGCCATCGCCAACCCCCACGCGCGCATCGTCTACCACCCGCCCGGCGGCCCGACGGCGGAGTTTCCCCGCGGCACGCAGACCCTGCCCAAGGAGACGCGGGAGATCAAGCCGCACCCCTACGGCATCGAGCTCGGCACGCTGATGAAGATGCTCAAGGAGACTCCGGCCAAGAAACTCGGCGCGTTCCTCACCGGTGAGTTTTCGCGGGTCAGCGGCGCTACGGCGCGACAGGTGTGCGCCGCGGCGGGCGTCACGCCCGCGTCCTGGGTAACGGCCGTCACCCCGCCCATTGCCGAGAAACTCTACACCGCGCTGCAAGGCGCCAAGCTCAAGGCGCCGTCCACGGATTGTCTGGCACCGATGGGCGCCGAAGCAATTCTCAGCGGGTTGCTGCGCGGCGTGAAGGCGGAGTTCTACACCGCCAGCACCCGACCGCCCGCCGTCTACCGCGGCAATCCCTTCCAGATCGAAGTCGGACTGGCCTACGGCGGCGAGCTGGGCGCGGACGCCCGCGATGGCGAGGAGGACGGCCAGGCAAGCAGCGGCGAGGACGTTCAGGCCAAGGTTATCCGTTTCGCCAACCGGGTGCCTTTGCTCTATCAGCAGAGCTCGTGCTGCACCTTCAAGGCGGTAACCGACACTAAGTGGAACAACTACGGGTTGTCGCAGTCGTCCGGGTCGTTGCCGCGGGCGCCGATGGTTATCCTCATTCACATGGCCAGCGTATGGGTGCCCTTCATCTCCGAAGGCAAGGAGGCGATCGCCGATTACGACGAGATTCGCAAAGAGGTGAAGCTCGCCCTGGCGGAGTGTGGCCGGAAGCTCTCGCTCTTGCTGCGGCGCAAGCGCCGCAAGGCGGACTACAGCAAGCGCCGCGACGTGTTCACCCGTTACATCGACGAAGTGGTGGAGGCGACGCGGGCGCTAACCGTGTTCAACAAGGACGAGTTTCGCAAGGCGCTGCTCGATCTCTCGAAACAGCACACGGCGGCCGCCGATTTGGCCTTCGACGAGCACGGCAAAGTCATCCGTACCGACGACGAGGAGGACACGCTCCCGGAAGGCACGCTGGTGGTCAACCGCAACGGGTCGGGCGAGGAAGCGCCGCTCTTCGCGGCGCAGGCCTCGGCCCCGGCCACTGTGCGAGGGCGCGGCAAGGCGAAAGCCGGCTCGCCCCGGTAGCGCCGGCACGGGCGCCGCCCGGAATGGCATCGCGCCAGGTCGAGCCTGGTCGAGCCGGCGCAGGCTTGCGCCGCGCCCTTCGTGGGCGCCGGGTGCCATGGCCAAGCGCGTCCGCCGTAGGCGGACAAGCGCCGCCATGCTCTCAAGGAGCAACACCGGTCTGACCGGCTGGAAAGCCGGTCCCAAAGCGCGGCGTCGGTGCCACGGCTGTGTCAGCCGTGAATTCCACTGTCGATACGGCTGCGCAAACACCGCACTGCCGACACGGCAACGCCACACGCCGCACTGCCGACACGGCAGTGGCACGCCCGCCCCGTGAACCGCACTGCCGACACGGCGGTGTGGCATGCCCATCGCGCCGTCGCCCCGCGACGGGGCGTGGGCATGTGTCAGCGGATCGACAGTGAGTCGCCCCATCATCAAGCGTCATTAGAACACGCGGATCGAGCCGTACGTGTGACGGTCTCCGACAAAGCGTCGGTGTGCCCCAACGGGACACCGGGCTGTAGCCACGGGTGGAGTTCGGCGCAGCCGAACGCAACCCGTGGTGCGCGGAGGTTGAGGCTTCCCGCCCCGGAGGGGCGGCGGAACCGCGACGGATTCAGACTCCTCCGCCCCGTTCGGGGCGGTAGGCGCACGAGCGCCGGCCTCCACGGGTTCCGCTTCGCCCGCCTGACGGCGGGCGTCGCTCCACCCGCGGCTACGGCCCTTGGTCCCTCCGGGACCGAAAGAGGTCGCTCGGAGGATCGCTGAGTGGCGGTGTGGCATGCCCATCGCGCAGTCGCGCAGCGACGGAGCGTGGGCATGGGTCAGCCGATGGGCAGCGTCCGCCGGGTGCCATGGCCAAGCGCGTCCGCCGCAGGCGGACAGGCGCCGCCATGCTCTCAAGGAGCAACACCGGTCTGACCGGCTGGAAAGCCGGTCCCACAGCGCGGCATCGGTGCCCCGGCCGTGCCAGCCGTGAACTCCACTGTCGATACGGCTGCGCAAACACCGCACTGCCGACACGGCAGTGGCACGCCCGCCCCGTGAACCGCACTGCCGACACGTCGGCGTGGCATGCCCATCGCGCGGTCGCGCAGCGGCGAAGCGTGGGCATGTGTCGGCCGGCGCGGCGCTTTCGCCATTTCCAATTACGTGAATCTCCATCCTCCACGTCCGATAGCCGCGCTTCGAGATTGAATCCGCTCCACATCGCTGCTAGCCTACGTCAGTAGTGGGAACGAGGCGCCCTCTCGCTTGAAAGCCGATTCCGCGTGCGAGGTTGGCCAGTGACGACTGACGTTGAACGGGAACGTTCGGGCCTGCCTGCCGCGCCGGCGCGCCGTTCGCGCCGCTCCCACGTCGCAAGTGCTTTGTGGCAGGTGCTCTGGCTTTGCGGGCCGGCGACGCTGCCGGCGCCCGCCATCGGCCCCGACGTCATCGCCGGCGATATCCACGAAATCCGTTACTACGGCAGTTCCGCGGAGAATATCGCCGCCCTGGCCCTGGGCACGGTCGCGTGCAACATCGGGGATGCGCCGGCGGACTGGTTCGCCTCGACAAACCGCCACCCCGTGATTGCCCAGAACCTCTATCGGTTGAAGTCCGGTCGTTTCGAGCAGATCGGCATGAGCTGGCTGAAGCATGGTTTCTTCGCCGAATCCGGGGGCGTCTGCGCTACACCCGGCGGCTGCACCCCCGATCCCAGCGGCACGCACCTGGGAGCGGGTTGCTCCGATGCGTATTCCTCGGCGCTCAACGGGCAGCAGGGCAATCTCGGGCCCCGTTCCAGCGTGAACGCTCACACCGGCGTCTTTCCCTACCCATACAGCGCGCCCACGCCGGCGCCGCTCATCGGCCGGCGGTTGCAGACCTACCTGGGAGACGTCCTGCCCTCCCTGAACCCCGGCGCCTTCTACTTCGTTGAGGCACAGTACGTCACCCAGGACGACGCCGGCGCGGGCAATCAGGACAACAACGCTTCCCACCGCCCGCTGCTGGTGGTTACTGGGCCGGGCGCCGTCACGTTCATTCTGCTGGATACCGTGCGGCGCGAAGAGCCGGCCATCCGCGCCTGGAAGGACGCCGACCCCGCGGTCGTGGAAACCGACGTTCGGGTCCCCGGCGAGGGATTGTTCCTCCTGGCCGCCCGGGCCACGTACCTGGGCGGCGACACGTGGAACTACGAGTACGCGCTCCACAACCTCAACTCGAACCGCTCTTGCCGGGGTTTCCGCGTGCCCATCGAAGCGACGGCGAACGTTTCCAACCTGGGATTCCACGACGTCAATTACCACAGCGGCGAGCCGTTCGACGTAGCGGACTGGCCCGCGAGTTTCAGCGGCGCCGCCGTCTCCTGGGAAACCCAAACTTACGCCGCCAACCCTAACGCCAACGCTCTGCGCTGGGGTACGCTGTACAATTTCCGCTTCGACGCCGACCGCCCGCCGACGTCCACCACGGTCACCCTGGGCCTTTTCAAACCCGGCGGTCCGGCGAGCGTGACCGCGGTCACCATCGGCCCGGCCCATCCCCCGCCGGATTGCAACGGCAACGGCCTGGACGATGCGTGTGACCTCGCCTGCGGCCCGGCGGGCGGACCGTGCGATCTTCCCGGGTGCGGCGGCAGCCTCGACGCCAGCGGCAACGGCGTCCCCGACGAATGCGACCCGGACTGCAACGGCAACGGCGTGGCCGACGGCATTGACATCGCCGGCGGTGCCAGCGCCGACTGTAACGCCAACACCATGCCCGATGAATGCGAAAACGACGGCGACGGCGACGGACTCATCGACGACTGCGATCCGTGCCCTGTCGATCCGCTCAACGACTCCGACGGCGACGGCGTTTGCGTTCCGCAGGACGCCTGCCCCGACGATCCCCTGAAAGTGGATCCGGGCATCTGCGGTTGCGGCGTGCGCGAGACCGACGCCGAAGGCGATTTCATTCCCGACTGCGTCGACAACTGTCCGGAGGTCCAGAACACCAATCAGGCGGATGCCGACCAGGACGGCGTGGGGAACGCCTGTGACAACTGTCAGACACTCAGCAACGCCGACCAGGCCGATGGCGACGCCGACGGCGCCGGCGATCCCTGCGACCCCTGTCCCGAAGAGAACCCCAACGACGCCGACGGCGACGGGGTCTGTGCCCCCGCGGACGAGTGCGCGGCGGACCCGGGAAAAACCCAGCCCGGAGTTTGCGGCTGTGGCACCGCGGACGTCGACAGCGACGCAGACGGAACGGTGGATTGCCTGGACGGATGTCCCGGCGATTCCACGAAGGTCCAGCCCGGGGCGTGCGGATGCGGTGTTGCCGACACCGACAGCGACGCGGACGCCACGCCGGACTGCGAGGACCAATGCGCCGGCCTGAATGACTCCCTCGATTTCGACGCCGACGGCGTGCCGGACTGCGTGGAGAACGTGCCGGCGGTTTCGCAATGGGGATTGGTCATCCTGGGGCTGGCGTTGCTCGCCGGCGCTAAGGCCCGCTTCGGGGGTCGCTTTCGCGCCGGGTGACGTGCCGTGGCGGCGGCGCGCGAGTCGCGTGCCCGAAGGCAGGCTCCCGCGAGCGGAGAGCCGGGAGGCCCGGCAGCCGTTTTGAACCACCGCCCGGGGTGCTGTGCACGCCGGGATGTAGCGCCACGGCCTTGTGAGGGGAAGGGGAACACCGTGCCGGCAGAGGGTCTCGTTGCCTGGATGATCGCCGCCGGGCTCGGCGGGATGCTGCTGGGCGTGGCGCTTGCCGCGCTGGCGCGTGGCCGGGAGCGGCAGCATGCACGGCGGCGAATGGAGCACTTGTGCGCGCAGTGGCTTGCGGCGCGGCGCACGCTAGGCCGAGCGTCCCTGTCCCTCGTTTCCGCGATGAGGTCCCTGGCGGCGGAGGCGCCCGACTCACCGTGGCAGGCATTGCGCGTGGCCGAAGCGCAGCGCGCACGTGCCGACTGGTGCGACGCCCTGATACGGCTGGACGCCGCAGAAGCCGAATGGCTGGCCTGGTCGGCGTCGCGCGGCGATCCGCGGCTTGCACTCGGGGAAGATCCCGTGGGATCGGGCGCCGTGCGGGTTGCGATCGACGGCGACGCGAGCGACGTCGAGCGTCTAGTCGAAGCGCTGCGCGAGGCCGACCGCCAGGCCGCGCAGCGGGTGGTCGAGCTGCTTGCCGGCCGCGGTGGAAGGCTGGCCAACTCATGGCTCGGGCGTCGCGTCAGCGAACTCGCCAGCGTCTCGCGGAGGATTGTCACCGGATGGGCCGAACGGCCGTAGCGGGAATTGGTCCTTTCCGAAGGCTCGCGGCGACATCGCCCTACCGCGCCTCATCGCGGCAGGTTGTTATGTCCAGGAGCGAAGCACCGGCCGGCGGTTCGCCATCGGCCACTCTGTGAGCGGCGCTCGCCCTTCACGATCCGCGGATCGCCATTCGAGGGTCGCCGCTTGCCTTCGCGTGGCGCCGTCGCGATGAACTCGATAGCGGCCCAGGCGACCAACCGCCGGAGCGCGTCGTGCGGGCATGAACGCGCTTCCTTCCAACGCAAGCGGACGCCCCGTCATGGAGCGTCCGCACTGCGAGTTCCTAATGTCCCACCGAGCACCGCGGCACCGCGTGGTAACGCCGGCGCCGGATGGCGCATACGGCGTTATTCCTCGCCGCGCAACAGCTCCTGGTACTTCTGATAGGCGTCGGGAGCGCGGGTTTGCAGGTCGGCCTCGTTGGCGTAAAGCTGCACCAGCTCCGAGTCTCCCTTGCGCGTGCGCACCTCGATCTGGCCGTCCGGCCGCACCTCGATCGTCTGTCGCGCCTTGCCGTGCCAGACGAAGCGGTGAGCGCCGCCCTTCCACTGTTGCATCGCCTTGTGCAGTTCCTCCATGGCCTGCGCTCGTGCCTCGCCGGCCTGCCCCAGGCCTTCCTTCAGCGCCTCATGGACCTTGGCCATGCCCTCGTGCAACCCGTGCAGGTCCACGTCGATGTCGATGTCGGCGACGCCGTCGCTGTCGGTGACCACCACGTCATGATGCACGTCGCTGAAGGCCTCGTACGCCTCGGCATCACCGACGCGTAGTTCCTCCTCGGTGTTGTAGGTGGCGGTGCTCTCCGTGCCCGCGGCGTCCGTCCGGCGAACCGTGATGGGGCCGTCGTCCTCCTGTTCCACGACCAACGCGCTTCCATCACGCTCCACGTTGATGCGCAGCGTCTTCCTGTTGTTGTTGACCGTCACCTGCGCCGAACGGCTGCCGCTGCGCGGGAGGAACATGCGGATGTTGTCCGGCAGGTCGTCAAGCTCGTCGAGGTCGCCTAAGTCGGTGATGGTCCACTCGCCGTTGGGCCCGCGCCCCAGGAACTTGCCGCGCGTGCGAACCTTCTCCTCGATCTCGCCCAGCGGGCCGGTGTCGAACTTCCATTCCATGGCACCCGCGTCCGCCCGCGAGCCGAGCTGCACCTTTAGGGTCTGCTCCTGGCCCTGCCGCAGCAGCACAATCTCCACCGTCTCGCCCGGCTTGGTATCCCCAATGAGGCTGGCGAGCTGCTGAGCCCCGCCGTTCATCTCCGTCCCGGCCACGGAGACGATCACGTCGTGCGCCTGTAGGCCGGCGCGATCCGCCGGGCTGTCCTTGGTCACATTGGCGACCATCAGCCCCCGCCCCTCGGTTTCCAGTTGCGCCGCGAGCGCCTCGGGCACGGGCTGCACCAGCACGCCGAGCCAGCCGCGCTCCTTGCCTTCCGCGTCGGGCGCGAGTACGCGCTTGACCCGCACCACGTGCGGCTCGCTGCGTCCGTCGGCGGTGGCGGTTACGGCCGCGGGCTCTCCCTCGCCGGTGCCCACGATCGCCATGACACGCACCTCACCCTCGCCCTCGGCACCATCTGCGACCGCAACATCCGCTCCGTCGCCGGCAAGCGCCTTGGCGACCACGATGACCTTGCGCTCGCACTCTTCCCCGTTCCCCACGTCCGCAAGCACGGTCTGCAAGCTCGGCGGAACGAAGGCCAGGAACATGCCCCACACAAACGTCTTCATTGCAAAACTCCCTTTCGTCAGAATCCTCGATTTTCGTCGTACGATCGTCGTTCGCCCCGCGCTACCCGCGACGCATCACATGGCGCCGTAAGCCGGAGGCGGGCTCGGACGATCTCGCTTTGCTGCCCTTACAAGGCTCCATCGCCCCGCGAATCCGCGGTTTGTCGCGGGGGTTGTTTGATGGTCCACGTGCGGTCGACCTCGATCCAGTAGAGGTTGCCGTCATCCCCGATGACGCCGATCACCTCTCGACCCGTGTCGCGCGAGATTCTCCGGCTGCTCGCACCGCCGTCGGCCACGGTCCGCACCGGGACCGCCGCACGACCGGACGCCCCTTCCAGCCCGTGGCGTGGAACCGCGCCAGGACCGGCCGGGTGGACGACCAGCGGCGCACCGCCCGCGAGCTTCTCCCGGGCGGCTTCGTCGCCGCGAAAACTGCCAGGAAATGGCACCACCATGGCCAGCAGCGCCGCGGCGATAGCGCCCGGCACCAGCCACCAGCCGCGATGGTCGCGCCGCGCCCGGCTCCGAATCGGGGAGGCGGCAATCGCCCGGTGCGGCGAAGGTGCCGAAGGCCGGACTTCGACCCGCGGCCGGGCCGCTTCACCGCCGAACACCTGCCCCAGCGCTTCGGCCGCCAGGGCGTCCGCGCGCTCATACTCGTCCAGGGTCCGTCGCGCCTGCGGGTTCCGCAGCACCTCGCGCTGCAACTCCAGCACTTCCCCCGGGGACAACTCCCCATCGAGATAGCGCACGATCAGGCGTTCCAGATGTTCATTCAGCGGCGGCATCGTCCATCCCCAACCGGTGTTGCAGCGCCTGGCGCAGCATGCGGCGCGCCCGCACCAGGCGCGTCTCCACCGAATCCACCGGCATGTCCATCACGTCGGCAATCTCCTGGTAACTCCAACCGTTCAGATGTCGCAACACGAACGGTTCACGGTACAGCGCCGGAAGGCCGGCGACGGCCTGCATCACGTCGCGATGCTGTTCCGCCGCCAGCAGGACGGCCTCGCCGGTTCCGGTTTCCACCGGTCGGGGAACATCGTCCGCGGGAGGCCCCGGCTCGTGCCGGCGACGCCGGGCGATGTCACGCCCCGCGTCCAGGGCAGCGTTCCGCGCCAGGCGGTACAGCCATGCCCGCCAGCGGTCCACGTCGCGCAGCTCGCCGGCCCGCTGCCACACGGAAAGCCAGGTGTGCTGCACGACGTCGTCCACACGGTCCACGTTCCCCAGCACGCCGAAGATGACGCCCCGCACCCAACGGTCGCAGGTGCGCACCAGCGTCTCAAACGCATGGCGGTCGCCGCGACGCAGCGCCTCCACGACGGGCCGCTCGATCTCCCAGCCTTCCGTCACCGCCACCGTCATGCTCACCCTATACAGACGCCCGCCGGACCCATCTCCTGTCAGTTCCGAGAATTATTCCGGCCAGGAGCGACAGGAGCCAGACGGGGGCATCGGCCGCCCGCGCCGTGGGAAGGATGGATGCCTTCCCGAGGTGAATACGAACGACTGCCCGCGCCGGCTTGGCCTCTGTGGGATTACCGGTGAGTTGACGCTCCTCGCGCACGAGGTCGCGGCCCAGGATCGGCCGGCCGGCGGCCCGGTGGGCGCGGCGCCGAACGTCCGATTGGTTGCGAAGGTCTACGGCACATCACCGACGTGCTGGGCGAGAGTACCCGATCGGGCCGTGACATGGAGTCGCAGTGCGTCATTCAGCCTGTCGAAGTGCGGACTGGAATTGAGCGAAGAGTTCCCGGATCGCGGGTTCCGGACGCCCGGCGATGAACCGCTCGGCTTCCGTGAGGGCCGTTTCTGCTTCCGGGCGTTTGCCCGCGCCCACTAGCGCTAAGACCCGCCCGCACATCGCCTTGGCCACCCGCTCCGCGATGCCGCTCTCCGGCCGGTCCCCGAAGCGTCGCACCACGTCGTCGTAGACTCCCAGCGCCTCCTCGGACCGATCCAGCGCCACCAGCCTGCCCCCCTTGTTGAACAACGCCTTGGCCACCTGCTCCGCAATGCCGCTTTCCGGCCGGTCCCCGAAGCGCCGCACCACGTCGTCGTAGACTCCCAGCTCCTCCTCGAACCGAACCAGCGCTCCCAGCCTGACCCCCTTGTTGAACAGCGCCATGGCCACCAGCTCCGCGATGCCGCTTTCCGGCCGGTCCCCGAACCGACGCACTACCTCGTCGTAGACCCCCAGCGCCTCCTCGAACCGATCCAGCGCCCCCAGCCTGACCCCCTTGTTGAACAGCGCCTTAGCCACCCTCTCCGCGATGCCGCTCTCAGGACGGTCCCCGAAGCGACGCACTACCTCGTCGTAGACCCCCAACGCCTCGTCGAACCGATCCAGCGGCGCCTCCAGCCTGACCCCTTTGTTGAACAGCGCCACGGCCACCGTCCCCGCGATGCCGCTCTCGGGACGGTCCTCGAAGCGACGCACCACCTCGTCGTAGACCCCCAACTCCTCCTCGAACCGATCCAGCGCCCCCAGCGCGGCTCCCTTCTTGACCAGCCCCTTGGCCACCAGCTCCGCGATGCCGCTTTCCGGCCGGTCCCCGAAGCGCCGCACGACGTCGTCGTAGACGGCGAGTCCCAAGTGTAGCCCGGCTAACGCGCCTGCCAATTCGGCTCGGACGAGCATCCCCACGACCACGGCTTCCGCGGCGTCCGGGATGTGGATGTGCCCGGAGTAGTCTCGTTCAAGCTGCAGGACCTCGGTGATTGCGTCCCGCGATCCCTTCGCGAGCCGCTCCAGAGCCGCCGAGAGCCGCGCCTTCGGCGCCCGGAATGGGACCTCCGCCGGCAAGTCCGGGGCCGACGCGGCCATGCGTCGAAACGCCAGGCGCTGGTTGGGGGGCATGTAAAAGCGCAACTCTCGATCGTCCTTGCGGACGGCGAGGTATCCGAAACGCGTAAGCTGCGTCAGCCCATTGCGAAGCCGCGTGCCCCGCGCGATCGTCGAAGGTCCCGGGCAGAGCCGCTCCCCGAGCCACTCGAGAAGTTCGCACTCGGAAAAATCGCCCACGCGAAGTATGAGCGGCTCGTAGAGGCCAAAGAACTCGGAGTAGGCGAAACCATCCCGCGCCTCCAGGTCAACGAGGCCTGCGATCTCGCCCCGCAACATCCGATCGCTGAACTCGTCCTCGTTGAGGTTCTCCAGCGACCCGGGGTCGTCCAGTTGCTCGGCGTATTCCGCGATGGTAGTCATCCGTAACATGGCCAGGAGCAGTGCACGTTTGTAATGCGCCGTGGATCGTCCGCACCGGGCGAGCAATTCCCGCGCCGCTAGTTGCTCAGCGGGCGTAAACTCGTGCTTCGCCTCCCGGCAGATCCGTGCCCCCAGCTCCAGCGACTCAGCGTCACTAAGCGGGGTAAGCTCGATCGCCCGCCAGCCCTGGGGCGGACCGAAACGAGCGCTGAACAAAAGCTGGATGAAAACGCCGTTCTCTCGTGCCAGGTCAGCGAGTACTCCCGTCAGACGATAGGCTTGTTCCGGATCGCCCTTTGGATCGCGCAGGTACGTGAGGTCATCCAGAAGCCAGACGTGCGCGCCATGCCTTTGTCGCAGAGCCCGCATAAGGCCGCGCAGGTCACTCGGCGCAGGAGTTAGTCCGTACAACCGTGCGGCCTTGGCGCAGAGGAGCTTCTCCACGTCGCCCGGCAGTACGCAGTTCTGACAGTAGGCGTGTAGCAGCCATACCGGCTCGGTCTCCGGCCGGAAAGCCGTGTCGCGTACGAACACCGCGTGCTGCCGCAGCAGCGCGCTTTTGCCCAGCCCGGCGCCGCCGTGCACCCAGAAGCGCTGCACGACCGGAACTTCCGTGCCGGGGTCAGGAAGTCGCGCCAGTTCAGCCAGCTCGGCGGCCCGTCCCACGAACGGATCGTGCTCCGGGTATACCGCTCCGTCGTGCTCGATGTTCCCGTAGTCAACCTCGTAGCGTCCTGAGGTCGCCGGCGACTGCTGAATCACTCGAGCTTCGCCCGCCGGGAGGCGCCGCGTCGGAAATGCGGAAGCAGATTGGCAGATCGCCGCGGCAAAGCTGGATTGCATCGTCAGTTGGCAATGCGCCGCGGCCTTCTTGACCGCCTGGTCGATGGTCATGGTCTTCAGTGCCGCGGCGAAGGCATGCAGAAAGCCCTTGGGGGCCTCGCGCAGGATGGTGTCGCCGAACGCAATCCAGGGGCACGGCAACGCTTCCGCGAAACTCTTCCCGTGGCAAGCGAAGATAAGGCAGGCGGGCAATTCCTCCCAGAACTTCTGTAATCCGATGCGGGGCGAGAGCGCGGCGTAGTCCACCGGGCCGTCCAGGAAGAACAACTGCCCCACGTCGTTTCCATGCCCGAAGTAGATCAGTAGGTCGCACCCCTCCTGCGCCTCGAGTCGCAGCGCGTTGACCGAAGCGAGGTTCAGACGCACCTCCAGCGAAACCCCGGCGGTCTTCAGATCGGCAACCGCGCAATTGAGAAGATCGATCGCCTCCGGTAATGGCCCGGCGGAGCTATGGGCCACGAGAATGAGAATGCGAAACGCGGGCTCGACCGGGGGCGCGGCGGCCGGCGCTTCAGGCTCTTCGCCGCGCCAGTCGTCCCCCAGGTAATAACCGCGGTACGCCTTGCCGTGCTTGTCCGCGAACGCGATCGGCCGCCAGGTAAGCGCCTCGAGTTGTTCGAACGGTTTTGGCTCTTGCTTACGGTCCCGACCGTACTGGAAGTGGAAGAGCTCAGTGGCCACTACCGGCGCCGGGTCCTCGGCTTGGTCGGCATGCCGCTTGAAGGCGGCGTTGCTGATGAAACGTTCGGCCTCGATGAACGCTTCGCTGAGCAACTGGTCGTCCACCAGTTCAACGTCGCCGAAGGCGAGGGACTGGCGCAGGCGGAGGCCAATGTCGCGGCCACTTTCGCGATTGAACTCAGAGCAGCGGGTCTTAATGTCCAGCGCGTATTTCAGGGCCACTTGCGGGCCCAAGCTGCCGTCAAAGATGAAGTAGTAGCCGTCGCCGGTGCCGTGACGTCGCCACTTCTGCCACGGATCGCCGTACGGCATGAAGAACTTCGCCGCGGCGCGCAGAATGTCCTGCAATGACGCGAGCAACGCCCGCTTTCGCTCGACGGTCTCGAGCTGCGAAAAGCCGACTGCGTCGACGAGGAGGATCGGAACGTCCTTGTAGTCCGGAGCCTGATACACGGCAATGGGCCTCGCAGGACGTATGTTGGCCGCGCCATCGGCTTTGTCAAGCAATAGCCACAATGATTGCCGGGAGGGTATCGGATCGCTGTATGCGCTTGCTGCGCCGGTGAACCGCATGGGGCGTCGTGTGGCGGCGCTGGGCCCGATCGGCTGTTCCCGATGGGCATACCCTTCCCAGGACCGGGAGTGGAAGTCCGTTGCCCAGGTCCGCACCGTGGAGAAGACGGGTCGGGACATCTATGTAGCATCGCTTTCCGGGACCGCCGAGCCGACCGCGCTGCTTCAGGGAGCACACTCGGAGGACCAACCCGCGCTGTCGCCGGACGGGCTGTGGCTGGCGTACACTTCGGATGAATCCGGCGCTCCGAAGGTGTATCTTACACGGCTTCCCGATGGGCAGAGCAAGTGGCAGGTTTCCACGGCGGAAGGCGTGTTCGCGGCCTGGTCGCCGGACGGTAAGCGGCTGTACTTCGTGGGGCCGGACATCACCGTCTACGAGGTCGAACTGACGACGGAGCCGCGGGTGATGCTCACGCCGCCCCGCGCCGTGCTAGACGGTTCCAAACTCGGCGTCGATCCCTACATCGGGTTCAACCTCACGGCGGACGGCAAAAGCATGGTGTTCATCAGATCCGCGGACACCGACGGCGCGCAGGCGATCGGCGTCATCGAGAATTGGTTTACGGAGTTCCAGAATCGTCGATGAACCGTCCCGTCGGGGCGGCGGTGGATGGACACGCCCTTCGCATACGTCACGTCCGAAGGCCGCGCCGCCTGGTGGTTGGGGGGGCCGCGGCCCCCGTTCTTGGGTTGCCGGCGGGGCCGCCGCGCTACATGCATCCTCACTCCGTTGAGCCCGCTCGCCCAGCCGTGCCTTCGCCGTCTCTTCTGGCGGCTACCGAACCGACCGCAGAAATGCAATCGCGGCTGCCTTGTCGTTGAACTGCCCACGAACTTCATCACCGTTGCTGTAGCGTACGCCGACCTCATAGCGAGAAAACGGGCCACGTGGCGTGATCTCGTCGAACGCCTCAATGAAAGCAATCGCGTCCGCCACGGTGGTGAGTGTCCGGACGCCGCCATGAAGGGCAAGAACGTAGACCGTGCAGATACTCCGGGTCAGCGTCCTATGCAGCGCTGCACTGAAAGCGTCCAGTTCAGCCTTGTGGCGGTCACGTAAGTACGCGGCGATGCGCTCTCGCTGGGCCAACACCAACTTCTTGTACTGCCCGACCTTGCGCTTCAGATGCGAATCAGGAGTGTCCTCGTCGAATGCGGCATCGATTCCGACCTCGGCGAAGGCAGAAACTACGCTCCCGTACGGGAAGTAGATGACCTGGAAGCCGTGCGAGCGGAGCTGGTTGAGCGAACCCTCAGTGAAGACGCCTGCCAAGATGACACCGAGGAAGGGGCGCGCATCGGCGTAGCGCTCGGCGAGCGGGACAATCGCGCCCTGGATTTCCTGCGCCTTGTTACGGGAGTGCTTTGTGTACCGGCGCCACGCAATTTCGATGAACGCTTTGGGCAAACCGGTTGTCTTATCGCTCCCGCCCGCCTCGATGACATAGTCCAGTTCGTGCGTGTTCCCCTTCCCATCTATCCAAACGACCTTGCGTTTGCCGCCGCGCGCTTTGCGAGGGCTCTTGCAATCCAGGTACAGCCTGTGCCTCTTGGCGACAGCTTCCAGGATCGGCCGGATCGTAGATTCGAGCGTCTCGCCGATGATCTGTCCCAAGCGATGCGAAGGTGATTGAGCCATCTGGCGCCTTTCAACCCTCGACCCACAGTCGCCCCTCGCAAAGCGGAACGCGGTGCTTGCGATTCTTCCACTTGACGTTTCGATCACGCGTACGTTCGAACCTGTAGGAGTCGAAGCCGGACGCAACAGCCAACCGCCCGAGCCAGTCAATGACTGGCACGTAAACGCCGTAGGGCGCGGAATCACCAACCACGAAGCAGACCTGACTGGGACTATCGCAGACTCGCCGAAGTGCGGCCCACACGCGGGCTAAGTCGTAGAAGTAGCACGCGACCATGAGGTGGTAGGTTTTTTTGCCTCCTCTTGAAAGCCGGACCCTGCCCAGTTCTTCGCAGACTGGCGTCAAATCGGCTCGGATTGGCTCCAGGATCGGATCGGATAGCACCGAGTGAAGATCGACGGCCCGTTCCGGGACATGCTGCGTACAAGAGCGAACAAGATGGCGGCGGACGGTTGATTGAAGATCGCCCCATCCGCGGATTTCCTGAAAAAAGCACATTTCCAACCTCGTTGCATCCGCGTAGTCATAGTTGTTTGGGTACGGCGGCGACGTCACGACGAGAGTGGCGAAACCGTCCGGCACACCCGTGCAGTCGCGGGCATCGGCCAGAAGCAGATTGGCTGCGGGGCCGACGACATCGGACGAAGCGACCATGTCGACGAGGATCGTGCGACTGAGGTCATCGAATGCGCAGTACGGCCGCACGGGCGACTTCTTGGACTTCTTGGGGAGCACGTACTGCCATTGAGCAGTTCCGACGCACGAACAACGCCGTAGGATCCCCACCAGCGTCAGCCAAGCCAGCTGAGCAGGTTCCGAGCCATCGTCAATCGCTTGGATCGCCGCGCGGAGGCAGTCCAGTTCGCCCAGCGATTCATCGGTGTAGCACTCGCGGATGAGTTTCGGGTAGTTATCGAGTTCGGGCGTGCGCCGACCCGCGCTCGCGCGGATCATCCTGCAGACTTCGCGAAAGGCATCGCTGTTCGAGCGGCGAGCCAGCTTAGCCCGCGCCACTTTGTAGACGAACGGGTGGGCCTCGACCCCGTAGCAATCCACACCTGCGTTCTCAGCGGCTATCAGGGTCGTGCCTGATCCGGTAAACGGGTCAACGACCCGCGTGACACCCCTGGTTCTAGCGCTCTCGATCATGTGTTGCGCCCATGCCCCGGAGAAGCCTGCGCTGAATCGGAGCCAGCGGTGCACCGGGAGGCGCATGTTGTCAATGAAAGTAGATGAGCCCGCATCGCGCACCTGAGGCGCCGCATCAAGTTCGGGAAACAAGTTCAGCTGGGCGCCCTTGAGCAGCACGCGCTATCCTCCGCAGAGCCGGAACCTAACATTGCGCTTGGCGCGCAACGCGAGTGATCCTATTCGACCAACGCAACGCGGCCAAGCCGGGCATATGCTCAGCCCCGTGGTCGATCCCGATCCGTCCAACGGCGTCAACCACCTGGATTCCGTTCAGATCGAGTTCGGCAGGATTCGCCCCGCCCTATTGCCGAAGGCGAGCGACCTGCTGTTTCCGGCCCCATCGCCCCAGGCGCGGAATTCCTGTCGCGGTGCGCACCGACGGATCGTTGTAGGCCGTGTTCCCTGTCGCGCGTCCACTCACCCGCTTCGCCGCACCGGCTGGCGCAATACTGTTCTCATCTTCTCCGGCTCCGTGCGGTTGGGGTCGGTCAGGTAGATCTCATGGTGGTGCCCGTGCGGGAGTAGCCCGTTGGCAGGCAGGAACTCCTGGTGCAGCCGGGCGACGGTGGGCCCCTCCTCGCTGGGCGGGCCGACGTGCATGATCTGCGCGCTCAGCCCTTCGTGGTAGCTTTCGATCCGCAGCCCATCGGGCGGCTCGCCCAGCCGTGTCTTAGCCGCCGCCACGCCGTCCTCGAACATCTCCTCCGTCAGCCAGTCCGGCTCGTAAACGATCATCATCCGCCACTTGAGCTTGTCCCGGTTCCCGCAGATGAAGTCCTGCACGTCGTCCGCCCACCACAGGCCTTCCAGCGGCGGCTCCACGAAGTTCTTCCCCATGCGCTCCCGCGCGACGCGCTTGATGGGGTGGATGACCGTGAACAGCCACTTGACGGCATGGTCCAGCGCCGTGCGGTCCGCGGCCCCCCGTCCGTCGACCATCAGGTAGCGCATCTCCGGCACGTCCACCAGCACGAACTCCGTCGCCGGCGGCAGGTACAGCTCCTTGAGTCTGGCCTTCATGTCCGCATCTTTCATCGCCATCTCCTTCATTCGAGCCAAGGCTTGGTGGCCATGTAGTCGAGTGTGCGCGAGACCCACTCCGCCTCGGCGCGCAACTGGCCGAGCGAGTACTCAAACAACGCTTCCACGTAATCCGGCAGCGGCTGCTGCTCGATCTGAATGGCACTGAGCCGCGCCCGCTCCGCCGCGATGGCGGAACGCCGCGTCTCCAGGGCCGTAAGCGCCTGCCCGCGCCCGAGTACCGGCCAGTTGATCATCCCCAGCAGAACCGAGGAGTGAACCGGCCGCACCTCACGCAGCGCGGCGATCGTCTGTGCCGCAAGTTCCCGCCGCCCGGCCGACGTAATGGAATAGATCTTCCGGGACTTCGCACCGGCGCTCGCTCCCCCCGGCCGCTTCGCCCCGACCAAGCCCAGCTTCTGAAGCCTGCCCAGCACGAAGTAGATGGAGGAAAAGCCGATCTGCGTCCATTCACGCATGCCGCGCTGCTGGATCACCTGGTCGAGCTGGTAGCCGTGGCGGGGCATCTCGGCGACCAGCCCCAGCAGCAGCAGTTCGGCCTGGGTCAGCTCCTTCATATTCTAGTACTATAATAGCGCGCGGCGAGCCGGTCAACCCCCTCCAGGAAAAAAACCGGCCGGTCGACTCAACAGCGCGCAACGCTGACGTGCACGCTCCTCGAGGCTCGCGGAACGGCCGCCTCTGATCCACGGAGGAAACTCCGCCATTAACGCGACGAGCCCGACCCCCGAGTAGTCCGTGGCGAAATGCGTAGCATGAGCTTCCAGCCTATGCCTCCACGGGCAGGATGCCCGTGCCACGCCCGATCCTCGACTTTTGCCATGGGCTGCTGGGGAAGTCCGGGTTGACGCAGGCGCCGGAATCGTCGAGAGCAAGTTACGGCCGGCCCGGCGTCCCCTCTCTCGGAGGGCCGCCCATTCGGCGGCGGTGACACCGTCGAACCTTTCAGCTTGAACCTACTACCCTCCGGTCGGGACGGCCTATCGCCGGCGGTAGCTTAAATGGCAGAGCGTTGCGCGGCATCCACCGATGCGCGGACTCCGGCAGGCTGACGCGAACAGCCCGGGCAAGAAGGACTTCGGCGTGCCGTGGAATCTCGGAGACAGACTCCGACTTTTCCAATATGATCTGACGCCATGATACCGCGAGAGCGACATCTGGCCGCCGTTTTCCGACTGCTCCGACAGTTTCCCATCGTAGCCATCCTGGAAGCTCGGCAGGTGGGGAAGACGACGCTGGCCCTGGAGATACTGAAGCGGGCTAAGTCCTCCGGCGAACGGTTTGACTTGGAGGATCCGCCGGATCTGGCTCGTCTTTCCGACGCCAAGTTAGCTCTGGTTGATCTTAAGGGACTCGTGGTCATCGACGAGGTTCAGCGCCGACCCGGGAAGTGGACGGGTTCGGCTGAACTATCACCGGGAGGCGGGGAAAAGAAGTAGCGCCGAGCGCACGCGGCGGACAGCCACAACGGCGAGAAACGCTGGTTCGGTGGCGACCGCTGCTGTAGACACTCCGGCGACGCAAGGGGCTGCCCCGCATCAGGAGGACATCGAGTGAGCGACATCAGGCTCTTCCGCGTATCCGACAACGCCGTCACCGAGCTAGACGGTCAGTCCGTCGCCGTCGAGAAATCTCTTCAAGACCTCATTGAGCGGCACCTCGAAACCTTCCTCGGCGTCCGCTTTCTGGCCACGGAGTACACGACCGGCAAGACCCATGGCGGCCGCATCGACACACTGGGATTAGACGAGAACCGTTGCCCCGTCATCATCGAATACAAGCGAGCGACCAACGAGAACGTCATCAATCAGGGCCTGTTTTATCTGGATTGGCTTCTCGACCACAAGGCCGATTTCAAGTTGTTGGTCGAAGAGAAGCTCGGCAAAGACGCACCCAACGAGATCGAGTGGACCGGCCCGCGACTCGTCTGCATCGCCGGCGACTTCACGCGCTACGACGGACACGCCGTCCAGCAGATCAACCGTAACATCGAACTGATTCGCTACCGTCGATACGGCGACGGTCTGGTGCTCCTCGATCTCGTCAATGCAGTTACGGCGAGCCTCTCCGATGAGGAGGGCCCTTCGGCGCCCGCCGGCACGGCCACGCCCAAGACGATCTCAAAGACGCTCGAACAACTCAGCGGGGAACTCAAGGACCGGTTTGAGGCGATCAAGGCCTTCTTGCTGGCTCTGGGCGACGACGTGCAGATGAAAACGCTCAAGTACTACCTTGCCTTCAAACGCATCAAGAACTTCGCGTGCATCGAGGTCCGGACACAGGACAAAAAAATCAACGTCTTCGCCAAGCTCGACCCGGCGACTGCTGCGCTGGAAGACGGTTTCACCCGCGATGTTTCCAACATCGGCCATTATGGCACCGGAGACTTGGAGATCACCATCCGCAACTTGGCCGACTTCGAGAAGGCCAAGTCGCTGCTCGTGCAAGCGTACGAGGGGAGTTGAGACCTGGCGAAGCGTCGCGAAAGCGCAGAGCGGTCCGAGCCGGATCGAACTCGCTACGGCTTCAAAGGGCATTCCTCATACACGCCGGCGACAAGACCTTCCCGTTACACGAGCAGGTCACCGCGGTAGCCGCATCGCGTCTCCTCGAGGATGTCGGCTGAGCCGGGCATGGAGAAGGCGAATGCCTGAAAGGCTCAAGAGAAAAAGGCGGCCCAGGTTGAGCAAGAGACGGTTCGATGCGCTCATCGCGGACGCGACCGTGGATTGCTCCAACGAATCGGAAGCGGTCACCGGCCTCTTCACCATGATCGAGGATCACCTGGAGGTTCCCTTTGCCACCGTGGTTCTGGGTATAGATGTCGA
Organism: Planctomycetota bacterium; assembly: GCA_016208685.1. Taxonomy (GTDB): domain Bacteria; phylum Planctomycetota; class Phycisphaerae; order UBA1845; family UBA1845; genus JACQXM01. The sequence goes on along the minus strand of JACQXM010000036.1, from coordinate 113,068 downwards.
GGTGACGGGCGTCGAGCTGACCGAGCGCGAGGAGATTGTCGCCGTCTGCGTCCGAGGCAAGCAACGACAGCGGATTCCAATTTGCGACCTACCGCTTCCGGCGCCACCGCCGGCCGGCGCGGAGTGGATCGAAGCCTACCGTCGATGGGCTGTCTGCGGGTGAAGGAGACGAAACGTGAGCGAGTACCAGTATTACGGGTTCCAAGCCATTGACCGGCCACTGTCCGAGGACGACATGCGATGGTTGCGGGGGCTCTCCACACGCGCCCAGATCACCACGACGAGCTTTGTGAATGTGTACAACTGGGGGAATTTCCGCGGAGACCCGGTCAAGCTGATGGAGCGGTGCTTTGACGTTTTCCTCTATGCCGCGAACTGGGGGTCCCGCCGGTTCATGCTTCGTCTGCCTCATGCTTCGTTCGACGCCGCCCGTGCCGCGCCGTACTGCGATGGAGACTACGTTTCGCTGCGACAGAAGGAAGACTGCGTTCTGCTCGAGTTCGGCCGTGACGATGAGCCCGGCGAATGGGAAGGGTGGGACGACGGATCAGGGTGGTTAGCCTCGCTGATACCACTGCGTGGGGACCTGCTCGACGGCGACTCGCGGTGCCTCTATCTGGCTTGGCTCTGTGGAATCGAGATCGAGACTCTGCCGGAGGGCGCCACGGAGCCACCGGTCCCGGCGGGCATGAAGGACCTGTCCGCCCCGCTCCAGGCGCTGGTGGACTTCCTCGGAATCGATACCGAGCTTATCGACGTCGCCGCGGAACGGAGCGGGACGCGCGCGGCCAATGAACCGTCTGCCGGCGCCTTGAAGAAGTGGATCGGCTCGCTTGCCGTTGCCGAGAAGGACGACCTGCTGCTGAGAATCGCGCAGGGCGACGAGCCGAATCCACGCCGAAGCTTGGTGAGGAGTTTCAGGAATGCGGCTCAAGGTCACCAGACGGGGCGCTTCGATGAAGACTCGCCGGCGCGCCGAACGGTCGCGCAAATCTCAGATGCCTGGCAACAGCGATCCCGCGCGAAGCAGCGTCACCTTGCCAATCTGGCAGAAAAAGAACGCGAGCGTCAGGCCCGTGCGGAGGCCCAAGCCCGGAGGGACCATCTGCAAGACGTAGCATCGCGGGCCGACGCCGTCTGGAAGCAGGTCGTAACCTGGATCACAAAGCGCACGCCGACGGGATATGACCGCGCCGTCGAGCTGCTGTCCGATCTGAAGGACGCCGCGGCCATCGCGAATCGCACCGGCGAGTTCGACCAGCGGCTCCGGAATCTCCGTGAGCACCATGCGGGCAAACCGAGCTTGATTCGCCGACTCTACCAGGCTGGGCTTGCTGAATAATACGAGCTCCTCCAGTCCCTGGAATCCGCTGCGCACGCCTTTCTGACACCGGAATCACGGATCGACAACTTCGATGCCGTAGCTACCGTTTCCATGTAACGGTTGATCTTCTCGGAATCTGTAAAATGGGGGCGTGTCGCATCGTAACCGTTTACCGTTTTTCCCCTTGATCTCCTGAGTTCCGGCTGGCCCCTATCAGCTTCCGACCGCGGGTGCCGTTGACCTCAACCATGCCGCAGCGCCCGAGGCCCTGGCCCCCAGTTGCTGCAATTGACACTCAGCCGGCAGGGCGCTCCGAATGCGCGACAGGTCCGTTACATTCGTGCTGAACTTGCCGCCATCTCGCACGACCGCGCAGAAAGGCTTGAACAAAGTGGCGAGTCATGGTAGGCTGTTTCCAGCGTTGGCAGCGCCCACCCGTCCGTGCGTCCGATCGAAAGGAGAACAGATGAACCACGATTCCTGGTCCGCGGGGACAACTCGCCCATTCCTCGAAGTGATTCTGCTCGTAGTGGCGTCGGGGGCGCCTGTGTCTGGGGACGCGTGGATCACAAACCAGGCGAATGGCCACCAATACAAGCTCACCGACCAGCTCTATTACGGATACGACGATGACGGACCCAATCCGGATCAGCCGGATTGGCTTGACGCCGAGGCCGAGGCGGTCGCGCAATGTGGGCACTTGGTTACGATCAACGATCAGGCGGAGAACGACTGGATCGTCGCCACCTTCGGTACGGACCGCTGGATAGGCTTCACGGATGACGGCTCCGAGGGAAGCTGGCACTGGATCAGCGGCGAGCCCGTAACTTACACCAACTGGCAGTCCGGTCAGCCGGACAACTTCGGCACTCCGGGCAATGGCGAGGACAGCGCCCATTTGCGTGCCGGAACACCCGGCGGTGGTGCACAATGGAACGACCTGGGAAACCCTTCCTCCGCGGGCCCGGCCGGCTTGCCGTGGCGCGGCATTATAGAGCGCGGTGGCGCTCCGTGGGTGACCAATCCTACGAATGGCCACCAGTACCGGTTGACGACTCTGCTTTACTATGGGTACGACGACGAGGGCGCCAATCCTGACCAGCCTGACTGGCAGGATGCCGAGGCAGAAGCGGTTTCACAATGCGGACATCTGGTCGCCATCAACGATCAGGCGGAGAACAACTGGATCGTAGCCACCTTCGGTACAAACCGGTGGATAGGCTTCACGGACGGCGGGTCTGAGGGTTCATGGCGTTGGGTAGGTGGGGATACCGTAACCTTCACCAACTGGCAGTCCGGTCAGCCCGACAACGTTGGCACACCCGGCAATGGAGAGGACAGCGCTCACCTCCGTGGTGGAACACCTGGCGGCGGTGCACAATGGAACGACTTAGGAAACCCTTCATCCGCGGGTCCGGCCGGTTTGCCGTGGGCTGGAATCGTCGAACGTGGGCCAACTTGTGGCGACGGGGCGTGCAATGGCGGTGAGACCTGCTGCGATTGCCCGGAGGATTGCAGAGGGGCGTGTGTGAATAGCGAATGCGTTCCTACTTTGTCCCAGTGGGGCGTCGTAGCTATGACTCTACTCACGCTACTGGCGGGCACACTTGCTTTGCGCAAGCAGCGTGCGGCGACAGGTTGCGGCCACTGACCAGACCTGTCTGAAGTCAGTTTCGACCGTCCGGGGCGGCGTCACCGCGGGTGCCTGGCTGTCGCGCGCTTCTACCCGGGGCTGTGGTTACCGGGAGCGGCGTGCTCACGCCGCGGCGGACCACGCACGGGAACGGCGAGGGTCCAAGTTCATGCACGGCTCCGTTGTTGCGGGACCTCCGATTCGAATCGCGGCGCACTCTGAGCTCCCGCCACGACCGCGGCTCCACTTCCCAGAACGGGCGATAGTTCCCTACGCCACGGTCGCGAAGCGGATTTCGACGTCCTTCCAGTTGACCACGTTCCACCAGGCCTTGATGTAGTCCGCGCGCTTGTTCTGATACTTCAGGTAGTAGGCGTGCTCCCATACGTCGCACATCAGCAGCGGCACCGCGGCAATGGGGGCGAGGTCCTGTTGGTTCATCATGGTCATCACCGTCAGCCGCTGGAGCGCCGGGTGATACGCGAGAATGCCCCAGCCGTTGCCCTCCACCGCGGCCGCCGCGGCGCTGAAATGCGCCTGGAACTTGCCGAAGTCTCCGAAGTCCTTCTTGATCTGCTCGGCCAGGGCTCCCGAGGGTTCGCCCCCGCCGCCCTTGCCCGCCGGGGCCATGTTGTGCCAGAATACGATGTGGTTGAAGTAACCGCCGGCGTGGAAGGCGAGCAGCCGGGAAAGCTGTTGCACGTTGTCGAAGTTGCCCGACGCCCGAGCGTCCGCCAGCCCCTTAATCGCCGCGTTGAGCCCCTTGGCGTACGCCGCGTGGTGCTTGCCGTGATGCACCTCCATCGTCTGCTTGTCGATGTGCGGCTCCAGCGCGTCCGGCGGGTACGGTAGCGGTGGCAGCTCGTACTCCGCGGGCGGGTTGAACCCGCCGCCGGAGGAACACACGCCGGTCGCCGGGTCACCGGCCTTGCCGTAGCTCGGGCCCAACAAGTACACCCCACCCAGGGCCGTCAGTCCGCCCAGGAACTCACGTCGGCTCGCCATCGTCGATCCTCCTTCGCTATGTCGTCGCGCCGCGCCGCCGGCCGTGCCCGCTGATGGGCCGCGGCCGCAGCCCGCGCGGCAGTCATGATCCGCGATTCGGCTCCCAGACGCAACGCGGCCGCCTAGCCCCGCGGTGACTGCGTCGCTACCATGCCCGGCCTTGAGGTTCGGACCATCGACGGCGATTCCGTTTCTGTAACCGGTGGAGCCAGGAGCGCATGGACGTCATCCCAACGCGAGTGGATTCCGCGTCGGCCGAGTTCCAGGCCAACCGGGCATTCCTGGAAGGCCTGCTCTCCGAACTTCGCGAGCGCACCGGCCGCGTACGACTGGGTGGCGGTGCGGCGGCCATCGAGAAACACCGCAAGCGGGGCAAGCTGTTCGTCCGCGAACGCCTGGACCGGCTGATCGATCCAGACAGCCCCTTCCTGGAGCTCAGCCCCCTCGCCGCCTGGGACCTTTACGACGGGGAGGCGCCGGCCGCCGGCATCGTGACCGGTATCGGCCGCGTGCGCGACCGCGAGTGCCTCATCGTCGCCAACGACGCCACAGTCAAAGGCGGCAGCTACTACCCGCTCACGGTCAAGAAGCACCTGCGAGCCCAGGAAGTCGCGGAGGAGAACCACCTGCCCTGCATCTACCTGGTGGACTCCGGCGGGGCCTATCTGCCTCTCCAGGCCGAGGTGTTCCCCGACCGCGACCACTTCGGGCGCATCTTCTACAACCAGGCGCGGATGTCGGCGAAAGGGATTCCGCAGATCGCCGTGGTGATGGGTTCCTGTACAGCGGGCGGGGCCTACGTACCGGCGATGAGTGACGAGACGGTGATCGTCCGCCGGCAGGGCACGATCTTTCTGGGCGGTCCGCCGCTGGTGAAGGCGGCGACGGGCGAGGAAGTTTCCGCGGAAGAGCTGGGCGGCGCGGACGTTCACTGTCGCACCTCCGGCGTGGCGGACCACTACGCCGCCAACGACGAAGATGCCCTCGCCATCGCCCGCCACATCGTCGAGCACCTCAACCACGGCGCACGGATGCCGCTACGTACCGTCCCGCCTGAGGAACCGGCGTACGACCCAGCGGAAATCTACGGCATCATCCAGAAGGACATCCGCAAGCCGTACGACGTGCGCGAGGTGATCGCGCGCATCGTGGACGGCAGTCGATTCCACGAATTCAAGGCTTTGTACGGGACCAGCCTGGCGACGGGTTTCGCGCACATCTGGGGATATCCGGTCGGCATCCTGGCCAACAACGGCGTGCTGTTCTCTGAGAGCGCGCTCAAGGCGGCGCACTTCGCGGAGATGTGCAGCCAGCGCCGCGTGCCGCTGGTCTTTCTTCAGAACATTACCGGCTTCATGGTGGGCCGACAGTACGAGGCGGGCGGGATCGCCAAGGACGGCGCCAAGATGGTGGCGGCGGTCGCCAACGCCGCGGTGCCGAAGTTCACGGTGATCATCGGCGGCTCTTACGGCGCGGGGAACTACGGCATGTGCGGGCGGGCGTACCAGCCGCGCTTTCTGTGGATGTGGCCCAACGCGCGGATCGCGGTGATGGGCGGCGAGCAGGCGGCGAACGTGCTGCTCACCGTGAAGAAGGATCAACTCGCGGCCACGGGCGGCGGGCCGATGTCGCCGGAAGAGGAGGCGGAGTTCAAGCGCCCGACGCTGGAGAAATACGCCCTCGAGAGCAGCGCCTACTACAGCACGGCACGGCTCTGGGACGATGGCATCATCGACCCGGCGGATACGCGCATGGTGCTGGGGCTGGCGATCGCGGCGTCGCTCAATGCGCCGTTCCCGGAACGGAAAGTGGGAGTGTTCCGGATGTAACGTAAGGAACGCCGGCGGGTCCCGCCTGGGTTGTGCCGCCAAGTGGCGGTACAATCGACCGAAAGTCGGCGACAAGGTAGAGCGAGCATGATCGCGCTGATCGAAAAGAACCGACTGGCGATCGAGGAACTGTGCCGGGAATACCGCGTCGCCCGGCTCGAGGTGTTCGGCTCCGCGGCGGCGGGCGGGTTCGACGAGTCGAGAAGCGACGTTGATTTCCTCGTAACGTACCGAGCAGACCACGATCTCGGGCCGTGGTTGGGCGAGTATTTCGACCTGAAGGCCGACCTCGAGACACTGCTGGGCCGACGTGTCGACCTGGTCATGGCCGGAGCCGTCAAGAACCCTCGTTTCCTGCGCGAGGTCGAGCGGACCAGGACACTCCTGTATGCAGCCTAAGCTGCTCAAGCTGCTGGAGGACGTGCTGGACGCCGCGTCGTTCATCGCCGAACTAGCGCACGATCGAACGCTCGAGGAATACCGCGAGGATCGCCAACTGCGCCAGGCGATCGAACGGAACCTGGAGATCATCGGGGAGGCGGTCAATAAGGTTTCGAGGCTTGACCCAACGTTGGCGGCACGCATTGGTGAGGTCCCGCGTATCGTCGCCCTGCGTAACGCGCTGATCCACGGTTACGATCTCATCGAGGACGAGCGGGTGTGGAAGGTCGTGCGTGCGCAGCTCCCCGTGCTGCGCCGTCAAGTTGGACAACTTCTGCAGGAGGAAACGCGCGAGCCGTGACGCCTTCGCCGGTAAAGCCCGACTCCTTCGACCGTGGGGTTTGCCAGTGGACGCTGGAGTCGTGGGAGCAGTTCGACAAGTTCGTGAAAGACGGGTATTCAGAAGACGAGGTTCACGTCTTCCGCGGGCAGGCGGATGTAGGTTGGCCGCTTATTTCGACGATAGACCGGCTGGAAAAGCGGTTCCCAACCCGGAAGAACACCGGCGGGGGGGTGCCTTCGGCGTTCCGGGTCCCCCCAGCGTGCAGGGACATCCACCTGCGCGCGTTCCAGGAGGCCGCTCGGCGCGCCCGTGGTCCGGCCGCGCCTGATTTCTCTCCGGAGGAGTGGTGGGCTTACGCACAGCAGCACGGCCTCGCGACACCCTTGTTGGACTGGACCTACTCACCCTATATTGCGCTTTTTTTCGCCATGGAGGAGAAAGAGTGCCGACGGAACGACGGCGAGTTCGGCGAGCCGGAACAGCGCGCGGTGTTCGCCCTGCACTCGGCGTTCCTGTCGAACATGGCACGCCCCGCTACGACAGAGTGTGAGGCGGAGCATCTCAACGCTGCTTTCGCAACGGCCGAGGGCTTCGCGTTCCCAACTCCTAGGTTTGTAGTGCCTAGAACGCACGTTGGGTTCCGGCAGGACAGCCAGGCCACGGTCTTTCTCGGAATGCCGTCCGGAAGTTCTTTGGAGGACTTCGTCAGGATGAAGTGGAAAGGCTTCCCCGCGCGGAGCGATGAACTGCGCAGCACCGTTGTACACAAGGTGATCATCCCGAATCAGGACCGCATCGGTTGCTTAAAGTGGCTGAATAGGATGAACATAAACCGGTGGAGCCTGTTCCCCGACGAGGACGGCGCGGCGAAGTACGTGAATGCGCTTTGGGAGCTTGATTTCCAATCGCCGATGGGCTGGCTCCCGTATCCTGCGCAATAGCCGACTCGTGACGAGTAACGAGCGGAACCTGTCCCGCGCGCACCGACGCGATGCGCCGCGGCGGAAGCACACCCTGCCCGGACCGTAGTGTGCTGTGTACCAGAGCCAAAGCAGTCGGCAGTGATAGAGTGCGTCACTCGCTCGTTTGCAGCAAATCCGCCATGGTCGCCGCGTCTTCGACAGCCACCACGTTTCCGCCTCCGTCGAAGGTTACGGTGAAGGCCACGGACTCCGAGTAGCGGAAGGTGCAGAGGAAGCCGTGGGGTAAGCTATTCTCCGCCAACCTCGCCGCCAGCGCCTCGCGGCGGAACTTGTTCTCCGGACCCGGCACCAGGAACTCCTGCGTCTGCCCGCCCACCTTCTTGGTCTCCTTGAGGATGGCACGATACTTCTTGGGCTCCCGGGTGGCCGCGAACACCTGCTGCCACGACATGCCGGGACCAATCGCCGCGCGGGCGTCGCGCCCCTGCTGCGACGCGTCGAAGCCGCGCACGCCCCCCAGGTAATACGCGAGCGTCAGGAGGATGCCGAGCGCCACGATGAGCTTGAAGAGCGTCTTCATCGTCGAACTCCGTAGGCCAGAAGGAAGCGGATCGAGCGCTCTATTACGCCGGAAAGCAAAGTCGTCGTCCAGCGCCGCCCACGGCGCCGATTCGAAAATCTCCAACCGTGAAACCTGGGCTCGGCATGCGACGTATAAGCGGCACAACGGTGTCGCAACGAGCCCCGCTTTGAGCGGTGCTCGTGGGGCGACGGGAGCGCTGCGGCGACGACGAGGGTCTGGGAATCGGCGGCCGGGGATGCCGCCCGCGCGCCGTGCTGACTATGGTTCGCGGTTTTGGGCAAGCGCATTGTCCCTTGACATGCAGCCGACGCCGTCCTATACTGTGACGTTTCGTAGAATCATTACTCTTTGTCTGACAAGAGGTTAGAAGCGAACCGGGCGGCGCCGGTGAAGGCGAGTAAGCCGTTGGCGAAGAAACCGAAAAGCAAGACCAGCTCCAAACCGCGTAAGCCCGCCGCCCGCGTCGCCGCCAAGCCGGCACGCGCACAGGCGCCGAAGCCGCGCGGCAGTGGGAAGCCGCCGGAAGCTCGTGCTGCCCGTGGTGGCGCGGCGAAACCGCGGCCTGCGGCCACACCGGCCACGGTGGAGGCCGTCTCCCGGCAGACGGCCGCGGCCACCAACAGCAACTCCAAGCCGGCGACCCGTGCCCTTGCTCAAGCGCCCAGGTTGCCGCTGGGGGCTGCCTCCGCGACCTCGCAGGATCCCGTGCAGTTCAAAGAGAGCGAGCCCATCCGCAAGACGTTCCTCACCGCGAGACAATTGCAGGAGTTCAAGGATCTGCTGCTGAGAAAGCGGGCGGAGATCGTCGGGGACGTGTCGCACCTGGCGAGCGAAGTGGTCAACCGCAAGGGCCCCGGGTCCGGCGACCATTCCTCGATGCCCATCCACATGGCGGACTTAGGCAGCGACAACTGGGAGCAGGAGTTTACCATCGGCCTGCTGGCCAACGAACAGGAGCGCCTGCGGGAGATCGACGAAGCGCTGGCGCGCATCGAAGACAAGACCTACGGGATTTGCCTGGGCACCAACAAGCCCATCGGGCTCGCGCGTCTGCGGGCCAAGCCCTGGGCCAAATACTGCATCGAATACGCCCGGGCGCGTGAAGAAGGCCGCGCGACCTGAACGGGGCCAAGGCCATGCTGCCCGCGCCGGGCGTTGATTCCCATTCCCATCGGTCGCCTCCCGCCGCCGCGCTGAGCCACGTACCGTCCCACCTTCGGTTCTGGATCGTCGCGGTCGGTGCCGTCGCCGCCGACTTGCTGAGCAAACGCTGGGCCTTCGCCACGCTGCGCCCGGACGAGGAGCGGCCCCTGATCGGCGGATGGTTGCTGCTCCGCCGTTCGCTCAACGACGGGGCGGTATTCGGCTCCTTCTCCGGCTACGTGGAGCTGTTCCTCGCCGCTTCGCTCTTCGCCCTGGGGTTCGTGTTCTACCTCTTCGCGCGCAGCGCCCCTTCCCAACGTATCACACATGTGGCACTTGCCCTGGTCCTGGCCGGGGCGCTGGGGAACCTCTACGACCGGGCGTTCATGAAGGCGGACGTGGTGCGCACCAACCGCGCCGGCGGCCTCGAGACCACGATGATCGGCACGCTGGTCAACACGGAAGGAGAGGACAAGGTCCGCGTGGGAGACTGGCCCGAGGGCACGCGCCCGCGCAGCTATCCGAGCGACGAGGTCGTCGTGACACGCCAGGGCGTGGTCCGCGACTTCATCAAGTTCACCCCCTCCTTTCCCGCGTGGCTGCCGCGCGTGGGGGGCAGGGACATCTGGCCCTGGGTGTTCAACATCGCCGACAGCGCTCTGGTGTGCGGCGTGTGCGTGCTGCTCTTCGCCTCCTGGCTGGAACGCAAGCCCGGCGAGTCGGAAGACGCCACGGCGTAGCTGCAGCGAACCGCACTTGGTGCTGCCCGCCGCCGCGGTTATGGTTGCACCGAGGGCGCGTCCCCCGAGACGCGTGGCAGCCGGATCGAGCCGCACATGTCCAACCCCGCACCCGCCGAGCAGGACCTGCGATTCATGGAGCGTGCCATCTGGCTGGCACGTAAGGGCGCCGGGCGTGTGGAGCCCAATCCCCTGGTGGGCTGCGTGGTGGTTAAGAACGGACGGGTCATCGGTGAGGGCTGCCACCGTCGCTTCGGCGGCCCCCACGCCGAGGTGGCCGCTTTGCGGACCTGCCAATCCAGCCCCGAAGGTGCCACCGTCTACGTCTCCCTTGAACCCTGTTGTCACCACGGCAAAACTCCGCCATGCGTGGATGCGCTGATCGCGGCTCGCGTCGCGCGAGTCGTGGTTGCCCTTCGCGACCCCTATCCGCTGGTCTGCGGCGAGGGCCTGCGCCGCCTGCGTGCGGCCGGCATCGCCGTGGACGTTGGCGTCGGTGGTGTTGCGGCTGCGGAGCTCCTGGCACCGTTCACCACACGTCACCTGCTGCGGCGCCCCTACGTCATTGCCAAGTGGGCGCAGAGCCTCGACGGTCGGTTGGCGGCGACGGGTGGGGATTCACGCTGGATCTCCGGCGAGGCGGCGCGGCGGCGGGTCCACCAGTTGCGCGCCCGCGTGGACGCCATCCTGGTGGGCTCGGGCACCGTGCTCGCCGATGATCCACTACTTACCGCCCGTAACGTACCGGTGCGCCGCGTGGCGCTGCGCGTGGTATTGGATGGTCGGCTTCGCATCCCGGAGCGGGCGCGACTGGTGCGCACGGCGCGTGACTTCCCCACCCAGGTCATCACCTCGCCGCGGCGCGCCGCGTCCGACAAGGCACGGCGGCTGGTTCGCCGCGGCGTCGAGGTGGTTGCCGCCAACGTGCGGCAGGAACGCATCGACCTGGCCGCGATGCTCAGCGACCTGGCCGACAGTGACGTGACAAACCTGCTCGTGGAGGGGGGGCCGACGCTGCTGCGGGCGTTCCTGGATGCCGGGCTGGTGGACGAGGCGCTGGTGTTCGTGGCGCCGCTGTTCCTGGGCGGGCGCGAGGACCGCTATTCCGTCACCGGCCGGACGGCTCAACGCATGCGCGACGCCGCGCGCCCGCGGAGAATCCAATCACAGCGCTGCGGCGACGATGTCCTCTACCGCCTTCGGCTTACCGACCCGCCGGCGGTCCCGGAGTAAACGCCCCTCGCCACGCAAAAGCATGACCCCGGGTGCCCCATCGCTTCAGGTTGGGGAGGCCAACGCTGCGTCCGTGCGAAGTGATTACCGCGACATGCGGAAACGGTGCCGCGACCCTTATGCGGAGCCGCGGCTTCACGCCGGCGCGGCGGCGCCGAGCTGCTCGCGGAGCCAGTCCACCGTAACTCCCTTTCGCGCCAGCAGCGCAGCGAGTCCGTTCGGCTCGTCGCGCAGCAGTGCGAGCAGCAGGTGCGGCGGCTCGATCTCGCCCGCCCCCAGGCGATTCGCGGCGTCGACGGCCAGGATCATGGTGTGCCAGAACTTCGGGGAGCGAAACGCCTTCGCCAGTTCCTGTTGATGCACCCACTCGAAGTCGCCGTGCCGGGAGTGTGCCAGGTCGTGCCCCGCGTCGATCGCCGACTGCAGAAGGCCCAGGGCCCGCTCGCGCAAGCTCTCGATCTTCAGGCCTTGGGCCCGCAACACTTTCGAAGGTATGGAGTCCGCCTGGGCGACGAGGGCGAGAATCAGATGCTCCGTGCCCACGTAGCGGTGCTCGTACTTGCGCGCCTCGGATATGGCCAGGGCGATGACGTCCTTGAGCTCCTGCGTTTGCGCTCGGCGGCCAATGGTCCCGTTGCCCGTACCCTTGTCCATGCGCGAGGCGACCTCCAAGCGCACTTTCTCCAGATCAACCTCCAGCAGGCGCAGGGCCGCGGTGGCTACGCACTCGCCTTCGGCGATCAGGCCGAGCATCAGGTGCCCGGGGGCAAGGTAGTCGTGGTTCAACTTGGCGGCCTCGCGATTCGCCAGCGCCATCGCGTGCCGCGCCCGGTCGGAGAAGCGTTCGTGCATGGTCGATCACCCTTGGTTGCCTTGTAGGGCCCGGATTCCAGTTCGTCCATGAGTATAGTGTGGCCGCGCCCGAGCGGAAATGACCGGCTGGGGGGTCGGTCCCCAGGAGCCCGGGAACCCCACTGGCTGACGCCGGCAGCCCAGGAATTCCTGATTCGCAATTCCGAAGTCCGGATCCAGTCCGTCTTCCCCACTGCCCGCGCGACCGACCGGACCGCCGGCGCCGCTGCGTTTCGTCCGCGCTCCGGTGAGGACGGGACCGGCGAGAGTGGCCTAACGCCCGCCCGAAGATATGATTCCCCCAGCCTGACGCCGCCCGCCTCAGTTTCCGACCGGTGTGGTGGCCGGCACGCAGCGCGGTTCGGAAGCACCGCAGCGCGCGGACGAGCGGACGGCGCTGCGTCGCGACACACAGCATGGCGCGAGACCGATTGATTTCCGGACAGACGAACACGGGCGATGAGTCCGTGGATTTCGCCCTGCGCCCGCAGAGCATAGCCGAGATGATCGGCCAGCGAGCCGTGCTGGAGAAGCTGGAGATCGCCATGCAGGCGGCGCGACAGCGCCGTGAACCGCTGGAGCATCTGCTTCTCGACGGTCCGCCCGGCCTGGGCAAGACCACACTGGCCAACGTGATAGCAAGGGAGATGACGGGCAAGCCGCCGCGGCTCACCTCGGGTCCATCGCTGGCCAAGCAGGCGGACCTCATGGCGCTGCTCACCAACCTGGAAACGGGCGACGTGCTCTTCATCGACGAGATCCACCGCCTGCCCACCGTGGTCGAGGAGTTCCTCTATCCGGCGATGGAGGACTTCCGGGTGGATTTCACCATCGAAGGCGGCCTGAGCGGGCGAGTGGTGAACTTCGCGCTACGGCAGTTCACGCTGATCGGGGCCACGACCCGGGCCGGACTGCTCAGCGGGGCGCTTCGCGATCGCTTCGGGCATTCGTACCATTTCGACTTCTACACGCCGGACGAACTCACGACGATCCTCCGTCGCTCAGCGGGCAAGCTCGCGCTCACCGCCCGATCCGGGGCGCTGGAGATCATCGCCCTGCGCAGCCGGGGCACGCCGCGGGTCGCCAACCGCCTGCTCAAGCGTGTTCGAGATTACGCCCAGGTCCGCGCTGACGGCGTTCTGGCGCCGGATGTGGTCCGTGACGCCCTGGATATTCAGCAGGTAGACGAGCTGGGGCTCGACGAGCTGGACCGGGCGTTCCTGACGGCGCTCATCAAGGTCTACGGCGGGGGACCGGCGGGCATCGAGGCGCTCGCCGCCACCATGGGCCAGGAGCGCGATACGCTGGAGGACATGGTCGAGCCGTATCTGCTACAGATCGGGTTCGTCATCCGCACACGCCAGGGTCGCCAAGCGACGCGGCCCGCGTATGAGCACCTGAACCTGCCCTTCGAGGGGAAAAGCCAGGTAGTTGCGGCCGACCAGGGGCTGTTGTTTTAAGACGGCCTGCGGCCGCGAATGTCGAATGGCGAAATCCGCCTTCGGCGCAAGCTGCGCGCATGTTGCGCGACAAGAGGCCAAACGCCGGTCCGCGTCCGGCGGACGCCGACCGGGCGCGCGCCTACAAGGCGTCGAACTCGCCCGTAACTTCCACGTCAACGCCGTAGCCGTTGATCTGCGAGGGAATCTGGCGCATCAAGCTGCTTGTCTTCCGCGCGACGTACACCTTGATGAACGGGCCGCGGTCGTCCTCGCCTTCGCCGACGCCCACGACGCCGTCGATGCTCATCAGCTTCTGATCGTACTCCGCACGAACCTGTGCCAGTGAACGCTTCTGGGGTCCCGACTTGGCCATGATTCTGTCCTCCACCGACCGGAACCTACCGTGAACGTGCCCGCGTCTCCCAGCGGAATCGGGATAAACACTCGGCACGGTGGGATCAATGTACCTTTCGCGCCGGTGGGCAACAACCTGAAGCAACGTCTGCCGTGCCCGGATAGCGGTGGACCTACTTATGACGCGCTGCCGCACGCCGGCGGAGCTCCGCGTCAATGAACGCCTGGATGTCGCCATCGAGGACGCCCTGGGTGTTCGAGGTAACCTCACCGGTTCGTGCATCCTTCACGCGTTGCTCGGGGTAGAGGAAGTAGCTGCGTATGGCGTTTCCCCAGCCGATCTGCCCTTTTTCGCTGTAGACCTTGGCGAGTTCGCTGTCCCGCTTGGCCTGCTCCACCTGGTACAGCCTTGCCAGCAGCATCTTACGTGCCGTGGCACGGTTCTTGTGCTGCGACCGCTCGTTCTGGCACTGCGCCACCAGCCCCGTCGCCAGGTGCGTCAGGCGAACCGCGGACGAGGTCTTGTTGACGTGCTGGCCGCCCTTGCCGCCGGCGCGATAGGTGTCCTCGCGAACGTCCTTGTCCCAGTCGATGTCGATGTCCACGTCGTCGAGTTCCGGCTGGGCATCGACGGCCGCGAAGCTGGTCTCGCGTTTGCCCTGCGCGCTGAACGGCGAGATGCGCACCAGCCGGTGCACGCCCACCTCGCACGACAGATACCCGAATGCATAGGGTGCCTTCACCAGGAAGCTGCACGACTGGATGCCGGCGTTCTCGCCGTAGCGCATGGAGAGCTCTTCCACCTCGAACTCGTTGCGCTCGAAGTAACGCAAGTACATGCGCAGGAGCATCTCCGCCCAGTCGCAGGCGTCGTCGCCGCCGGTGCCCGCCTGGATGCTGAAGTAGCAGTGCCGCGCGTCGTTGGGCCCGGAGAGCAACGTGAGAAGCTCGACGTGATCGACGTCCCGGTTCAAGGACACCACGCCGGCCTCGAGCTCCTGGCGCACTTCGGGATCGTCCGCTTCCGCCAGAAGCTCCTCCATAGCGCGGCATTCGTCGCATTTGGCGATAAGACGGCGCAAGGGATCCACGACCGCCTTGAGCGACTTGAGCCGTTGCACGGTCTGCCGAGCGGTCTCGGGGTTGTCCCAGAAGTTGGGGGCGGCCATCTCCCGCTCCACGCCGGCGAGGGCCTCTACTTTGGCGGGGAGGTCAAAGCGAGTCCCGGATGGCTACGATCCGGGCCGAAAGGTCCTGAAGGGCGGTGGTGACGTTTTCGATGGCCATGGTTCCTCGCTGGTCGGCGTCGGGCCGGCGGGTCGATCGCCCACTACGAACCCTCGCGCCGCACTTGCTCCATGATAACGTCTTCCGCGGGAAGCGATACCTCGCCGGGAATGACGGGGTTGTCGGTGCGTTCCATGGCTACGATGGCGTCCACGATGTCCCGGCCCACGACAACCGTGCCGAACACCGTGAATCCCTGCACATCCAGAAAGCGGTTGTCTCCCAGGTTGATGAAGAACTGGCTCGTGCCGGAATTCGGATCGCCGCCGGAAAGCGCCAGCGAAACGGTGTAGCGCTCTGAGTTGCTCAGACCGTTGTTCGTCTCCGTCGTGACGGGATCGTGCGTCGGTTCCCGCTTCGTCAGCTCACCGTCGATGCGCTCGTACCCGCCGCCCTGGAGTACGAACGGTACGCACGCACCGGTTTGCGGGTCGTCCTGGCAGGCGTTGCGGTGGAAGAGCAGGCCGTCGTAGAACATCTCGTCGACATAGCGCAGGAAGTTCGCAGTGTGCCGCGGCGCGGCGCCCGCGTTTAGCTCCAGGGTAAAGGCGCCGAAGTTGGTTTGGACCGTCACCCGTGGTTGGGCATCGTTGATGACGATCACGTCCGCCTCGCGAGTGACTTGGGCGTCCCCCCCGGCCGACGGTACGGTGAGCGTGAGCCGAATCTTAAGCGAAGTACCGGATGTCGCGGTCAGCCGCGATGTCAGCGATGCGTCATCCTCGATCGTGCCCTCTCCCTCGATGACCTCCCAGCGCACGGTTACATCCGCCGCCGGCGTATCCAGCGCCGCGGTCAGTTCCGCGGCCTCGCCGACCACGGCGAGCGCGGGCAGGTCGACGGTAACGGCCTCCTGCACGGTGACCGTAGTGGTCGCGTCACTGCTGAACCCTTGCGCATCCGTCACCGTCACGCGGAACACGTATGCCCCGGCGGCGGTTAGAGGTTCGGGCGTGAGTTCCGAGCCCGTGGCATCGGAAAGGTCGAGTTCGACCGGGCCGCTCTGCAAGTCCCAGGCGAAGGAGAAGGGCCCACCCTCGCCGGTCGCCTCGGCCGTCAGCGTGACCACGTCGCCCTCGAATACCTCCGCGGGGTCGGCACGGAGGGACACGGTTACTGCTTCGCCGACCTGCACGGCAATGAAGTCCGTTTCAACACGGCCCTCGGCATCGGTGACCGTCACGCGGAAGACGTATCGCCCCGGCGTGGTGAGTTCCGGCGTTATCAACGTGGCCGAGGTGACGTCGTCGAGGTCAACGACTGCCGGTCCACCGTTCACGTCCCAGCGGAACTGGTAGGGCCGGCTTCCACCGGATCCCTCCGCTGTTAGGCTGACCGCGGCCCCGACCAGCACGTTCGGTGACTCCGTGCTCGCGACCACGCGGAGATCGTCCGCACTGCCAGGGCCGATGACGCCGCCGCTGCGCACGGGAACGCAAGCGAAGCCCCAACACGCAGCGAGTAGCACTATCGGTAGCACGCGACCGGCGCCAGCCGCGCTACGTTTGCCCGCGCACCCTCGCCCCGGCGACCCGGTGGCAATTGGTTGGCTGGGCGGCGCGGCCGGCGTCCATCGGCGCGCTGCCGGCCGGCCCATCCGCGCTGAAATCGGAAGTTGGTCCTTCAGAGTCCTCATGGCTGGTAGATCATCGGCCAATTCCGCCCGGCGTCGAGACCCGACTTCCGGTCACTAACGTCGGTAATCCGGTTGCGCTACTTTCCACGTTCACGGGTCACGAGCTGGTCCGCCAGTCGGGTCGGTTCCGGAATGCGGTAACGGGTGCAACAGGCCAGCGTTGCCGCGACCGCCGCCTCAAGCGACACCCGGTGGCCCACGCTCACAAACACCGGCTTGACTGCCTCGCGCGTGCGGACCGCCATTCCCACGCACTCCTCGCCGTCCATCAATGGCGCTGCGGCTCCACGGCGCGGCGACAGCGTGGCATGCGTTCCCAGCAGCAGACTCTTGGCGCAACCTACAGCGGGGCGATCCAGGAGCACGCCCAGGTGACAGGCAAGGCCGAACCGGCGGGGGTGGGCGTATCCCTGCCCATCGAAGAGGAACAGGTCAGGCGTTGCTCGCAGCTTCCGCAGGGCGGCGAGCAGAGCCGGTGCCTCGCGGAAGGAAAGCAACCCCGGCACGTACGGGAACCGCACCGGACAGCGAACGACCTGCTGTTCGAACACCGAGCCCCGGGGAACGTCCCAAACGACTACCCCGGCGACGCACTCCTTTCCCCCCGGAAGAAACGCAAGGTCGCCGCCGGCCACGAGCCCGAGCTCGGGAAGCGAGCCCTGCGCGACGACGCGATCCGCGAGCCGTCGCTGCACGGCCACCGCCTGGCGGGGAGTCACTCGCCATCGGTGCGGCGACGCGGGAACTTTCACCGGCGAACCTCGCGCGTGCCAGCGCCGTCGCGACGTTCGCAGCCACGGGACTGTCTCGGTTGCCGGGACACGGTTCCCGCCAAGTTCCTGACTGGTGCGTCAGCGGTCCGGCGACTCAATGCGCAGCATTTCATGCCGATCTCCCAGCACGGCCGTCGTTCGGCGCTTCACCTGTCGGCGCGTGTACGTTATGTCAACCTGAGAGCCGACGGGCAGAAAGCTGATGACCCGAATGAGCTGGTCCGCGTCGTCGATGGGCGTGCCGCCGATGTCGAGGATGACGTCCCCGGGGCGGAGCTCAGCCTTGGCGGCCGGTCCGTCGGCCGGGTCCACTACGGTAATGCGCACCCCGCGCGCCGAGCCGGTGTCTGCCACGCGCCTGGACGCCGGCGGATCCACGTTCTCCACCGTGACTCCCAGGTACCCGTAGCGCACTTTTTCGCCCGTCTTGAGCGTCTCGAGGATGTGCCGCGTGTTCCGATCGACAGGGATGGCAAATCCGACGCCCTCGTTTACGCCGGAACGGGTCTCGATGGCGGTCACGATGCCGATGACCTCGCCGTCCACGTTGAACAGCGGCCCTCCGCTGCTGCCGGGATTCACGGGCGACGAGGTTTCGATGAGGTTGCCGTAATACTGCACCAGCGGATCCACCTGCAAACGCCGGGTCATCTCGCGGCCCAGCGCGCTGACGGTGCCTACGGTCACGGACGGAGATCCGTTGTCGAGCGCCAGCCCGAAGGGGTTTCCGCAGGCCATGGCCCACTGCCCAACCTTGACGGACGCCAGGTCTCCCCAGCGGACGGGCACCAAACCCTCCGCGTCGATCTTGAGTACCGCCAGGTCGCTGCGCAGATCCGTTTGCCGCACCGTGGCGTCGAACCGCCGGCCGTCATGTAGCAGGGCGACGAAGTAATTCGCGTCTTCCAGGACGTGGCGATTGGTCGCGATGTACCCTTCGGCGTCCATGATGAGGCCGGAGCCCTGGCTGATCTTGATGGGAATCTGCGCCGCCCGCGCCGCCGCCGGGTCGCGGACCCGGTAGGTGTTCAGGGCCACGACGCTCGGCCGCACCTGCGCCGCGAGGCGGACGAACGCCTCCTCCATCGCTTTGAGGTCAGGAAGTTCGTACTTCCGGGCGAGCTGGGCCCGCGCGACGCCGGCAGAAACTGCGAGGACAGCGAGGGCGACCATGCCCAGTACTAGCAGCCTGTGGCAGAACTCGTGGCATGGGCTTCCAGCCCATGCTTTCACGGGCAGGACGCCCGTGCTACATCGCGTAGGCCGCTTTGCGACACGGGCTGCTAGGCAACGATACGCCGGCGCGGCGGCCTCGAAGCCCGGGCGGGCAGATCGTGCCCGGAGTACGATAGCCTCCGGGCTACGCGCACCCCGATTGGCGCCTTGGTCCCAAATCCGCCGGCCCACTACTGTGCACCTCCCGCTCGCCGCGCGGTTTGATTATACCGCGGATCGCCGCAAGCGGCTGCGGGAACCTCGGCCAGGACCGTGCCCGGGCGCCGGCGACCGTGTTTTCACACAACATTCATCCATGCACCGAAACAGGCAGCGACGGTCCCCCTTGCCAGGCTGCGGTCATTGCCTGGATAGTACGCCGTGCCATGCGCGAAATCGCCTCCGTCTCGGACATCATCCCGGAAGTCGATCGCCTCGCCGCGAGTCCACACCGCTCCCTGGGCAATTGGACGCTGGCGCAGGCCTGCAAGCACTTGGCCGACAGCTTCGACGGGTCCATCGAAGGCTTCAACATGGGCCGGCATCGCTTCAAGCGCTGGTTCTTCCGTCGTCGGATGCTCGCACACGCCTTCACCAAGGGCATTCCGCGCGGCGCCACGGTCGATCCTGCGCTCACGCCGCCCGCCGACGTAGATCAACCCCAAGCGCGCGCGGAGCTGCGCCGGGCAATCGAGCGTTACCTGGGGCATCGAGGCCGACTGAAGCCCCACCCTCTTTTCGGGCGAATGTCGCGTGCCGAATGGGACCGCCTGCACTGCGTGCACGCAGCGCACCACCTTTCGCTTCTCGTCCCGCTCGATTCCAGGGGGTGACCGCTGCTCGCGCCGGCCGCGCGGGAGACCCGCCACCCGGGCCAAGGGGTTCCACGCCGGCCCGGAAGTGACGGAATCGGAATGTCGCCACGGTGCTCCCGGCAGCCGCGACCTAGAACCGACCATAGAGCGGCACCGCGGAAACCGCGATCCCGCCGTCGCGCAGAACCGTGTAGTCGTTCGGTCCGTCTTCTTCGCGCCGCCAGTACGCCGCGGCGTAGGTGAATTGCATGACGCGCCCGTTGTTCTGCGTGGCGCGATGGAACTCCAGCGGCAACGGGTGAGACGCGACGGGCACTCGGTGCACGTGGCTGGCGAAGTCGGCGGGGATGGGCATGGGCAGGTTGACGCTCCAGAACCCTGGCGCCGGCAGCGGCTCGGCTTCCAACTCGGCGACCAGCCGGGTCGCGACCCGAGTGGCAGCGTCCCAATCGGCCGTCGCCGCGCCCCGGATCGCCTGAGACACCGCGATGCCGCGGATGCCCAGAATCGCCGCTTCGCGCGCCGCCGCGATGGTGCCGGAATAGAACACGTCGATGCCGGCATTGGCACCACAGTTAATACCTGAGACCACGAGGTCCACGGGGCCGCCCGCCAGTTGCGCGCAGGCCAGACGCACGCAGTCGGCCGGCGTCCCATCAACCACGAACGCCTCGCCATATTGGGCGTGGGACACGCGCTCTACGGTTATAGGGCGCCGCAGGGTGATTGCATGACTGCACGCGGAACGCTCGGAACACGGGGCCGCCACCACCACCCGCCCCATCTCCCGTACTGCGTCGTACGCTGCGTTCAGCCCCGGCGCATCCATGCCGTCGTCATTGGTAAGAACGATGATCCTAGCTTCGTGCATCCCGGTCGAATCCGTTTCTTGAAGGCGCTTGCCGGGCCGCGCGGCCGCCGTGCCGTCCGCGCCGTGCCTACTCCTTCTCGGACGCCCGAACTTCGCACCGCGTACACCGCCACGCGGTGCGCCGCAAATCCGGGCGGTATTTGCCGGGAGCGCCGCCGCAATTGTAGGGTTTAAAATGGATAAGCCCAGGCGCTCCGGCTTTTCAACTGCGTCGCACTCGACGGGGGTTCGCCTCTATCCTCGCCAGGAAACCCGATCGCGCCGTCGGCGTGCATGCGCAGGCGTTGAAAGGTCGTAGATCCCGCTTGCCGAGCACCGACCCGGTGCCCGGCGGCGTGTCCGTGCTGTGAAGGCGATTCCGGATCGGTCCGCAAGCTCTGGTGCGGGGTCGAAGCCCGCGGCTGGCGCCGCATCCGGCATTTGCCCCTTGGGGGAAGCATGCATGAGCGACACCACCCTGCCGATCGACCGCCACGAACTTGAACTGCCTGCCACGGCGCCCTTCGTACGCATCACCGCGGGCGTCGGTTCCGCAAGCCAGAAAACCTGGAACATTCGCCGTCCGGTCACGCTGATCGGGTCCACGCGCCCGGCCCACATCGTGCTGCACGACCGCGACGTCAGCAACGCGCACTGCGTTATCGTCAACACCTGACGCGACGTCCTCCTGAAGGACCTGCACACTTCCAGCGGCACTCTCCGCAACAAGGACCGTGCCGATCTGGTGGAACTGCACGACGGTGACGTGATTACCGTGGGCGGCACGCGCATCCAGGTGGCGATACGCTTCCCCGAGTCTGACAAAGAAGATTCCGCGTGCGGTTTGCAGTACGTCGAGCCGACGCGGTTTGCCAAGCCACTGCTGGTTCGCCTGGAGTTCACGGACACCAGTTGGCGCATCGAAAACGCCGTGGCGCTCATCGGCCGGCACGCCGAGGCCGCCATCCGCCTCGATCATGTCGACGTTTCCACTCGCCACGCGCTGCTGTTTCGTTTCGCCGACGGCGCCGGTATCTTCGACCTCGGGAGTCGCACGGGCATTGGGATCAACGGTGCGCCCTGCTCACTGGCGGCGCTGGGGCCCGGGGACCGCGTAGGCATCGGTCCGTGCATGCTTGCCGTGGGGGGCATCGACGCCCCCTGCGTCGAACTCCCAAGCCCGCCCTCGGGCGCCGGGATCGTACCTCCGTCGGCGGCGCCGGAAGCACCGGTGGCAACGGACCCGGCCAAGAGCGGCGATGGAGGCGCCAACGACGTGGCCTCGGAACCGCCGGCACTGCCGGATCGCGCCGCCCTGTCCGCCCGCCTGGTGGAGGAGGGGCAGGACCCCGTCGACGCACTGGCGCACATCGAAGCCGAGCTAACCGCCATGCAGCGGAACATCGCCGATTCCTGGGATCGGCTCAACCGCTGGCAACAGCGGCTTCGCGCCGATGCTCAGAAGCTCAACCGCCAGGATGCCGACATCCACGCCCGCGAGGCCGAGCTCGATGCCAAGGACGCGGCGCTCCGCGGACAGCTCCACGACCTGACCCGCTACCACGAACAAATCACGCAGCGCGAACGAGAGCTGGCCGCGCAACTGGCGCGCATCCAGGCGGAGCAGGATAAGCTAACCACCTCCAGCGCCGATCTGGTGCGCCGGGAGGGCGAGATCGCGCGCCGGAACGATGAACTCCAGCGCCGCGAGCACGTGCTGGCGCAGCGCTGGGCGCGCCTGCTGGCGGCAAGCTGCCCCCACTGCGGCAAGCCCGTCCGGGCCGCCAACGGTGAGCCGAACGCCACGCGCGTGTGACGGGGCGGGGAGCGCGTTGCGACCACCACGCGTAACCCCTAGCGGGCACTCCTCGCGGCCGGCGCTCGCGCCCGCCGAAGGGGGGGCTCATCGCCTCGGATGGGAGCGTCGGAAACCCAACGCCCGGCGGCAGCGTTTCCCACGGTCAACCCGCCGCGTGGGCATCCCCGGGCGCACGAGCCGAGCCCGCCGCACTCAGGCCTACCCTGCCTTACAGCCTGTGTTCGGAAGCTGCGTTGTCCTGCGCGCGGGGGCCTGGAAACGCACCGAGCCGCTTAACGCATGACCACGCCGGTGATGATCGCCTCGAAGATGAGCTTGCCGTCGGAGACGCCCTGGGTCTGGCAGACGATCCGCCGCGAGCGCTGCTCCAGCCCGGCCGCCAGCACGTACAGCCGCGCCGGAGGCGTGATGGCGTCCCGGAATTTGCACTGGTCCACCCCGCCGTAGCCGATGAACCCCTCGTAGCCGCCGCAGAGCTTCGCCAGCACCGCCGCCGCCTGACCGGCCATCTCCAGCATGAGGACGCCGGGTAGCAGCGGCCGGCCGGGAATGTGGCCCCGGACCCACCAGTCCGATTCACGAACCTCCCGGTACACAACCGCCTGGCGGCGCTCGCGGTCCACTACGCACGCGCCGTCCAGAAGCATGAACTCGTAGCGATGCGGGAGTATCTCGTAGATGTCGCGCTGGCTCAGGCAGGTCGCCGCCAGGTCCACCCCGGCAAGGTCGATGAGCAAGGGCGGGGGCATGGGCGGGACGTTCCGGGTGTGCGCGCCATGCCGGCGCGCATGATCCTACCGCGGGGTTCGGGTTCCGGTCGCGATCGGGCGGTGTTAGACGGTCTGCTCGGTGCGGACTTCGAGCACCTTCTTGCGGACCGTCTGGGCAGCATCCTTGATCTGCTGCATGGCCTTGCGGACCCGGGTCCCGGCGGCCTTGTTGCCGCCCGTCGCCTTGCGCACGTCCTCGCCCGCCTCCTCCACCAGTTGCTTCAGGCGTTCATATTCCTGCATCACACCCGTGTCTCCAAAAACCGGCGACCTCCGGGGTCGTCCGCTCGTCACCTCGTTCGACCAAAGTTCGATCAAGTCTAGTCAGGTATGCCGCGCACGGCAAAAGATATTATCGGAAAAGGGCCTCTGGAGCGTTCAAAAAAGGGCATCACGCGAGCGGCGCAAAGTGACTGCGCATTATTCGTACCTTAAGTGGCGTGCTCCGGTGACGCTGGCCGTCCCGTACCGCCCCACCGGTGGCGAAGCAAGCCCGGACCCTTCGGGGCCGAGGCGGGCCTTGAACGCAAGCCGGTGGCCGGGTGCGCCCGGCCCCTGCCGCCACCGCCAAACGCAGCCGCGCACGTCAGGAAGCGGGCCATGGCGCGCGGTCGTTCGCCCCGGCCGCGACTATTCCAGCTCGCAGGGTAGCTCCTCCGGCTTGCAGACGTCCTCGTTCTCGCAGCAATGGTCCGTGCCCGTGCAGGGCGTCTTGTAACCGCCGACGCACACTCCGCTGCCGTTGCACTTGTCGGTTTTGGTGCAGAACAGGCCGTCGTCGCACAGCGTGCCGTTCGGCAGGTTCATGTGCGTGCACGTGCCTGCCGTACATGCGTCACTCGTGCATTGATTGCCGTCGTCGCAGTGCCCGTCGAGCGTGCATTCCACGCCCACGCGGATAAGTCCGACGTTGCCCGCAAAGCACTCGCGGGGTGCCACTGCTGTGTCAGCAGTGGTGTACGGGGGCGGCCCGTCCTTTGCGGTAGCAAAGGGCGGGGTCACGAGGATCGGGCTGCGAGATCACCTGCGAATGAGAGCGTTCCACCATAGGATGGGCCAGCGCGGGTGCCACTGTTGTGTCAGCACTGGCATACGGTAGGACGCGGACCGAACGGTTACACGGGGGGTGGCCCGTCCTTTGCGGTAGCAAGGGGCGGGGTCACGAGGATCGAGCGCCGGAGCGGTCATGACCCCGGGTGTTCATCACTTCCTGCTTGTCGAACGATCCGCGTTGGGCGGGATGCTCCAGCAGCGCCGATGGGTCTTCTGCACACGATCATCGCGTCCCCACCCATCGCTGCGCGATGGACGGAACACCCGCGCGCGAGTTCGCGGCCCGACTGCCATCCGCCTCGACCACCGCACCGGCGCCCAAGCCCGTCTGACCCGACCGCGCGCGAATTCCGGTACTGCGCAAGTGGAAATCCTCGCGGCCATTTGTTAAGATGCTTGGTATGAAGGTACCCATACGAAACCGGGCTTTCATTGCGTTCGGCCTGGGCGCCGCCCTGGCGGCCGTGAGCGCCATCCCGTCCGCCCGGGCGGACGGCGTGCTGCACCGCTACGACGGCGACGTGTTGCCGTACGATCCGTCGGCGGGCTGGTTGACGGCGAACGCCTGCGAACTGGCCTGCTCGGCTTCGCTAGAGACAGGAAACCTGGTTCTTCGTTGGACAAACGGGAACCTCGCGGTTTACGCGTACTTCATTACTCGTGCTCCAGCCCCCTCGCCTGGGTCACTCTGGATCGAGTGGCGCTTCCGATCCGACCACCCACTGGCGGCGGCGCAGTTCTTCGGCTGCGACGCCTTCGTGATTCTCAGTTACCGCTCGACGGACGAGGTGGTGGAGATGTATGGCGATAGCGCCAACAGCATCGAAGGCGGGCAGTACATCACCGGGCTGGCCCTCAACGAGTTCCACACCTACCGTTTCGAGAGCCCCGACGGACTGACATTTCACGTTGCCGTGGACGGGCGGGTGTTCATCGAGCCTCTCGGCCCCGGCTCTCCGGGGTCGGATTACGTCGAGTTCGGCGGAGGCGGCGGCTGCATCCAGCGACCTGCGGTGGTCACAAACGCCTGGGACTATTTCCGTTCCGGCACCATCGGCTCTGGCGAGCAGATCATCGCCACCGACCCGCCGGCGGGGGTGCTGGATCCGCTGGCCTATCCCAATCTCGATCGCTTTCTCGTCACCTATGACTCGCCGAACTACGCCTACATCGATGACATCACGGTGGAAGTGCTCAGTGGGAGCGACGAAGCGACGAAGCGTGGAACCGACGAAGGCGGATTCAGGCACGAAGGCACGAAGGCACGAAGGCACGAAGCCCGGGCGGGCGACGCGCAGGCGGAAGCGAGGGAACAGGGAACAGGGAGCGGGGAACAGGGGGCACCGGTGAGCCGCGGCTTGGCGCCCGCGTGGCCGGGAGCGGGCGGCGACGAAGCGCCCAGGCGACAGGTCGACCCGGCAGCAGTGCCGCAGGTCATCGCCACGCGGCGGCGGGACAACGGCAACCCCGAAGACCTCGAAATCGTCCTCGACCGGCCCATGCCGATCGGCGCTACCACGCGCTTCACGTTCAACGACGGCATGGCGCAAAACGTCGTGGAATACACCCTGGGGATCCCGGGCATCTGCTGCCTCATCGGCGGCGGCTGTGCCGCGGCCTTCGATCCCACCTGCACCAACGCGGGCGGCACGTTCGTTCCCGACGGCGCGTGCACGACCCCGCAGCCCTGCTGCCTGCCCACCCGGCAGTGCCAGATCCTTGACCCTCTCTGTTGCGCCGCCCAAAACGGTACAGTCCTGAATTCACCCGACCCCTGCGAAGGTGACGCCGACTCCGACGGCACCGACGCGCTGTGCGGCGACGAATGCCCCGGTGATCCCGCGAAGCTCGACCCCGGCGTCTGCGGCTGCGGCGCGAGCGACACCGCGGACGCCGACGGCGACTCCGTGCCCGACTGCACCGACCAATGCCCGGGCGCCGACGACGCGATCTTCGCCCCCGGCTGTGCCGTGGCCATCCCCGCCGCGTCGCAGTGGGGCATCATGATCTTAGCCCTCGCGCTAGGCGCGGCCGCGAAGGTCCGCTTCGGGCGGTCGCGCGCTGCGGCGCCGCGCCGCCTCCGCGACGGCCCGTGACGAATCCGGCAGGTGACTCCCGCGCCCGCAGCACCGCGCGTGCCACCGAGCGCCGCAAGCCGACCGCTCCATCCTGTCGCGGTACGGATCGGGCGTCGCTACATCGCTGCATTGCTACGTCGCGATCGAGGCCCGCTCCCTCACGGTCGCGGCTCTGTCTGCCGGTCGCGGCACTGTTCCCACGTGCCTTCGTAGCTCTGCGCCCCGAAATCGTCATGGCGGCGCTGCGCTTGGCCATGGCACCCGTCACACGTCCGCTCCGTCCCAAGCATGGCCACGCAAGCGTGGGGCATGCCACACGTCCACTCCTCCAGGTGACGATGCATCCACGGGAGGCGCCGCAATCGCCCGCCGGGACCCTTCTCGTTTTTGATTCTTGCCGCCGCGCCGGTTACGTCTGCCCCGCGCGCGACCGCCGCGGTAGCGTTGCCTTCGGTCACATCCGCAAACCGCCTTCGGGCCGATTCCGACCCTACGGGGCTATCGCGCCCCTGCTGCCGAGACGCACCCGCGAACTCCGCCCGGGACCATCACCGCCTCTGCATGCTCAACCGACGATTCCCCGTTGCCGGGCGTGACGAAAAGGGGTAGTACTCCCCGAACGCCGGTTTGGACGCCCCGACCCGACGCGCGGAACGGCGGGGTGTCCGAAGCAAGGGCGTCTGAAGGCGCGGCGGGGCGGCGGGCATATTCAGTCAGAGGCGGCGTCCCGGCGCGGCGGTGCGCGGCGAAAGGCGACCTACGCGATGTAGCACGGGCATCCTGCCCGTGAAACCATGGGCTGGAAGCCCATGCCACGAGTTTTGCCACAGGCTGCCGGACGCCGCTACGTGACGTGAAGGGCGGACGGACGCGGCCCTGTTTGGGCCGCGCCGAAGTGCGCACGATGGTGGAGCAGGTTGGCGTCCTGGCGCGGCGGCCCGGCCCAGGGGCCGACGCATGCCGTCGGGATTTGGCCACATGCCGGAAACGCTACGAACGTCACAACTGGACCGCCTCTTTGCGTTTCTGGGAGGAAAGCACGCCCATTGGCAGTTCCACAAGCTCCTGCGCGCGGCGCACGCCGCGCGGCGCACGCAGAAGCACTCGCTGCGCAACATCATCACGCGCAACGCCGACAGCGATTTCGGGCGGGAGCACGGTTTCGCGCGGATTCGCACCTACCGGGATTTCGCCCGCCGGGTGCCGGTGCAGACCTACGAGGGCCACCGGCCTTACGTCGAACGCGTGATGGCCGGCGACTTGCGGGCGCTGTTCGGCCCGTTGCAGCGCGTGCTCATGTTCGCCATCACCAGCGGCAGCACGGATCGCCCCAAGTATGTCCCGGTGACTCCGGCATTCCTGCGCGACTATCGCCGCGGGTGGAATGCCTTCGGGTTCAAGGCGCTCATGGACCACCCTGGGGCGTGGCTGCGCTCGATCGCTCAGGTCGTGTCGCGCATGGACGAGCACTACACCGAGCTGGGCGTACCCTGCGGGGCGATCTCGGGATTGCTCACTGCGACGCAGAAGCGCATCGTGCGCAAGCTCTACGTGGTTCCGCCGGAAACGGCGCGGATCAGCGACAGCGCGGCGCGGTATTACGCCATCATGCGATTCGCCGTGCCCAGCGACGTCGGCTGGATGGTCACGCCCAGCCCCGCCACGCAGCTCAAGCTGGCACGGGCCGCGGAACAGCATGCTGAACGCCTGGTGCGTGATCTCCACGACGGAACGCTAACACCCCCCGGGGAGATTCCGGAGGCCGTCCGGCGGCAGCTCGCCGCGCGCCTGCGCCCCAACCGCGCCGCGGCGCGCCGGCTTACGGCACTGGCGAACCGGCACGGAGCGCTGCTGCCGAAGCACTATTGGACGGTGTCCTTCCTTGCCAATTGGACGGGGGGCAGCATGGGGCTTCACTTGCGCGACTTTCCGCACTACTTCGGCGACGTGCCGGTGCGCGACATAGGGCTCCTCGCGACGGAGGGCCGGGTGTCGATTCCGGTGACCGACGGCACCCCGGCAGGCATTCTCGACGTGGGCGGCAGCTTCTTCGAGTTCGTCGAAGGCGATGCCGTAGCGACGGACGCCTCCGTGGTTCACCGTTGCCATGAGCTGGTGGAAGGCGGCGAGTACCGCGTGGTGATGACCACCTCATCGGGGCTGTATCGTTACGACCTGGGGGACTACATTCGCGTCCACGGCTTCGAGGGACAGGCGCCGATCATTGAGTTCCTGCACCGCGGCAAGTACGTAAGCTCAATTACAGGGGAGAAACTGACGGAGTGGCAGGCCGTGGCGGCGTTCGACCAGGCGTGCCGCGCGCGAGCCGTGGAATACCGGGGCTTTGTCCTGGCACCGGCGTGGGCGGAGCCGCCGTATTATCGTCTGCATATCGAATCCGACGTACCGCCGCCGCAGGAGCTTTCAGGCGCCATGGACCGGGGCCTGCGCGCCTTGAACGTGGAGTATGCCTGTAAGCGGTCCTCCGGGCGGCTCGGCGACGTAGTGTTGAGCGTGCTACCCTCCGGGACGCTGGCACGGGTGGAGGCGGAACGCGTGGCGCGCCGCGGCACGTCACATGAGCACTACAAGCCGCAGTGCCTGCTCACCAACCCCGGCGACGACGAAGCGCTCCTGGGCACGGTCATGAGTGGGGAGGGGCGAGCGGCCGGCGTGGCGGCGGCGCGGTCGGTGCCTGCCGCCGCGGTTGCGTTGCCGGTGCGGCCGGCACCGACCGCCGCGCCGACCGTCGAAGAACCGATTGACACCAAACGCTAGCGGCGGTACTTTGGACAATAGCGGTATTGGTGCGGGAATAGGGGGAATAGGAAGAGTCGTGTCAGCCACGGAAGGACGGCGCTTCATGTCAGAAGTACGAAGAGTGAACCGCGTTGAGGGATGGGTCGCCACGCTGCTGCTCGCCGTGGGCGGTGGGTCGTCGGCGCTGGGGGACAGCCCCGTGAGGCCGGTGCTGTTCCACGGCGAGATCGTGGCGAACGATGTCTACGTTCGCAGCGGCGACAGCCTGAACCACTACACGATCTGCAAACTAAAGGCCGGCGATCGCGTGGACGTGGTGGGCGAGCGCGGGGAATGGCTGGAAATTCTGCCTCCGCTGGGGACCTTCAGCCTCATCTCCGGCGACTTTGTGGATACCGTGGACAACCAATCGGGCGTGGTGAACGGCGACAACGTGCGCGTGCGCGCCGGTTCGCTGCTCAACAGCAACAAGTACACAGTGCAGACGATGCTCCAGAAGGGCGCCGAAGTCAGCATCATGGGCAGCAATCCGGACGGGTTCCTGCGCATCTTGCCGCCGCCCGGCGCCACGCTATGGGTCAACCGCGCCTACGTGGAGCGTTCGTCCGGAACGGATGACGCGACGGCCGGAGCTTCGTCGGGGCGGAGTGCCGCCGTCGGCGCGGAAGGCATCGACTCCGCCGCTCCCGGCGCGAACGACAAACCGGTCGGTGACCGGCTCGCAGACGGCGAAACGGGGGGGCGCGACACTACCGGGGAAAGCTCTCCTTCTGTGTCCGCCGGCGATGCCGCGGGCGACGCGGCCGCCGGGGGCCGCCGCGACGGTTCGGGCAGCGCGGAGAGCGGGGGGCGACCGCTTATGGCCGCCTCGATCATTCCTTCGACGTCTCCGCTTGCCGCGATTCCGGCGACCCATCACGCCCGGCAGCTCCAGGCGCTGGAATCGGCCCTGGAAGTCGAGCTCACCAAGCCGCTGCATGAGCGGCAGTTCGCCGAGCTCCTCGCCGGTTACCGCACTCTGGCGGAGCAGAGCGGGGACGACGTGGCGAAACGCTACGCGCTGGGCCGCGTGGGCCAGATCAACGATATGCAGGATATTCTGGGCACGGCCATCAACCTTCGGAAACTCGACGAGGATGCGGAGCGACAGCGGCAGGAGTTTTTCGCGGCGCGGGCGCGGATTCCCATCGCGCCGCCGCCCCCGCCGCCCGGGTTCGACGTACAAGGGGTGCTGCGCGACAGCGCTTTGTACCCCGCGGGTTCGTTGCCGCGGCGGTATCGGGTGGTGGATCCGGCCACCGGCGGCCGGACCATTGCGTACATCGAGGTCCCGCTGACTGTGGAGATGGATTTGGACGACTACCTGGGTCGCTTTGTCGGCGTCCGCGCTTCGAGCAAGCGACCCCAGGAAGGCGCCATCGACCCGGTGCCGATTTACGTAGTCAGCGAAGTAGTCGAATTGACGTCCGGCGAATCTCCGGACGGTTCTGCGGGCCAGCCCTGATCGCGGCGGCGAGACGCCGCCCTGGAGCATGCCATGATGAAGCGTTGGATCGCGGCGCGGCGGCGCATCCTGCCCCTGCTCTCCGCGGGACTGCTGTTTCAGGTGAGCGGATGTACGCTGGACCTCAATTCACTGGTCGCCGGCGTAAGCACTCAAGTGCTCTCGAACTTCGTTCAGGGGGTCGTGTTCGGGGCGTTCAACGTCGTTCCCTAGGACTCACGCATGTCTGCGCGCGTGGCACGCGCGACGATCGTCGGCGATGGAGCGATGGGTACGCTCTGCGCGCTGATGCTCGCGGAGCGCGGGGCGCGGGTGACGCTCTGGGGAGCCTCGCCGCAGCACGTTGAAACACTGTGCGCCGACCGTGAGAACCGCCGCTATCTTCCCGGCTACCGCTTCCCCGGTGCCTTGACGGTGCAACACGAACCTGCCCGCGCCTTCGAGGACCCGGCGGTGGTTATCTCCGCGGTTCCCGTGCAGCACATGCGCGCGGTGTGGACGCGGCTGGCTCGCTGTGTACCGCGCACCGTCCCCCTGGTGAGTGTTGCCAAGGGTCTGGAGCTGGAAACGCTGCTGCGTCCCACGGACGTGCTGCGCGATTGCGTGGGCGACGTTCCGCTGGGGTGTCTTTCCGGCCCCTGTATTGCACCGGAAGTGGCGGCGAAGAAGCCCGCGAGCGTGGTGGCCGCCGCCAGCGTGCCAGACATCGCCGAGCTGGTGCAAGTCGCCTTCAGCAGCAACTACTTTCGGGTGTACGCCAGCGGCGACCTGGTGGGCGTGGAACTCGCCGGCGCGGTCAAGAACGTCATCGCCATTGCTGCGGGCATCTGTGACGGAATCGCGGCGGGGGACAACGCCAAGGCGGCGTTGCTTACCCGCGGTCTGGCGGAGATCGCCCGCCTGGGCATGGCGCTCGGGGCCTCACCGGACACCTTCCGCGGCCTGGCGGGCGTCGGCGACCTGTTCACCACCTGTGTTTCGCGGATCGGACGTAACCGCAGCGCCGGGGAGCGCATCGGGCGCGGGGCGGTCGCGTCGGAGGTGATCGCCTCGACGCCGTCGGTCATCGAGGGGATTCCCACGACGCGCGCCGTGCTGGCGCTGGCGCGGCAGCATCATGTGGAGATGCCTATCGTAGCGGCGGTGGCTTCGGTGCTTTTCGAGGGATGCAGCCCACAGGAGGCCATCGAAGCGCTGATGACTCGGCCGCTGCGACCCGAATAGGACCGGGTTGCCGGCCAGGGCGGGTCAGCGGCGGGCGGTCTCGGGCTCGACTGATTCGGAGGCAGCCACGCGAGCCCGTTCGCGAAGGGTGTCCAGAGCTTCGCGCACTTCGCTCGCCATGCGGGCATTGGGGAAATCGCGAACCAGTTCCAGTCCCGTCATCAGTGCGTCCTGCCAGCGCTTCTCGGTGACCGCGAAGCGGAAGCTGACCCCGAGCTGAAGGAGCTTCTCCTTGAAGACATTGCGCGCCGAACTCTGAAGCTCCTGGGCTTCGGCGGGGGACAGGTACTGGTCGAGCTCGCGGAGCACGTCGATGGCGTGGTCGGTGTCGCTGCGGCGCACGGCCTCGTCCCAAGCCGACTTGAGCTCTTGCTTGTGCTGCTCCTTGAGCATCTTCATGCGCTCTTGCAGGCGGATCACTTTGGCGTCGGTGGGCAGGGCGTTGACCAGCCGGTCCAGTTCCTTCTGGGCCCGATCCCATTCGTGGGCCGCGAAATGACGCTCAATGATCTCGGCGGCCTGGGAGAGCTTGGCCTGAATGGCCTCGCGGCGAGCGTCGTCAACTTCCTCGCGCATGGACTCGGCTTCCTGCCGGTAGCCGAAGCGGCGTTCCACTTCGTCGATGAGGTTCAGCGCCGCCTCCCACTTGTGTTTGCGGAGGTCGTCGCGGATCGCCGCGCGTAGCGCGTCGAGCTCCTGTTCGCGATGGGCGAGCGACTTGGCGGCGTCGGAAATGCGGGTGTTCTCCGAAATCACGGCCAGACCGGCGAGCTGCTTCCGCACCAGTTCCTGCAAATCGCGCAGTTCGCCTAGCTGCCGGGCACCGGTTGCCTCCAGTTTCGCAAGCAGGGGCATCAGGGTGAGCATCATCAGCGAGGCGAAGAGGCCGAATCCACCGGCGATGACCATCCATTTCCCGGCGCCGTCATCGGCGGTGAAGCCGAGGATGATGAGGACGACGGCGGCAAGCGCGGCCGCGCCGCACACGCCACCGTGCAGCCAACGAAGCTGAGGGAACCGGCCGGGAGCCGCGGACATTTTCAACTCCTGCGCTGAGTGGGTCGCACCAGCATCGTAGTCGACCAAGGTGTCACGTCAACCGCGGTTCCCGCGCGTCAGGAAGGCGGCGGGGCCTACGTGGGAATGAGTATCGGGTTCCAGGAACTGGGGGCGGGTCATGCCGCCTCCTGCGCGCGTGCCATCGGGGCGGCTTCCTGGCGCTTCCGCAGCTCGCGGCGTTCGCGCTCCTCCAGGATGCGCAACCCCAGCTCGACGGCGTCGAGTTCGCCCGCCACGGTGCGCAGAAACAGCAGGACGCCGGCCAGGCAGACCGCACTCCATACGAGCATCGCCCAGCCGCTCATGGTCTGTTCGTTCTCCGAAGTAGTGATCTATCGGCGGGTGTCCAGAGCGAGATTGGTTACGCGGCGCGGGGTGGAACCGGGGTTGGGTCAGCCGGCGCCGGGGGCGGCTCGGCCGCGCCGGGGTCGGCGGGGTTGGCGCTGCGCCCGGCCGCCACGGAGTGGTCACCCAAGCACGCGCGAGGGCGCACGGTTCGCTCCGTTGCTCTCACGATTCCGCCCTACGACGGACTGCGCTCCACCCGTGGCGACAGCCTCCGACCCCCGGTGGGGTCGATCGGCAAACTGCCGGAACCGCCACGGCACCCCGTCCTCCCCCGCTATCGCTGCATCGCTTTCGTTCCAACGCAAGGCGGGTTACCTTCCGGGTTCCGGCTCGGATGCGGCCGGCGGCTTCCATCCGCCGGGACACTGAAAGGAAACGTACGACGGCGTGATCACCTACAAACAAAGCGGCGTAAACATAGACGCCAACACCCGCTGGGTGGAGGCCATCAAGCGCGCCATGCAGAGCACCTACGGGCCGCGCGTGCCGAAGCATCGCCACGGCGGATTCGCCGGGCTCTACGCGCTGGACTTCGAGGAGGACCTCTTTCGTCGTGACTATCGCAAGCCGCTGCTGGTGGGCTGCACCGACGGCGTGGGCACCAAGGTGCTCATCGCCGTGGAGATGGACCGATTGTCAACCATCGGCATCGACCTGGTGGCGATGAACGTCAACGACCTGATCACCTGCGGCGCCGAGCCGCTGTTCTTTCTCGACTACCTTGCCGTGCACAAGCTGGACCCGGAACGACTGCTGGCCGTCGTCGAGGGCATCGCGGCCGGGTGTCGCGAGGCGGGTTGCGCCCTGCTGGGCGGAGAGACCGCGGAGATGCCGGACCTCTATCGCCGCGGCGATCTGGACCTGGCGGGCTTTGCCGTGGGTGTGGTGGAGCCGCGCCGGGTCATCGACGGCTCGCGCGTGGCGGTCGGGGACCAGCTCATCGCCCTTCCCTCCAGCGGCGTGCACTCCAACGGCTACAGTCTGGTGCGCAAGCTCATCGCCCAGGCGCGCTGCCGGCTGAACACGTACTATGCGGAACTGGGCGAACCGCTGGGCGAGGCGCTGCTGCGCCCCACGCGCATCTACGTGCGCGCGGTGCAGGCGGTGCTGAGAACCTACACCGTCAAACGCGTGGTGCGCGCCATGGCGCACATCACCGGCGGCGGGCTGCGGGAGAACATCGCTCGCGTGCTACCGCCGAACTGTGACGCCGTGATCCGCCGCTCCGCCTGGACGCCGCCGCCCATCTTCGACTTCCTTCGCCGCCTGGGTACGAGCCGCGCGGAGATGTTCAAAGTCTTCAACATGGGCGTCGGCTTCGTGTTCGTGGTGGCCCCGCGGTTCGCGGGCGGCGTGATGCAGACGCTACAGCGGGCGGGCGAGCACCCCTTCGTACTGGGGCAGGTGCAGCGCGGGGGACAGCGCGTGCGCTTCGTTTGAACGACTCAACGCCAGCGGTCCAGCGCGAACGCGGTGAGGGCCGCGCCTTGTAGAAAACAGCCGAGCGTGAAGCGCGCCGTCGCCGCGGCGTTCTCTCCGTCGAACAACCCGAGCATCCCCCACAGCGCCACCACCACGGCGAGCATCTGCAACAGAGCCGCGAAGAGCCGCAACAGCGAAAAATCCTGTTGACGTTGCGGGCGACTGGCGCGATCCAGTTGTTCGTGAATCCGCTCCAGCATTCCCACCACCGCATCCGGCGCCGCCGGTGCGCCGGGACCGGGCGGCGAGGTTTCCGCGGGCTCGGGCGCGGCGTTCACACCGGCCGCGGCGGTAGCGCCGGCCGTGTCGGATGACGTCGGCGAGGCGGACGCCAGGCTCCGCTCCACCAGGTCCGCTGCCTCTTCGACGCCGCGCGCGAGGAAGGTGGCGGCCGCGGCAGGTGTGGGAGAGCCGTTGGTGTGCAGCAGAATGGTGCGGCATCCGGCGCGGCGGCCGGCCTCAACGTCGCTCGGCGAGTTGCCCACCATCCATGATTGCGACAGGTCCAGACCTAGTTCCCGCGCCGCCTGGAGGAGCATGCCGGGGCGGGGCTTGCGCAGCTCGCTGTCGCGGCGGTAGCGCTCCACCACCGCCTCGGGGCCGTCCAGGTACGGACAGTAGTAGGCGGCGTCGAGGCGCACGCCTTCGGCCGCCAGCAGCGATTCCAGCCGCGCGTGCACATCCGCCAGACGGCTTTCATCGAAGATGCCGCGTGCGACCCCGGATTGGTTGGACACCACCACCAGGTGGAAGCCCCTTGCGGAAAGCCGGCGCAGGGCGTCGGCGGCGCCGGGCAGCAGGCGCACGTCGCCGGGGTCGGCAAGGTACCCTCGGTCTTCGATGATGGTCCCATCGCGATCGAGAAACACCGCCGGTGGCTTCATCACTCAGGTTCCAGCCAGTGCCTCCAGCACCGCGCAACGCAACAGCGGCAGCATGATCTCGTGGTGCCCGGCGATGTCGTGTCCGCGCCCCGGCGACACTGGCCGGCCGATCACGTTCTGCCGCGGACGGTAATGGCGGATCATATCGAAATTGGCGGTGGTCATGCAATCCAGGTTCGCCCCCAGGTTTCGCGCCACGGACACCGCCTTCAGAAACACCTCCGGCAACAGAACTGCCGAACCAACGTTCAGCCACACGCCGCCCACCGATGACGCACCCACGGCACCCAGGTCGCGCACCACGTCGCAAACCAGGCGGAAATCCAGCAGTGACGCCGCCCCCCAGGCTGCGCCGTCCGCGCCCGCGGAAACGTGCACCGTGTCCGTGCCCAGGGCCACGTGCACGCATGCCGGCAGTAAATGCTCCCACGCCGTGGCGAAGACGCTCTGCCCGAGATGCGGGGCACGGCGCTCCACGAGCAGGCGCCCCACGGCGGCACCCAGGCCGATGGCGTGGCGTTGAGCCAGGGCCGCCGCGGCGTCGAAGAACTCCAGCGTCTCGGCCACCATGCCGAAGCTGCCGTCGCGAATGGTGTCGGCCACCTCCTCGCTGGTTTCGCCGAAGAGCGCAAGCTCCACGTCGTGAATGGCGCAGGCGCCGTTAGCGGCGACGGCCTTAATAACCCCGCGGCGCATCAGATCCACGAGGATGGGCCCGCAGCCGACCTTGATCACGTGGGCCCCGAAGGCGGCGACCACGGGCCGGTCGTTACGCACCGCGGCGACGATGGCCGCCACCACCTGACGAAACGCCTCGGCCCCCAGGTAGCGTGGCAGCGAGGCGATCAGATCGGACGCCGAGGCGCCCGCTTCCGGCAGCAGGGCAGCCGCGGGGCTTGCCGCCTTATGGCGACGCTGGCGGATGCTGTAGGTGCGGAGCCGTGCGGCGTCGATGGGCTGGTAGCGGCGGGTCATGAGCGCTTCCGCGGACCAAGGCTTTTTTCCAGGAGGCCGTCCAGGATTGTACCCTCCTCGCCCAGAAAATCGACCGCGACCCGCACGACGGCGATGGACGCGAGGTCGGTGTCGTGCAGTGCCGCGATCTTTACGCCGTCCTTCTCCGTGGTGAGGAGCAGATCGTGCGGCGGAAAGGCGCCGCGGCGCCTGAGGGCGTCGATGTCACGGGCGGTGTATCGGTAGTGGTCGCGCCAGCGGCGCTCGCCGACCACGGTGACGCCCAGGGAACGGATGGTGGTGAGAAACGCGGGGAAATTGCCGATCCCGGCAAAGGCAACCGCGCGGGCGCCGGCCAGGCGGGGCATCACGTCGCGGCCGTCGAGCCCCTCCACGGCGATGACCTGATGACGGGCGTGGAGCACGGCGGCCTGCGGCGCGAGGCGCGCCACGCGGGTTTCGATGGCCTGCCGTTCCTGGAGCGATGCCTGATCCCAGCGTGACACCACGATGACATGCGCCCGCCGCAGGCCGCGGGGCGATTCGCGAAGAAGGCCGCGCGGCAGCAGCCGCTCGAACCCGAAGGGACAGGTGGCGTCGAGGACGACGATATCGAGGTCGCGCGCCAGGCGCCGATGCTGGAATCCGTCGTCGAGGACCACGACGTCCGCGCCGTGTCGCTCGTGCGCCGCCCGCGCGGCGCGGGCACGGTCGGCATCGGCGACGTAAACCACTGCCGGGCAGTGCTTGCGGATGAGCCGTTCTTCGTCGTTGGCGCCGTCCGGGGCGGCCGCATAGCCGCGCGCAACCACCGCCGGCGAGCGGCCGAGGCGCTCCAGCCGCCGCACCAGCGCGATGACCACCGGGGTTTTGCCGGTTCCTCCGGCGGTGATGTTCCCCACGCTGATGACGGGAACTGCCAGACGCACGGTAGGGGCGCCGCGGTCGTAGCGGCGGTTGCGCAGGGCGACGGCGGAGGCGTAGAGCCACTCGACCCCGCCGAGCACGGCGCGCACCGGTGCGGACCAGGCGCCGGCTTGACCGCTCATGATCCGTTGCGTCAGCGGAGGTCCGCTCATCGTAGGAAGAGCATAATCGCAGGACCGGGCGGCGAACCAGTGCGGCGAAAGGCGCGGCCCGTTGTTCCGTACGCCGGTTGCCGCGCGGGACCAACGCCGGCGTTGGACGGCTGTTCCCGGGAAAGGGTCGGGCGGTCGCCGAAGGTGGCATCTATACGCCGCTGTTTGGCCTGCCTTCTCGCCGCTGATACTCCGGCGCGACATGGCGGGTGCGGTCCGGCGTCGATGGCGGCGGCGCCGGATCGTTCGCAGGCGTGTCAGGTGTAGACGACGGCGGCGCACGTGACGCACGTCTGGGTAGGCCGGTCGACCGCCTGGTGGTATCCCAGCAGCGTGGGCTTGGATCCCTGCAACGCGGTTGCCAAGGTAAACATGCATCCGGCGCTGCACACCCGCGTAGGGTTATTCTGCTCGGCGACGGCAGCCCGAAACGCCTCGGGACCGGCGTCGAGCAACCGTCGCAGGGCCTGCTGGTCGCGACCGCGGACCTCCTGAAGAAACGCCGCGTCCAGGAGCCGTTCGTCGCCGAAGTTGGCGCCGACGTGGCTGAGGTCCGCGCCCGCGACCAGCAGCGTGTCTGTCGGGTCCTCGTGAATCGCCCGTCCCAGCGCCAGCGCGAATTCGGCGAGGTCGGTCCCCCGGGCGTCGGCGGGAGCCGTGCCCGTCGGACCGCAGGGGTCGGGGCAGAGCACGGCCACTACGTGGAAGGCATCGGCGCCGTACAGATGCTGCAACCACGCCAGTTGCAGCTCCACGGAGTGTTCACGCACGTGATCGAACTCGAAAGCGCGCAGATCGCCGCAGGCTCCTTCCAGCCGTTCGAGAAATGGAACATCCGTCTGCGTTCGGCCCAGGGGCGTGGCGAAGTCGTTGGCCGTCGCCACCGCCGAGGTGGACCGGCCGAAGTGGTTGGTGCCCAGGATCACAACTCGCCGGGGTGCAGGGCGATGCCGCAGGGCGGCGTACGCCCGGGCATAACAGGGGCGGCCGCGGGGGTAGTCCAGGTGCGGCGCGACCAGCCCGCAGACGCGCCCGCCGGCGAAGGGTTCCGGGACCTGCTCGAGCATCTCGTCGAAGAGGCGGCCGTCACCGGCGACGATCCCCAGGGCCTCGGCGTGCGGCATGTCGCGCACCCCGCGCCGCCGATACTCGGCGAGCAGCGAGCGATAATGGTCTTCGAACGCCGCGCCTTCGAGGAAGCGCGCCTGCTCCAGGTGGTGCAGAATGCTGGTGAGCGTTTCGATGCTCAGCGGCCGGCCCGACGCCGCGTGGAACTTGGCGCGGATTTCCTCGCAGGTGTGCTCTCCGTCCATGAGCGACAGCACGTGGAGCGCCGCGGGTGAGAGCGTCAGGCTGACTTCGGAGATGCCGCTGGGGTCGCGCAGCCCGATCGTCGCGCCGTCGGTTCCGCTCCCATCGCCCGAGTGGCGGAACGGTTCCACGGGGCGCAGTCGCGGCTTAAGCGTGGGGTTCCACAACATTTTCGAACACAGATTCCGCCGGGTCGCGATCAACGAAAACCCCGCGGCGCGGGCCAGAGGACGCACCCATCCGGCCGCGCCCTTAACCGCTCACCGGGACCTGAAAGTGTATCCGCGCCGAGGGGCAGAATCCAACCGCGCCAAGCGGCTCAGGCACCATCACCGGGCAGCGTGCCGGAACGGAGGTGTCGCGGGCCGTTGTCGCGGGTGGCCGCCGCGGCGCTGCGTGCGGCGCCGATCGCGCCGGCTGATCGAGGTGCCCCGGCCGAGTTTCGTCGTTCCTATTGCGCCTGGTTGGCCGCGGGACCGACCGGGTATTTCTTGCGGATGATGCCGGCGGGGGTAAGGCCGATCTCCACGTACCCCTGGTCTTCCACCTTGCCGAGGATCCGACCCGCCGTTCCCACCGCGTCCGCGAAGCGTTGCAGCGCCAGCACCGCGGCCTCGTAGAGCCGCTCGTCGCGGACAAGCATGCCGGCGGTGCCCTTTCCCTGCGCGATCTGCTCCAGCACGATCGTAACCTGCTTGGCGCTATCGTCGAGATGCTCCAGAACGGTGTTGAGGTTCCGGAACGAACTCTCGAGGTTCTCCTCGGTGCGATCGATAGCTCCGTTGAGGTTGTTCGCGACTTTCTGGCTTTCCGTCTTCCAGAGCGTGGTGGTGGCTTTCAGTTCCTCCACGGCGCCCCGAAGGTCGCGTACAGCGGTTTTGACGTCCTCCTGCACCGCATCGTCGCCCAGCACCTCGTTGAATTCGGCCACAAGGCGGTCGATGCGCTCCACGACCGTGGAGAGGTTTGCCACCATGCCGCGCTCCGCGGCGTCCGGACGGTCCACCACAGCGGTCGGGCGCTGCTCCAGCAGCTTGGCCAGATGCGTCCCCACCGGAGTCCATTCCGCGGTGAGGTTGCCGATGTGGGTGATGGTCCGCTGCAGGTCGTCGAGCATTTCCTTGGTTACGATTTCTCCGACGATGCTCCGCATTTCACCGCGGATGCTCGCGCTCTCCCTGGCCAGCGGTTCCACGCTGCCGCCGGGAACGAGAACGATCTCGATGCGTCCCGTGCCGAAGCCCAATGTCGCACCGTACACCCGGGCGATGGCTCCGGAGGGCACGGAATAGAGGTTCTTGAGCCGCGCCACAATCGCCACACCCTGGTCTGGGCGGCTGAGGTCCTCAAACTCCAGGTTCAGAACCCGGCCGATCTCGACGCCGTTCATGCTCACCGGGCTGCCGGCGCCCACGCCGCGCAGCTCGCGTACGCCGGTGATGCGCAGGGTCCACTCGCTTCCCCCCAGCCAGGTGGGCGTTTCGCCGAACCACATCATGAGCAGCGCCAGGGCGCCCAGCCCGGCGACCACGAACGTCCCCACCATGAGGTTGCGTGTGTATTCCTTCATGCCTCGCCCTTTTCGTGAAGTGCCTGCAGCAGTTCCTCGGAGCAGCGTCCCTCGACGAAGCTGCGCACCAGGGGGTTGTCGCAGCGCATGATCGACTCCGGCGTGCCGTCAAAGATGAACTTCCCCTGGTACAGCATGATGATGCGGTCCCCCACCTTCAGAGCGCTGGACATGTCGTGCGTCACCACCACGCTGGTCACCGACAGTTCGCGCTTGAGCTTGAGGATGAGTTCGTTGATGACGTCGGCGCGCGGGGGATCGAGGCCGGTGGTGGGCTCGTCGTAGAGAATCAGTTCCGGCTCCAGCGCGATGGCGCGGGCGAGCGCCACGCGCTTCTTCTGCCCGCCGGAGAGCTCCGCCGGCCACTTCGACTGGATGCCGTCCAGCCCCACCATCGCCAGTTTGCGGGCCACGATCTCATCGACCTGCTTGCGGCTCAGGCGGGTATGTTCGGCGACGGGGAAGCCCACGTTCTGCCCCACGGTCATGGAGTCAAAAAGGGCGCTGAGCTGAAAGAGGAACCCGAAGCGGGGGCGGATGGGAACCAGCGCGCGCTCCGTGAGGTTGTCGATGCGCTGGTCATGGAAATAGACCTCGCCGCGATCGGGCCGCAGCAGGCGCACGATGTGCTTGAGCAGCACGCTCTTGCCCGAGCCGGACTCCCCGATGACCACGGTAGTCTCGCCGGCACGCAGCATGAGGTCCACGCCGGAAAGCACCACCAGTTCGTCGAAGCGCTTGTGCACGTCCACCAGGCGGACCACGGCTTCGTTGCCGCTTCCGGCGCGGGAACCTGCGGAGACCATCGGCGCGCTCATCATCAGACCAGCGACTTGAACCCGTAGATGCCGCGGTACAGACCCGAGAGGAACGTACCCAGGAAGAAGTCCGTCATCAGGATCACGATGAAGCTGATGACGAACGACTCCGTGCACGCCTGCCCGACGCCTTCCGCCCCCGTCCGGCAGGTGAATCCCTTGTAACACGCGATGATCGCGATGGCGGCCCCGAACACCAGACTCTTGGCAAACCCCACGCCTACGTCCCAGGTTTCGATGGCATCGCGGATGTAATACCAGTAGGGCCCCGAGGGGATGCCCTTCAGCCGCACCGCGACGAACCAGCCTGCCAGCGAACCGGCCACGTCGCAGAAAAACGTCAGCAGCGGCGCCAGGAGCAGGCACGCGAGAAACCGGGGCACCACAAGCTGGCGGATGGGGTCGGCGCCCATCACCTGCAAAGCTGCGATCTGTTCCGTCACCCGCATGGTCCCCAACTCTGCGGTCAGCGCGCCGCCAACCCGGCCCGCGAGCATCACGCCCGCGAGCACCGGCCCCAGTTCCTGCACCAGGGTGATGGAGAGAAGCACGCCCATCCGCTGTTCAAAACCGGCGGCTCGGAGTTGGTCGTAGCTCTGCACGGCCAGCACCAGTCCCACGAACGTCCCGGTGACGAGGATCACGGGCAGCGTGCGGTTGCCGACTTCGTAGAAGAGCGGCATGGTCCGCCTCCAGGTGCGCCATTGCGGCACGCCTACGACCAGCCAGCGCAGCATCTGCCATACGAACAGCGAGAGCTGGCCCATGGCCGACACGGATGCGATCGTCCTGCCGCCCAGTGCTGAGATCATGCGTTCGCCCTCGGTCGTGGCCGTCCGGAGCGCCTAACTGCCCCCGGGATGCGCCGGCCAACCGCGAACCACTGCGCCTGCTTTTCGATGTCGCCAGAGTGGCAGGGGCGCTGCCGCGCGGTTCATCACGCCCCTCCGGAACTCGCGCCAAAGACACATGCGTATGTACTCACGCCTTCCCTGGGTGTCAAACGGTTCGCCGTTGCCTGGCGGCGGCCCGTCGTTAACATCTTTTACATGCCCCCCGCCCCTCCGGCTGCATCCGTCATCGTGCCCACCTATCGCGAGGGACCCAACATCCAACCGCTGGTCGAACGCGCGTTTCGTGCCTTGCGGGAGGCGGGTATCGAGGCCGAACTGATTATCGTCGACGATGACTCGCGGGATGAAACGGAGGCGGTTGTCCGCCGCCTCCAGGAAACCTTTCCGTTGCGGCTGGTGATCCGCCGCGGCGAGCGCGGGCTTTCCGGCGCGGTCCTGCGTGGATTCCAGGAGGCGAGGTACGACCGCTTCGTGGTGCTGGACGCCGATTTGCAGCATCCGCCGGAGTTGATCCCCGCCCTGCTCGGGCACCTCGACGACGAGTCGTGCGACTTCGTCATCGCCACCCGCTATCGGGATCGCGGCAGCCTGCCCCGGGACTGGCCGCTTGGGCGGCGGCTCGCCAGCCGCCTCGCAACCGGGCTCGCCCGGCCCCTGGCCCCGCTTTCCGACCCCATGTCCGGCTTCTTCGCCCTGCGCCGTAGCACCTGGGCGCACGCGGATCGGCTGGACCCCGTGGGCTACAAAATTGCCCTGGAGCTCTACGTCAAAGGCCGTTGCCGCCGTCCGGCGGAGGTCCCCTTCCAGTTTGCCACCCGGGCCGCCGGAGAAAGCAAGTTCAGTTTGCGGCAGCAGTGGCTCTACGCGAAACACCTGGCGCGCCTCTACCGCTACCGCTTCCCTTGGGCGTACTGGCCGGCCATACTCGCCGCGCTCGCGGCGGCCACGATCCTGGTAGCCCTTGCCGTGAAGGAGTAACCAGCGCTCATGCCCCAACAACCGAAACCACCCAGCAACGAGCCGGCGATCCGTGTGGTGATGATGCCCCGCGATACCAACGCCGAGGGCACGATCTTCGGCGGAGTCATCCTCTCACTGATCGACCAGGCGGCGTTCGTGGAGGCGGTTCGCCAGGCGCACCATCGCTACGTCACCGTCTCCATGCACGAGGTCGAGTTCCATGAACCGGTGTTCGTCGGCGACGTGCTCAGCCTTTACGCAGATACCTCGCGGATCGGCCGGACGTCGCTCACCATTCGTGTGCGCGTTTGCGCCCGCCGGCGGTTGGAACCGGAGTGCGTGGTGAAGGTCACCGAAGCAGAAGTGGTCTTCGTGGCCGTCGATCAGCAGGGGAAGCCCATCCCCGTACTGTGCAACGCGCCGTAAGCGGCGCCGGTTCGGATGTCGGTTTACGCCTCCGCGTCCAGCCAGTCGGCCGCGGCCTGTGGCCGGCGG
The DNA here is from genome assembly GCA_016208685.1 of Planctomycetota bacterium. Classification (GTDB taxonomy): domain Bacteria; phylum Planctomycetota; class Phycisphaerae; order UBA1845; family UBA1845; genus JACQXM01. The sequence continues at coordinate 69,685 of JACQXM010000036.1, read as the reverse complement.
TCCACGGTGAGCCGGAGCACATCAGGACGGGCGTAGTGCCCGGCGGGGTCGAAGTTCTGCCGCTCTTCCCGTACCCGCGCCGGATCGAGTTCGACAATGATCAGGTCCTCACGCCCGGCGACCGGCTCGACGATCCACTGCCCGTCCGGTCCCGCCACGCATGATCCGCCGTCGTACAGCAGGGCCGCGTCCCCGACCATGCGGGCACGCTCCGGGACATCGGCGGGAATGTCCTCGGCACGCAGAATCGCCGACGCCGAGAGAACAAACGACCGCGATTCCATGGCCACGAAACGGGTGATGTCCTGCGTCAAGCCGACCGACCCCGGCCAGAGCATCACGTGCACATCCTCGCCGGCGGCGTAGAGCGCCATTCGTGCCGACGGCAGCCAGTTCTCCCAGCAGTTCAAGGCGCCGACGGTAAACGGCCCGACGCGGTGCGTCACCAGCCCGGCGCCGTCGCCGATGCCCCACGCGAGCCGCTCCTCGTACGTTGGCATGAGCTTGCGGTGCACGGAGCCGATGCGGCCGGCGCGCTCGCCGCGGCCTTCGATGAATACGCGTGAGCAGTAGAGGGTGTGCCCGCCGCGGTCCAGTGCTCGTTCTGCCACGCCCATGATGACCGCGATACCACTGTCGCGTGCGGCGCGGCAAACCGGAGCCAGGTGCCCGCCGGGTTCAGTTCCGATTGCGGACCCGGCCGGTTCACGCCCGGCGCCGCCGCATAGATCCCCGCGGGTGCCGATGACCACGGCCTGGTCCACGTAAAGGGCGTGGAGGCGTTTCTGGTCCGGGGAGTTGAATCGCGCGCCATCCGTGCGCGAAAGCCAGATCGGGTACGCGGGCACCAGCGACTCACCGAAGGCGACGAGCTCGCAGCCCTGCCGCGCCGCCTGGCGCACGGCCTCGACCACTTTGGCGATGGTCGCGTCGCGATCCAAAAACACCGGGGCAAGTTGGGCGAGGGCGGTTTTCATGAGTTCCGCATTCAGCATTCAGCATTCCGCATTCACCATTCTGCTTCCGCCCGCTCCCTTACGGTCGCCGCTCTGTATGGGGCGCGCCCAGTTGCTTCGCGATGGTCGATACGCCGACCGGCTGGATGATGCCGCGTTCGGTGATGATGGCGCGAACCAGCGCGGCCGGGGTGACGTCGAACGCGGGCGAGTAACAGGGCACGTCGGGCGGGGCCGTGGGCCGGCCGAAGCCCACACGAATCTCGTCGGCTTCCCGCATCTCGATGGGAATATGCGTGCCGTCCGGGATCGACAAGTCAAACGTGCTGCTGGGAGCCGCGACGTAAAACGGAATGCCGTGCGCCTGGGCCAGCACCGCAACGCCGTAGGTTCCGATCTTGTTGGCCACGTCGCCGTTGGCGGCGATGCGGTCGGCGCCGGTAATGACCAGGTCGATTTTACCCTCGCGCATCAGGGCGGCGGCCATGCTGTCGCACAGCAGGGTGACGTCGATGCCGGCCTCCCTCAGTTCCCACGCCGTGAGCCGCGAGCCCTGGAGCAGCGGGCGGGTTTCGTCGGCGAAGACGCGGAACCCGCGGCCCAGCTCGTGCGCCGTGTAGAGCGGCGCCAGGGCGGTGCCGAACTCCGCGGTCGCCAGTCCCCCGGCGTTGCAGTGCGTCAAGACGCCGGCCCCGGGCTTGATGAGCGGTTCGCCGGCGCGGCCGATGGCGCGGCACATGGCGGCGTCTTCGTCGCGGATGCGTTTGGCCTCGTCAAGCAGGGCGGCCTTTACCTGCGCAATGCTCATGGGCGCTGCGCCAACTTGCGCTGCGCCGCACTGTTCCGCCCGCTCCCTTACGGTCGCGGCTCTGTTCCCGCCGCACCGATCCGCACTCGCCGATTCATTGCGTGAGGCATCGCACGGCGCGGCGCCGCCCAGATGCTCCCCGGCACTGCCCAAACACTCCACGGCACAGCGCTGCATACGGTTCAGCGCCCAGGTGAGGTTGACGGCCGTGGGGCGGGCGGAGGCAAGCACCTCGGAGGTTTCCGCAAGCAACCGCAGAAACGCCACGGCGTCGTCGCCCTCGTAGCCGCGCACGCCGAGCACGACGCCGAACGCCGCGGCGATGCCGATCGCCGGCGCCCCGCGCACCTGAAGGCGCTTGATGGCGTCGCGCATGGTGGGGACGTCGCGTACCTGGAGCATCACCAGTTCCACGGGAAGGCGGGTCTGGTCGATCATGGAGACATGGCCGTCCAGCCCGCCGATCCACTCGATGGTCCTGGGCGGCAAGCGGACGCTCATGGGGCGAGGCGTTCCTGGAGTGCCTTGTTCCTGGCGGCGACGGTGGCGGCCTGTTTGGCCTTGAAGGTGCGGTAGGCCTCGGCGAGGCGCGGATCATGGCGGGCGATGATCTGGATGGCCAGCAGTGCCGCGTTCTTGGCACCCGCGTCGCCGACGCTGACGGCGGCCACGGGAATGCCGGGAGGCATCTGCACCGTGGAGAGCAGGGCGTCGAGCCCTTGCAGGGAGCCGGAAACCAACGGCACGCCGATCACCGGCAGGCAGGTGTGGGCGGCGACGGCCCCCGCCAGGGCATTGGACATTCCCGCGGCGGCGATGATGACTTCGATCCCGCTACCCTCGGCGCCACGAGCGAACTCCTGCACTCGGTCCGGGTTGCGGTGGGCGCTCATCACTTCCACGAACACCGGCTCTCCGAACTCTCGAACCTGGCGGACGCAGGACTCCATGACCGCCCAGTCGGAGTCGCTCCCGAAGACGACGGCGATTCTCGGCTTACTCATGACCTCTCATCCGGCAGCGCTTGCCCCTGCGCCGCGGTTGCGGTTCGCGTCGGGGCCGCGCCCTGCCCGCTACGGCACCGATCCTGCATCCGCCCGCTCCCACGACCGCCCCAACGGGGCGTTTGGCCCCCGCCGGCGCGTATCCTATAATATAGGGTGGAAGCACGGCATCCGATAGGAGCCGAGGGCAGGAGTAGCCGGACGGTGCTTTTTCAACCGCCATTGCCGCCCAAGTACTCGGCGCTGACCGACGAGGAGATGTGCCAGGCGATCGCCCTGCGCAAGCAGGAGCTTGGCTCGCGGCTGGTGATCCTCGGGCACCACTACCAGCAGCACGACGTCATCCGCTTCGCCGACTTCACCGGGGACAGTCTGAAGCTCTCGCAGATCGGCGCGCAGCAGAGGGACGCGGAGTTCATCGTGTTCTGCGGCGTGCACTTCATGGCCGAGTCCGCGGACATCCTCACCGACGACCGCGTCAAGGTGATCCTGCCCGATCTTTCCGCCGGCTGCAGCATGGCGGACATGGCGGACCTCGACCAGCTTGAGGAGGCCTGGGCGTTTCTCGTTGAAGAGTGCGGTGCGGACCTCGTGCCCATCACCTACGTCAACTCCTCGGCGGCGATCAAGGCGTTTTGCGGCGGCCACGGCGGCGCGTGCTGCACCAGCAGCAACGCCCGGGCCATACTGGAATGGTCGTTCCGCCAGGGAGAGAAGGTCATCTTCCTGCCCGATCAGCACCTGGGGCGCAACACCGCCTTTGCCATGGGGATTCCGCTGGATGCGATGGTTGTCTACGATCCGCGGCGAGCGCACGGCGGTCTGTCGGCGCCGCGGGTCGCGGTGTCGAGGGTCTTCCTGTGGAAGGGGCATTGCAGCGTCCACGGCCTCTTCACCACTGCGCAGTGCGATGAAATCCGCCGCCTGGACCCGGAGTTCAAGATTCTCGTGCACCCGGAGTGCACCTGGGAAGTGGTGCAGAAGGCCGACCTGGCGGGCAGCACCGAGTTCATCATCCGCACGGTGCGTGAATCCGCCCCGGGCAGCAAGTGGGCGGTGGGAACGGAGATTCACCTCGTGGATCGATTGATGAACGAGATGCCCGACAAAACGATCCGTTCCCTGGCGGGAATCCAGTGCCTTTGTACCACGATGTACCGCATCGATCTGAAACACCTGCTCTGGACCCTTGACGAACTAGTGGCAGGCCGGGTCGTCAACCAGATACGCGTGGACCGCGAGACGAAGAAGCTCGCTGTGATTGCCCTTGAGCGCATGCTGGCGAACGTCTCGCCGCGCCCGGTGGCGATCCGATAGCGGCGCGGCCGGCAACCGCGGGCGGCGCGCGTTTCGTCGGCCTGGCGCCGGCGTTTCCAGCATTGGCCGTGCGTGGGCGACGCGTCGCCGGCATCCAACGCAACTGTAGCGCCGCAGCGGTCGATGATCTTATCGGTATCACCGGGCATGTCGGGCCGAGCCCGCAGGCCCGGGTGGAACCAGCGAGCACCAGCCATGTTGGGTCTTGTGACCGCCGTCGCCCGTCGAACGCCGCCTATGCCGCCGGCGGCGCGGCCCGGCACCGCCGCCGGACTTCCGGCAGCGCTGGCGGCCGCCACCATGTCCGACGTGCCCTCGCGCGCGGCGCGGGCGGACGCGCTGTGGGCCGAACTGCCCGGCGGCGTGGTGGACGGTGGGGAACTCGTGCTGCTGGCGATTAAGCCCTCGATGTGGCGGCCGGTGTTTGAGTCGGCGGCGTGGCTGGCGGCGGCGTGCGTTACAGCGCTAGCGCTAACGCGCCTGGAGCGGCCGCTTCCCGGCCTGTCCCTCGCCCTCACCACGCAACTGGTACTGTTGATCGGCCTGGCGCGGCTGGGGATCGCCGTGGTGCGCTGGGTGCCCACGTGGTACGTGCTGACCAACCGCCGAATCATGAACATCCAGGGCGTACGCGCGCCGCGCATTTCATCCTGTTTGTTGTTGGACGTGCGAAACACGTATCTTTCCCGGCCGCACGTGGAACGGCTGGTGGGCCTGGGAACCATCACCTTCGTGTCCGAGCATCCGGCGCAGTCGCCGCCCGCGTGGCGGTCGATCACCAGCCCGGACGAGGTTCACACCCGAATTCGTCGCGCCATCGAGTCCGCCATCGACCACTCCCATTGGGCCAACGGGCTGTCGACGTGACCCTGGCCGCGGTTGCGGCCGCTTGACCCCGACGCCGTAGCGCCCGCTTGTCCGACTCCGGGGTTCCGGTAGACTCGGGCCGGCGATCTGCGTTCCGCCCAGCGCTGCTTTCACGGATGCGACCCCGATGACACTCGCCGAGCTTCAGGCCTTGATTGAGAAGATGTACAGCGCCAAGGACCGCGAGCGCGGCTCTCCCGCGACCTTCCTGTGGCTGTGCGAAGAGATCGGCGAACTGGCGTCGGCCCTGCGTGAGGGATCGCACCAGGAGAAGTGTGAGGAGTTCGCCGACGTACTCGCCTGGCTCATCACGCTCGCCAATATCAACGACGTGGACCTGACCGCGGCCATGGCCGCCAAGTACGGCGACGGCTGCCCCGGCTGCGGCCGCCTGGTCTGCACCTGCGACGCCAAACCATAGCAGCCTGTGGCAGAACTCGTGGCATGGGCTTCCAGTCCATGTTTTCACGGGCAGGATGCCGGTGCTACATCGCGTAGGCCGCTTTGCGCCACTGGCTGATAGGTGTCCGCCCCTGGCCCGTGCGCGGTCCTGCGCCATCCCGCGCCGTTTTTCCCGCTCGCCTGTGACCCCGGCGCGAGTCGCGCGGCGATGAGTTGCGCACGTAGAACAGGTGACAGGTCTACCCATGCTGCCGCCACCAGTCCGCCCGTCCGGGAAGCGCCGGTTGGCGCTACCGGGTCGAACCGGCTCCCGCTATCATCGAGCGGCGATTGGCGGGCGACACGTGGATCGTCCCGGCGTCACGGTATGGCCGAACTCGTCATCACGCATGCCAACGGGACCGTGTCGCACCACCTGCTGGCGGGCAACGCGCTGGTAGTGGGTCGGGACGCGGCCTGCGATCTGCCCCTGGATGATCCCAGCAGTTCACGCCGCCACGCGCGCATCGCCCCCACACCCTACGGCTTCGTGGTCGAGGACCTAGAGAGCAAGAACGGCACGCTGGTGAACGAAGTGCCCACCAAGTCGCGCCTGCTCAAGCATGGGGACCAGGTGCTCATCGGCTCGACGCTTCTCGTCTTCCGGGAGACGGCGACCACGTCCGCGACCGCGGTGCGCATCGCCGATGATCCGGCCACCAGCCACACCACGCGCTACGCCACGCGCGACAAAGAACTGAACCTTTCCCGCCAGCGCCTTAAGATGATCTACGAGCTGGGGGAACGCCTCACGACCCTCCAGGGTCAGGACCAGCTCCTCGAGGACGGGATGAACATCTGCTTCGAGATGCTGCATTTCGAGCGCGGGGCCATCGGCGTCCGCCGCGTCAACCAGCGGGCGGTGGACTGGCCGGTGGTGCGCAACCTGCAAGGCCCGAGAGGCGAGCTGACCATCAGCCGCACCCTGCTCAGCCGCGCCCTGGAGCACGGGGAGCGGGCGATGTTCGTGGAGGGCGAGGGCGGGGCGGCCGACCCCACCGTGAGCATGGTGCAGCACGGCATCCGCTCGGCGCTCTGCGTGCCGCTCATCCACCGGGAGCAAGTGCTGGGGATCATCTACGGTGACCGCGTCCGCTCCTCCGTTTCCTACACCAACGAAGACATAGACTTCCTCGCCGGAATCGCGCAGCAGCTTGCCATTGGACTCATCAACTGCCGCCTTCTGGACGAGCAGAAACGCATGATCCGCCTCAGCCATGACATCGACATGGCACGGACCATCCAGACCGGTCTGCTGCCCGCGGCCTTGCCCAACCGCCCGGGGCTCAGAATCGCCGCGGTGAACGACCCCGGGCAGTCGGTGAGCGGCGATTATTACGACGTGATCGAGGCGCGGGACGGCCGCGTCTGGTGCTTGATCGCCGATGTCACCGGCAAGGGCATGGCCGCCGCCCTGCTGATGGCCAATCTCCAAGCCGCCGTCCGCGTCACCATCCATGAAAGCGACGACCCCGCCGCCCTGCTTTCACGGTGGAACCGTCTCATCTTCCACAACACCGACGCCGCGAAGTTCATCACCTGCCTGCTCATGCTGCTGGATCCGCGGGCGCACGAGATCCGCTGTGCCACGGCCGGGCACTTCCCGCCGCTCGTTCTCCGCCCCGGGCAGTCGGCGCCGGAGGAGCTCGTGCTCGACCCCGGCCTGCCCCTGGGCGCCGCGGCGGAAGCCGAGTACGCATGCACCGCCCGGCAGCTCGGGCCGCCGCCCTACCTGGCGCTGGGGTACACCGACGGCATCGTGGAGGCCATGAACCCGCAAAATGAGTGGTTCGGATCGGAGCGGCTGCGCGCCTTGCTTCATGGGGATGCGCCGCTGAACGCCCAGGCGCTGGTCCGGCAGATCCGCCGCGAGGTGGCCGATTTCGCGGCCGGCGCTCCGCAGAGCGACGACATCACGCTGCTCGCCGCCGCCGTGGATTAAGGCCGCGTTCCCGCTCGCGCAACGGCACGCCGCGGCGCGGCGCGTTGAACCAACTCCGCGAGGTGACACCGAGAGGCACCAACCACGCGAACCACTCAACCCGCCGGCATCGACTCGTCGCCGCCGTACTCGGCGTAGGTCTTCGCCGTTTCCCACACCCGCACACCCGCCAGTCGCCCCGGGGGGAAAGCCGGCAGCAGCCGCTCAAAAATCGCCCGCGCGATGTTCTCCACGGTGGGGTTGGTGGCCGCGAATTCCGGACATTCAAGGTTCAGGTTGCGATGGTCCAAGGCCTCGAGCACGTGCTCCTTGACGATGCGGTTGAATGCGGGAAGCTCGATGATAGCACCGGTGCGGCCGTCGGGGTCGCCGGCCAGGGTCACCTCGAGCACGTAGTTGTGCCCGTGTCCGTGGGGGTTGCTGCACTTTCCGAATACCCGGCGGTTCTCCTCGTCCGTCCAATTCGCGCACCAGAGCCGATGGGCGGCGGAAAACTCGAATGACTGCGTCACACGTAGCATGCACGAACTCCCGGCCACAATGGCCACGCTCAGGTATGGGGAAAGGAGCAGCTCCAGGCGGCGAAGCGCCACCACCCTCGGCACTCGTTGCGTTGCGGCGCGGAACCCCGCCAGCAGCGCCGTGCCCAGATGGGCGAGTGTGTCGCTGCCCGGCGGCAATTCCCGCAGCGGCGGCACCACCGCCTCCCGCAACACGGCATCGAGCGCCTTGATGTCGCAGAGGTACCCGCTGGCACGGTCAATCGCGCCCTCGACAATGGCGCGCACGGCCCAGTAGGACCGCAACCCGCCGTCGCCGCCGGTGCCCGACCAGGTGTTGCAGGGCGAGGTGCCGGTTTCCGGAGCCGAGTGACAGCGAACCTCGCGCATGAGCCTCATGGCGTGATCGTAACACAACCCTCCGGCGTTGCCCCACCCCGCGTGGCACCCACAGTGTGAGTCGCGTGCATCCCACGAACGGTGGCACGATCCACATCCCTACGCCCGGGAAGGCACTCCGAAGGGGTTCAAGTCAGTAATCGCAAGAACGGCTGCCGGCGCGCGGTGCTGATCGCAGCAGCCGCTCACACGTTGCAGCGACTGCCCCCGCGCCCAGCCGTGTCTCCCCCCACCGCTGACCAAGGGCTCATGGGTCCCAAGCTCGGCGACCCGAGTCCGCAGCGATTGAACGCAGGAACCGCGGCGGCAACTTGCGGGCCACGTCCCGCGCGGTACAAGGCCGGCACGGGGCGCGGGTTGCAGCGGAGCCTCGCGCCCACCGTACCGGCGCGAGCGGGCGGCAGACTTCTGGGGAGCAAGCGTTGGCTGTTCTTGCGGGCATTGACGAAGCGGGCTACGGGCCCACGCTCGGGCCGCTGGTGGTCACCGGAACGGCGTTTCGTGTGCCCGACAACCTGCTTAGCGGTTGTCTGTGGCAGGCGCTGCGAGCGAGCTGCACGGCGACCGCGGACCGTCATGGGCGGCGGCTGGTCGTCGGCGACAGCAAGAAGTTGTTTCGCGGCGGCGAGGGATTGGCAGCCCTGGAGCGCGCCGCGCTGGTGATGCTGGCCGCCGCGGAACGGCGTCCCGCGACGCTGGTGGAACTGCTCGACGAAGTCTGCCCCGGGGGGCGGGAACTGCTGCAATCGTATCCCTGGTACGCGGCCGCCGCCCCGGCGCTGCCCGTGTGCCTTGACCCCGGCGACGTTGCCACTAAGGCCAACGCCGTCCGGCGCGACTTCGCAAGCAACGGCATTTCGCTGCTCGGCGTCTTCTGCGAATTGCTCCCGGAAGGCCACTTCAACCGCCTGGTCCGCAACACGCGCAACAAGGCCGTGGTGCTTACCGGGATGGCACTTCGCGTCATGGAGCGCATCCGGAGCGCGGCCGCGGACGAGCGCATCCGCATTTGCGTGGACCGGCTGGGTGGGCGGCAGCACTACCGCGAGCCGCTGGCGGACTCCTGGCCGGCGCATGAGGTCGCCATCCTGGAGGAATCTGCGGAGCGCAGCGCCTATCGCCTCACACGCCTGCCGCGCACCTACGAGGTGGAATTCGCCACGGAAGGCGAAAGTCGCCATCTCCCGGTGGCACTGGCCAGCATCTACAGCAAGTACCTGCGCGAGCTGCTGATGGCGGAGTTCAACCGGTATTGGTGCGCGCAGCACGCGGGTCTGGAGCCGACGGCCGGTTACTACGTGGACGCGCAGCGCTGGTTGCGGCAGGCCGCTCCCGCGATCAGCCTTCTGGGCGTTAACCGGGCGCTGCTGGTTCGGGAACGCTGACAAACTCCCAGTCGTCGCCGGCACGGCGCAGCGCGAAACGGCCGGCGAACCGCGGGCTGTGCAGTTCCAGCTCGAACCGCGCCGACGTTGACTCCAGAAAGGTGACGGTTCCGGCCTCGATCCGCGTGACGTCCCCACGGTTACCGTTGATGGGGCCTTCATAGTCCAGGTAGCGTTTGCGGTGGTCGGCGATGCGGCGCGCGGGGAGGGGCAAGTCGGCGCCACTCGCGGGCCGGCGCGGGAGCTGCCAGGTGAGTAGGACATCGCCCTGTTCCAGCATCAGGTCCCAGTGCTCGCCATCGGGCGTGCGGTGGTGTAGAATGGTGAAGCGGTTGGGCATGGACTGCCTGGCCTCCCTGGGCTTGCCGGTGGCGGCCTTCTGTGTACCACCAATCGGCGCCGCGCGGCAAGCGGAGGAACGGTCACGGATGTAAGGAGATTGCCGGAATGAACCGATGCCAACGGATGGTGCCAGTCGTTTGGGGGGGAGTGCTGCCGGCGTGCGTGGCGGCCGTGCTGCTTACCGGTTGCGGGCCGTCGTATCACGATCTGAGGAAGGAAGGCCAGTCGGCCATGCTCGAGGGAGCGTGGGGGCCGGCGCGCATTCTCTTCCAGCAGGCGGACGAGACCAAGCCGCGCCGGGCCGAGAACCTGCATGACATGGGCGTGTGCAGCGTCATGCTCGCCAAGGACAAGTTCGCGCAGATGAACTACGCAGCGGCCATGCGCGAGATCGACGCCGCCGTGAACTACTACTCCCAGGCGATCAACGAGCTGCCCGGGCACGTGCCCTCGCTGGAGGGGAAGAACATCGCCCTGGAACTGAAGGGCCAATTCGCCGAGGCGCTTAAGCACACGGAATGGGCGGTGCAGTTCGTGGGGCCTTCGGCCAGGCAATATCTCTTCCTGGCGCGGGAGCTGGAGGAACGCGGGGACCTGGACGGTGCGTTTCTCCGCTATCGCCAGGCGGTTGCGGTGGAGCCCAAGAGCGCCGAAGCGCACGTGGCGCTGGCGAAGTTCCTGATCGCGAACCGCAACGAGGCCGCGGGCGTACAGCACTTGCAGATGGCGCACCGGCTGGAGCCGCAAAACGCCTGGGTGATGGAACAGCTTCAGACGCGCGGCGAACTGCCGTCGGATCGTGTGGCGCAGGAAACACGGACACCGTAGGGTCCGTGGCGGAGTGAGCGGCTGGAAAGGCGTTCCCGCAGCGCAGGCGCGGGGCTCCTCGCTATCGCGGTGCGCGAGATTGATTTGCGGTTAAATTCCGATTTGGGGATTCAGAATTCCCTGGCCGGCGCGCAAGGGATGTCTGGTCGTGCCCTTGACCCCGGTGCCGACGCCGGCCGGGTGCCGGAGGTGGCCGCCGTTTTTCATGCCGCTGCCGGAGCCCGCCGCTCGTGGCCGCCCGGCGATCCGCGATTGCCGAACCTCCCTGTCGCAGCACCATGATGGACCGTCATGTGCGGGATCGCCGGCATCGTTCGCTTCTCCGGGCCACCGTTGGAACGTGAACCGCTGCTCCGCGCCGGCGCGGCGCTGCGGCATCGCGGTCCGGATCGCTCCTCCTGCTGGACCTCAGCGACGGCTCCGCCGGCGGTGGGGCTGGCCGCAACCCGACTGGTTGTGCTCGATCCGTCGCCCGCGGCGGATCAACCGATGTTCGACCCTTCCCGGCGCTCCGTCTTGGTCTACAACGGTGAGATCTACAACTTCCGCCGGCTCCGCGCCGAGCTGGTCGAGGCCGGTGCCGAGTTCCGCACCGAAGGCGACACCGAAGTGGTCCTCGCGGCATGCGCGCGCTGGGGCGTGGAGGCGTTTTCCCGTTTCAACGGCATGTGGGCGCTGGCCTTCTACGACACCGTGGCGCGCTGCGGGTTCCTCTCGCGTGATCGCTTCGGCGTCAAGCCGCTCCTGTATTCCACCGAGGGCGGGCAGTTGGTCTTCGCCAGTGAGCTCGAAGCCCTCCGCCGACTCGACGACCGATCGCGGCAAACCAACATCGACGCCGTGCTGCACCATCTCCTGCTGGGCTACATCGCCCACCCGGAGACCATCTACCGTGACGTGTCGCGGTTGGAGCCCGGGCATGTCCTGAAGTTCACCGCGAACGGTCCCGAGGCGCCGACGCGCTACTTCAATCCGCTGGTGAGCGCCGGTGCGCCGCGCGGCGACGGCGCCGGCCGCAACGGCGAGCCTGGCCGCAACAGCTACACCGAATCGTGCGCCGTACTGCGCCGGACAATCGCGGACGCCGTGGCCATCCGCCGCGTGTCGGATGTTCCGATCGGCGCCTTTCTTTCCGGCGGGCTCGATTCGTCGATCGTCGCTTCGCGCCTGGTGGCGGCCGTAGGCGCCCCGGTGCAGACCTTCTGCGTCGGCTACGCCGATCAGCGTTCCTATGATGAATCGCGGTACGCGCGGCTGGTGGCGGAGCGGCTGGGCGCGCGGCACCACGAGGTGCGGGTCACGCGGCGGGAGGTGCTCGACTTCATCCCCCGCGTGCTCGACCACCTCGGCGAGCCCGTGGGCGACAGCTCCATAATCCCCACGGCCCTCCTGTCGCAGGTGGCCCGGCGCTATGTGACCGTCGCGCTGAGCGGCGACGGTGGGGACGAGCTTTTCGGCGGGTACTGGCGCTACCTTGGGCATCGGGTCATCGAGGCCTACCGCCGCGTTCCGGCGCCGATCCGCCGTTTCCTGTTCGGCGCGCTGGCGCGGGCGGGCGGCGTGTCGCGATCGTCGGCGTTGGGCAATCGGCTGCGGCAGGCGCGCAAGTTCCTGCGTGTCGAGGGCCCGGCCGGGCGGCGGTCAACAACCGGGCACGATGACCCGCTTGCGCGCCACATCGCATGGTCGCGCATTCTTTCCCCCGAGGCCGCGGCAGCACTGGGCAGTGCGGAGGTCTTCGAAGCAATGGAGTTGCGCTGCCGCGAGCGGGCCCACGCCCTCACGGCGACCTTAAGCGGCACCGACCCGCTCAACCGCGTGCTGGCCTTCGATCTTCAGTACCAGCTTCCCGCCGACATGCTGCAAAAGGTGGACCTGGCGAGCATGATGCACTCACTGGAGGTGCGCACGCCGTTTCTTGACCCCGGGGTCGTGCGGCTGGCACTGGACATGCCCGCCGATTGGAAGATCGACCGCGGGGTGCGCAAGCGGGTGCTGGTTGACGCCTATCGCGGGCTTCTGCCGGACGAGGTGCTCGACCGCCCCAAGCAGGGGTTCGAGGTGCCGGTCGGCGAGTTTTTCCGCGGTCCGCTGCGCGAACTATTCTTCGACACCGTGACGGCGGACGTTGTCGGGTCCTTCGGTATGCTTTCCTACGCGGGGGTACAGCGGGTTTTTGCCGACCACGCTGCACGCCGAGCAGATCACGCCGATCTGCTGTTCGCACTGTTGTCGCTCTGTTGGTGGCAACGCGCGCAACCCCGCTGACCCGCGTACGGAATGGTGAACCCCGGGCCGCGCTGAGCGCCGGCGTGTGCCACTGCTGTGTCAGCAGTGGTCGGGCCGCGGTGGGCACCGGTGTGTGGCACTGCCTTGTCAGCAAAGGTCGGACCGCAGTGATCCCCCGCGCGTGCCACTGCTGTGTCAGCAGTGGTCGGGTGGATGGCTGGTGCGAGTATCCCTTCTCGCACCATGGCCATGGATGCGCTGGAGTTCTGAGAGACGCGGGAAGGGATTCCCGCAAGGGGTGCGTGCGAGAAGGGACTCTCGCACCAGCCGGTTTCCGTAAGTCACTACGACGTTTGACGTTGCGCTCCAGGCGGGACCGGTTGGATGCCCCCTTCGCGCACATCCCGCCCCAACGAGTACCGCCCCGCGACCCCCGGCCGCCAACTCGAGGCTGAAACACACTCGGTCTCGGCCATCCCGCGGGCGAACGTGCTTGACTTGCGATCCGCCTCCCGACCGGGTAGTATACGCACGATTGGAATGCCGTCGAACGTGCGGGCGTTGTCGCTTCAACCGGTCGCTTTTGCGAAGGGAGATGTCTGTTAACCAAACTTTTGTTCGAGCCGGCAAACACCCCAATGCGGGGATAACCACGGCCCGGCCGGCGGAACCCTACGGTTCGGCGTAGAGATACGGGCGTTTGAATGGCGTGGGCGAGCGGAATGGCAAGGGCGCCAATGGCGCAGTGGCAACCCGGCCCGAACGCCGGGTGGCCGTGTTGGTGACGATGCGGCGTCGGGTTTCTCACCACCACGTGCGGGGGCGGGTCGGAATGCCGGCGCGCCGGGATTTCGCTCGAACCACGAATGATGGCGTCTCGAATTCTCGCCCTTCCGCGCCAACATCGCCCGTTAGTTAACAGTGAAAGAGCGTTCGGCACCCCGTATGGGGCATCTCGAACCGGCGGGCAGTGTTGCCGGACCAAACGTCTCGCCTCCATCGCCCCCGGTTTGGGCGGCTACTCCAAACCGTGTTTGAAGTGCAAGCCGGGTCGGCCTTAACCTCGTCGGGCCTGATCATAACGTAAATGAGTGGAGCAGCTCGCGTGATACGAAAAGTTGCTGTGCGAAACTACCGGCTGTTCCGCGAACTTGATCTCGACCTTTCAGAAGGTATGAACATCTTGGCTGGGCGGAATGATACAGGCAAATCGACGCTCATCGAAGCCATTACACTTGCATTGACGGGTCGCCTGCACGGCCGCGCGTTCGAGCAAGAACTTTCTCCCCATCTGATTAACAGAGACGCAACTCAACAGTACATCACGGCCCTCAACTCCGGTGGCGCCGCCCCTACTCCACCGGAAATTGTTATCGAGGTTTACCTGGATGACGCGGACGCTGTAGAGATTTTGCGCGGTACAAACAATCTAAGCGGAGAGAACGCATGCGGCATTCGACTGCAAGCCCAACTGTCGCCGGCTTTCACCGAGGAATACACGAGTTTCATCTCACAACCCGACACTGTGCGACTTGTGCCGACCGAGTACTACACCGTCGAGATGCTTGGATTCTCCGGCAGCCGGATCTCAGGCCGGAGTGTCCCCATCGATGTTCGCGTCATAGACGCGTCCACGATCCGCCTTCAGTCAGGCGTCGACTATCACCTGCAACAGATCATCCGCGGGAATCTTGATCCCAAAGAGCGCGTTGAATTATCGCGGCAGTACCGAAGTTTGCGCGAGGAATTCAGCGAAAAAGAGCCCGTCAGGGCGATCAACAAGCGACTTAAGAACACAGGCGACGCGATCACTGACCGGAGACTCAGCCTATCGATCGACATATCGCAGCGATACACTTGGGAGGCCAACCTGGTGGCTCATCTGGACGATCTCCCCTTCGACCTGATCGGCAAGGGAGACCAGAACGCCCTCAAAACACTTCTCGCCATCGGGCAGAAGGCTGACACCGCGCACGTCGTTTTGATCGAGGAGCCCGAGAACCATCTTTCATTCGCCAATCTGCGGAAATTGATAAGCCGAATCGACGCCAAGTGCGCGGGGAAACAAGTCGTCATAGCTACGCATAGCACTTACGTCCTCAACAAACTTGGCATCGAAAATCTTGTGCTTTTGGGAACGGGGCAACCAACGCGCATCACCGACCTGTCGCCCGATACCGTTAGGTTCTTCAAGAAGCTTCCAGGGTTCGACACTCTTCGTCTCGCCCTGGCCGAGTCGGCCATCCTCGTAGAAGGTCCCTCGGACGAGTTGATTCTTCAAAGAGCCTACCAAGACAAACATGGTCGGTTGCCGATCGAGGACGGTATCGACGTGATTAGTGTTGGGCTTTCGCATAATCGTTTCGCCGAGCTCGCCATTCGACTTGGCCGCCGCGTGTGGTTGGTTACTGACAACGATGGTAGGTCCTTGGATGCTGTGAAGGAACGTTTCTCCAAATACCTTGTCGAGAACAAGGTGACTCTTCACACCGCCGACGATCCGAAGCTGAATACGCTGGAACCAAATATCGTCAAGGCAAACAACTTGCGCACCCTCAATTCCGCCCTGGGTGTGAAGTACGCCACGAAGGATGATGTGCTCAGGGCGATGCTGGCCGACAAGACCGCTTGGGCACTCGCCATCTTCGAATCTGACACCAAACTCCACATGCCGCAGTACATCCAAGATGTCGTCAATTAGCCAGAATATAGCCATTCTTGCCGCGGCAGGTTCACGGAAGACCGAGTGCCTGGTAGACGCGGCCTTGGCCGTGAACAGCGGAAGGGTGCTCATTACGACGTACACGGATGAGAATCAGAGACACATTGTGCGCCGCATCGCGCAAAAAGTGGGCGTAGCGCCGAAGCATATTACCGTCATGGGATGGTTCAGCTTTCTGATTACGCAATGCATCAAGCCATATCAGCGAGCACTGACCGGCCAGCCGTTCATGATAGGGGGGCTGAATTTCAAGGGTCGGAGAAACCGTTTCACAAAGAAGAGCGATTTGCGGTATTTTGTCGACAGCAATGCAGATCTGTACCGCGATGGCGTGTCGGACCTTGCGATAGAGCTGAACAAGGAAACCAATGGGGCTGTCGTGGATCGACTTGAGCGAATCTACTCTCATCTGCTTATCGATGAGGTTCAGGATCTTGTCGGCTACGATTTGGATGTGCTGGATTTGCTTTTGTCGTCACGGATTAACCTGATGGTCGTGGGGGATCCAAGACAACACACGTTTGCTACAAACCTCGGTTCAAGAAACAGGAAGTATCGGGGCGCTGAACTGGCGGAGTGGTTTTCCAAACGTACTGCCCAATGCAAACTTGAAAAGCGCGATTGTAGCTACCGATGCAACCAGGCAATCTGCGATTTCGCGGCCAAAATCTTTCCCGCTATGCCACCTACGAAATCTCTTGATGTGCCCACAAGTGAACACGATGGGGTCTTCACAGTGCCACTGAGGCTGCTCGGGGGTTATCTTCGCGATCATGGGCCGGCAACTGTGCTGAGATATGACAAGAACGCAGATACCTGTGGACTTCCTGCCATGAACATAGGACTAGCCAAAGGAAGCACACATGATCGGGTCGTCATCTTCCCGACCAAACCCATGCTCACGTTTCTGGAGGACGGAGATGCCTCCAAACTGAGATCACCCGAGAAACTGTACGTTGCCGTAACGCGAGCACGCTTTAGCGTTGCATTTGTAGTGCCAGACGCATGGCCCAACAAGCCGTTGCACGCGACGGCTTACAGCCGCGCGTAGACGGTGGCGCTGCTGTAACGTCCCTACAAACTCATCACACCCCCATGAGCCACTTCAAACTCACCGGCGCTAGGTAGTGAAGGAGGACGCTGACAACGCGCAGCGTCGATGATTCTCCGCCGCCGGACAACTCACCAGCCGCTGAGCGGACATCGTAGCCGGCGAATGCCCGGCTCGCCGACGCACCGTCGGCTGTCATAACGGCCGGTACATGAATCGGGGGCAGGTCATGCCGCTTCCGCGGGTCAGGCGTGGGCGTTGTACTGCCCTACGACAAGAGCCGCAGGTGCCTGCCAACGAGGACTGTTGCGCGATGGCCCAGGCCGCCCCGCGCGCCCGCGGAGCCGCGCAACCAGTCACGGGGCGACACGGCCCTTCGGCGTCGGCCCTGGGTCTACGTTTGACATTCCCGCCCTGCGGACGATACTGGCTTTTAGTACCGCGCAGCATGCGTGGGTGAGCAGGTGGCCGCCGGCGGCATCCGCCGGGAAGGCTCGCTGGGCGACTGGAAACCGGGCTCAGAACCGAATGTGGCTGGCCGTATGTTTCGTAACGCTTGCCGCCGGCGCGGTTCTGGCCGAGCCGGTCAAGGGTCCGGCCGAACCTGCCGGGGGAGCGGCTCAGCCCGCGCCGCGGAATACAGCCGCATCGACCATCGCCGTTTCGCAGGGCGCCGGCAAGGGCACGGATGCGTCCGTCCACTCCACGGCTGAGGACATTGTAAGGGCCTTGCAGCAGAAGCGGCCGTTCAACGAGGTGATCCCCTCGGCCGGCGCTCTGGAGCGACGCGATCGCCCCGCGGAGCGCCGCTTGATGCCCGAAGGGTCGCACCAGATCAACCGCTCCGGGCGAATTGCCTTCCACGACGGCTGGTGGACCCTGGCGACGGGGGTGGACGGGGAGGCGCCGCTTCGGCTGCTGCCGAACGCCACGCTGGAGTCCATGATGCGCTCCAACCTGGGGGCGGATTCCGCCATCGAGTTCGCGGTTTCGGGGGAGTACACGGTTTTCGAGAACGAGAACTACCTGGTGGTGCGCTGGGCGGCACGAAACGCTCCGCCGGCAAAGCCCTCCGCGCCGCCACCAGCGACAGGGGAGAGCGTGCCGCCCGCTGCGAGCGCCACTGGGGCGCCTGCCGTCGCTCCGGACGCGGCGGCTGAGGATGTGCTGTCGCTGCTCCAGAAGCAGCAACCGGCACAGGAAGTCGTCTCCCCCGCGGCGACGGGGCTGGCGCCTGTGCCGCGGAAGAGGGCCGGCCGCGCGCTGCTGACGGACGGCACGCCGCTGGTGAACCGTCCGGGCCGGCTGGTTCGGGAGGGGGCGTGGTGGACGTTCGTGTTCGAATCGGACCGGCCGGAGCACCCGGAGCCGCCTCTGAAGCTGCTTCCGAACAAAAGCGTGGAGCTGATGGTGCAGGCGTCGCAACGGGGCACGGCGGGGGTGGTGTTCGTGGTCTCCGGCGAGGTGACCTCGTTCGACGATCAGAACTACCTGCTGGCGCGCGCGGCGATGCGGCGCGTAGATCTGGGCAATCTCAGGAAGTAGCGGCCGATGGATGTACTCGTGGAAAGCGTGGGCACGGTTCGCGTTGCCCGAGTGAGCGGCGAGGTGACCACGGAAACCGTGGAGTCGTTCAGCGAGGCGATGCAGGAACTGGTGGTTGGCCAGGGGGCGGCGCTAGCGGTGGACCTTTCCGGCCTCCGCTTCGTGAACTCGGACGGGCTGGCGGCGCTGATTCACCTGGTGACGCGATCGCGGCTCAACGGGGGGCAGGTGGTGCTGTTCGCTCCGTCGCCCTTCGTGCGCGAGGTGCTGAACATCACGCGGCTGGATACGTGGTTCGACATTTGCGACAGTCAGGCGGAGGCCTGTCTGCGGGTCTCGGGCAAATGAGCCTGCGGCCGGAGTGGCGGAATTGGCAGACGCGCGGGATTCAAAATCCCGTGCCCGCAAGGGTGTGAGGGTTCGACTCCCTCCTCCGGCATCACACCAGAATCTTCTCTGAACACCGACTAACGGCACGGCAACGGAACGCGGGCGCGACGCCGGGCACGGTTCGGGCAGGTGATGGGGGCATCGTGCGCGGGGCGGGCGGCCTGTGTGGAGATGTTCGCGCGGGAGCGCCGGGTCGGTCAACCGGGCGACGGCGCGGCGAGCTGTCGGCCGGTGCGGCCGCGGCCCGTTGCGGAGGCAGCGGTCAGGTTGTCGTCGGGAGGGTCCTGAAGGTACACGGCAAGCGGGTGTTCGCCCCGGCCTGCGGCGGAGTGCAACGCCAACAAAAGGGCGCGCAAGCCGAAGTGCTGGCCGGAAGTAAGGGCGTTTCCTCGCCCGTGACTCGCCAAGTGGATGGTGATCACGCCGGTGCGCCCCGGCGCCGCGGCCTGGTGTTGCCAGAAGGCGCCGCGCGTGGGGCGGCCGTCCGGCGCCAGGAAGAAGTGGCACGGTTCAGCATAGTCGGTGGCCGCAAGCATCGCCCCCGATGGTGCCGGACCGGAGTCCCACCGTACCTCGACGCTCCGCCACCGACCCTGCACCACGGCGACGTCTTCCTCGACGACGGCGCGAGTGAGCCGGACGATTTCGTCAGCGGTGGCGGCGTCCAGGGACGCAGGGTCGGAAGGGTCGATCCAGCCAAGGAGCGCGGCAGTCCCGCTCATCGCCACGATGAGACACGTAAGCGTGCGAAGCATACGAATGCGTTGCGTCATGGGAGCCGCAAGCGGAATGCCGCCGACCGATCGCCGGTGTACCCGTTGTCTCCGGCGATCGTTTCATCGGCGCAACGGCGCGAATTTCTTTGAGAATTCCGTGCGCCCTTACTTTCCGCAGTAGTCGATGATGCGAGCGATCTCGCGCCGCAGCTCGGCGCGGTGAACGATGCGGTCGACGAAGCCGTGCTCCAGCATGAACTCCGCCGTCTGAAAGCCGTCCGGCAGTTCGGCGTTAATGGTGTTGGCGATGACCCGCGGTCCGGCGAAACCGATCATAGCCTTGGGTTCGGCAAGAATCACGTCCCCCAGTGCGGCGAAGCTGGCGGCCACCCCGGCGGTTGTGGGGTCCGTGGCCACCACGATGTACAGACCGCCGGCTTCGTCCAGCCGCGCCAGCGCCGCGGACGTCTTGGCCATCTGAACCAGCGAGACCATGCCCTCTTGCATCCGGGCACCGCCCGACGCGGTCACCAGCACCAGGGGCAGGTTGTCCTCCAGCGCCCGCTCGATGGCGCGCGTCACCTTCTCGCCGACGACGGCCCCCATCGAGGCCATGATGAACGAGGGATTCATCACGCCGAGGATCACGCCCCGGCCACGGATGAACGCGCGACCGACAACCATCGCATCCGGCTCGCCCGTCTTCTCCTGCTCCCGGCGCAGCCGCTCCTGATAGGTGATGCGATCCTTGAAGGATAGCGGGTCGGTCGAGCGCAGGTCCTGCGCGAACTCTTCGAACGAGCCGGGATCAACCAGTTGCTCGATGCGTGTCCGCGCGTCCACCCGGCGGTGGAAGCCGCATTCGGGGCAGACGTACAGGGCCTCGGCCACTTCCTTCTCGTAGACCATGTGCTCGCAGCTTTCGCAGCGACTCCACAGTCCGGCCGGTATGTCCACTCGTTCCGGCATAGCGCAGGCCCTGGACTACGGCGTAGGGGGGTGCCCGCCGGCGCCGCCGGCGCCGGGAGCTCCCTGCCCCCTCGATTCCACACCCTTCGGCTCCGCCGCCTGGTGCAGGTGCCGCAGGAAGCGAAAGTCGAAGATACCCGTATTATGCCCGTCGGACCACTGGAACTGAATGGCGTAGGTCCCTACAAGCTGAGCGCTCACAACGCGTACGCCGGTGGGATCGGCGCGCAGGATGCGAAGGGGGTTGGCTCCCTGCGATTCGCGCTCCGTGCGACAGGTGGCGCAGGGGCAGACACGGCGAAGCTCCGCCAAGGCGAACTCGCTGCGGGCGCCATCTTTCCAGTCGATGTACAGCCGCTGCTCTGAGAGTTTGACCTTCAGGTCCGCCGGCGTGACCGAATCGTCGTGCGGCTTGTCGAAGTAGGATCGGTCGTCTCGTTCGCCCATGGCCATTCGACTAGCGAATGTACAGGCGAGTCTCCCCTTCCAGCAAGCGGCCCTGCACCGCGCGGCGGAACCCCACGTCCACCGCGGTTCCCTGCTCGACCTCGGCCAGCAACGCACTCATCTGACTGATGTCGGTCAGCCAGTAGCGCCCGAACGACACCAGCAGGTCGCCCGGGGCCAGGCCCGCCTCGGCGGCGGGGCTGCGCGGTTCGACCGCCATCACGATCACCCCGCCCTGCCGGCCCCATTGGAAGCGCTTGGCGGCGTTCTCCTTTACGTCCGCTACCGTCACTCCAAGCCGCTCGACCGCCAGTTTCTTGCCGTCCGGTTTGGGCAACGGGACGAGTGGCAGCCGAGCGTCGGTCGCGTGGCCGTCGCGCAGGAGCTTGAGGTTCAGCTCCTCGCCCGCCTTGCGCTCCAGCAGAGCGATTTGCAGGTCCACGCTTCGGGGCACAGGACGGCCGTCGATTTCGGTGATGACGTCGCCGGAGATAACCCCCGCCTTCGCCGCCGGGCTGCCCTCCCGAACGTGCACCACCCTTGGCGGGTCCATGCCGTCCACGCGTAGGCCGATCTGCACCTTATTGAGCTTCTCGCCGTCCAGAATCTCGGGGAGCATCTCGCGGAGCTGGTCCACGGGAATCGCGAAGCCGATGTTCTGCGCGTCGCTGCGAATGGCGGTGTTGACGCCGATGAGCTCCCCGAGGGCGTTGAGCAACGGCCCGCCCGAGTTCCCCGGGTTGATGCTGGCGTCGGTCTGGATCACGTCGCGGTAGACGACGCGATTGCCCACCTGCAATTCGCGGTGCAGGGCACTGATGATCCCCGCGGTCACCGTGTTCTGCAGCCCTACGGGGTTGCCCACGGCGATAGTCTGCTCCCCGATCATCAGGTCGTCGCTGCGGCCCAGGACGATGGGCGCAAGCGGCTGCCGCGGCTCGATCTTGATCACCGCCAGGTCGCGGGTGGTGTCACGGCCGATGATCTGCGCTTCGTACTCGTTCCCGTCGGCGAAGGTCACCTTGAGCTGCGAACCAGCGGACACCACGTGGGCGTTGGTAGCGATGTAGCCGTCGGGATGGATCACGAACCCGCTCCCCACGCTGTTTTCCTGGGGCATCATGAAGACTTCGCCCCACAGGTCCACGCCCAGGCGACGGACTTTGTCCGTCGCGGAGATGTTCACCACGGCTGTGCGGGCCCGCTCGTAGGCCTCGACGACCGGCGTTCGCCGGAGGGCGCGCCCGGGCCGGTCACCGGGTTCCGCCGCGTTGACCAATGCCGCCGGGAGCAACACGAAGATAATTGAGTTTGCTCTCATGACGTAGTCATTCTACCCGCAGCCCCCGCCGCGGAGCATGGCCGTTCGCGATGCAACGATGCCAACGGCGCGCCGTTGTTTTGCACTTGCACAACAGTACTCCGCAAGTTTTTGCAATGTTACTATTGACATTTGGATTCTGTTATGCTAATGCACTGTTCCATTGAGATGTCACGCTCCAGGGTTACTAGCCGGCGCCTGCCGGCTTTGGAGCTCGCGGCATGCGGCCGGACTTGAAGACCCAACGAGCCCTCTGCATCGCCCGGCGCGGGACGGTCGCGGCGGTGGTCGGCTGCCTCGCCGTAACGCCGGCACCGGCGGCACAGCCCCGTTCGGCCGGCGACAACGCCGGCCTGCGAAAACGAGTCATCGTCCCGGAGGGCATTCTCCTCGTCTACGACGCCGCACCGCCGGGTGAGGCGTGGCAGCTTGAGTCGGGATACCTTGCCTGGTGGCACGACTTCGCGGGCGGGAGTTTGTACGTTT
The DNA here is from genome assembly GCA_016208685.1 of Planctomycetota bacterium. Taxonomy (GTDB): domain Bacteria; phylum Planctomycetota; class Phycisphaerae; order UBA1845; family UBA1845; genus JACQXM01. The sequence continues at coordinate 47,020 of JACQXM010000036.1, read as the reverse complement.
ACGACGTGCGCCTGACGACGTCTACCGATGTGGCCGCGGCGGAGGCCGCCTTGGGGACCGACCGGGCTGTGGGGCCGTTTGCGGAAGCAACCGCCGTGCCGCCCCGTCCACCCGTCAGCGACGGCATCGGCTTCGAGTCGCCTGTGGCGGATATAATCCACTGGCGGCCGGCGACGTGGGCGCTGGTGCGGGAGCTTATGGGGGTGGCGGCCGACGCCGCGCCGGAGGATGCCGGCGCGACGGGGCCGGAGGTGCTTCAGGACAACATCCGCTGCCGCTTGGTGGTTTACGCGCGGCCGGAGGCGGAGCTCCCGCCGGTTTACCCGCCGCCGCCGCGCGCCACGCCCGAGGACGTGTTCGACGCCGTGCTGACGCTGATCCTCTGCGAGAACGATGACGGATGTCAGTCACCTCCATGTGACGATATTCCCCCCTGCCGCCCGCACCCGCTGACCGGCCGGGTGCCGCGGTGCTGCGACAACAACCCCGCTTGCTGCGGCGACCCGGATCCGTGCTGCGGCGACCCCGACCCGTGCTGCGGGAGCATCTTCCCCTGCTGCGGGAATCCCGATCCCTGTTGCGGCAACCGCTGCTGTTACGACCCCGGCTGCTGCGAGAGCCCGGACCCGTGCTGCAACTCCAGCGATCCGTGCTGCGGCGACTCGAATCGTTGCTGTCAGACGGACAATCCCTGTTGCGAGAGCCCCGATCCGTGCTGCAACCCCAGCGATCCCTGTTGCGGCAACCCGGACCCTTGTTGCAACCCCGACAATCCGTGTTGCGGGCAGGGGACGCCCTGCTGCGGGGCGCCGGATCCGTGCTGCAACAATCCGGACCCGTGCTGCGGCTGTAGCGGAGTCTGCTGCAGCGACAGGTGCTGCGTGGCCGGGAGCTCGTGCTGTGGAAGCGGATGCTGTCCTTCAGGGCGCGTGTGTTGCAACGGGACCTGCTGCGGTGCCGGGGAAGTCTGCTGCGGCGGGGATACCTGCTGCGAGCCGGATTCGTGCTGCGGCGACGCCTGCTGCGATGCCCCGGTTCGTTCGCAGGCGTGCGAGGTGCGTGTTACCCTGAAGGAGATCACGTTTTACGACGACCATACCGTGTACGCCGAGGGGCCACCGTGCGAGGCGGCCGATCCCGGCTCCTGTTGGGGGACCGCAACCATACTGGCGGGACCTGACTGGAAAAGCAGCGGAAACCCCGATCACCCCGTCGCCTACACCCGCGGGACGCCGACGCGGATCACGGTGCGGCTGGAAGTGACCGGCAGCACCGGAGGCGGGCTGGCGACGCTGCGCGTCGCCGGGCCGGGCGGGATTGGCGGCGACGGGACGTTCAACGTGCCGTGCGGAACGGAAGAACGTTGGGTTACCGTGGTGACCACGCCGCTGCCTTCCGTCGTGAAGGCGTACACGCCCGCCGGCCTGGCCTGGTCGGTGCAGGCGCCGGGGGAGTCCAACTGGACGTTCATCCGCAACACCCAGCACCCGATCTACGTCACCTTCGGCGACCCGCCGGCGGACCACGCTCTCGACGAAACGCACCGCGCCACGGAACGGCGGTTGAACTTCGTCTGCTACGCCGCGGCGCAGGCAGGGGACGCACTTGCTGCGGCGGATGGGATTCACTTCCGGTTAGACAACGATCCGCCGCTTGACGGTCTGGCGGATCCCAACGAACCGACTCGCGAAGAGCGGCAGGCCGACGACTGGAAGTTGCTGGCCGGACACACTCCGGATAACATCTGGTACTTCGGTGAATGCCATGACCAGGTACACCTAATGAACCTCGCCCTCCAGCTCGTCGGAATCCCAGACGCTGCTGAGTACAAAACCTTCGCATCCACTGACGCCGTCGTCGACTCCGTTGAAGTCACCTCGGCAGGCGCGCTTGGCTATACTCAGGACCTGAATGGCGATGGTATCGTCGGCAATGAGGCCTTCAAGCTGATCTGGGACTTCGATCCGCCGCCGGCAGCGGAGCGCAATTGGAACAATTTCGAGGGAAGCATCTATGTGGCAGGGAAGTACTATGCTGTTTGGAACAGCTATGATGCCAATTCCACCTGTAGGCTGTACTTGGAGATTGTGAATGGAGAGGCTGCGTCGCAGCATTGGATACTCCCGCTCCCGGATGGAACGTTGTACGTGCATCCTGGAAGCGTCATGGGTCCGATTAGTTGTCCCTAAGTTGGAGAAGGGATTGTGGCTTCGACTGAATCGTCGTCCAGCTGTGCAGTCCTGTGTCGAGGTGGTGTAATCGCGTCGCTCGTGCTTACGGCGACATGGTCCACCGCATTCGGACAGGACGCTCTCCACGGTCCGTTTTGGGGCGAGCGCGCACACATTCATAACGCCGACATGAGCTGCTGCGTCTGTATCCGCTCGGCGGCCGATGACGACGCGGACGTGTTCAGACGCCCCTGTTTCTTGCACGCGATGCGCCGAGCCCGCGAGCGGACTCGTCACTTCATACCCGGCCTGACGGGGGACGTCAGGAACGATGGGATTCGAGTGCCTCGGGAAGCCGTGCCCGAAGCGGAAATCGCCCGGTTCAAGGCGATGGTGGGAGATGTATTGCAAAACGACTATGTTCCGAAGGACTGGGAGTCGGCCGACCTGCACGGGCTGACGCCGTGTGAGGTGAAGCCACTGGCGGAGGTGAACGGTATTGCGACAACGGCGGAGTACGAGGTCGATTGTTCCCGCCGGCCGGACGAACTTCGCGTCGAGGACGCCATCCACGGCGCATGGGCGGCCGGGGGCGTCCAGTTGATCCCGCTCTGGCGCCGCGCGTCCGACCCGGAAGCAGTCTTCATCCGCTTTCGGCTCTTCGGCAAGGAGCGACTGTTTGTCAAGCCCCGCCCCGACCAGTTTTCGCGTGGGCCCCTGGCTGACAACCTGGAGGATTTCTTCGACAAACCGGCGTTTTATTCCCTCTTCGTTAAACTGCTTCGCGCTCCGTTCGCGGAGGCGGCCGAGCTGGTTGGGCAGGGCTCGGACTCCACGTACGACGGTGTACGCGTGTTTAGCGGGCTGATTCGCTCGCGCGAGTGGACGACGAATCGGGATCCCCATGCCCTTCGACAAGTGCCGCCGCACTGGTGGGACGAAATGCAGATTCTAGTGACCGATTCGGATCCGCAGTACTTCTGCGTCAGCATCGTATTTCGCGAACAGGACAAGTTGCGAAGGCAGTGATGCCCGTAGCCATCCGATGGGTTGAGACAATCTGGCGGCACGTCGGAACGCGTGCCGCTGCTTGGGATTTAACCTGCGTTCCAGGCCGTCCATACCGCCCGCAAACACCATTGGAAACGACGGCATCGGCTTTGAGTCGCCTGTGGCGGATATAATCCACTGGCGGCCGGCGACGTGGGCGCTGGTGCGGGAGCTGATGGCGGTTTCGGATGACGCGGGCTCCGTGGCGGGCGTGTCCGGCGCGACCGGGCCGGAGGCGCTTCAGGACAACATCCGCTGCCGCCTGGCGGTTTATGCGCGTCCGGAGGTGGAGCTTCTGCGGGTTTACCCGCCGCCCCCGCGTGCCACGCCCGAGGATGTGTTCGACGCAGTGCTGACGCTGGTGGATTGCGAACGCGACGACACCTGCCAGTCGCCGCCGTGTGACGACGACGATCCCCCCTGCCGCCCGCACCCGCTCACCGGCCGGGTGCCTCGGTGCTGCAACAACCCCGAATGCTGCGACAACCCGGATCCGTGCTGCGGCGACCCCGATCCGTGTTGCGGCAGCATCTTCGCGTGCTGCGGGAATCCCGACCCCTGCTGCGGCAACCGTTGCTGTTACGACCCTGGCTGCTGCGAGAGCCCGGACCCGTGCTGCAACTCCAGCGATCCCTGCTGCGGCAATCCGAACCGCTGTGGTCAGACGGACAACCCCTGTTGCGAGAGCCCCGATCCCTGTTGCAACCCCAGTGATCCTTGTTGCGGCAGCCCGGACCCTTGTTGCAACCCGGACAATCCGTGCTGTGGGCAGGGGACGCCCTGTTGCGGGGCGCCGGATCCCTACTGCGGCAATCACGCGGGCTCAGTACCTGGCCGCGATGGGCATGCGCCGGCCGGTGCCGAAGGCGCGGCTGGTCACCTTAAGGCCCACGGCCGCCTGCTTGCGTTTGTATTCGCTGCGGTCCACCCAGCGCGCCACGCGCTCCACCGTGACCGGGTCCAGGCCGCGAGTGGCGATGTCCGCAACGCATAACTCCTGCTCCACGTAGAGCTCCAGAATCGCATCCAGCACTTCATAGGGCGGCAGCGTGTCCTGATCCGCCTGGTCGGGCTTGAGTTCCGCGGAAGGCGGCTTGTCCAGCGTTCGCTGGGGAATGCACGGCCCCGTCCACGTTGCATTGAGGTGTCGCGCCAGCTCGTACACCACGGTCTTGGGAACGTCGCTGAGCACCGCCAGGCCTCCGCACATGTCGCCGTAGAGCGTGCAGTAGCCAACCGCCAGTTCGCTTTTGTTGCCCGTGGTCAGCAGCAGCGCGCCGGACTTGTTGGAAAGGGCCATGAGGAAAGTGCCGCGGATGCGCGCCTGCACGTTCTCCTCGGCGATGCCCGGCGGCGTGCCGGCGAACGGCTCGACCAGCGCCTGCTCCGCGGCGCGGTGAACTCCCTCGATGGGCAGAACGGAGAAGCGGATGCCAAGGTTCTCGGCCAGAAGCCCGGCGTCTTCGAGGCTGTGGGCGCTGCTGTACCGCGAAGGCATGGCTACGCCGTGCACGCTTTGCCGGCCGACGGCCTCCACCGCCAGCACCGCCGTCACCGCGGAATCCACGCCGCCGGAAAGCCCCAGCACCACGCCCCCGAACCCGCACTTGACGATGTAATCCCGAAGACCCATCACCAGCGCCCGCCGAATTCCCTCGATGCGCCGCGGGTAGCATTCGCGCCGCGCCGTATCCGGGGCGGAGAGGTCCACCAACAGGAGGTCCTCGTCGAAGGCCTTCGCCCGCGCCACGACGTTCCCCTGTGCGTCGATCGTCAGGCTGGCGCCATCGAAGAGCAGATCATCGTTGCCCCCCACCAGGTTGACGTACACCAGGGAGACGCCATGGTCGCGAACCTGCTGCGTAAAGAGTCGTTCACGCTGCTCCTGCTTGCCGGCGCGATACGGCGACGCCGAAAGGTTGAGAAGGAGCCCGGCGCCGGCGGCGACCGTCTGCGCCACGGGATCCACCCCGTAAATCCGACGATCCTCGAACTGCCGGTCGTTCCACAGGTCTTCACAGATGGTCAGGCCCACGCCGGTGTCTGACCCGCCGGCGCCGCAAGGCACTACGCGGACCTCGTCGCCCACGTTGAAGTAACGTGATTCGTCGAACACGTCGTAGGTGGGGAGCAGGCGTTTGGCGTAGGTGGCGATGATGCGCCCTCCGCGGCAGACGGCGGCGGCGTTGAGGATGCCGGTCCCCCCGCCGCCGGGATCGGGGGCGACGAAGCCCACCACGGCGGTGACGGACGTGCAGCACCCAGCGATACGCTCCAGGGCGGCGACGTTGCGTTGCACCAGATCGCGGCGGCGGACCAGGTCCTTCGGCGGGTATCCGAAAACGCTGAGCTCAGGGAAGACCACCAGGTCGGCGCCTGCGTCCTGGGCCGAGCGCAGCCGGTCAAGAATGCGCGCCGTATTCCCGTCGATGTCGGCAACCGTGGTGTTGATCTGCGCCAGAGCGACCTTCATCGCCGTAAGCATCCGCGGGGCTCGATCACGCCGCACCATCCGGCGCCGCCGTGCGAGCCAGCGCCCGCCCCCTCAATGGCGACCGTGCAAGGAGGCGGCGGGCAATCGCCGCTAACGCGGCGCCGGATCGCCACCGCAGTCCGGCCCGAACGGAACATAACACAAGCCGGACCGCGGCACACGTGGCCCAAGTCGCACGCCCGGGGGGTCGGCGGTGGAACTCCGGCCCGGAAGACAGGCGGCGCGGCGGACTCGGCCGGCGCTCTACCAACGACGCCCCTTCGCACAGCCCGGCATCGGCGCGCTGCGGGAATGTTGAACGCCCTGTCGCGTCGCTATCGGACGTATCCCGAACGCCAGGGTAGTTTCACACGGCAGGCAAACTCGCCGCCGTGGTCCACCGATACATTAAGCGTCGTACCCGGACACGACGGTTCGCAACGCGGGACTGCGCCGGCCTGGTCGATGGGGAACCGATGAGCAACATCCTACAGGTCTGTCTCTACAACACCGAGGCCGAGTCCTCCGCGCCCCTGCGGGCGCAGATCACCAGTCTTAACTTCGTGCGTCTGGTTGCCGAGGCCAAGTCGCCGGAACAGCTCGCCGGCATGCTGCATGAGGCCGGCATCAACCTGATCTTCTTTCATCTGGATCCGGACCAGGCGTCGGCCCTCGAAGTGGTGGACCAGGTTGCCACGCGCTTTCCCGAAATCGCCCTGATCGGCATCAGCCACGTCACGGCTCCGGATGCCATCCTCGCCACCATCCGTGCCGGGTGCGACCAGTTCGTCTGCGAGCCGATCGACTCCGTGGATCTGGCGACGGCCGTCAGCCGTGTGGCCAGCAAGCGGCTGCTGACACGCTCCAAGAGCCGGAGAATCTGCGTCGTCGGCGCCAGCGGCGGAGCGGGAACAACGTCCATCGCCTGCAACCTGGCGATGGAGGTAGCGCACCTGACGGACAAGCCCTGCGGCCTGGTGGACATGGACTTCCAGTTCGGCGACGCGGCGATCAACTTCGATTGCGATCCCAAATACACCTTCTACGACCTGGCGGAATCCGGCGGGCACGTGGACCGGACCGTTCTCGCCGGAGTGTTGACCTCGCTCCCCTGCCAGGTGCACCTTCTGGCGCGGCCGGACAAGGTCGAGCAGTGCGAGGCGATCAACGCCGACGTCGTGCACCATACGCTGGACCTGATGGCGACCGTGTATGAGACGACCATCGTCGACCTTCCGCGGCATGTGGACCCCAGCATCACCGCGGCGCTGGGTCAGGCGGACCTGATCATCATTGTCTGCCAGCTCCTGGTCCCCAGCATCCGCAACGTGAACCGTTATCGTGAAATGCTCTTGCGGCTGGGGATTCCCGAGGAGCGCATCGAGGTGGTGGTCAATCGCGGCGACAGCAGCGGCGGGCGCATCACCAGCAAGGACTTGGAGGAGACGATCGGCAAGCCGATCTTCGCGTCCATTCCCAACGACTACCAGTTCGTATCCCGCTCGCTGGATTTCGGCCGCCCCATCGCCGCCATCGACCGCGGCAATCCCGTGCGAGCCGCCATCGGAAAAATGGGGCGCCGCATCCTGGGCGACGCGGTGCAGGAGTCCGGGAAGACCGGGGCCCGCCGCGGCCTGCTGGGGAGGCTGCTTGCGAAGTAGTTCCGGAATGCGAGATCGTGGATGCGGAACGCGGAATGTCCGCGCCAGCGTACGGCGGGTGCCTTCAGCCGTCAGCACACTTGTCCACGACGCCCCGCACGATCTTCGATTTCCCCACCAGCGCTGTGGGACCGGCTTTCCAGCCGGTCAATGAGCAACTGTAACGGGGCCGCGGGAGCTGAAGCTCGCGGCTCGCCGGAGCACTTGCTTCCGCCGTTCGCTATCCGACACTTGCCATTCGAATCGGCTTCCCCACCGCTGAAGCGGTGGCCCACGCGGCCCGGAGGGCCGGCGGGCGTTGCCAGGGGCTTTGAGCCCCTGGGGATCGGACCCTTCTCAAACCGCTCCCGCCCGTAGGGCGGACGAGTCGTGCTTCGGGTGGAGCGGGTCCCTCGAAGAATGTGCAAGTGACCGCTGGTTGGCACTCGCGGTACTGATGGCGCGGCAGCCGTTCCCCAGCGGCAAAGGCCCGCTCCCTTACGGTCGCGGCTCTGTTTCCGCATTCCGCATTCACCATTCGTCATTCGCGAAGCGCTCGGCTCCCCCACCGCTAAAGCGGTGGGCCACCCACCAGCGCTGTGGGACCGGCTTTCCAGCCGGTCAATCAGCAACTTTGACGGGGCCGCGCGAGCCGAAGCTCGCGGCTCGCCGGCACATGGGCGACGGCGTCGGCTCATGCGCTGGGGGGATCGGCGGCGATTCCGCTAACGCAGTGCGTGAGGTGTACTCCGCGCGCCGCGAGTTCGCGCACCATGTGATCGAAGACCCCGGCGTGCCGCGCCAGCCGCTCGGGCGGAAGGACGCCGGGCTCGCGAAGCTCCCCGCGGGCAATCAAACGGGCGACGATGGCGCACGGGAACCCCGTGGTGCGTGCCATGGAACTGACACCGGAAGCGCGGTCGGTTTCATCGTACAGGTCGTAAACGTGGCAGTACGACCGGCCGCCGGCCTCACCCGCCACCGTCACCCGCATGACCGTGAACTCTTCCTCTCCCGGCTCGTGCGTCCACTTGGGGAACAGCAGCCTGGCGGTGACGTCCAGCGGCCGGACCTTCGCCCCGCGCACCTCGATCTCCTGCTTCTCGAAGAAGCCGGTTTCGCGAAACACCCGCATGAGTTCCGCGTGGCCGGGGTAGCGAAGTGTCTTTTCCTTCATGTTCGGGATGTCGAGCGTCGCCAGCAGGCTCCGCAGACCGTCGGTGTTAAACGCCTCCAGCGTTCCCACGCGCGGCAGGTCGACCAGCTCCGGCTCGGAGAGCGCCGGGCGCACGACCACTTGCCCGTGCTCCTTGATCCGCGCCGGCCGCGTGTATTCCTCGACGACGTCCGAGGGCGCGAAAGGCGCCTTATACTGAAACGGCCAGCGGCGGACCTTGGGGAGCCCGCCCACCAGAATCTCGGCGCGCTCGGTTCGATCGAGGAGCGAATGGGCATGCCCGATGGCCAGATTCGACAGCCCTGGTGACACGCCGCAGTCCACCACGGCCAGCACCCCGCGGCGGCGCGCCAGGTCGTCAAGCTCCCAGGCGTCCTCGGGCATGAACGTGATGTCGCAGTATGGCTTGCCGGCCTCGATGATGGTCCGAAGCGCGGAAAAACCGATGGCACTGGGCAGGGCGCCGAGCACGAGGTCGAAGTCCGCCACCAGAGCCGCCAGGCGCCGCATGTCGGCCAGGTCTTCCTGCCGGGTATGCAGCCGCGCTCCAGCGGCTGCCTGCGCCAAGCGCTCGGCACTGACGTCGACGACCGCAACTTCGAACGCGCTATCGGCAGCCAAGTCGCGTGCCATCGTCGCGCCGACCAACCCGCACCCCAAAACCACCGCCTTCGTGGACATGACACAGCCTTCCCGGCGCGCTGGCATCGGCCGATAAAGCCGTCTCGGATTCGAGACACCGGCGATCCGGTCCGTGCCGCGTGCCGCCGGTACGGTATGCGAAACAGGGGTTTTTGCCACCCGAAGCGCTGCGGCACGGGGTTGACACCTGCGTGCTCGATGATTAGCATGTGAATTGATGATCGGGGAGAGGTTTCCATTCGATGTGCGGTGCGGCTCGCGGCGGTCAAATCCGTCCGTGCGGAAGGCCGGCCGTATTCCCCGGAATCGATGGTGTGCGTGCTATTGCGCCTGTTGTTGTGCCTCCGCTCGCGGAGGAACGACCTGACGGCGCCGTAGCCCCCAGCAGAGGACTCTCGTTCGCGGCCCGTGGGATCGTTCCCGCGGGCCTTTTGTTTGAGTACGCGGCCCGTGGTGGCCGCCAGGTGGGATCGGTGTGGTGAGAGAAGCCGCCGCGTTATAGGAGCCGGATCGTGGAATTACAGATTTCCCCCCTCGGTCAGTCGGAGGTCATCAACGAGGAAACGCCGACGGACCGGTTCATCGCCTGGACGCTGGAGCGCTTCGCGAGCCAGCGCATGATCATGACCAGCTCCTTCGGGATGGAGGGCTGTGCGCTGATCGACATGTATGCCCGCCACGGACAGCCGGTTACGGTGGTGTATCTGGACACCATGTTCTTCTTCCCCGAGACCTACAAACTCCGCGACCGGCTGGTGCAGCGATACCCCCATATCGAGTTCGTCAACCGCGGCACCACGCTCACTCCGGAGGAGCAGGCGCGGCTTCACGGCGACGAACTGTGGAAGCACAACCCCACGCTGTGCTGCAAGCTGCGGAAGGTGGACCCCATGTTCCCGGTGATGGCCGAGGCGGACGTCTGGGTCACCGGCTTGCGCCGCGGGCAGTCGTCCACCCGCGCCAACCTGCGGCTCATCGACTGGGACTGGCAGTATCAGGTGCTCAAGATCAGCCCGCTGGTCAAATGGGATCGCAAGCAGATCTGGGAGTACGTCAAGCAGAACGACGTGCCCTACAATGAGTTGCACGAACGCGGCTATCCCACCGTCGGCTGCACGCACTGCACCACGCCGGTCGAGGGCGTGGCGCCGGGCGAGTATTCGCGGGCCGGTCGCTGGGCGGGTACGGAGAAGACGGAGTGCGGGCTACACGGCGGAGCGGGTATTTAGAATGCGGAATGGTGAATGCGGAATGCGGAAACTGAGCCGCGACCGTCAGGGAGCGGGCCGAGGTCGCGACGTGGCGGTGAGGGATCCGCACCGCGACCGTCGGAGATCGGACCGCGGGAACGTGCACCGCGTGGACGTGACCTCGAACGATCCGCACCGCGACCGTCGGGGATCGGACCGCTGGAGCGACGACGGCCGCAGCCCAATGCGCGGAGACAAAGGGGACAGGGAACCGGGAGCAGGACACCGGCGCGCCGCGGAGCCAGCGATTTCAACCGGTGAATGCCGGTGATGACCCGCCGGAATCAGCACGCCGGGAACCGGGTCCTAACAGCCCGTGGCGAAAAGCGGCCTACGCGATGTAGTACGGGCATCCTGCCCGTGAAACCATGGGCTGGAAGCCCATGCCACGATTTCTGCTACAGGCTGCTAAGGGAGCGGCGCGACAAGCGAACGATAAGGAGCCGTGACACGGTCCCGGGCGGAAACGAACCCGCCCAGAGTTCACCGCGGAGGATAACCGATGGCTGAAGTCCCGAAGAAAGAAGAGTCCAAAGTCGAGGTCGCCAAACGCAGCAGCCGGCACCTGCGCGGCTCGATTGCGGAAACCCTGGCGTCCGATGCCACGCATTTCAGCGACGACGACGTCAGTCTCCTGAAGTTCCACGGCACGTATCAGCAGGACGACCGCGACCTGCGCCACGAACGCCGCAAACAGGGGCTGGAGGAGGCGTACCAGTTCATGGTCCGCGTCGCCATCCCCGCGGGCGTGGTCTCCGCGGATCAATACCTGGCACTGGACCAGCTTGCCGACGCCTACGGCAACCATTCGCTGCGCATCACCACGCGGCAGGGGTTCCAGTTTCACGGCGTGCTCAAACGCGACCTGAAGGCCACCATCGCGGGCATCAACCACACACTGCTCACCACCATCTCCGCCTGCGGCGACGTGGAGCGCAACGTGATGGCCTGCCCCGCGCCGCTCCAGGACGAGGCCCATGTGACGCTGCGGCGGGTGGCCCGCGAAGTCGCGGTCCAGCTTCGCCCCAAGACCCGGGCCTACCACGAAATCTGGCTCGACGGCGAGAAATACAGCTCGACCGAGGAGGAGGAACCCTTTTACGACGGCGTGTATCTGCCACGGAAGTTCAAGACCGGCATCGCGCTGGCCAACGACAACTGTGTGGACGTGTTCAACGATGACTGCGGGCTGATCGCCCTGCTCGATGGCGCCACCGTGGCAGGCTACAACGTCGTAGTCGGAGGCGGGATGGGAATGACGCACGGCAAAGCGGACACCGCGGCCTGCCTCGCCCGGAACCTGGGGTACGTCGAGGCCGAGCACGTCGTGGAGACCGTGCGCACCGTCTGCGCCATCTTCCGCGATTTCGGGAATCGCGCCGATCGCCGCCACGCCCGCCTCAAGTACCTGCTCGCCGAATGGGGCATGGATCGCTTCCGGGCGGAGTTTCGCAGTCGCGCGACGTTCGAGCTTGCGGAGTGGCAGCCGATGCCGTCGCCAGCGGTTCACGACCATCTCGGTCGTCTGCCGCAGGACGACGGGCGGTGGTTCTACGGCGTGTTCGTGGAGAACGGCCGGATCCACGACACCGCCGCGGCACGCATCAAAACTGCGTTCCGCGACGTGGTCACCCGCTTCCGTCCGGAAATCACGCTCACGCCGCATCAGAACCTGCTGTTCACAGGCTTGAGCGGGAAGGACGTCGACGCCGTAGAGCGGCTTCTGGTAGACCACGGCGTGATCCCCGCGGCGCAGCTTTCCGCCGCGCGGCGCTATTCGATGGCCTGCCCCGCGCTGCCAACCTGCGGACTGGCGATGGCCGACTCGGAGCGTGTGATGCCCTCGGTGGTCGATGCGTTCGAGGCGGCGCTGTCGTCGCTGGGGCTCCGTGACGAGCCCATCACGCTGCGCATGACCGGCTGCCCCAACGGCTGCGCCCGCCCCTACACCGCGGACATCGCATTTGTCGGTCGCCGCCCCAACATCTACCACGTGTACGTGGGCGGCGGGCTGGCGGGTGATCGTGCCGTGGACCTGTACGCGGCAGATGTCGCCGTCGAGAACCTGGTTCCGACGCTGCGCCCCCTGTTGGTCAACTGGGCGCGGCGGCGGCACGCCGGCGAAGGACTGGGAGACTTCTATCAACGCCTCCTCGCCCGCACCGTGCCGCGCATGTCCATCACCGGCAAAGAGGAGCCCACGCAGGGCACGCTCCCGTTGGAGGTTCTGTCATGACCGGGCGGCTGCTGTACCTGGGGGCCACGCACCGAACCGCCCCGCTGCCCGTTCGTGAGCGGCTGCGGGCGGACACGCAGGTGCAGGTTCGCCTGCTAAACTGCCTCGCAGCGGCCGCCGCAGAACGCCTGGTGGTAAGCACCTGCGAACGCTTCGAAATCTACGCCTGGTGCGACGGCGACGTGACGCCGGAATGGCACACGGCGCTGGCGGGCGTGCTGGGCGCCGACCGCGCGCTGCTTGAAGAGCACCTGCACGCCTTCGAGGGCGTGGCCGTGGCCGAACATCTGTTGCGTGTGGCCGCCGGCCTTGAATCGCGCATCGTGGGCGAGCCGCACATCCTCGGCCAGGTGCGGCGGGCGTTTCTGCTCGCCGGAACGGCCGGCGCCACGGGCCCGGTGCTCTCCGCCCTGGGTCGCGCCGCCATCCACACCGGCAAACGCGTTCGCCGGGAGACGCCGATTAACGTTGAGGCCCGGTCCATCGCCTCCATCACCGCCGACCGCATCGAGGAGGACTTCGGACTGCTCCAGGATCGCACCGTGCTGATCCTCGGCACCGGCAGGTTGGCACTGGATGTCGCCGTCCATCTTGCGGCGCGACGGGCGGCGATCGTGGTGAGCAGTCGAAGTGCAGAGCGCGCCGCGGAACTTGCCCTGAAAGTCCGCGGGGAGGCCGTGGGTCTTGCCGATCTGCGGGGCGTGCTTCAGCGCGTGGACGCGGTGGTTGCCTGCACGTCGGCGGGGTCGTACCTGATCGATCCGCGGACACTGGCCTCCCGCACCAGCGGACGGCTTCGCCTCTGGGACCTGAGCGTCCCCCGAGCCATTGATCCGACGGTTGCCGGGCTCCCCGATATAACGCTGGAACACCTCGAAGGCCTCGTCGGTTCCGGTTGCGCGCCGCGGCAGCTCCACATGGGCGTCGCCGCGGCCCAGCGCGTGGTGGCGGAGGAACTGGAACGGTTCGCGCGCTGGTTGCGCGAACGCCCGGCGGCGCCGCTCATCCAAGAACTGCTCCGGAGCGGGGACGGCATGGACACCGCGGCGGACGGCGCGGACCGGCAATCGCTGCATCGGCGGATCATGAAACTCAAGCTGGGAGTCGCGGCGTGAGCGGCCACGCCCTCATCCTGGCCGCGCACGGATCGAGGGTCGAGCCCGCCGTCAACGCCGGCATCCGCGCCTGGGCAGAAGAACTCGCCGCCCGCCTGCCCTTCGACACCGTCACCGCCGCGTTCCATCACGGCGACCCCCCTTTCGCCGAGGCCCTCGACCGCCTGCCGGTGGAGCGGTTCACGGTCGTGCCGGTGATGACCAGTGAGGGATACTTCTGCGATACGCTGCTGCCGCGAGAGCTGGCGAAGAACCGGCGGTTCCCACGGGTTCAGGTGCGCCGGACGGGGCCGGCGGGGACGCACGGCCGGATGCTCGACGTGATCGCCCGGCGCGTGGTCGACCTGCTTGGGAGGTTCCAGCTCGAGGCATCAGCGACGACCCTGGCATTGGTCGGGCACGGCACGGAGCGGCACCGCCGCAGCCGCGCCGCCACGGTGAACCTCGCGGCGGCGCTGGCGACGCGCCAGGTGTGCGGCGAAGTGCTGGCGGCGTTCCTTGATGAAGAACCGTACGCGGAGACTGTCCCGGAACGTGCCACCCGGTCCACCATCGTGGTCGTGCCGTTCCTCATCGGCGCTGGGCGGCACGCGCTGGCGGATACGCCGGCGCGCATGGGGCTGGTCCCTGCGAAGGACGCGACCTTCCCCCTCGAGGGGGTTGTCGGCGGCCGCCGCCTGGTGTGTGACACCGCGGTCGGCTCGCTGCCGGGAATCGTCGACATCATCGCTGATCTGGCGGAGGAAGGACGGGAATCTGCCGGGCGTAGGGCCGGTGCAGCGCCGCGGAAGGCGCCGGCGATCCTTCGTCTCGGAACCCGTGCCAGCGCTCTGGCACTCTGGCAGGCACGACACGTGGCGGAGCGGCTACAACGCGCAGGCACGAAGGTGGAGCTCGTCCCTTTGACCGCCTCCGGCGACCGCCAGTTGGATCGACCCATCGCCGAGTTGCCCTCCGATTCCCCGTTTACCGACGACCTGGACGCCGCGCTTCGCGCGGGGACGATCGACGCCGCAGTCCACAGCTATAAGGACCTGCCCACGCACCTCCCGGAGGACCTGCTCATTGCGGCGGTTCTACCGCGCGGCAGCGTGGGTGAATGCCTGGTTTCCCGCCTCGGACTGCGGCTGGCGGACCTGCCCCAGGGTGCGCGCGTGGGCACCAGCAGCCCGCGGCGCGCGGCACAATTGCTGGCGCTGCGCCCGGACGTGTCCCCCGTGCCGATCCGCGGCGCCGTGGAGTCGCGCGTACAACAAGTGCACCAAGGCGCGTTCGACGCGGCTGTCCTCGCCTCGGCGGGACTGGAACGGCTGGGCCTATGCGACGATATCTGCGAGGAACTCTCCCTGACCAGCTTCCTTCCGGCTCCGGGCCAGGGCGCCATGGTAGTGCAGGTTCGTGGCGACGACCGAGCCGCGGCGGAGGCCGTGCGGATTCTGAATCACCCCCCTTCGGCCACGGCGGCGCTTGCAGAGCTGGAGCTGCTTCGGGCGCTGGAGGCGGAGCCCGGGTTGGTCGTGGCGGCGTATGCGGAAGTCGTCGGCGGCATGCAGGACGCCGACGGACCGTGCGTTCGGCTCCGGGGCCGATGGATCGGCACGGAGGGGGTGCCGGTCTATGATGTCGCAGTGGAACACGCGGATCCCACGGAGGCCGCGAGGCGCGCGGCGGAATCGCTGCGGCGCATGCGCGCCGCGGACGCAACGGTAACGGCATGCAGGACGAGGGCGTAGTCTATCTGGTGGGCGCCGGGCCCGGCGACCCTGGGCTGATGACACTCCGCGGCCTGCGACTGCTGCGCCGCGCGGACGTGGTCGTCCACGACCGCCTCATCGCCCGCGAGCTTCTCCGCCACGTCCCGCGGCACGCGGAGATCATCGACGCCGGCAAGGCCGCCGGCGACCACCGACTCAAACAAGGACAGATCAACACGGTCCTCATCGACCGTGCTCGCCGCGGCATGGTGGTCGTGCGCCTCAAAGGCGGCGACCCGTACGTTTTTGGGCGCGGGTTCGAGGAACTGACAGCCTGCCGGCAGGCCGAGGTGCCGTGTTTCGTGGTGCCCGGTGTCAGCAGCGCGCTCGCGGGGCCGGCGGCGGCGGGAATCCCGCTCACCGAACGGCAGTCGGTCCGGTCGCTGGCGGTGGTCACCGGCCGGCTCGCCGAACACCGTCCCTCGCCGCCGCTCGATTACCAGGCACTGGCCGGCATCGACACCGTCGTGGTGCTCATGGTGCGCGAACGGTTGCCTCAGGTTGCGCAAGCGATGGTCGACGCAGGCCGCGCCCCAGGCACGCCGGCAGCGGCCATTCACGCCGCCACGACACCGCAACAGCGCGTCGCCGTCGGCACGGTCGCGACCATCGCCGAAGCGGTAGCCCATGACCGCCTGGATTCGCCGGTGCTCCTGGTGGTGGGAGCCGTCGCGGCCTACGCCGCCGAGCCGGCGCACCACAGTACACCCCTCGCGGGTCGCCGCGTCGTGGTAACCCGCCCGACTTCTTCGGGCGGTGAGATGTGCCGCTTGCTGGCCGACGCCGGAGCCGCGCCCATTCCCTGTCCGCTGACGCGAATTGACTACGACGCAGACTGTGCCGAACTCGACGCTTCGATCCGCCGACTGAGCGAGTATCAGTGGGTGGCCTTCACTTCCATGCACGGGGTGCGGGGGTTCTTCCGCCGCGTGGCGAGCGCCGGTGCGGACGCGCGGGCTATGGGCGGGTGTCGCGTGGCGGCCATCGGGCCCGCCACGGCGCGCCGGCTGCAACGGGTCGGCATCCGTCCGGACGTGATTCCCGCCGCCGCCACTGCGGAATCCCTCGCCGAGGCGATGGTGGCCGCCGGCGGCGGTGGTGGTGCTCCGGGGAAGGTTCTCCACCCGCGTGCGGACATCGCGCGCCCGACGCTGGCGGAACGGCTTCGACAGGCAGGTGCCACCGTGGACGGCTGCATCGCGTATCGAACCATCGAGGCGGAGCCGCCGAAGGAGGCCGTGCTGGCGCTGGGCGAGGGCGTGGACGCGGTGGTGTTATGCAGTCCGTCGGCGGTGCGCCGGTTCGTGGGCTTGCGGCTTCCGCGCGCGGGCGCGATCATCGCCTGCATCGGACCGGTAACGGCCGGCGCCGCGTTGGACGCCGGGTTGACGGTCGACGTGGTTTCGTCCCGGCATTCCAGCGCCGGTATGGTGGCGGCGCTGGCGGGGCATTTTTCCGGAGCTCCGGCGAACACATGAGCGGGTTTCCCCAACGCCGACTTCGCCGCCTCCGCCGCACGCCGGCGCTTCGTGCCGCGGTGCGGGAGACGCGACTTTCCTGCGCCGACTTCGTGTATCCCGTGTTTGTGGTGGAGGATGCCGCGGCCGCGGGCCCCGTGGCGTCCATGCCCGGCGTGGCGCGCCACACGCTGGAGACGCTGCCCCGCGAGATCGAGTCCCTCGCCGCGCTGGGTCTGCCGGCGGTTCTGCTGTTCGGCGTGCCGGCGGGCAAGGATGCCGTAGCCTCCCGCGCCGGGGCCGCGGATGCCGCCGTGCCGCGGGCCATCGCCCGCGTGCGCGAAGTGGCGCCGGGACTGGCCGTGATGACAGATATATGTCTTTGCAGCTACACCGACCACGGCCACTGCGGCGTGGTGCGCGGGCGGCAGGTGCACAACGACGACACGCTCGAGATTCTGGGGCGCATGGCGGTGGCCCATGCTCGCGCCGGCGCCGACCTGGTGGCGCCCAGCGGCATGATGGACGGCATGGTGGCGGCGATTCGCGCGGCGCTGGACGCCGCGGGGTTCCATGAAGTGGGGATTCTGTCCTACGCGGTCAAGTATGCGTCATCCTTCTACGGCCCCTTCCGCGAGGCGGCGGAGTCGGCACCGGAGTTCGGCGACCGCCGCGGCTACCAGATGGACCCCGCCAACGCCCGGGAAGCGCTGGCCGAGGCGCGCCTGGACCTCGACGAAGGCGCGGACATGATCATGGTCAAGCCCGCGCTGCCCTACCTGGACGTAATCCGCCGCGTGCGGGAGGCGTTCCCCTCGGCGCCCCTGGCGGCCTATCAGGTGAGCGGCGAGTTCAGCATGATCAAAGCGGCGGCGGAGCGCGGCTGGCTGGACGAACGCCGAGCGGCGATGGAGGCCCTGACCGCCATTAAGCGCGCCGGCGCGGACGTGCTCATCACCTACTTCGCCAAAGCCGCGGCGCAGTGGTTGCAGTCGGAGCCCGCCTGACGCCGCCTGCGAAGCCGTAGGGCCCGCCGCCGGTCCGTGCTCCGACGCGGCCGCGGAATGCCCCAATCGCTCGCGGTACGGAGCCGGGACCATGGTGATTGCCGTCGTCTCTGATCTACTCTTCGCCACTCGCATCGCACAGGCGGCGCGGCACGCCGGAGTACCCTGCGCTGTAGCGGCGGACTTGCGGGCGCTCGATGAGGCCCTGGCGGCGCCGGCCCCGGCCAATTCCGGCCCCGCCGAGCGCGAAGCAGAGCCGACCGACCCGCCCCTGCTGGCCGTCGTGGACATGAACGTGCAGGGGGTATCGCCGACCGACGCCATCCGTGCCGTAAAGGCGCGGCAACCGGAGGCCCGCGTGGTGGCGTACTTTTCGCACGTCCAGACGGCGCAGGCTCGAGAAGCGCGCGCCGCAGGCGCCGACGAAGTTCTGCCCCGATCGGCGTTCGTCGAGCGCCTCGCATCGCTGTTCCGTGCCGACGGGGGAACACCGCGCCCACCCTAGCGGTCGTCCGGCCCAGCCGTGGATTCTTCCGCACCCTGGTGTACCATGCCGGGTGGTACACCGTTCACCCGATAGGAGCAGAGCGATGGCAGCGCAAACGGGGGGTCCGCTTTCCGGGCTCGAGCCGCGACCGGTATGGGAGTTCTTCACGGGGATCGCCGCAGTCCCGCGTCCGTCGAAGCGCGAACAGCGCATCCGCGAACACGTGCAGACGGTGGCTGGTCGCCGGGGGTTGTGCGTGCACACCGACGGCGCCGGGAACCTGGTGATCGATGTTCCGCCCACGCGCGGGCTCGCCGACGCCCCCATCCTCGTGCTCCAGGCGCATCTCGACATGGTCTGCGAGAAGAACGCGGCCACCCGGCATGACTTCGAGCACGAGGGCATTCGGATGGTGGTGGAGATCGAGCCCGCCACCGGTGAGCAGATCGTGCGCGGCGAAGGCACTACGCTGGGGGCGGACAACGGTATCGGCGTGGCACTGGCGCTGGCGGCGGCCACCTCCACCGACATCGCACACGGCCCGCTGGAACTGCTGTTCACCGTGGACGAGGAGGACGGCATGTCGGGCGCCAAGGCGGTGCGGCGGGAATCGCTCCGCGGGCGGCGGATGCTCAATCTCGATTCCGAGGAGGACGACGCCCTGTACATCGGCTGCGCCGGCGGCTGCGACACTGATTTCGCGTGGGCCTTCGACGCCCGCGGCACGCCGGCCGGCGCTGAGAGCTGCCGCGTTGAGGTTTCCGGACTCCGTGGCGGGCACTCCGGCGTCGACATTCACGAACGCCGCGCCAACGCCATCAAGCTGCTGGTCCGCACGCTGCTGGGTGCCAAGGCGGCGGGCCTGCAACTGGCGGAGCTCAACGGCGGAAGCAAACGCAACGCCATACCACGGGAGGCGGGCGCCGTGGTGGTCGGTCCGACAGGACTTGCGGCGGCCCTGGCGCTCGCGGCGGCCGATGTCGCCGGGCAGTCGAAGAAGGAGACCTCCGAGCCCGCGGCGATCCGCGTCGAGGCACTGCGCGGCGTCGCGCCGAGCTCATGCATCAGCCCCGAGCACACGGCGCGCCTGCTGGCGGCGCTGGCGGAAATCCCCAGCGGCGTGCTGGGTATGCATCCGCGCGTGCCCGGGTTGGTCGAGACTTCGAACAACCTCTCGACGGTCGGCACCCAGGTTGGGGGGTCGCAGATCCACGTCCGCGCCGGCACGCTTTCGCGCAGCTCCTCCGCGAAACGTATGGAAGAGACGCTGGCGCGATTAGCGTCCCTCGGGAAGTCGGCCGGCGCCGCAACCTCCAACGCCAACGTCTATCCTGGCTGGTCTCCGAATCCGGACTCGCCGACCCTGGCGGTTTGCCGCGGCGTCTACCAGGAGCTGTTCGGAAAGGAGCCGAAAATCGCCGCCATTCACGCCGGACTGGAGTGCGGAATCATCGGCGAGCGCGTCGGGGGCATGGATACCGTCTCGCTGGGGCCGACGATCCGCGGCGCCCACAGTCCCGAGGAACGAGTTTACGTAGCGTCCGTGCAGCGAACGTGGCGCTATCTTTCCGCTCTGCTGCCGGTGCTGGCGAAGTGTTGAGGGGGAGGCGGCAAGGCAAGAACGAAGGCAACAACGCAACAGGGCAACAAGGCAACGAGGCAATTTGGCAACGGGGCGAGGGGGCGTTAACGCCCGCGACCGGGAGCACGAACGCATCGAAACGTGCGAAGGCCCGGACGCACCAGGGAGCCTGCCATTCCCCCGCGGAAACAGCGGACCCTTGAGCGGCTGCTTGCTCACGCGCGGCTGCCCTGGCTGGCGGCGGCCGCGGGCGTCGTGCTGGCGCTCCCCTCCATCACCGGCGGCCGGTTCGCCGACGATCACATCCAGCACTTCATGCTCGTGCGCCCCCCCTGCCCGCCGTGGCTGGAGGGCGCGCTTCGCCCGCGTTTCGCGCTCGACCTCTTCCACTTCTTCGACGGCGATCCGTCGCATAATGACAAGCTCATCGAACTTGGCGTCACGCCCTGGTGGACATCGCGCGAGGCGCACGCGGCATTCTTCCGCCCGGTGTCCGCGGCGACTCATTGGCTTGACTACCAGCTCTGGCCGGACAAGCCCCTGCTGATGCACGTCCACAGTCTTCTGTGGTACGGCGGCGTCGTGGTTCTGGCCGGCGTCCTCTACCGGCGGACCATGAGCAGCGCCTGGGCCGCCGGGCTCGCGGCCGTGCTCTACGCCGTGGACGATGCACACGGCACTACCATCGCGTTCCTCGCCAATCGCAACGCCTTGGTAAGCACGTTCTTCGGCGTCGCCGCCCTCCTGTCCTACGAGCGTTGGACGCGCCTCGCCGATCCCCGCACCTTGATGGCCGCCCTGCTCTGGTTCGCCCTGGCGCTGCTGGCCGCCGAGGGCGGCATCGCGACGCTGGCCTACCTCACGGCGCATGCCGTCTGCCTTGACCGGCGTCCGTGGCGAAAGCGGCTTTCCGACCTCGGTTGGTTCGTGGGTCTGGTGGCGGTCTGGCGGATCGGTTGGACGCTTGGCGGGTACGGCGTGGCCGACATCGGGGTTTACATCGACCCGCTGCATGATCCCATGCGCTTCGCCGTCGCCCTGCTTCAGCGTTTTCCCATTCTGCTCGCGGCGCAGTTCCTTGGTCCGCCCGCGGATCTGTCGATACTGCTGGGTCCGCGCGGGATGCAGACCTTCTCGACGGTCGCCGCGATTGCGTGTCTGGGGTTGGTGGCGGCGGTGGTTCCGCTGCTTCGCCGCGACCCTGTTGCGAGGTTCTGGGGATTGGGCACGGTGCTTGCGGCGGTGCCGGTGACCTCGACCTTCGCGTCGGATCGACTGTTGATGTTCGTCGGGGTCGGGGCGTTTGGTCTGTTGGGGCAGGCGATGCCCGCCTTCGCCGCCTGGGCCAAGGACGCGGCGCGGCCGGCGACCCGGCGGCTGGCGCGAGGGGCTTGGGCGTCTGTGCTGGCGATCCATGCACTACTCGCCCCCATTCTGCTGCCGCTCCGCGTGGGGCCCGTCGTGGGCACAGCCACCGTGCTGGGCCGAGTGCACGTCCGGACGCCGATGGACGCCGCCGTGGAGAGGCAGACGGTGGTCATCGTCAACGCCCCCATGGCGCTGGTAATCGGCTCACTGCCCATCACCCGGGCCCTGGAAGGCTCGCCCGTTCCGCGTCGTGTGCGCTTGCTTTCGCCCAGCGGGTCGGCGGTGCAGCTCTCCCGACCCGACGAACGAACGCTGATCGTGCGGCCCGACCCGCCCTACCTGACGGGCTCGCTGGATCAATTGTTTCGTTCCCCGAACCATCCGATGCGGCAGGGCGAGGTGCTTGCCCTACCCGAGGCCGAGGTCGAGGTTTCGCAGCTCGGTGCCGATGGCCGCGCCTCGGAAGTGCGATTCAGGTTCCGCACCCGGCTGGAGGATGCCTCGCTGCGCTGGTTGATGTGGGACAGGGACGAATTCCGTGCGATGTCGCCGCCGGCGGTTGGAGAGGTGCTATCGCTTCCCCCGGCCTTGCCGTTCTAGCTGCGGTCGCCCCGAGTCGCTTTGCAAACCGTAGCTTGCGACATAGGCTCGACACTCATGCGGAACCCGACGGCAACAGCGCAGCGCAGGACCGCGAGATCGACGCGCCCCGCGTCGTCCGTACCCGCCGGCGACACGTCGGTTCCGCCCGCGCTTCGCGCCGCAGTCCGCCGGAATCTTCTTCGTTGGTACGACCGGAACCGACGCGACCTGCCCTGGCGGCGCCGCGCCGCCGATCCCTACGCGCAGTGGGTCGCGGAAGTCATGCTCCAGCAGACGCGCGTGGAGACCGTGATCGAATACTACGAGCGCTTCCTGCGGCGGTTTCCCACTCACGCCGCGCTGGCGGCCGCAAACCACGACGAGGTTCTTACCTTCTGGGCCGGCCTGGGATACTACCGCCGCATTCTGCACCTGCACCGCGCGGCGCAGCAACTTTGCCGGGAGGCGCGGGAGATTCCGGGGACGGCGGCCGAATGGCGGCGCCTGCCGGGCGTGGGCGAGTACACCGCCGGCGCGATCGCATCCATCGCATTCGGTGAGCGTGTGCCTGCGGTGGATGGCAACGTCGCGCGCGTGCTGGCGCGGCTGTTCGGCATAGGCGAGAACGTGCTTTCGCCCATCGGCAGGCGTCGGATTACGCACATCGCCGGGCAGTTCGTTCCCGCCCGCCGCCCCGGCGATTTTAACCAGGCGTGGATGGACCTTGGCAGCCTGATCTGCACACCACAGTCGCCGCGCTGTGACCAGTGTCCCCTGGAGCGCGTGTGCGTGGCGCAAGCGACGGGGCAGGTCGACAGGTTGCCGTTGCGGGGCAACGGTGCCGCCGGCCCCGTTCCCGAGGTGACGCTGGTGGTGGCGGTGTTCGCAAGCCATGGGCGGATGTTGTTACGTCGTCGGGCTACCGGCGGGCTGTGGTCGGGACTCTGGGAGTTTCCCAATGCCCCCGCCCCGGCGGCGGGGCCGATGGACGTCGTACTTTCGGACATGGCGCGCGAAAGCGACCTCGGGCTGACCGCCGCGCCGGTGGCGTTGGGCACCGTCGTGCGCCGTTTGACACACCGACTGATACGGCTGCACGCGTACATCTGCGAGGTGGCGGCGCCCGCGCGGCGGGCCGGACGGGCCGTGGAAGACCGGCGCTGGGTGGACCCGGACGGGCTGGCACGCATGGCCGTCTCCACGGCCCAGCGCCGTGTTTTCGCCCTGGCGCGGGCGGCGTTAGGATGGCAGCCTCGGCGGTCGCCGCGCCGCCTAAAGAACGGCGGGGAAGTGGGCGCTAAGAGAGTATCTCGGGGCGGTTCCGGCGTGCGGACGGTCGGCGACCGGCCGACCCGGGACCGTCGGGCCGGTGCCGTCGAGGTCGGGCGCTGACGCGGCGCGGGAGTGGTAGCTCATGAGAATGTCGGTGGTAGGAACGGGGTACGTAGGGCTGGTCGCGGGCACGTGCTTCGCCGAGAGCGGCAACCACGTGATCTGCGTCGATTGTGACGCCCGCAAGATCGACCTACTGAACAAAGGCGAAGTGCCGATCTACGAACCCGGGCTCAAGGAACTGGTGGTCAGCAACGCCCGAGCGGGCCGGCTGCAATTCACCACCCGGCTGGAAGACGCCGTAAAGCGCTCGCGGATCGTCTTCCTGGCGGTGGGCACTCCGCCCGCCGCCGACGGCTCCGCCGATCTCTCCGCGATCCTCGACGTCGCGCGCACCATCGGTCGAACCATGGCCGGTCTGGAGCGCAAGGACGCCTACCGCATCGTGGTGATGAAGAGCACCGTTCCGGTGGGCACGCACGCCAAGGTGTCGGAAGCCATCGCCTCGCAGACCGACCACCCGTTTGATTACGTCAGCAATCCGGAGTTCCTCAAGGAGGGGGCGGCCATCGAGGACTTTACCAAGCCGGACCGGGTGGTGATCGGCGCCAACAACCACGCCGTGGTGGAGATCATGCGTGAGCTGTACGCCCCCTTCATGCGCCGTAGCGAACGGTTGCTGGTGATGGATCCGGCGAGCGCTGAGATGACCAAGTACGCGGCCAACGCCCTGCTGGCAACGAAGATTTCCTTCATGAACGAGATCGCGGGACTCTGCGAGCGGCTGGGCGCCGATGTTGAGCAGGTGCGGCACGGCATTGGTTCCGACTCCCGCATCGGCAGCGCCTTTCTCTTTCCCGGCGTCGGGTACGGCGGCTCCTGCTTTCCCAAGGACGTCAGCGCCCTGGTGTCGATGGGCGAGGCGGTCGGCCACCCCATGAGCGTGGTGGCCGCTGTGCAGGAGGTCAACCAGCGACAACGACGACGCTTCGCCCAGCGTGTGATTGACCACTTCGGCGACGCCTGCCGCCGTACCACGCTCGCCGTCTGGGGCCTGGCGTTCAAGGCGCGGACCGACGACGTGCGCGAGGCGCCCGCCATCGCCGCCGTGCGGATGTTCCGCGAGCGGGGGATGCGGGTGCGGGCCCACGACCCCGAGGCCATGCAGACGGGAGCCCTGGAGATCGGCGACCCGGCGGTGGAAATGTGCGGGGACGAATACGAGGCGCTCCAGGGCGCCGACGCGCTTGTCATCTTCACCGACTGGCCGAACTTTCGTAATCCGGACTTCGACCTCGTCAGCGAACGGCTCAAGACTAAACTGATCTTCGACGGCCGGAACATGTACGATCCAACGACGTTGGCGAAGCGAGGATTCCGCTACGTGTGCGTCGGCAGACCGACGAAACCGGCAGAGTAACGCGCCGGTGCCCCGGGCCGAGCGCGGCCGGACACCTGGTCCGTCTGCGCCGTGAGGCGGGGACGTGCGGGCCGGAATTCGTCGCTGACTTTCGCCGGGAAGTGAATCGTGTCCAGAATCGTGGTTACCGGCGGCGCGGGGTTCATCGGCTCGCATCTGTGCGAGGCGTTGCTGCGCCGCGGTGACGAGGTTATCGCCTTCGATAACTTCGACGAGTTCTACGACCCGGCGGTGAAGCGTGCCAACCTGTCGGCAGCCTTGGGCCATGACCGCTTTCGGCTGGTGGAAGGCGACATTCGCGATGCGGCCGCGGTGAACCGGGTGGTCCTCCCGGATACCGCGGCCGTGGTTCACCTGGCGGCGCGTGCCGGCGTCCGGCCTTCGATCGTAGCGCCACTCACCTACGTCGACGTGAACGTGGCAGGTACGGTCACGCTCCTCGAAGCCTGTCGCCGCCTGCCGGGCTGCCGGTTCATCTTCGCCAGCAGCTCCAGCGTCTATGGGAATCGCACCAACGTCCCCTTCCGGGAATCGGACCGGGTGGACGATCCCATCTCGCCCTATGCGGCCACCAAGAAAGCGGGCGAGCTTCTCTGTCACACGTTCCACCACCTGTACGGCATGAACGCCTCCTGCCTGCGGCTCTTCACGGTGTACGGTCCGCGGCAAAGGCCGGACCTGGCGATCCACAAGTTCGCGCGTTTGATCCTCGCCGGCGCGGCCGTGCCGGTGTTCGGTGACGGCACGGCCCGACGGGATTTCACCTACATCGACGACATCGTGGACGGCCTTCTGCGGGCCTTGGATCGCGCCTGTGGCTATCGCGTGTATAACCTGGGCGAGGAGCAGCCGGTTTCGGTGAACGAGCTGATCGCTCTTCTCGAGGAGGTCCTGGAGCTGCCGGCGCGAATCGAAAGACTCCCGCCACAACCGGGCGACGTGGCGTGCACCTGCGCCGATGTCAGCCTCGCCCTCACCGAGCTGGGCTACCGCCCCACCACGCCGCTCCGCGCCGGCCTGACGCGGTTCGCCGAGTGGTTACGCGCCGTGCCGGCTCGATGAGCCGCTACGGTGGCGATAGAATGCGACGAAGGAGCATGCCCCGACGAGCGTTGTGCAAGAAGGGAGGATGTGAATGACGCGCTGGATGGTCTACCTGGTTTTCCTGGCTGCCGCTGCTGCTTCGCCGGCGCAGACGCCGGCCGCGACGGACCCGCCGGTGAAGGTCGAAGCACCGAAACCCGCCGACGCCGCCCCGAAGGACGCGACGACCCCGACCACCCCCGAACTGACGGACCCCAAGGAAATCCTCAAGCGGGCGGACGCGGCCATGAAACAGGTCAGCGCCGTGCACTACAAGGGGGTCTTCCAAGGAACCGGGCACATGGTGCCGCTGGCGCCGGTCGTCAAGGGCACGGCGCTGATCAGCGGCAAGGCCACCGGCGGCTTTGACCGCTTCCGCTTCGAAGTGGAGGCGCGCATGCCCAATGACGACGTGGCCAGGAAGTTCACCGCGGGCTCCGATGGAGAAATCCACTTCCTGATCGACCGCGACAAGAAGATCATCCACGCCGGCGTAGATTCCAAGGTCACCGGTCCGCGTGGTCGGCTGGGACAGGCCATCGGTCTCCCGGAGTTCAGCCATCCCCGGCCCTTCGACGACGAACTGGCGGCCACGGAAGTCGAGCGACGCTCTGACGACAAGGTCGGCGGCGAGGAGTGCTACGTGGTGCGCGTGAAGACCAGCGGCGTGAAGGGGACCGCCATCTGGCACATTTCCAAACGGGATCTCCTGCCCCGCCGACTGAACCGCATCGTGGAGCTGCCCAACGGCGACCAGGGAACCATGGAGTGGATCATCACCGACCTGGTGGTCAATCCCATCATGACCGGCGCCGAGTTTACGCCGGGAACGTTGGAAGGTTACACCACGTCGAGTGCTCCGGCGCCTTGAGTCGAGAACCGCGGTGCCGGACACGCGGCAGGCCTCCTACGGCGCGCGTTCGAGGAACGCTGCCGGATCGGCGTATAGCGTGGGCCCGGAGCCTGCGTTTTCGCGCCGAACCTCCTCCACGGACACCCCCTGATCGGCGGCACGGGGAAACCGGTCAGAAGTGGCCGCGTCGGCGTGTCCGTCGGCGAAGCCCACGTTGGCGCTTCCCGGGCCGTCCGGGTGGCGATAGCCCACGCGCAAGCCGACCTGCCCGCGCCGCGTGGCGTGTTGGTTGCCCGCGAATACGCCGTCGGCCAGGGCGACCAGCCGCTCCGGACTGCGGAACTGAACGAAGTAGCTGGTCTGAAGGTGCCGGCCCTTAGGATCAGGGCCGTACCCCACGGAACCGGTGAAGTAAGTGCCGGAACGTACCTCGCGTGGCGCCCCGATGGGGTTCTCACCATTGAT
The DNA here is from genome assembly GCA_016208685.1 of Planctomycetota bacterium. Classification (GTDB taxonomy): domain Bacteria; phylum Planctomycetota; class Phycisphaerae; order UBA1845; family UBA1845; genus JACQXM01. The sequence continues at coordinate 19,876 of JACQXM010000036.1, read as the reverse complement.
CCAGTAGCCCACGCGGATGATCTTGTTGTAGCCGCGCTGCGGGATGGTCGTCGCATACGTGCCGGTGAAGGTAATCACCGCCGGCCAGTCCATGTAACCCCAGGGATCGTCGGCGTTGCCGCCGCGGTTGGTGGCCGCCAGGCCGGGGAAGTCTGCGGTCTCCGGGCAGACGAAGGGGTTGCCCGCCAGTGTGTCGTTGCCTGGCACATATCCACCCTGGTCCAGGATCGGTGCCCACCCGTCCAGGGGGTTGGCGCGGCCGCCGGTGATGCCCCGCATGTTGTACGACGGCACGACGGCCTCGCCGTTGGCCGCGGCGTAGGCGATCATGCCGCTCATCAGGCCCTTGAGGTTCGATTTGCAGACGAGGTCGCGCGCCTCGCTTCGCGCCTGATTCAGGGCGGGCAGCAGCATTCCCAACAGCAGTGCGACGGCCGCCAGGACCGCAAGCAGCTCGACGAGCGTGAACCCGCGCGCGGGGCGGTAGCGTGGCGTCTTCGAAGCGTCCGCGCTCTGGGGTGTTCGGTGTCGCCCGCTTCGGCGAAGCCCCGCCGGAGGAGCGACGGTCGGGACGAAACGACCGAAACCGCTGGTGCCCCAACGCACCCTGCTCTCAGGGTGGCATGGCCAAGCGCAGCGCCGCCGTGCCCAGGAACGCCATGCCCACGAAACACATGCCGGCGCACGGCTGTGCCGTGCTTGGGCATGCCACCCATCCCGCTGGGCCGGGTGGGTCGAGGCACGCGTGCGCCAACGCAGCCGATTCTCAGGGTGGCATGGCCAAGCGCAGCGCCGCCATGCCGAAGAAACACATGCCGGCGCACGGCTGTGCAGTGCTTGGGCAAGCCACCCAACGCGCAGATTCGCGTGCGTCAAAGCACTAGTCATCGCATGACGGGTCAACAACGGATCCCGTTCCCGAAAAGCAGCCGAACACGCGCGACACTTCGTGCAGGTCCGTCCGGCGGTCGCCAGTGAAGTCCAATCGCCGGCACGTAGGATCCAGCGGCGCGGCAGGACCGTTCAGACAGCTCCACAAGTTGCGGTAATCGCCCGCGTCGACATCGTCGTCGCCGTCGATGTCCGCAAGCACCGGGGTTCGCAACGGCATGTCCAGACGAAGCACGCGCGCGTTGTTGGTGTCGACGACGACCAGGTTCGCCAGACCGTCAAACGTGGAGGCCGTCGGGGCGAAAAGGCCTCCCGCATCGGTCGCCGCGTCGCCCAGCCCGTGGTTGACGGCGTTGGCGCTCAGATCGCCAAGCTGCCCGAAAACCGCCCGAGCTGTGGTGATCCGCAAGGGACTGCCGAACACCAGGACGCGGTTGTTGCCCGCATCGGCCGCCAGCAGGCGAAGCCCGGTGGGGTCAACGGCCACGTCCGTCGGCTGCGCCAGGCCGGACACCAGGCCGCCGCTGTTCGGCGCATTCCCCGCGAACGTCGCCTGCCCAAACACCGCGTCGGCCGTAGTGTCGCTGGTGAGATGGTCGTCGAAGCGAAGCACGCGGTTGTTCGCCCAGTCGGCAACATAGAGCGAATCGTAGGCGTCCACGGCGATGCCGATGGGGTTGAACAGATTGTCCGCCGAAGGCGGCCCGCAGCCTTGTTCTCCCGTGTTGGCGCAGTTGCCGGAGTTGTCGTTGTTCTTGAAGGGGGCGGTGAAGTCGCCGAATTGTCCCCAGACACGGTCGGCCGCAAGCTGGCCCTGAACGCCCTGGCTGAGCGAGTAATGCAGCACGCGGCTGTTGCCGGAGTCGGCCACGTACAGGTGCGCGCCGCGAACCAGCACCCGGCCGGGGTAGTTCAAGCTGTCCGCGCGTGCCGCGGCCTCGCCCAAGCCGAGATTCTGCTCCGCGGAGTTGAAATCCGCCTGGCCGAGGACGATATCGGCGATTGCGTCGGTGGCAGCGGGATCCAGAAACATCAGCACCCGATGGTTGATGGCATCCGCCACCCACAAGTTCTCGTCAGCGTCGACGCTGAGCCCCTGGGGGAAACACAGGCCGCTCGCGCTGGGACCGCCGCTAAATGAGCAGTCCATGGCGCCACTGGTGAAATCCGGCTGCCCGATGACCAGGTCCGCCGCCGCGCCGCTGGCGAATGTCGCGGCGCTGGGCCAGCTCAGCACGCGATGGTTGCCCGAGTCCGAAACGTAAAGCCGCCCGCTCGGCGCCACGGCGGCATGCGGGGCGAACTCGAACGCTAGGTTGCCGGCCGTGGGCGTACCGTCGGGCTGATTGGGCTGGTTGGAGACGAAATCGGGCTGCCCGAGCACCGCGTCTGCGACGCGGTCTTGCGGCACGGCATTCGCCGCGGCCCCGATCCATACTCCGGCCACGCCGAATAGCACACCTGCCCGCCACCAAGACTCACGATTGCAAAGCATCCCGCCCCTCCCCGGTCCCGACGAGCCGCCCCGGGCACGCCCCATGTCGCCGCTGCCGCGGGGCGGCTAAACACCCGCCCGAACGTATGTTACTATAGCACACCGGCTTGCGGCCGCGACGATCGCGAAGGCTGGCGAATGGGGTCTGACGGTGGTTACGGCCCGTTTCGTCAGGCGTCGGGACGACCGGCCGGAAAGCCGGTCCCACAGCGCCGGCCGGGACTGGAACCAGGGCGCGGAATTGAAGGGTCGTGTCGCCGCCGGGCGTGGATTACCAGCGCCCGGCGCGAGGCGATCGCAAAACATAAGGAACGCTATGACCATCGCACGACGCATGGCCCGATGGGCCAAGCAGCTTCGGTATGAGGATTTGCCGGCCAAGACCATCCACGAGGTCAAACGCCGGGTGATCGACTCGCTGGCGACGACGCTCGGGGCGTACCACGCGCACCCGTCGAAAGTTGTCCGTGAGAAGGCGATGTCGGTGACGGCACCGGCGCCGGCGGCAACGGTTTGGGGCACCCGCCACGCCACGACGCCCGACTTGGCCGCCTTCGCCAACGGCGCCATGGTGCGCTATCTGGACTACAACGACACCTACCTGAGCCTGGAGCCGGCGCACCCCTCGGACAACATCCCCGCGGCCGTCGCCGTGACCCAGGCCACGGGCAAGGCGGGACGGGACCTGATTACCGCCATCGTCATCGGTTACGAGATCCAGTGCCGCCTGTGCGACGCCGCGAGTCTGCGCGCCGGCGGGTGGGATCACGTGACCTACGGAGCGCTCTCCTCGGCGCTGCTGGCCGGCCGGCTGTGGGACCTTTCCGAGGATCAGCTCGAGCACGCCCTGGGCCTGGCGGGGGTGTGTAACATCACCACGCGGCAGACGCGCACGGGGCAGATTTCCGACTGGAAGGCCTGTGCCTTTTCCAACGCCGCGCGCAACGGCGTGTTCGCCGCCGATCTTGCCCGCCGCGGGCTGACCGGCCCTAACGAGATCTTCGAGGGCCCCAAGGGTTTGATGAAGCAGCTTAACATACCCGGCGTGCGTAACGTGGTGCTCGGCGAAGGCGGCGACTTCATGATCGACAAGACCTACATCAAGTACTGGCCGGCGGAGTATCACTCGCAGTCGGCGATCGACGCCTGCCTGCAACTGCGCCCCAAGGTGGCGGGCAAAACCATCAAGGACATTCACATCAAGAGCTTCGAGGCGGCGGTGAGCATCATCGGCAGCGAGCCGGAGAAGCTCCGCCCCACCTCACGGGAGACCGCGGATCATTCCATGTTCTATTGCTGCGCCGCGGCCCTCGTGGACGGCGACGTGACCCTCGCCACCTTCGACGAACACCGCCTGACCGACCCCAAGCTGCTGAACCTGATCGACAAGACGGAGATCGTCGAGGACGCGGAGCTCAACAAGGGCTACCCCAAGGGCATTCCCAACGACGTGACCATCACCTGCACCGACGGCACGCGGGCGAACCTGCGCGTGGATTTCCCCCGCGGGCACGCGGGAAACCCCATGAGCGACGACGAAGTCATCGCCAAGTTCCGCCGCATGGCCGAGGGCGTCGTCAGCGAGAAATCCACGGCCACCATCCTCGACCGGGCGTGGAGCCTCGACACCGCGAAGGACGTTTCGCCGGTGTTTGCGTTTGACTTGCTCGGATAGCGCGAGATCCGGAGAGTGCGCCGCAGTGCGACGTCGCCCCCCGTCGACCGCGTCGCGACCGGCGGCGGATGGGCTGGAGCACCCACGCGTCCGGTCATCACGGAGGGAGTTTGCGCGCCATCTCTCCTCAGAGTCCGGTACAGAGCCGGACGATCTCAAGCGGAGCCTCAGGCCGGTCGCCGGGCGCGAGGATGGAGATGTGATCGCCCGGCAGCAGCACGGTGTCCGCGCTCGGTATCAGCGTCAAACCGCTCCGTTCCACGGCGGTGATGAGGCAGCCGCGCGGCAGGCCGGCTTTGGCGATAGGCAGATACGCCAACGGAGCGCCGCGTTGTACCCCTATGTAGACGTTCCGTGGTTCCGGGTGCGATCGGCCGTGGCCGCTCCGCGCGAGATCGACTTCAAGGAGCGCTTCGTAGATGGGACGGTTCCGCAGACCCTCGGCGGTCAGGTACGCAACCAGGCTGGCCACGCAGATCGGGAAGAGAAGCTGGTAGCCGCCGGTAAGTTCGCTGATCAGCACGATGCCGGTCAGTGGGGCGCGGACCGAGCCCACGAAGAACGCCGCCATTCCCAGCACTGCAAACGCCTGGATCTGGTACTGCGGCGAGGCAACAGCGACCTCGACCAACCGAATGAATGCCGCGCCCGTCAGAGCTCCCAAGAGGAGCATAGGAGCGAAGATGCCCCCCGGCGCCCCGGATCCATAGCTGATGCTCGTGGCCAACAGCTTGGTTCCCAGCAGCAACGCCAGGAAGGCGGCGCTCGCCGGAGCCCCACCGCTCAGTAATCGCTCGGCCATTGAGTGCCCGCCACCGGCAACGCCAGGAAGCCACCAGGCGGCCAAACCGACGGCAAGGCCTGCCAGGCCAGGCAGACTCCACCGTGGGATGCGATCCAGCCGTTGAACCCCACCGAGTGTGGCGAGCAGCGATCTGTTGAAGACCACACCTCCCAAGCCTCCCAACAACCCCATGACGATCGCCAAGGGTACGGCGGACAGCGGCAGTGGGAACAATCCGCGGGCTTCGAACGCGGGGGTGTCCCCGGCGAGCCACTGTGTGACGACGGTAGCGCACACGGTCGCTATCAGTGCGCCGCCGGCCGTCCGCGATGAAAGCTCCCGCTGGAGTTCCTCGACAACGAAGATCAACCCGGCCAGCGGGGCGTTGAAGGCCGCCGCCAGTCCGGCTCCTGCACCCGCGGAGAAAAGCTGCGGAACGTCCGCTGCCGGCGTACGCAGCGGACCCGCGAGCGCGCGGGCGACGGCGGCACCGATCTGCACTGTCGGGCCTTCACGCCCCAAGGAAAGACCGGCGCCGATGCCTGCGATCCCGCCCAGGAACTTCACCGGGACGAGTCGCGCCCAGCCGAGGGTTCGCAGGTGGAGCAGCACACCCTTTAAGTGGGGGATGCCACTGCCGGCGGCTTCGGGCGCGAAGCGCTGGGTCGCCCATCCGACGACGCAGCCGACACAACCTGTCACCACCGGGAGGACCGCCCAACCCCAGGCCGGGTGATCGCGCAGCGCCGCCAGGAGGTCTTCCCGTGCCGCTTCCGCGAGCGCCAGCCCACGTCGGAAACCGACGGCCAACAGTCCCGCACACAGACCGACGACGGCGGTGCGCGCGAAATGAACGTGCCGCGGGGCACGGGCTGCACTGCCGAAGAGCGTCGACTCGTGGGTTGCGGATCCGGGTGCGGTTGGGCTTGTCGAGTTGACGCCCATGAAGGCCATGCTAGCTGATCCACCTGCCACCGCAACGGGGCGGGCTCGCCGTTCGGCCTCGATTTGCTTCCACGCGGGCGGGTAAAATGGCTGCTGAGTTCCACTGAGTCCCACGAGTCGGCAGCTGTCGCCGACGCCGATTGGGATTTTGTTGGACCAGCGCGTGAGATTCGGCGCCGAAGGAGCAGAACCGCAACCATCGCAAAGCGGGAAGAAACGCACGAGGCGGCGCAGAATCGCGCACGGTCATTGGGCGAAGGCAACCGCAGGCGCGGCACGGCTTCTTTCATGAAGGGCGACCGGACTCACGAGATCGTCGTTGTCGTGCCGCTTGGAGCGCTGGCGCAGGGGCTGGCCTGGCGCGTGCGCCTGCCTTCGATTCTCGTTCTATCGGTCGTCGGCTTCGTCGCCGGCCCCCTGGGGCTTGCGATGCGCGGGGCCTGATCTTCCGGAGCAATTGAGGCGACGGCACTCGTAGTGCGATCGTGGGCAGAGGAGCGGCACCGTTAGCTCGCTTGCTTACCGCCCGCGACGGCGGGGGGCCGGCTCTAACGGTTCGGCCACGTCGTCCAGCGTCATTTCGCGAAGGAAGCCCTGCTCCGCCTCCACCACTTTCTTCCACTCGTGGTGCGCCCGGCACGGGTGTGCGTCGCTGCACACCACGTTGCCGAAGGGGCAACGCCGCAACTGGAAGCGCTCGAAGGGCGTGAGAACCTCCAGGAGTTGAATGCGTTCCGCGGGACGACTCAGGCGGAACCCCCCTTTTCGACCCGGTGACGCGGCCAGCACGCCGCAACGGGTGAGGTCGCCGAGAATCTTCTGGAGGTACTTGGCGGGGATTCCGGCGCCTTTGGCGATCTCCCGACCGGGGATGGGCCGCCCATCCTGGTGCTGGGCAAGGTAGATCAACGCGCGTAAGGCGTACTCACTCGACCGTGTCATACCGCCCCCTGGCCAGCATACTTCGCTATAGATGTATCGGCGTTGCAAGGCTGTCAAGCTGTAGAGTGTGGCCGGCCGCCGGGCGCTGGCGCCGCTGGCCACCGAGGCGCTCCGCGGTCCCGGCCGCGAAGCCCCTGACGCGGATGGCGCGATGTCGCCGCGAGGCCCGCCTTCCGCTTGCCCGGCGGTGGCAGCGTGCGTACCGTACCTGCGCCGCGCGCCGGAAGGTGACGCAGCATCGGACGCGCCGCGACCGGAGGGGTCGGATGATCTACGACATTACGCCGCCCATTACCCCGGCGTTGAAGGTTTGGCCGGGAGACACGCCGCCCACGCGCGAGGTACTTTGCGACATCCGCCGGGGGGCCAATATCACGCTCTCCACGTTGCACGCCACGGTGCACCTGGGAGCCCACGCCGACGGTCCGAACCACTACGGCGCCGACGCCCCGGCGATCGACGAACGGGCCCTGGACTACTACCTGGGCCCCTGCCAGGTAATCGGCGTTGGCGTCGAGCGCGGGTCGCGGATCGCGCCGGACGCCCTGAACGCAGCCGTTGCCGCCCCGCGCGTGCTGCTGCGGACCGGCACCTTCCCCGATCCCACGCGCTTCAACGAGGACTTCGCCGCCTGTTCGCCGGCACTGATCGACTTTCTGGCCGCACGCGGCGTGACCCTTATCGGAATCGACACGCCCAGTATCGATCTGTTCACCTCCAAGGACCTGCCGGCGCACCACGCCGTGTTGAGGCACGACATGGCCATCCTCGAAGGCGTGGTTCTGTCCGACGTGCCCGACGGCCTGTACGAGCTCATCGCTCTGCCGCTCAGGCTCGCGGGGTTCGACGCCAGCCCGGTACGGGCCATCCTTCGAACCATCGGCTGAGCGCGAGCCGGCAGCCGGCGCCGAGGGCGGCCGCGGTTAGCCCCGGACGTTGTTCGCCGGTATAAGGGCGCCGCGCGGACCAGCCGCACCACGGGACCCAACCAAAATGTCCATCCAGGAACTCGATCTGCCGCCGGTGCTCGACGCGCAGCAGCGCCGCGCCGAAACACGGCGCATCATCGCCATGACCATCCCCGTGGTGCTGACCACCAGTTCGCGAGCGCTGATGGACGTCGCCGACTACATCATGATCACCCTCATGGGCGTGGGCGAGGCGCAGGCGGCTATTTTGCCGGCACAGATGCTCATGTGGACCTACACCGTGCTGGGCATGGGTGTGGTGGCCATGGTGAACACCTTTACGGCACAGGCCCTGGGCAAGCGACAACTTGCCGAGTGCAGCGCCTATCCCTGGCAGAGCCTGTACCTGGCGTTGGGGCTGGGGCTGTGCGGGCTGGCGTTTCGCCCCGTGTTGCCCGCGTTGATTACGTCCATCGGCCACGAACGCGGCGTTCAGGCGCTGGAGCTCGCCTACCTGAACGTGTTGGCGCTGACCATCGGTCCGACGATCGCCTCCAACGGGCTGGCGTGGTTTTTCGTGGGCATTCACAAACCCTGGGTGGCCACGTGGTCGGTGATCGAGTCCAACGTGGTCAACGTCGTGGCCAGCCTGGCACTGATTTTCGGCTATTTCGGACTGCCGCAACTGGGCATGGCCGGCGCCGCCTGGGGAACGCTCATCGCGCTTATGTACCGCACGCTGCGGCTGGCGCTGGCGATGCTTGCCCCGCGCTACGCGGACGTCTACGCCTGCCGCGCCACCTGGCGCCCGTCGTGGTCGCGCATCCGGAACCTCCTTCGTGTCGGCGTCCCCTTCGGGCTGCAATCCATGTTCGAAGTGATGGTGTGGGCGATCTTCGTGAACTACCTGATCGGCGCCAAGTTCGGCACGCCGCACCTCATCGCCACCAACGCCGCCTGGCAGTACATGCGCGTGGCATTCATGCCCGCCATCGGCGTGGGGCAGGCACTCACTTCGCTGGTGGGGCATTCCATCGGCGCCGGCGACCTGCCCCGTGCCCGCCGAGAGGCGCGTTTCGCCATGTTCGTCTGCCTGGCCTACATGGGCACGCTCTCCGGCGTGTACGCGTGGTGGGGTGGAGCGCTGGTGGGCCGATTCAACAACGATCCGGCGGTCATGGGAATCGGGGCCAGGGTCATGCTCTGCGCTGCGGTGTTTCAGTTGTTCGACGGCATCGCCATCGCCTACGGCGCGGCACTGCGCGGCGCGGGGGACACCTTCGTGCCCTCGGTGGTGTTTACCCTGATGAACTGGGTGGTTATCGTCGGCGGCGGTTGGCTTGCCGCGACGTGGTTCCCGGAGCTGGGCAGCACGGGGCCGTGGATGGCGGCGGCCACGTTGCTCGGTTTCGGCGCTGCTTTCTTCTGGTGGCGCTGGCAGGGTGGGGCCTGGATGAAGATCGACCTGTTCGGCCGGTCGGCGGCAGATGCGCCGGCCTGACGTGGGGCGGGGTTAATGGTCCACACTCGCCCCGCGGTGCGATCGGCCTTCCGGCCGGTCCTCTCATGGCGAAAGGCCGGACGGGTCGGCCGGAGAGCTTATCCAGGTGGATGTGCGTGACGCAGCGCATGACGCTGCCGAGAGGGAATGACGCCGTTTGGTGTCCTCATGCCCACGACTCCGCTCAACCTCGGCGTCCTGATCTCCGGCGGTGGGCGCACGCTGCTCAATCTTCACGAGCGGATCCTGGCCGGCACGCTGCCGGCGAAGATCGCCGTGGTGGTTTGCTCGCGCGCGGCGGCTCGCGGGGTTCAGCGCGCTCGCGACCGCGGTTTGAACGTGCAAGTGGTGGACCGCGCCGGGCTGGCGCCGAAGGAGTTTCAGGATCGCATCACCGCCGCCGTGGCCGGCGTCGATCTGGTGTGCATGGCCGGTTTTTTGTCGCTGTGGCGGTTCCCGGAGGAGTTTGTGGGGCGGGTGATGAACATCCACCCGGCGCTGCTGCCGGACTTCGGCGGCTCCGGCATGTTCGGGCATCGCGTGCACGAGGCGGTGCTCGCGGCGGGGCGAAGCGAGAGCGGTTGCACCGTGCACTTCTGCGACAACCAGTACGACCACGGCCCCATCATTCTCCAGCGCCGCGTACCGGTTCTGCCCGGTGACAGCGCCGAGTCTCTTGCGGCGCGGGTCTTCGAACAAGAGTGCCTCGCCTACCCGCTGGCGATCGAGTGGTTCGCGGCGGGTCGATTGCGTCTGCAAGGCGGCAAGGTGTCAATCATCTGACAGGGCGCATGCACGGGCGCCTGGACGGCCGCTGCCCGCCGGCTTAGGCCGCCCAGGCTCCGTACCTCCCTACCCCTCGACCGATCCCTCCCCTTGCTGGAAAGCACCTGTTCGCCCGGTGGGAAAAGGGCGCATGAAATCCCCGCCCTCGCCGAAACGAACGCGGCTGCACGGGTGACGAACCCTCCCGTCTATGTCAAGTCCCGATCACCTGGAAGAGTGCCCTTTGTGCACACACCCACGGGCCGGCGGTCCCTGCCTACGGGCTGACGAGGCGGACCCGTCGGACCGTATCTGCCGATTCCCGCGCGGCGCGCCTTCGCGTGCGCACCGAGCCCCTTCCGGACGGCGGCGGCCGTCCAACGCGCTACTGGGGGAGATACCTGCTACACGTAGACCCAACGACGCAGAACGCAAGGTCCGCGCGACTACTTTCCCTCGCGCACGTTTCCACCGGGTACCATCAGAGGGACGCAGAATGCTCCGGCGAAAACGCTGTTGTCCCTATTATTACCGATAAAATGCCGAAGGCAAATCGAATGTCAGAAAATTGTCACCGAGCGGAAAGGATGCGACTGCGTCACTCCTCGCGCAGGTCGCCGAAGTCCTCAATGTCGACCGAGGAGTCACCGTCGGCGGGTATGCCCAATTGTTCAAAGATGGCGTCGCCGAGCGCGTCCTCGGCGCTGTCGTCATCCTCCAGTCCCAGCGGAGGCGGCGCGTCGGGAACGGCGGCGGCGTGCTTGGAGAGAATCGCCCGGGCAAGTTCGATCCGCTCCACCAGCGCCGGCATGTCGCTGATGCGGTCGTGCGGATCGGCCTTGCAGCAATCGTCGATCAGCCGCGCTACGCACGTCGGAAGCACATCCAGCATCGGCTTGCGAACTTCCTCCAGCCGCTTGCCCACCAGACTCTGCGAATGCAGGCTCACCGTCTGGTTCATTTCCGTGAGCACCGGACGCCCGACCACGACGCGATGCAGCGCCGCCCCCACGCCGAAGACGTCCGTGCGCTGGTCCAGCACGCCACGCTGCGCCTGTTCCGGGGCCATGTAGTCGATCGTTCCCTGGACTCTGGTCTTGGCTTCGCGCATGCGCGAGCTTTGTCCCAGATCAATCAGCTTCACCAGATTATCCGGAGTCACCAGGATGTTGTTGGGTTTGATATCGGCGTGCACCCATCCGGCGAGGTGCATGGCGTGCAGGCCTTCCGCCGCCTGGCGCATCAGCCCGAGAAGCTCGTCGAGCGAGCGGCTGAATTCCCGATCCGACATGGATACACCGGGAACGTACTCCATAAACAAGATGGCGCCCCGCACCCGCAGCCGCTGCCGCATGATGCGCAGCTCGTAGACCTTGCGGATCACGGGGTGGTCCACGGACGACCCGATGGCGTACTCCGCCCGAAGCAGGTCGACGAAGCTCATATCCTCCGGCTTGACCACCTTGACTACCTTGACGGCGTAATCCTTCCCCGTACGCATGCAGCGCGCGCGGAAGATCCGCGTCTGGGCGCCCTCGCCCAGTTTCTCAATCGCCCGGTAGTTGGGAATGTCGATGGACACGCCGACGCCGCTTCACAACGGGTAAAGGGCATCCGGCTGTTCGGCTCAAAACAGCCATCCTGTTCGGGCGGGATCGGGAGGTCACGACGGTGCCGGAAAAACGATCAGTTTTATGATGGCGACAAAGTATAGACCCATCGCGAAGTCCCAAAGACGCACCGAAACCACTAAGGCGAGTATACGAACAGGCTCCTGCCCGGTCAACGGGCCGTGGCGGCCAGGCGCAACCCCTGCGCCGCCGGCGACGGCCGCGGGGCATCCGTGACGGGCGCCTGGACGCCGCGTCAGAGACCCGGCCAAGCCCTATTCCGAGAAAAGCGGCGTCGAAAGGTAGCGCTCGCCGGCGCTGGGCAGGATCGCGACGATCACCTTGCCCTTGTTCGCCGGGTTGCGGGCCACCCGATCCGCGACACACAGCGCCGCCCCGGAGGAGATGCCGCAGAAAATGCCTTCCTCCTTCGTGGCGCGGCGGGCCCACGCGAAGGCGTCCTCGTTGGCGATGTGCTGCACCTCGTCGATGACCTCGAGGTTGAGAATCTTGGGCACGAACCCGGCACCGATGCCCTGGATCGAATGCCGCCCCGGCTGAACCGGCTTGCCTTCCATCGTCTGCTTGATGACCGGCGAAGCCTCCGGTTCAATGGCCACGCACTTGAACGACGGCTTGCGCGACTTTATCACCTCTCCGACGCCGGTGATCGTCCCGCCGGTGCCGATCCCGGAAATCAGGATATCGACCTTGCCGTCGGTGTCTTTCCAGATCTCCTCGGCCGTCGTTCGACGATGCACCTCGGGGTTGGCGGGGTTGTCGAACTGCTGCGGCATGAAGGAGTTGGGCGTTTCCTTGAGTAAGCGCTCCGCGGCGGCGATGGCTCCCTTCATCCCCTCGGTGGCGGGCGTGAGCACCAGGTCCGCGCCCAGGGCCTTAAGAATCGCTCGGCGCTCCATCGACATGCTCTCCGGCATGGTGAGCGTCAGCGGGTACCCCTTCGCGGCACAAACAAAGGCCAGCGCAATGCCGGTGTTCCCCGATGTCGGCTCGATGACCCGCGTGCCTGGTTTGAGTATCCCGTCGCGTTCCGCCGCCTCGATCATCGACATCCCGATACGGTCCTTGACGCTGGACAGGGGATTGAAGAACTCGAGCTTGGCGTAAACGGTGGCCGGCGCCTGGATGATCCGCTGGACCTTGACCAACGGCGTGCGCCCGACGGTTCGTACGATGTTCTCAAAGAGCAGGGACATATAGGCCTCTCCAAAAGGGCTCCAAGGCTCGCGGATTCCAGTGAATTCACAGGTCAGGATACGGATGGATCCCGCCGCTGTCAACGACGTTCGCCCCGTTCGAGAGGTGCAACCGAATCGGCTCAAGGTCGGGCGCGCCCCGGAGGGCACGCCAGGCGCGAATCGCCGGCTCTGGCCCTCGGCGCCCGACAATGACGTACGCCAGTCCCGGCCAGGCGGCCGCGCCATCCGCGGAAGACGGCTCGGTGCCGCCGTCCGGGTGCGAATGGTAGAACCCCACGACCGCGAGCTCGGTTCGCCGGGCCAGGTTCCATGCCGCCTGAAGCGACGTCCAATCAAGCTGAAACGCCCGGTGTGCGTCACCCGCCGTGATGTTCCTCGCGGCGATGGCGTGATCGGCACGGATCGCGTTCTCCACCACCCGGCCGATCAGGATTCCGCAGCACTCCCTGGGGTGCTCCGCCGCCGCATGTTCTAGCACTCCGCGCCCTACGGAGCGGGGTATGAGCATGACCGGATGGGAAAGCGAAGTTGGCAGCATGGTCAGCAGCGTCCGTGCCAAAGACAAGGGGTGCGGCAATCGGCGAACCGACGGCCACACCCCAGGGTTAAGTCGTTACCGTTGCCGCGCGGCGGGTCTACTGATCCCGCCGCGTTGCCCGCGACCTCACGGCGACGGGCAGGCCACGGGGATAGTGACGTTCAGCCACGGATCAAACGCGCTGGCACCGTTGAGCAGGTTCACCACCGCGGCGATGTCCTGCGCGTTGGCCGCCCCGCTGCGGTTGGCGTCCGTAGCGAGAAGCGGACGCGGCACGGCGTTGTTGAGCGAGTTGACCAGGGCCGTGATGTCCTGGGCGTTGCTCGCGCGGCTCTTGTTGACGTCGGCGGGCAGGAAGCCGAGGCAGTGCTTCTTGCCGCTGGCGTTGTGCATCACGCAGGTCCAGTTCTTGGTCGGGATGACCTGGTTGAACACAACGGTCGCCACGTTCCCGACCACGTTCACCTGACTGATGGCGAAGCCTCCCGGCGCCGGGCCCGGGGCTACCGAGAGCGTAAAGTCGCTCGGCGCCAGCGTGCACGTCTGCGGGAAGGTCAGGTTGAAGCGGTCGACACCTTGCGCCGGCGTGGTGCTGCTCACCGGGTGCGGCTGGCGACCGTCGATCTCGCAATTCGGCGGGTCGCCCGAGGTGAACGCCGGGCAGCCGGTCGTCTCGCAGTTTCCGTTCGCCGGGTTGCACTGCTGCCCGGGCGGACACTGCTTGGGTGGGTGGGTGCAGGTGCCTCCGGCGCAGACGTCGTCCGTACACAGGTTCGTGTCCGGCGTGCACGGAGCGGTGTTGTTGGTGAACACGCACAGCCCGCTGTTGCACGAGTCGTCGGTGCAGGCGTTGTTGTCGTTGCACGGGATCTGCGTGCCGGTGCACACGCCGTTGTTGCAGCGATCGTTGGTGGTGCAGGCGTTGTTGTCGTTGCAGACGACGGTGTTGAAGGCGTTAACGCAGTTGCCGGCCACGCATGAGTCGTTAGTGCAGATGTTGTTGTCATTACAATCCTTGGCCGTGCCGGTGCAATTGCCGTTGCCGCACACGTCGTTCACCGTGCAGGGGTTGCCGTCGTTGCACGGGTCGCTGTTGTTGGTGAGCGTGCACACGGAACCGACACAGGCCGCGGTCACGCAGGGGTTCGTCGATGTGCACGACTGCGGGGTGCACTCCACCACGCACAAGCCGGTCGCCGGGTTGCACACCTGCCCGAAGGGGCATTGCTTGTTCTCATGCGTGCACACGCAGGTGTCGCAGCTATCGACGCAGTCGATCGTGCAGAGGTTGGTGTCGGCACAGTTCGTGCCTGGGCAGCACGTGCCGAAGTCGATGGTCAGGGGGACCAGCGTGCGCTGGGTGATGGTGTTAGCGTTTTGATCGTTCACGAACGTGCGCGCGGCGTCATCGAGCATCCTCAAGGTGTAGGTACCCTGGGCATTGGGCGAAGCCTGAAGGAGGATGGTGCCGAGGTAACGCGGAACCAGCGGATCGACCGCGCCGCCCGACAACACCGTCCCGCCCCACTCGATGTTCGGGGGAGTGTAAGGGTTGACGACCATCAACGTAGGCAGACCGAAGAAGAGGAAGTCCGGCCGGGCCAGCTCGACGAACGCGGTGCCCAGCGGATCGCAATAGTCCCCGTCGGGAAGGGTTACGTTGCAGCTTCCGTTGAAGGCGCAGGTGCACTGGACGGTGAACTGATAGTACTGCGCACAGGGGCACAGCCCGTCCATGATGTCCGAGCAATCGTCCGGCAGGCAGGGAATCAACGCCGGGGTCAGCTCGCCGCAGGTGGCGCCGTGCAGGGAACCGCCGTCGAGCGTCCACTGGTACGACGCGATCTGCGGCGCCTTGATGCACTGGCTGGGGATGCACGACTGCGAATTACAATCGCCATCCCTGGTGCACAGGCTGCCGGAGTCGCTGCAATGCCTGGCCGTGCCGCAAGCGCCGGGCTGGTCGATGGTGCAGTCAGAACCGAAGGGGGTCCCCGGCTGATTGGGCCGGCCGCTGCACACTCCACGGTTGGGCTGGTCGTCCCAGCCTTCCACGTAGGCGTCCACGCGGATCACATCGCCGGGTGCGACGCCGGTAAGGTTGGACGTCGGACACCCGGCGCATGGCACGTCGTTGACCTCCACCGCCACGAGTTTCAGCGTCGGAGTCTGTGCCAACGCCACCTGGCCCAGCGTTACCGCCATCCCCGCGGCCAGGGTGAACCACTTCACCGAACTTTTCATCGCTTGTCCCCTTCTTCAGCATGCGGAGAACGGCAGCGTACCCTCGCGCCGCCGGCGCTTGCATGCTAGCAGTTTAGACCGCCGAATTCAATAACTCAAACCGGACGCACCGCGCGGCCGGCGCCCGCACCCCGGCCCGCGGGGCCTGCCCCCAACGGAGCTGAGGGCCCGGCGGCGGAAGCGCGCTCCACGCCTCGACACGGTTCCCAAAAAACCCGCATTAGTGCGAACTAGCGCAACGCGAAAGACTTAGTCGTCCCCCAGACCCCTAAAAACCGCCCGCCCTCCGCTTTTGCTGCAGACCAACGCTATCCAGAAGGCGCACCCGATCAGCCGCGGCGCGGAAACTCGAGCCTGTCGCGGCAACCCCAGCGATTTTCTCATTATAGGTCCCCGGGCCACGGCTGTCCAGCGCGGCGGGAAAGAAATTCCCGCGCCCGCCAGTGCGAAAACGCCCCGGTGCTGGTGGCCGGAAACCGGCAGGTACGTAAGGATGTTTCCCATTCGCCAGGGCCAGGCCCGGCGTTCCGGGCCGGCGGCGTCCCACGACACCGATCCCGCCCGAAGGCGACCACAGGCACGTCAAGTCCGAAAACAACGCACTATGTCCTCGCGGCGGATGGTCACCGCGCCCCAGATCAACAGCGGCACGAGGAACGAGCCCGCGGGGGACACGAAAAGGCACTCGTACGACCAGGACAGCAGCCCCTGCCCTGGCGCCCCGGGGGCATACAGGCGAAACGGCGTGGGCATCGAGAACCAATGCAACAGCAGCAGCGCCATCCGGGCCGCCACGAAGGCGTTAACCAACAGGAGCCCGACTACCAGCGATCGCCACCTTCGTGGCCAGGCAACGGGGGACGCAAACACCAGCGCGACGAGCTCCACGGTCGGAACGTACCCCACCCGGCCCGTGTCCACCTCCACCTCGCCGGCGACCTCCACATCCTCCCGCCCAAGCGTGAGCAGCAGATCGTCCCGCCCGCGGTCTGGCGACGGCCGCGGCTCGAACACCACGCGCCCCGCGCCCCCGAAGTGCGAGAACATTGCCTGCGCCACCGCCACATACATCGCGCGATACGCCGAGCGCACGCCCGGCCAGGGGAGTATGAGCAGCGTGTACAGCAGCACGGCGATGCCGCAAAAACGCGGGATGACGCTATGCGGTCGCATGCGGCGCCGTCCGGGTCACGCGTACCGCCCACACCGCCCACAGCCCCCAGGCGAGTACGGACAGGAGGATGAACGCCGCCTGCCACACGTCGTGATGCATGATGTCGAACACGGCGTGGGAACAGAACGCGCCGATGTAGAAGAGGCTGATGACCCGTACCTGGTTCATGATCACCAGGAACGCAAGTCCCGCGAGAATCCCCGGCAGCTTCGTCCACCACGCCACGGGCGACGCCAGCACCGCTGAGACGAACAGCACCGTGGGCTGCACGGCGTCGCACCCCCGCTTAATGTCCACGATGAACCGAGGTGACATGATCGTGCAGTCGGAAACCGTGGCGTCTTCGCCGAAAACGCGCATGGCCGCGGCGGACATGCGGGCGCACAGCCGCTGATAGGCGGGCACGGCGCGGTCGTGCACCAGCGTGCCCGAGGCGATAATCTCGCATAGTACGAGCAGCAGCGTCAGAAGCGAAACGAAGCGGAACACCGGGTGCTTGGCGCGATACCATAAGCGCAGGCGCGAGGGGCGCATGAGTGCCTCCTTTGTGGCACTCACCGCGCGCGTGCGGCCCGGGGTCGCCGGATCGCGGCGCCGAATGGCCTCGCCGCGCCGGGAGGCATCGTCGTATTCCCTCGCTTGCACGCAGGTTCCGCCCTGGCCGCCCACCAACCCCGCGACTCTGACATGTGCCGCGGAGACTACCCCCAAGGGGATTCGAACCCCTGTTGCCCACCGCGCCCAACGGCGCGCAAGTCGTTTGTCCGCAAGAAGTAAGTAACGAATCCGGGGGCGGGCCGCAAGGTGTCTTGGCGTCCAGCTTGACGGATTCTGCGCAGGAACACCCCGACTTGACGGTGGTGGTGGCGGCGTGGCCGAGGCTGCCCGAAGCCCTGCGGGCGGGGATCGTGGCGATGGTGAAGGCGAGCGCCGGTACGCCGGCAGGGAGGAACAGGCCATGACAATTGCGGCGAGAATGATGGTGCAGGCAAGCCCCTTACCGGTGGGGGCGGAGCTGGTCGGTTACGTCGAGCGGCACCCGCGGGACGACCACGGACCCGGCGGCGCGGTGGTGCGGTTCCGGGCCACGGGGATCGAAGCCTTGTGGGACGGGGCGCTGGTCCGCAGTCTGCCGAGGAACTGGCGGGCGCTGGTGACGCCTACCCCCCGGACGTAGCGTTGCCCAGGGGGTAGGGGGGGCGAAATTCTGGCGTTTGGGGTCGGATTGACCATCGGCCAAGGCCGCGCACCGTTTCGAGGGTTTTGAAAATGGCGAACTTTGGAGGCTGTTAAAATGGGTAGACGTGGACCACTACCGGAATCGGCTGAACGTTTGAGGCTTCGTGGAAGTGCCCTGGCGGCAGGGCGGGAAGGCGTGGACATACCGGCCGTACCGATGGGCGAGCCCGAAGCGCCGGAGTGGCTGACCCCGGATGCCCGCCTGCTGTGGAACGACGCGGTGGTGCGGTTCCGGGGCACAGGGCGGCTGAGCCCGTTGGACCAGCACAGCCTGGGTCGGTACGTACAGACGCTCGCCGAGTGGTGGAGGCTCAGTGCGGAGCCGGACCCCAGCCCAGCGGTCATGCGGCGGGCACACCAGCTCGCCCAACAGCTCGGCACGTTGGAGGATCGGTTCGGGTTCAACCCCGCGGCCCGGGCGCGGCTGGGCTTCGGCACGGAACCCCCTCCGCAAGCGGACGATGGGGCTGCGCGGTTCTTCGGCCCGGTCCCGCTGGACGACAGGCCGCACGAAGGCTAGGTTTTGGAGGGCAGGCGGGCGACGGCTCGCCGCACGGACCGGGTGACCGTTGGTGCGCACCTACATCGACGGCGCCCGGACCGGCCCCAAGGTAGGTGCAAGTGCCGAACCTGTCCGACGATTCCGTGGTGCTGAGCGTTCATGGGCTGCCCGCCGACGCGGGGACCAGAACCGTCGACGCGCACGTCTGGGTCGGCCCGCGACGGTTTGTAGACCAGATCATTGAACGACTGCGGCAGGACTCGTTCCTGGAGGCGTTCTTCGGACGACCGGCATACGCCTTCTCTCCAGAGAAACCCATCATCCTGGAGACCGGCGAAGAGATCGACGGGCTTCCTGAACTGGTCGGTCCCATTCCCGAACTCCTCGTTTTGGACTGGGATGGTTTCAGGCGCAACGCGCGGCGGCAAACCAGACAAAGCCTGAAGGAACGGCTTCGTCACCCACCGGGGCCGCAGGCGCCGCCGTATGAACGCTGGCTCTATCGGGCGACGGAGCTTGCCGAGGACCTTGAGGATCAACTCCGCGCGGCGGCGGATGCCGCGGGCAAGCCGAAACGGGCGCGCGGGCGGCCGAAGGGCAGCGGAGACACCAACCCCAAATCCGACGAACGCATCTGCAAGGCCTGGAACTCCGGGAAATACGGGAGGTACGCGGACTGCGCCAACGCGCTTGGCTTGAAACCGAATGACACGCCCTTCACCGCGGATGACGTGCGCCGCGCCGTGGATCGCAACCGGAAGCGCTGCCGGAAATAAATGCTGTCAAGGCCGTTGATTAAATTCTGGCGCTGAATTCGCCCGCATTCCTGACCCCGCCAAGCCATTCCCAACCCTGCCAACCGACGGACTAAAGACTCCGAATTAATTCCATTCCGGACCACGTTGAATACTTCCCGCAGACGCCGCGATGGTGCGGCTCTTGTTGGAGTCCAAAGAATGGAACTACTGACGTGCAGAGAGGTTGCGGCACGGTTGAAGTTGTCGGGGAGGCAGGTCTACAAGCTCGCCGCGAGCGGGAAGCTCCCGCGACCTTTGAAGGTTGCACGCTCCACGCGCTGGCGTGCTGACGAAATTGACGACTTCATCGGACGCGGCTGCATCGTCGAAGAGCTGGCGCCGACGGGGCGGCTGTGCGCCCGGGGAAGGGGGGCCGCTGGGTGTGCGTGAAACAAAGCGGGCCGCAGCGCGCGCCTACGCGCCCGGCCCTGAATCCTGGGAACGGCCACTACAATAACGCCCCGTCCGCTTCCTGGCAAGGCGTGCGTTGTGAGCTGCACGACGTGGGGTCTGGCCACGGATTCTGGCATCAGGCGGTTCTTCGACTTTGCCAGTAGCGCTCCCACAGGCCGCTTTCCCGGAGGGCGACCAGGTTCATGAGGGCGGCGGCGTTGTCCGTATCCCATTTCATTCCCGGGCGTTTGAG
>JACQXM010000035.1 GCA_016208685.1 Planctomycetota bacterium | reverse complement strand
CGATGCGGCGGATGACTTCTCCCGTTGGTCCGGAGAGCACATAGACGAAGGGCAGGCCGTTCTTGTCGTGGGGGGCGCCGGCCGCGACGTCCAAGATGCCGTCGCCGTTAAAATCTCCGGCACCGGAAACGCCCACCCCGAAGAGGTCGGTAACGTAATCACCAACCTTAGACCACAGCGCCTCGCCGGTTTTTCCCGAATAGGCGTGGACTCTTCCAACGTACCCGAGGGAGACCCGGTTCGCGCCGGGCTCACCCACCAGCACGTCGGCGTGTCCGTCGCCGTCGAGGTCCCCGGGGCCGGCGACCCCCCAGCCGAACTCCCCGTAGCGCCGGTCGCCGTCCCAGACCCACAGGCGTTGCCCGGTGGCACCGGAAAACACGTAGACTCGTCCCGCAAACGCCACCGGACCCGAGAATTCTCTGGCCCCGATGATCACGTCCGGCGTGCCGTCGTTGTCCACGTCACCCGCACCCGAGGCGGACACTCCGAATCCTCGACCATCGCTGTACCAACAGCGCAATACGGCCTCGGTTGCACCGGAGTAGACACATACCCGACCGTAGTACGTCGTGTTTGGTACTGGGTAGCTCGGCGCGCCGATGAGGTAGTCGTCGCAGCCGTCGTGGTCGATGTCTCCCGTGCCTGCTACCACCCATCCGAAGTACTCCTGTTGTATCGTTCCATCGAAGGTATACAGCAGCGGGCACTGGGCGCGCAGAGGGAGTACGAGGATGGCAACTACCAGCAACGGTGCGAGAAACGCGAAAGGCGCGCTGGCCCAGCGAGAGGCGCGCATGATCGACCTCCCCCGCAGTGCCGCTGGGCACAGGCACCGCGTCATGCGAACTGAGCGAACCCCACCCGCGAAGCGCTTTTCGGGAACCCGATGCCGCGCTCCGCACGAGGCGACGAGGCGACGACACCCCAACCCGCGTCTCGGTACCTATAATCATAGCGCGCCCGGCGCGCGGGTTTCCAGGCGGCATCCAAAAACGCAGCCCGGCACGCCCGCTCCCGCACCGTCGCGGCTCTGATTGACCGCTCCATAGTGTCGCGGCGCTGATCCTTCGTTGCTCTTCCCGCGTCCCCGTTCCCTGTTCCCTCGTCGTCCCTTCTTGCCTGCGTGTCTTCGTGCCTTCGTACCTCTCGGCCTCCGATTCAGCATGGCGGCGCTGCGCTTGGCCATGGCACCCGGCACCCGGCACCCGACATGCGGTAACCGACCGCGAATCCGACCCCCCAATCGGCAAGACGATAGACGACGCGGTCCACAGTGAGACCGCCCGTTCCCATCACGACGCGGACCGCGCGGCTATCTTGGGACCTCGACGGCCGCAACGTCCTCCAGCGGATCAATACCCAGGGCACTGAGGTCCAGCAGCATGGTATACGACCCCGTGGTGACGCCGCCCAGGGTCGCGGGCGTGAACTCGAACACGTCCTCGTCGGCGCCGCCCACTCCGGTCACGGCGAAGTTGCCTTCCGTGGAAAGCAGGATGGTCCCGGCGGCGGTGACGGCGGCGGCATCGACGTCTTCGCCGGCGGTGGTGGACAGGCCCACGTCACTGCCGTCAAAGTACATGGCGAAGGTGCCGGCCGTCACCGACCCCAGCGACGCGGCGTTGAATACCAGCAGGTCCTCGTCCTGGCCGCTCAAACCCGTCACTCCGAAGCCGCCGAAGGTGGAGACGATCAGCCGCCCGTCCGGTGCCAGTGTAATGGCATCCACGTCCTCATTGTCCGTGGTCAGGCCCACGTCGGAACCGTCGAAATAGAAGGTAAAGACACCCGCGGTGTCGGCGCCCAGGGAGGAGGGCGTGAAGCGCACGATGTCGGAATCGTCGACGCTGGTGCCGTTGGGACCGCCCACGAGCCCGGGTACGGTGCCGGTGTTGTTCCAGAAGCTCAGGAGCAGATCACCGTCGGGCAGCACGGCCAGTCCGTCGATGCCCAGGGCGGTAATCCCAACATCCGAGCCGTCAAACACCAGTGACCAGGTTCCGGTCAAGGTGTCATAGGCCACAATGTCCTCATTCTCGACATTCCCGATGCCGGGAATGAGGGCAGCCTCCTGGAAGCACATCCAGACAGGCGCCGCCGCGGCAGGCACGCAGGCGTCGGTGGCCTCGTCGCAGGTGTCGCCGGGGGCGCACGGCGCGGTGCCGGCGGCGCATCCGGCGACGGCATCGCACGACTCAACGCCGTTGCAGAACAGCCCGTCGTCGCAGGCCAGGTCGTCCGGTGCGTGAGCGCAGGCGTCGGTGACCTCGTTGCAGGCGTCGACCGTGCAGGGGATGCCGTCGTCGCAAGTGACGGGAGCGCCCGCCTGACAACCCAGTGTCGCGTGGCAGACCTCCGTGCCGTTGCAGAACAGCCCGTCGTCGCAGCCGGAGTGGTTGGGCAGGTGATCGCAGGCGCGAGTCGCCTCATTGCAGGAGTCGACCGTGCACCCCACGAAATCGTCGCAATTCACCGGCGTACCCGCTCGGCAGTCCAACAGGGCGTCGCAGGTCTCGCTTCCGTCACAGTACAACCCGTTGTCGCAAGACGTGTCATCGGGTGTGTGATCACAGGTGTCGGTCGCCTCGTTGCAAAGATCCAGCGTGCAGACGATCGCGTCAGCACAGTCGATCGGCGTCCCCGCCACGCAGTCCCGAAGCGCGTCACAGGTCTCCACGCCGTCGCAGAAGAGTCCGTTGTCACAAGCGGTATGGTCCGGCGTATGGTTGCAGAACCCGCTGTTCGGGTCACACGAGTCGACGGTGCAGGGCACGAAGTCGTCGCAGTCGGCGTCGCTCAGGCAGCCGCCGCAGGAATCGGTGGCCTCGTTGCACGGCAGGCCGAAGCAGGGGTCGCCGGTGGACACGCAGCCCAGCCAGGAATCGCAATACTCCCAGCCGTTGCAGAACAGGCCATCGTCGCACAACAGGTCGTCGGGAAGATTGTTGCACGTGCCGGTGGCGGTGTCGCAGGAATCGGTGGTGCACGGCACGCCGTCGTCGCAGTCGGCATCGGTGCCGCACGTGCCGCACGTATCCGTCGCCTCGTCGCAGGGCTGCCCGAAACAGGGATCGTAGTAGCCCGGTTGGCAGCCGAGGAAGAAGTCGCAGTATTCGTAACCATCGCAGAACAGGCCGTTGTCGCAGGCGGCGTCGTTGGGGATGAAGTCGCAGCCCGCGAAGGCTTCGCTGCACTGGTCCATGGTGCACGGCACCCCGTCGTCGCAGACCACGGGCGTGCCTGCCTGGCAGCCCGCGGCGGCGTTGCACGTCTCCGTGCCGTCGCACACCAGGCCGTTGTCACACAGGGCGTCGCTGGGTGTGTGCGTGCAGGCGCCGGTGGGCTCGACGCAGGAGTCGGTCGTGCACGCCACGCCGTCGCCGCAGTTGACCGCGGCACCCGGCTGACATGTGCCCTGCGGGCCGCAGGTTTCCGGCCCGTCGCACACCAGGCCGTCGTCGCAGTCGGTGTCGGTCGTACATGAGGCGACGTTCAACGAAACCGGAATGCCCAGCGGGCCGGCGGGGTCGCCGCTGGAGACCTGGATTACGGCGTTGAACACCGAGCCTGGCGCCAGGCCCGCGGCACTGGCGGAAACCGTCAGGATAGCCGACTCCCCCGGCCACAAGACGCCCGATGCGGGTGTGAACGAGAGCCACTGGGCCGGATCCGAAAGCAACACCGCCCGATGCGCGTTCAGCCGCCCGCCCGTGACGCAGCGGCCCGAGAGGGCGGGGACGGGGTCCACACTGGCCATGAGCATCTGCTTGAGTTCCAGCGGCGGCATCGTGGGTCGGGTGGCAAGCAGCAGCGCCGCCACGCCGCTGACGTGCGGCGTGGCCATCGAAGTGCCGCTGAGCGAGCGGTAGGTGTTTCCCGGCCCGGTACTCCAGACGTTCACGCCCGGCGCGCCGAGGTCCACGGAGGCGGCTCCGTAATTGCTGAAATACGCGAGCAGGTCACTGTGGTCGGTGGCGGCCACGGAGACGATGGTGGGCGAGTCGTATGCCGCCGGGTACATCGGATAGAGGTCAGCGTTCACGCCGCTGTTGCCTGCCGCGGCGATGAAGAGCTGACCGGCAGCGCCGGCCGCCTCGATGGCGCTCTTCAGCGCCAGGCTGTAGCCCCCGCCGCCCCAGGAGTTACTGGTGAGATTCGCCCCCATCAGGCGCGCGTAGTCAATGGCGGAAACGGCGTCGGCGAGGTAGCCGCTGCCCGCGGAATTGAGAAACTTCAAGGCCATCATGCGTACGTTCCAGTTGACGCCGGCGACGCCGAGGCCGTTGTTCCCTACGGCGCCGATCGTGCCCGCCACGTGCGTTCCGTGGTAGTGGTCGTCGTATGGATTACCGTTGGTGGGGACGCCGGTGCCGCTGGTCCACCGCGCCCCGTAGACGTCGTCGATGATGCCGTTGCCGTCGTCGTCAATGCCGGCGACGCCGTTGCGCTCGGCGCTGTTGGTCCACATGTTGGGGGCGAGCTCGGGATGGGTGTAGTCGATGCCCGTGTCGATGACACCGACCACGACGGTCGCGCTTCCCGTCGCCAGGTCCCAGGCTTCGGGTGCGTCGATGTCGGCGTCCGCCACGCCTCCGGTCTGCCCGGTGTTGTGCATACCCCAGAGCGAACCGAAGCTGGCGTCGTTGGGAATGCCGTTGGTGTGGTAGAGGTAGTTGGGTTCGACGAACTCGACCTCCGGCATGGCGGCGTATTGCGCCGCGACGGTCTTAAGGTCGGCGCCGGCCGGGACGTCCACCACGTCCACCGGAATGGTGACAAAGGAACGGACCTTGGTCGTCCTGCGGAGGGCATGCACGGCGTCGCGCTGGGCCATCGCCACGTTGCGCTTGGTTGCCACGTTGTTCTTGAAGCCGACGAGCAGCGTTGTCGGGTGGCGTTCCGCGGTCCAATCGACTCGCGGCTGACCCTGCGTAGCCACGCGCTGCGGCGCGGGTGTCGGCGGCGCCAGGATGGCGGCGGCGCCCGCCACGGACTCCACCGCCGACCAGGAGGTCGGAGCGTTCCCGCTATTGGTGATCGTCACCTGTTGCTGTTGTTGCTGCCCGGTGGGCAGAGTGAAGGTCAGCGATGCAGGATTGGCGCCCAGGGTCGGCGTGCCCGCGGTGGTGAAGCTCCAGACGACTCCCGCGGACTGGGTGCAGCAATCGCGCGTGACCACCCGCCAATAGTAAGTCGTGGCGGCCGCCAGCGGCGCGGACGAGTAACCGGCCGCGGTCAGTCCGCTGGCAACCAGCGCGCCCGGTGGGTTCACCGCATCCAGGTACAGGTCGAACACCCGAGGGCAGTTGGCGTCGGAAGCGCTGCCGGTCCAGCTCAGCGCGGGCGCCGCGGCCACTTCGATCGCCCCATCCGGCGGGCTGGGCGCGGTGGCGGCGGCCGGAGGTACGCGCGGCGCATGGTCGCAGGTGTCCGTGGTCTCGTTGCAGGAGTCGTTGGTGCAGGGGTCGGCGTCGGTGCAGTTCACCGGGGTTCCGGCGCGGCAACCCAGAGCCGGGTCGCACGTCTCCACGCCGTCGCAGTACAGCCCGTTGCTGCAATTGACCGGCGCGTGGTTGCAGGCATCGGTGGTTTCGTTGCAGGCGTCGACGGTGCAGGCGTTGGAATCATTGCAGTTGATGGCGGCGCCGGGGCGGCAGCCCAACACGGCGTTGCAAGTCTCCACTCCGTTGCAGTACAGCCCGTCATCGCAATTGACGGGAAGGTGGTCGCAGACGCGCGTGACCTCGTTGCAGGCATCGGTGGTGCAGGCGTTGGCGTCGTTGCAGTTCACCGCCGTGCCGGCGCGGCAGGTTCCCGTGACACAGGTTTCGGCGCCGTTGCAGAACAGGCCGTCGTCGCACTCCGCGTCCGTCCCGCAGGCGGCACCGGCAACCGTCAGACTCACATAGTCCGTGGAGATAGAGGCGCCGCCTTCAAAGTAGTTCACCAGGATGGTCACGCGGTTGTTGGCGTCTACAAAGTCCCCGGGCTGCGCCGTAACGGAGGCCAGGATGGTGCCTTCGTTGGGAAGTTTGAAGTTCTCCTGGCTGCCTATCTGAACATAGGCGCCAGAGACGGCGTTCCAGAGCCAGAGGTACTCGAAACCGTCCTCGCTGGCGCCGCCTTCCCACCGGACGTCGAGCCGACTGACGGTAGCCGCCGGTTCACTGATGGTGAAGACGAACCGTTGCGTGGCCACCAGGGTGTTGCCGGGGTTCTCCACGATGTCGGTGGAAAGTCGCACGTCGTTGGATGTCGCGGCCGCGGCAAGGCTCGCCGCCGAGTAGGCCGACGACGGGAAGGTGCTGCTCACCGGGGGCATGGGCAGGGTGACGGATTCTCCATACCCGAAATGCAGAATGCCCGCCCCCGAAGAGAAATCGTAGATCGCGCCGGCGGCACTGTTTGCCGCAGCCAGTCCTACCAGCCAGCTTCCCACAACGACCGATGCCACCTGCCCCGTGCGAACACGTCTCGTCATTTCCATCCTCCTGAACCAACTCGGGTCCGCGCTTCACGGCCGGCGCTCATGACCGTTGCGGCCCGGCATGCGACGCTCCTGTCGCGTCGCACCGGCGCGCAGAACGGGCGGGAGTCGCGCGGCGACTCTCAACTTCTGGCGTTAACTGGTTTGGGGACAGCGCCCCCTCGGCGGGCGTAGGGCAAGCCGCGTGCCAGGGTCGGGGCGCTCATCGTCGGCGGCAGAACGCTCCAGAATCGGGGTTTCCACGCCACCGCGACACCGCGCGACGGGGCGGATCGCGAGCAGGTTCGCACCGGCCGCGAGCGTACTCGCGGCCGCGCGCGGAGTAGCACTCAGCACACTGAGCGCTAAGATGATGGCAGCGAGGTCGCCGGAGCGCTAGCAGCCCGTGGCGAAAAGCGACCTGCGCGATGTAGCACGGGCATCCTGCCCGTGAAACCATGGGCTGGAAGCCCATGCCACGAGTCCTGCTGCAGGCGTGTGCGCCGGTTCCTGCGTCGTCGGTTGGAGTGGTGTGGGTATGGGGCCGTACGACGTGCTCGAGCTGTTGCGCGCGGCGGCCTTCGAACCGTTCGGCCTGCACCCTTCCGAGGGCGCTCCCTTCGAAATCCGCCATCCCGACATGGCGATCGTTCAGCGCCCGCAGGCGACCATGGCGGTCCCCGGACCGGAGGGCCCCGGCGCGCCGCAGTGCGTACGGTCAACTGTGCGCTGGTTCCCATCGCGCGGACGGCGATGACGAGCGGGGCGCGGGCCGGCGCGGGAAAGAGCGGCGACGCCGTCCGGCAAGCACAGGCACCGACAACGCGCGGCCATCGTATCTACGCGCAGCGTCAACGGGGTCGAAGCTGCCGCCTGCATTTGCAGTATCGCGGATGCCGTCGACGAAGCTACCGAAGAAACACAGTAATCCACTGAGGGTCCCCCGGAGCAATCCCGAGAGGAATCTCGTCGTACGGATGCGACGGGAGACCCGCGGACCGTGGTCGTGTGGATTCAATGCGCAGCGTGCCCGCCGAAACCGCACTTGGAGACCACATCACTACGAATTCCTGAGTGCTTGTCCACGGGCAAGGGAGCAGCGTGGTGAGGATGGCGAGCAACCGCTGCTTGTCGATTGTGTCAACGACGATATGGCCGGGGATCAGCGGGTCGACATCTCCGAGATCCGGGTACTCATACGATAGTCGGTCGGCGCCAGTCAGCGCGAATCTCACCCTGATTCCCGGGATACGGTCAGACACGCAGGCTGCCCCAACCTCCATCGACAACCCGTTTACGGACCACCTGGCTCGGCAGGTGTCCGTTTGCGGTGGCGTCGGATACTTCCCCACCGCCTTCCGCCAGTTTACCGCCGACCAGCACACCCTTCTCCACTCGACACGCCAAGGGTCGACGGGAAGTCGGCTTGGCGCCAGCCTCTGCTCCCATGAGCGCCGCAGATTGTATCGCTCTGCCGGCATGACCTCACCGATGGGCAGTAGGCCTCCCATAATACTGCCGACGTCACAGTCGAACGGCGAGAGGCGCGAAAGCTCGATCTGTATGTCCGTAGTGTACACCACTGCCGGTGAATCCCCATCGACGATCGGCTGGTGGCGAAGTGCGGCGTGCGGGAAGAA
Organism: Planctomycetota bacterium; assembly: GCA_016208685.1. Taxonomy (GTDB): domain Bacteria; phylum Planctomycetota; class Phycisphaerae; order UBA1845; family UBA1845; genus JACQXM01. The sequence goes on along the minus strand of JACQXM010000035.1, from coordinate 41,948 downwards.
ACGATCCTCGAGGGTGTGGACATACGCGCGGACTGCCAATGCCCCGAGGACCAGCGCGAGACCTGTTTTGACCGTCACACGGCGCCGGCGGAGTTGATGAGGCGCGTTCATGAATATCCCACGTACTGCGCAGTCGCATTACGCAGCAAGGGCACACGAGATTCTATACATCTTGGCTCCGGCCGTCCACGCGCCGGCTCGCCTTCCCCGCCGGCTCGGGGGGCGGGTCGCGCCGCGCGGGTTCTGGCGGCGTGCGCGCTGATATTCCGGCCTCGGTGGGCGCAAGCGTCCGGCGCCACCGATGGGTCGCGCGCCTCGAATCGCAACCGACGCGTGTGATGCCGCAGTGGTTCCGTGCGGACCCCTGGGCTGGACGGCAAGTCACCCCTGCTGCCGCCGGCCACTACCTCTCTTGATTCTCAGGTGGTGATTCTGCGGTTGCCCGCGTTCCCCCGGGGCGCAACGGCGACGCGCTACTGGCGTTTCCTCCGTCTCGCCGACGCCCGCCCGGGGCGGTAGCCGGGGCGTACGGGGCGGGCGTGGACGTGATCGCCTGCCGCGGCCTCGAGCGCGGTGCGCTCGCGTGCCTCGGCTCCGGCGCGGCGGCGGCGCGCCTCCAAGGCCGCCCTGGGGGGAGTGGCCGGGATCAAGCAATGGCAGCCTTCGCCGATCAAGTCCCGCCGACCCGCGGCGATCAGCGCCTGGCGCACGGCGAAGTAGTTCTCCGGCTTAAAGAATTGCAGGAGCGCCCGCTGGAGCTTGCGATCGCGCAGATGCCGTGCGACGGGCACGGGCTGCATGGTCATGGGGTCCAGCCCAGTGTGGTACATGCACGCCGCGATGTCGAACGGCGCGGGGATGAAATCCTGCACCTGCTCCGGTTTGTAGCCGTTTTCCTTGAGGAAAACCGCCAAATTGATCATCGCGGACAGGTCGCTGCCCGGGTGCGCGGAGATGAAATACGGCACGAGGTACTGCTCCTTGCCCGCCTCGCGCGAAGCCTCGCGGAACTGCGCGGCGAAGCGTTGGAAATCCTCCACCCCCGGGCGCTTCATTAAGCGCAGCGTTTCCGAATCGTTGTTCTCCGGCGCCACCTTCAGGTGCCCGCCGACGTGGTGGGTCACGAGTTCCTGCATGTACGGCGGCGAGCGCTGCGCCAGGTCCATGCGCACGCCGCTGGCGATGAGTACTTTGCGTACGCCCGGCTGCCGCCGCGCGCCGCGCATGACCTCGATCAGCGGGCCGTGGTCCGTTCCCAGCAGCGGGCAGATCTTGGGGAAGACGCACGAGAGTCGCCGGCAGACGGCCTCGATCTCCGGGCGGACGCAGCGCATCTCATACATGTTCGCCGTCGGCCCCCCCAGGTCGCTCACCACCCCCGAAAAGTCGCTGCCGTTCCCCATGGCCGCCACCTCACGGAGGATCGACTCCTTGCTTCGCGACTGGATGATCCGACCCTGGTGCGTAGTGATGGAGCAGTAGGTGCAGCCGCCGAAGCAGCCGCGCATGATGGTGACCGAGTCCTTGACGATCTGCATGGCGGGAATCGGCTCGTGGTAGCGCGGGTGCGGCCGGCGGGTGTAGGGCAGGTCGTAGAAGAAGTCCATTGCCTGCTGCGACTCCGGCAGCGGCGGCGGGTTGCACACCACCGCCTGTCGATCGTGCCACTGCACCAGTGTGCGGGCGTTGTAGGGGTTGGTCTCCAGGTGGATGCGGCGCGTGGCCTCGGCGAAGGCGACTTTGTCGCCACGCACCTGTTCATACGAAGGAAGTGCCAGCACATCGGCACCGCAAGGTGGCGATTCGCTGGCGCCCAGTACGTACGCCACGCCGCGCATGTCGCGCAGCGATCGCAGGCTCTCCCCGGCGTCGAGCCTTCGCGCGATCTCGACGATCGCCGACTCACCCATGCCGAACACCACCAGGTCGGCCTTGGCATCCAGCAGAATGGAGCGGCGGACGGTGTCGCTCCAGTAGTCGTAATGTGCCAGCCGGCGCAGGCTCGCCTCCACCCCGCCGGCGACGATGGGCACGCCCTTGTACGCTTCCCGCGCGCGCTGGCAGTAGGCCAGCGTGGCGCGGTCCGGTCGCAGGCCGATCCGCCCGCCCGGGGAATAGGCGTCGTCGTTGCGCACCTTCCTATTGGCCGTGTAGTGGTTGATCATGGAGTCCATGTTGCCGGCGCTGATGGCGAAGAATAATCGCGGCCTGCCGAACTCCTTCCACGCCGCGCAGCTATGCCAGTCCGGCTGTGCCACGATCCCGACGCGAAAGCCGCTTGCCTCCAGCACTCGACCGAGGATGGCCATGGCGAAGCTGGGATGGTCGATGTAGGCGTCGCCGGTCACGAACACCACGTCGACCTCGTCCCACCCGCGTTCGAGGGCCTCCTGCCGGGTCATGGGTAGCGGGCGCGGTTCGCCTGGCTGGGGCAGGCCGAGACGGACGAAGGCAATGGGGCTGCATGCACCCGGGGTGACGGCGACCATGATGCGATCCTTTCGAGCGCCATCCGTCTGTCAAACCGGGCGGTGAGCCGCACGATGACTCGCGGAAGGACTCCTTGGTAAGCGCTGCTCCGCCGGAGTACCCTGCAGAGTGCACGCCGGCGGGAGTATATCGAACCGTGGGCCGACGCGAAAGTGCACAAAAGCCGCTGCCTTCGCGCGAAGTGCCGGCCGGACCGGCGCCGGGCGAACGGAGCCGCGACCGTCAGGGAGCGGGCAAAACGGGCGACGCAGCGATGTACGACCCGTACCGCGATAGCATGGGGCGGGCAAAATGCGAAGGAGATGGCCCCTACGCCGGCGCCGGGTGTGCCGTCGTGTCGCGACAGCGCAGCGCCTTAGGGTTCCGCGTGCGTTAACCGGGCGAGAAACTCTCGCGCCGCCTGATTGAACGCCTCCGGCTGTTCCCAGTTTGCCATATGCCCGGCCTGCGGGATCTCCACCAGACGGGCGTGGAGAATGGCGGCCGCGATCCTGCGCGCGTCGGCGGGCGGGGTGATCTCGTCGTCGCTACCTACCACCACCAGGGTCGGGACCGCAACCGCGGCCAGACCCAAGAGCGAGTCGGGCCGGTCTGCAAGTCCGGTGAGGGCGTTCGCCACGCCCATCGGCGGGGCGCTGTAGAGCATGTCCCGCAACGCCTGGGCCAGTGCCGGTTGCTGCGTCCGTGTGGTTGCGGAAAGCAGCTTCGCCAACATGGGTTCGGCGATGGGCGCGACGCCCTCGGCGCGCACGCGTGCGGCGTTGTCGCGCCGCGCCTGCGCCGCTTCGGGGGAGTCGGCGCCGGCGCGGGTGTCAATCAGCATCAATCCGCGCAGGCGCGCCGGGTAACGCCGCGCGAAGGCCATGGCGATGTAGCCGCCCATGGAGAGCCCCGCGAGGACGACCTGCTCCAGCTTCAGGTAGTCGATCAGGGCGCGAAGGTCGTCGGCAAAGAGGTCCATGCCAGAGGAGCCGGGCGGGACTTCACTTCGTCCGAACCCCCGCAGGTCCGGGGCGATGTTCCGAGCGCAGTCCACGAGTCCGTCGAGCTGCGGCTTCCACATGGAGTGGTCGAGAGGAAACCCGTGCACCCAGAGGATCGGAATCCCGGCGCCGGATTCCTCGTAGAACATGTCAATACCGTTGATTCGCGCCTGCATGGCGGCGATGGTAGCCAGCCGTGCCGCTGCGTACCAGCCGCACTGCGTTGCGTGTTGCGGAGCAGGGAGTCACAATCGGTCGGCCTCGAGTTCCGCTGCGGCGAAGTCGGCGCGGCCAGGTTGGCGGATCACGCGGCATCGGGAGGGACCGTTTCTCTTGGACGAACCCACGGCAAACGTCGATATGGGGTTGCCCCATCTGACGCAGGGCACGCCGGGCATCGGCGGGGTCATCAAGCGGTACAACGAAGACTTCCTCGTAGAGGAGATTCCGCTCTATCGCCCCTCGGGCGCTGGGACGCACACCTACTTCGTAGTCGAAAAACAGGGCATGACCACCCTGGCGGCGGTGCAGATGATCGCCCGCGCCTTGGGCCGGCGCCCGCAGGACATCGGCTACGCCGGACTCAAGGACGCCCATGGCATTACGCGCCAGATGTTCAGCATCGAGCACGTCGAACCCGAACGCGTGGCGGCGCTTTCATTCAAGCGGGTTGGCCTCGAGGTGGCGGGCCGACACGGTAACAAGCTCAAGCTCGGGCACCTGGCCGGAAACCGGTTCGTGATTCGGGTCCGTGACCTCCCCGGCCGCCCGGAGGAGGCGCTGCCGCGGGCGCGGGACATTCTTGCCGAGCTGTCACGGCGCGGCGTGCCCAACTACTTCGGCCCTCAGCGTTTCGGGGCGCGGGGCGACAATGCCGACATCGGCCGGGCCATCCTTCGTGAAGACTTCGCCGAGGCCGTGGCGCTGGTCCTGGGTCGCCCGGGGCCGTTCGATCACGGCGACGTGCAGCGTGCCCGCGGGTTTTTCGACGCCGGCGACCTGCAAGGCGCCGCCGCCGCCTGGCCTTGGGCGTTCCACGAGCAGCGAAGGCTCTGCCAGGCGCTGGTACGCACCGGCGATCCGCGCCGCGCCTGGCGGGTGGTGAACCACACCCTGCGGAAGCTGTACTTCTCCGCGTTCCAGGGCGAACTGTTCAACCGCGTGCTGGCACGGCGCCTCGGCGGGGTCGATCGACTCTGGGAGGGTGACATGGCGTGGATACACCGCAACGGGGCGTGCTTTCGCGTGGAGGATGCGGCACGGGAGCAGCCGCGATGCGAGGCGTTGGAGATCTCACCGACGGGGCCGCTCTTCGGCCGGCGGATGACGGCGGCCGAGGGGGCCGCGGGCGAGATGGAGGCCGCCGTGCTCGCCGAGGAAGGGCTGTCATCCGACCAGTTTGTATCCACCGACGGCACGCGCTTCGAGGGCGGCCGGCGCCCCCTGCGCGTGCCCCTGGGCGAGGCCACCGTGGAGGCGGCCCACGACGAGCGCGGTCCGCATCTCGTACTTTCCTTCGATCTGCCGCCGGGGGGCTATGCCACCAGCGTGACACGCGAGGTCTGCAAGGTGGGCGTCGCATCCGGCTGACGCGCTCCGCCCCCATCGCCTTCGTCTGGGGCGCCCCGTGCGCCAGGAGATGCCCGCGCGGGCGCTGCTACGTCCTCAGGGGCTCGGCGGGTGGTGCGCGCCATGCGTGGAGCGTCAGAGGATGACACCGTTCGCGGATTGCGCAAAGCGATGCCCGAGACAGACCGCGATGACGGGGTGACGAGCGGCTTTGGAGCCGACCTGCGGCCTGGTGCAATAATGTCGCGCTTCCGGTGTCGTACCGCCGTGCTTCGCCTGTCAGGGAGGACCTGTGTTCCACGGCAAACGGTACCCGTATGTGGCGGATTCGACATAATGCCTGAAACACTTCTTGCGGCGCGATCCTGGTATTTCGTACAATCGGACCTTACCGGATCCCATTCCGAGAAGGAAATCGCTGCGGCCGTCGCTACGGGCTAGCGTGGCGATTGGGCATAGCGTCCTTTCCGGAAAGCCCTGGGGGGGAAGAATCGCCGTGCGAATTCATCGCCGTTGGCCAATTCAACTGTGTGGGTTCATGTTGGTCCTGTGTTTTGCCATGCCCTTGCCGGCCGCGGACCGTAATTGGATCGACCTCTCCGGCGGCTCCTTCAGCACCGCAACGAACTGGGAGAATAGCATCCTCCCCGGAGCAAACGACCGCGCCATTTTCAACCTGGGCGCGACGTACACCGTCACCTTCTCCAACAACCCGTCCAACGCCCGACTGCGCGTCGGCCGCGACACGGTCACGTTCAATCTAGGCGCGCGAAACTACACGCTCACCTCCGCATCCCCGATTTCTCTCTCCATCGGGGGGAGCGCCTTACAGGCCCACGCCGGCCACCTCACCTTGCAAGCCGGAACGCTGACCACCAACGGTACGGAAATCGGTGGCGGCAGCACCACACTTCCCAGCCTGGGCAACGGGAAGCTGACCGTCTCCGCAGGCGCGACCTGGAACGATGCCGGGGTGGTCGCCGTCGGCATGCTGACTACGGGAACCCTGGAGATCGTGGGCGGTGGCGACGCCCAAAGCGTCTTTGCGGTAATCGGCGCCGGGAGAACCGGCACGGCGACCGTCAGCGGGCCAGGATCCACATGGTTGGTGACCAACTCGCTCGATGTCGGTGCCGCCAGCACCGGCACGCTCAACATCCTCACGGGCGCGGCGGTCACCGATGCCGGAGACATGTTCATCGGTGCAGGTACGGGTGTTTCCGGCACGGTGAACATCAGCGGCGCGCAAGCACGACTTATCGCCGGGCCGGTGCTCACGGTCGGCGAATTCGGCAACGGCACGTTGTCCATCAGCGGAGGCGGCAGCGCGACCAGTCCCAGCGGCTCGGACAACCGCATCGGCCATCAGTCCAGTGCGTCTGGGATACTGAACGTAACAAGCGGGACGTGGGTCAGCGGTGGACCGATTACTTTGGGATACTTTGGCAACGCTACCGTACAGATCGACGCGGGAGGCGGTGTCTCCTCCGGCGCGGATGTGTTCATCGCCAGGACCGCGCTCTCCACAGCCTCTGTCTCCCTAGAGGGCAGCAATGCCGAGCTCCGGGAGACCGGATCGGGGGGCATCTATGTGGGCGGCGGTACCAGCGCCGCGGGCGGAAACGGAATGCTCACGATCGGGCCCGGAGCAACCGTGACCGGCACGCCGCTGAAAGTCTGGACCACCGGCAACTTGACGCTCGACGGCGGCAGACTGCGCACCCACGAGTTCACCTTCGCACCGGGTACATTCCATTGGCTTACGGGCGAGCTTCTGTTCGACCCGGCGTTTGTACTTCAGGTCGGATCGCCGTTCGGCAACCTGCTTGCCATGACCAACGGACAAACGCTTGTGGCAGAAACGATCACGATCGGTGGCACATCCAATGGGACCCTGACATTACAGGACGGGGCGATTTTGGCTTGCGTTTTCCCACTGCTCGGTGATTCGGCATCGGCCGCGGGAACGGTGGTTGCCGATGGGGCAGGCGCGCGATTTGTCAGTTCCGGACCCATCGTTGTCGGAAACTACGGCGTCGGACAGTTGACCCTTGCCAACGGCAGTCGCGCGGTCTCCTATCCGGCGACTCTGCCACCGGAAATGACCGCCGTGCAAGGCGTGCTGGCCCGGCAGCCCGGATCATCGGGAAGCGTGGTCGTCGACGGGCCTGGCTCGCTCTGGTCCCTGGGGGTTTTTGCCGCCTTGGGCGACCTGATCGTCGGCGATTCCGGCAGCGCCAATCTCGAGATTCGCAATGGGGGAAAGGTAAACTCGGTTTATTCAGGTGCGTTTCTTGGCCGGAACCCAGGTTCGCACGGAGAGGTCTCGGTTCACGGTAGTGGATCGCTTTGGAGCGTGGATTTCTACGATGTATATGTTGGATACGAAGGAACGGGCCTACTCTCCGTTCTCCAAGGCGGCACGCTGGATATGTCCGTGGCGGGCTTTCCCGGCCACCTTTTCATCGGCCATTTGAACGACGGCGAGGTCATCGTGGATGGCCCGGGATCCACTCTGATCGGGCAGACCACGGTGGGCGGCGACGCGAACGGAGTTTTGACCGTCGCCAACAGCGGATTTCTGATGACCGACTCGCTCATTGGCGCCAAGTTTCCGACCGGCACCGCGTCCATCACGGTGGACGGCGCCGGCTCCATGCTGGTCTGTGACGGCAATTTCGGCGAGTTCATCGTCGGCGGCGCGGGGGCGGCTACCGCGCGAATTTCTGCCGGTGGGCAGGTGCAATGCCTTGAGGCCATCATCGCTGACGGAACAGGGGCTAACGGAACCGTCGAAGTGACCGGCCCCGGATCGCAGTTGTTTGCCGCGGAGGAGATCGACGTCGGTCGCAAGGACCAGGGATCACTCCTTGTTTCCGACTCCGCCGCCGTCGCCTCTCCCTTTGTTTTTGTGACTGCATTCGGCACACTGCAAGGCGATGGACTGATCATCGGCGATGTATTTAACTCCGGACTTGTATCGCCTGGTCAATCGCCCGGTACATTGAGCATCATCGGCGACTACGAACAGCAGCCGACCGGCCGGTTGGTCATCGACCTGGCCGGATCTCCGGACAATCCGGTTTTCGATCATCTGGAGGTATCCGCGACCATAAAGCTGGACGGCACGCTCGAGGTGAGACTGGCGGACGGATTCGTACCGCTACCGGGGACCGAGTTCCAGATTCTTGCCGCCCAATCCGTGAGCGGCGATTTCGTGACCAAACTGGGAATGGCTGATTTCCTGTACTTCCTCGAAGCCGACGGGGTGCTGCTTCGCGCCTGCCATAACCGGCCGTTGGGCGATTTTGACTGTACCGGGGCCGTCGGACGCGCCGACTACGACTCGTTCTTCGCTTGCCTATCAGGTCCCGATCAACCCTATCCGACGCCGTCCTGCTCCCTGGCTGATCATGATGCCGATGGCGATGTAGACCTTTCCGACGTCGCTGTTTTTCACGCCGCCTTTGCGGCGGACTAGATCGTCCTTCGATTTGACCTTTCGAGCGTGATCGTTGGGGGAGTTCGCAATCTCCGGTAGCGGCCGATCGGCAAACTCCGTCTACGCACCGGGAGGGTCCCGCGGGGACCATGCCAAGGTTCGGACGCCGGGGCGTCGCCCTGCCGGCCGGCGCGCCTACGCTGCTTCATCGCCACTGCGGTGCGAGCGGCCGGGTGCGGACCGTGTGGTACGATTCCTCCCAGTGCATGCGAACAACCGCTGCGCGTCTGGGCGGAACAAATCCGTAAACGATCCGGTCGCGCGACGCAGGGGAACCGACGACCTCTACGGCTTATGCCCCCCGCCGTGCTTGGCGCGCAGCTCGCCGGCCATCTCCTTGATCTCCGTAAGATCGCGGCGCATCTCGCTCCAGCCGTACCACAAGGCGTAGTCCGGGTTGGCGTGGAACGTGCCCTGGAAAGCGCGCATGCGGTGCTCCAGGTGCATGACGAAGAGCCGCTGCTCGATGGGCGTGGGTGCGTCGTGGAAAGTGAGCAGGTCGGGGAAGGGATGCGCGTACTTCTCAGGCTTCTTGAGCACGCCGTCCTTGTACAGATCGGCGATGATGCGGATCGCTTCCGCGAGCAGGCGGTCCGCTTCGCGGATCATGTCGTCCCCCTTCGCCAGCTCCGCCCGGGCGAAGTTCTCGGAGTGGCATTCGCTGCATACCTTGAAGAGTTTCTCGCGCTCCTTGTTGAAGCTCTCGGCGTCCAATCGGGCGACGTCGGCTCCCTTGACCACGTCCAGCCGAGGCGTGGGCTTGCCTTCCGGATCGAGCACGCCCAGCGCCTGGAGGATGGTGGCCTGATCGGCGGCCCACTGCTTGTCCTCGGGTAGTGGCAGTCGCACGGCCAGGAACCCCCAGGGCGTGCGTACCTCGTGGTTGCCTTCCTGCATGTGGCACGTCTGGCAGGTGGGGGCTGACACCGTCGGGGGCAGCACGCCGTTCTGACGCAGCAGGAAGCGCACGCCGTGCTTGGAGGCGTGGTACATTTCCCATTGCGGGTGATCGAAGCCCATGTGACACGTCTGGCAGGCCTGCGGTTGACGTGCCTCGGCCACCGAGAACAGGTGCCGCGTGTGGCAGGCGTCGCACGACGCGACGCCGAAGCCGGCGCCGTCCTTCTTGAGCGCTCGAATCTCCTCCTCGGTCTTCAGCCCGATCTTATGGCAGCCGCCGCAGCCCTTCATGCCCTCCATCAGCGCCACGGGTTGGGCATGCGCCGTGGGCATCGCCTTCATCGCCGCCCAGCCGAAGGCGTGTTTGCCTCGCTTGAACTGCGCCACCTGGTCGGCGTGGCACGCGGCGCAGGTTTCCGGCGTGGGAATGCGAACTTTGGCAACGTCGTCGGCGCCGCTGTGGCCGTCGCCGTGGCAGCTATCGCAGGAGACGGCGTTCTCCGCGTGCTTGCTCGCTTGCCAGTCGGTGACGATCCCCGGGGTGATCTTCTTGTGGCATTCCACGCATTGTAGCGGTTCTGCCGCCGCCGCGCCCGAGCCGATCGCCACCATCACCAGAAGCTGCCAACGCACCATAGTCTTCTCTCCGGCTGGGCACTTTTCTTCTTCACGGGTCACGCGCCGACGACGGGCGCAGGATAGGCCTGCTGGCGGCGAGCGTCAAACGTAACGCCAAGGTGTCCTGCGCCGGCGCGCGGACGACCCACGTCGGGCGCGGCGCACTATTCGTGGTGCCGCTTGCCCACCGTTGGGTGGCTCCTTGGGCCGGCGGCCGAAGCGCGAATCCGCAAGTCCGTCGCAACCGATCCGACCGGCACACAGCCGTTCGATACGACGGCAACCGGGCCGGCGTCTGCGCGGTTACGGGGTCGCCGGAGTGGCACCGGCCTTGTCGTTCACTTCGCCGGCGGGGGCTCCCGTGGGCACCGCGGTCACGCGGAACTGCCGCTCCGGTGTGTAGTACTTCTTGAACACCTTCTGCACCTGTTCCGCCGTGAAGCGCTGATAGGCCTCCTTCTCAGCCTTCAGCTCGTTGAGATCGCGCCCGAACAGGTCGTGATGCCGCAGCACGCCCCACCAGAAGCGCGGCTCGCGCATTTCGGTGTCGAGGTTGTTCGCGACCTGCTTCTTGGCGTTCTCCAGCTCTTCGGCGGTCGGGCCATTGTCCGCGAAATCCTTGTATATCTTGTGGATTTCGTCCGCCACCCGCGCGGCATTGGCTGGATCACAGGGAGCGCCGGCCTGGAAACGCCCGGAATCCTCGTAGATCCACGAAGGGTTGTGGTTGCCGCGCAGGGAGTAAACGATCGCCAGTTCTTCGCGCACCTTCTTGATCAGCCGACTGCTCACGGTTTCCGACGCCAGTTCCATGGCGCGCGTATCGGCGATATTCCGTCCCTCGGTGCCCATGAAGCCGGCCATGGTCATGGCCTGGGGCGTGACCGTCTCCACCTTCACGTCGCGAAGCAGCGGGCCCGTGGAGCGGGAGAGTTTCCGCAGCTTGTTGAGGTGCTCCGCGTTCCGCGACCGCTTGGGCAAGGAACCAATGTACTTCTCGACCAGCGGCATTGCCTCTTCAAGCTTGATATCTCCCACCACCGCGACCTCGATCGGCGCCTCGCGGCACAGGCGGGTAAACCACGCCTGGGCATCGGCGAGCGCGACGGCCTCGACCGATTCCTTGGTGGGAAACGCCCGCCGCGGGTCGCCGCCGGAGAGCAGGTCCTCGGTGGCCTCCGCCGCTTTGAAGCGCGGCATCTTCTGCAACATGTCGATCTGTTGCAGCGTCTGGAGCTTCCAGTTCTTGAAGGCCGCTTCCTCGATCTTGCCGTCGGTGAGCAGGGCATGCGCCTTCTGCAAACCAGCCTCGAGATCCTTGGGCGAGCCGGTGATCTCGATCACCGCGGCCATTTGATCGTTGCTGCCGCCGACCTCGATGTTCTTGCCGGTCATCAGGTCGCGCATCTGCGTGGAGGTGAGCCGGCTGGTGGCCGCCTCCTGCACCGCCAGCAGCGCCACGTCGGTGATGCCTGTGTTCTTCGCGGTCTCCTCGATGTCCCCACCGGCCAGGGAGATGCTCACCATCACCGTCTCTTTCTTGTAGTCCATGAACCGATGGTGCACGCGGGCGCCGTTGTCCAGCCAGGCGCTGGTGATGCCCAGGTCGGCGTCCGTCTTACTCTCCACGACCTTGCCGGGCGTGGGGAGCTTGGCGAGCAGGTCCGTAGGCGCAGCCTCCTCCTTGATGGGTTCGACCTTGCGAGTCCAGGCGGCCTTGGCGGCGGCCAGCACCTCGTCGCGCGAGGGAATCTTGATTCCCTCGGCCTCCTTCATGGTCACGACATAGGCGAAGGTGCCCGGCGTGAAATGCTTCTTGAACGTCTCGCTCACCTCGGCCAACTGAACCGAGGGCAGGAGCTCCTTGAACAGGTCAAGCTCCTGCTGCGCCGAAAGCACCGGCTCCTCATTGTTCACCGCGAAGTTCATCTGGCGGATGATGCCCTGGGCGTTGCGGGTGGACTCGGTTTCCACGGCGTGCTCCGCCTCTGCGAGCAGTTCCTTTCGCGCCAGATTCAACTCGCGCTCCGTGAAGCCGAACTCCCTGGCCCGGTTGACCTCCACGATGGTCTCGTCAAGCATCTTCGCCCAGTCCGCCGGTTCGCCGGAGGCGCTGGCGTTGATCAGCAGGGCGTCGTTGAAGAAGCCGCGCACACTGGCATCGGCGTTGCGGAAGCTCGCTTCGCCCTTGTTGACCCGCTCCTGGTAGCGGCGGTTGACGATCCAGGTGCCGATGCGTTCCACCAGTTCCGTGCGCCATTGCTCCGCGGTGGTGGTCGGGGGACGCGCCGGACCGATGTTGGTCATGTCCACGTCGCAGAAGGCCATCTCCGGGTCCGTGACCACGATGGCCCGCTCCCGGGTGAACAGCTTGAATTCCGAGCGCAGCTCCTTGCGCGGTGTCGCCTCGGCCTTGTAGGTCCCGAACCACTTCTCAATCAGCGGCGTGACGACCTCCGGCTTGGCGTCGCCCACCAGCATGATGGTCACGTTCTCCGGCCGGTACCAGGTGCGGTAGTAGTCCACAAACTGCTCGCGCTTGGCCGTGGCCAGCACCTGCTCGTCGCCGATGGGAATGCGCACGCCGAAGCGCGAGCCCTCGAACAGCTCCGGCCAGAGCTTATCCATGATGCGCTGGAAGGCACTCTTCCGCGATCGCGCCTCTTCCAGGACCACGCCCCGCTCCTTCTCGATTTCCTCGTCCACGAGCAGGGCGCGGAAGGCATAGTCGCTCATCACGGTGAGGGCCTTGTCGATCTGCTCCGGCTCGACGTTGGGCGTGAACAGCATGTACGAAGTCTGGTCGAAGCTGGTGAAGGCGTTGAGGTCCGGCCCGAACTCCATGCCGATGCTCTCGAAGTAGGGGATGAGCTTTCCGGGGGGGAAGTTCTCGGTGCCGTTGAAGCACATGTGCTCGATGAAGTGCGCCAACCCGCGCTGGGCGTCGGCCTCGTTCAGCGAGCCGCTGTTCACGTGCATCATCAGGGCCATCTTGCCCGGCGGGTTGGCATGCTCGCGATACATCCACTTCACCCCGTTGGGCAGCTTGCCGGAGAGGATGCGCGAGTCGTTGGGCAGCGGCGCGGCGGAAAGCGCGGGCGCAATCGCCGCGAACGCGGCCAGACAAACCCCCCAGCGGGCCATTCGGATCAGGCTGTTCATGTTGTCGTTCCTTTGGAAATGAGCTTCGCTCGGTCATGCCGGCGCCCGTCCCTTGCAGGCGGAGGCAGAGGGTACGCTAACCGCTCCGGCGGCTTCCGGAAACCCCGGGGGCGATCCTTCTTGTAAGGACGCGTCTGCCGGCACGGGAACTCCTGGCCAGTACTGACGTCCGACAAACCGGGCGGCCCGGCCATGTCGGCCCCATCCGGGACGCTTGGCGCCCCAGGGAATCTACACCAAAAAACGCATCGACGTGCGTTTTTCGCTTGATTCATGGTCGGCAAACGGTTAGTGTATGTGGCCAACCTATTCAACGGCGTGTCGCGATGTTGTGCTTGTGCGACGAACCTCGGCTCCGTGGTCCGAAACTCGTTCGGTTTGTCTGTACCCTTGCGGGACTGATGGTTGCGCTCGGCGCGCCGTCAGCGGGAATGGCCGGTGACCCCCCGCGCACGGTGGGATCGTCGGTCTCGCTCCGCATGCAGGTGGAGACCGAGCAGGGCGTCCTGGTCATTTACGAAGCCGCGGCCGAACGCGAGCCCACCTTGCCCTCGCAGGCATACCTGGCGTGGTGGCGCGATTTCCTCGATGAAGGCGTCTACCTCTTTGACCGCCTACTGTTCACGGAGCGCGACGTGGAACTCGCGACGCGGTGCCTCTCGCGCGATCTTGGGGTTACGGTTTTCGTGTTCGACGATGATCTGCCGGAGGACGGAGGCTCGGGGCTTACCCAAAGCCGCGGCGACGGGCGGCCTTCCGGCCGCGACGGGTGGAAAGCCCCGGGGGCGCATCCCGAACCTGCCGGCCCGGATGCGGCGGAAAGCGGCACCTGGACCATCGCGACGCGCTCCTTAGCCTATGAGCTTATGGGGTTCGCGTTTCCGCAGTCAGGTCCGCGGGCTGCCAGCGGCTGGCTCAAGGCGGACGCGATTGCGTGTGCTCCGGTAGGAAAGTCGGCGCCGGTGGAAACCGGCGATCTCGACGAGGACCAGCCATTCGCCCCGGATGATCCCGACGAGGCAATCGACCACGCGCTGTCGCGCGCCTCGTGCGGCTGTGGCGGGGAGTGCTGTGGTTCGACCAATCCTTGCTGCCGGCAGGATCGTTGCTGCGGCGTAGTCTGCCCGGCGCCGACGGGTTGTGAGAGCCCCCTGGGCTGCTTCAACGGGAGCTGCTATTACCTGGGTCGCTGCGAAAGCTACGATCCTTGCACCCGGCTGATCTGCCAAAGCGGTAGCTGCGTGCCCGAGCCAGTCGTCTGCGATGACGGCGACTGCTGGACGATTGACACTTGCACCCCAGGGGTGGGCTGCGTGCATTCGCCCCGATGTCCGCTTCCCCAGCCGTGCGAAAGGATCCGTTGCGTCGACAACGCCTGTATCCATGAGCCGCGGAACTGCGACGACAACGACCCCTGCACGACCGAGTATTGTGATCCCGGGACCGGGGAGTGCGTCTATGAACCGGTTTGCCCGCCCCCCACGAGCGTGTGCTTGGGGCGGCGGTGCAGCGACGGAAGCTGTATCGAGGAGCCCCTCGATTGCGACGATGGGGATACCTGCACCACCGAACACTGCGATGCATCCCTGGGGTGCGTGTACGAGGACCTGTGCCCCGAACCCTCCGACGCCTGCCATGTACGCTGGTGCGACAACGGCACGTGCAGCGAGCGCCCCGTGGACTGCGACGACGGCAACGGCTGTACCGAAGAGCACTGCGAGCTGTCGGCGGGTGCCCGTGGCGGACCGGGCTGCGTGTACAGCAACCTCTGCGACGACGGCGACCCCTGCACCCTCGACGAGTGCCTCGACCTGGCCACCTGCGTGAACCGCCTGGCCTGCGTGGACTACAACCGCTGCACCTACGATATGTGCACGCCGGACCCGGCGAATCCCGACGCGGCCGTCTGTTCCTATCCTCCGCGGCAGTGCGTCAGTTGTGATACGGGGACGTGCTACAATGGGGTGTGCACGGCGGAGGGGTGCAGCATCGCGCTGGGGTCGGCCACGGTGTGTCCCGGCGGGAGCGTGACACTGGACGTCTCCGGCGATTGCTGGCCGAGTTGCGGCGCGATGAGCTACGCGCCGGCCGGGCCGCCGCCGCCGGGGGTGAGCGTCGCCTGGCCGGCGGGCAACTCCTGCTCCGGCGGGGCGCATGTGAGGACGGCGACGGTGACCGTCTCGCCCGATGTAGCGCCCGGGCCGGTGAACATCGGCCTCCAGGCGACCAGCAGCGCCGGGGCGGTGTGCTTTGACTACACCATCGTCAACGTAGTCGAACGGGTGGACCTGATCTTCGCCTGCGTACCGCCGGGACAGGAAGTCGATCCCGGCGGGCTGCTGCCGGTCAACGATGACGATGACAACGGCAACGGCGTTCCCGATCGCGACGAGGCTGGGCCCACGTTCAGCGAGGATGACCTGTTCCCGTTGACGTTGTCGCGAGACGCGGCGCTCACGGGATCGGTGGAGCTCAGCCTCGTGGCCGGCGGGTCGAGGGTGAAGGTCTACGAGACGGCCAATCGCGGCATCCTGATTCCCTTGCCGCACGTTTTCCCGGCCGGGGACCTGCCGCTGACGGTGTTCGTGGAAGGGGTGGTCGTCAGCGGCGCGCAGCAGGATGTGGAGTTGCGGCTGCGCTTCAGCGACGGCGGAGAGGTCTGCGAGGACCGCTTGCGGCTGACGGTGGTGAAGTTCGACATCGAGTCGCTGCGATTCGACAGCGATCATCAGCTGATGCGCGACAACAACGCCGATTACGAACCGACGGGCACTCTGTTCCCCGAGCCGGAGTGGGAGCCGGGTCTCGCTGGCCCCGCCCGACCTGCCGCCGCACACCTATGTGGTGCGGACCTCCTCCCCCGCCGCGGGCTTCAACACGGCGCTGAACGTGGAGATGCACGGGGGGCAGAACGCCCCGCCGCTGTACGCCATGGACACGCTGGAGCAGAAGATTCAGAAGCTCTCCGCGCCGCTGGATTGGCGCATCGATAAGGGGGGGTGTACTTATCTACGCCGGCGTACGGGCGGACCCGCCGGCCACACGGTGTACGTCACCCTCGGTACGCCGCGGGATACGAGTATCCCGCAGCATGTACCTACGCACAAGCGGATGAACCGCGCCACGATCGAGGTGGGGGATACAGACACCTTGAATCCGCATGAGATAGTGCGCCGTGTGTTAGCCGCCCAGGGCGAGTACGACCTTGACGCCGGTCGGCCGAACGCATGGGTAGTGCCCGATTATCCCATCGATCATCGCGGGGACTGCCAGACACTCGTTCGGTATGTCGGGAAAGTGATTCGGATGTCGGGGGTACCAGGGGCGTTTGAGCAGGTACGTGTATTTGCGACGCTTGAGGCGCCAGCGATACCTCAACTCGCGGTCGAGGGAGATCCAAGTTTCGCTGGATTGTGCGGCCCGTTCATCTCTCATCCTACACATCCGGATTGGCGGTTGTTTCTGGAGGATGGCAATGGCCACGCCAACTGTTACGAGGCGGCAGCGCGGTTTACCGTGGGGGGAACGACAACGTTCTATCCGGGAGGGATTCCTGGCGCCGCCTTCGCGTCGGCCACAGAAGTGTTGAACAGTTTTGCCGCGTTGTCGTGGTTCGAGGATGTCAACGGCGTCTGGGTAATGCGAGAGCGGGTGTTTGTCTATCCGTGAGTCGTAATGGACTGTTTCCTCCTTACATTTGATCATTCTGTGGCGAACTTATGCGTTGGAGAGGCTTAGCGATGCGCCGTCTATATGCAAGGGAACGGGGAAATCAAGCATTGAGCATTGCCGCCGTGTATGTGGCAGTCTTAACGCTACCATACCAGGGAGCCGTGGCGCAGCCCGATGAGCGAATGACTGCCTCGCAAGCCATGGATCGAAGGTCGTTGGAATTCGGACAGCGGTTGATTAGGGTAGGAGACCCTTCTGCCTTCGTGATGCTTGAACGTGCGATGATCCCAGACTCTGTCCGCATCGGCGCCGAGAATCAGGTAGAATTGCGTTTGACGCCGGAGGGTAGCCCGTTGGCATCGCCGTCCTGCGTCATTAGGGTTGCGGCGTCGACCTCGCCCGATCAAGATGACATCATTGAGTACAGATGGAAATACGATCCGATTGAGATGGAACTGCGCCAGAGCTTGAATGCGATCGAATTGCGAGTAGACTTAAAGGAACTGGAGGCGGCGGCAAAGGCCGCGTGGGATTCGAGCACGGGATTGGCAGTCGTAAGGTCGCTGGTCGGTGCGCTGCTCAAGCTGCGCGGAAGAGACGGGTACGGGAGGGAGTTCGCGCTCGAGATTCCCTGGCCATCGCGGTTGGTCGACGGCATGGAGTTCTCAACCAACCCCGAGCGTCGGATCGACGAGCTGCAGGCATGGCACGAGCGCGTGGACTTTGCGGTACGTGGCGGCAGTCTCAGGGTCCTGCTATACAACCGGATCCCTCAGTTCCCGGGGTTCCGTGACGGTTCGAAGTGGTTCCCCGACGACTTCCGGGCTATGGTGCATCAGAAGGCGCGGGAACAGGGCAAGCCGACTCCGGCCCCGCGCAACCGTGAAAAGGAGTAGGCTGCCGTTGCACCGGACCGGTCCGTACGTTGACACGGACTCTGCGACGACGGCGACCCCTGCACCCGGGACGAATGTCTGGACCTGGCCACCTGCGTGAACCGCCCGGCCTGCGTGGACTACAACCGCTGCACCTACGATACCTGCACGCCGGACCCGGCGAATCCCGACGCGGCCGTCTGCACCTATCCCCCGCGGCAGTGCGTCAGTTGCGATACGGGGACGTGCTACAATGGAGTGTGCGTGGCGGAAGGGTGCAGTGTGGCGCTGGGCTCGGCCACGGTGTGCCCGGGCGGGAGCGTGACGCTCAACGTCTCCGGCGACTGCTGGCCGAGCTGCGGCGCGATGTACTACGCGCCGGCCGGGCCGCCGCCGCCGGGCGAAGACCCAGCCGGTCAGCACGATCAGAAAGCTCTGAAACGTCGGCCAGGCCATCACCGAAGAAACCCGCTGTACAAGGTCCAGGTAAGTCGATACCAGATTCACGACGAGTCTCTTTGCTCTACGCGTTGTGTCCTTACAACCAACGCATCGACAAGGCGACTCCTTCTTGTTTATCCGGGGCCCTCATGACCCCGAAAAAGTGCGAAAGTCGAACTAGGGAACAAGCCATGAAGAGCGCGTATCAGGTCATCTTTGGCCTTGTCGGGTTGGTCCAAATCGGCGCGTGCGATGTCGCGCGCGGCCTAGTCGGAGTCGAGTTCGTCAGGACCTCCGATTGTAGCCGTCCCGGAACCTGTGGAGCTAGCGGTCGGCTTCTCTTGTCCACTGGACTTGGCGTAGTAGTCGAGGCGGTCGGCGATGGGGCCGGGTTTACGCCCGCACTCGGGGACGGGCTCCGTCGAACCAGAGGCTTCGCCTTTGCGGAGACGGACGAGGGATTGCGTCTTTATGTTGCGACCCATGGTGGCATTAATGGCTTGATCATCTATGACGGTCGCAACTACGGACAACCGTTCGAAATCGTGATTACGGTTGTCGGGTGTGACGCGATGGGTGATGTCGCGGTACTTGAAGGCGGGGACGCCGTCGTGAGCTGTTTCGATACACACCGACTCATTAGGATCGACCCGGTCCGCCGAGCAGTGGTAGAGTCGTTCTCGTGTTGTGACGGTGTCGATGCGGGGTTCGATCCGGATGCCGTGACATTGGCTCCCGACGGAACGCTGTTGGCTGGTAGATCCAGAATCTACAGGTTCGATGCGCGGACCGGTGCTGTGCTGGGTATCGTTCTGGAAGGGGGCGCGCACGGTGCGACGACGTATGATGATTTCGTTTTTGACGCCCAGGGTAAACTGTTCGTCAGCGCAAACCCCAACGTCGGTGTATTAGAGGTGGATGAGAGTAGGCCTCAGGTTGCCGAGATCGTTTTGCCATCCGGTGCGGACGGCATAAGTGACCCGATGGCGTTGGCGTTTGATTCCAATGGCCGTTTCTTCGTCGGCAGTGACGAAGGGGTCATTGTGGAATTCAACTTGGCAACTCGTGAAACCGTGCGCGAAGTCTTTCGAACTCCGACGGTGGGTGTGCCGATTCGGTATATGGCGTTCCGGCCATAACAGTGCAGGGCGAGTTTACTATCCAAGCGCGAGGGAATTAGATCGCGCTCGATACGGCGTTGTGGCAATTATCGGATAACCGTTCATGGGCCGGCGGGCAACTCCTGCTTCGGCGGGGCGCAAGTGAGGACGGCGACGGGGACCGTCTCGCCCGACGTAGCACCCGGGCCGGTGAACATCGGCGTGCAGGCGACCAGCAGTGCCGGGGCAGTGTGCTTTGACTACACCATCGTGAACGTAGTCGAACGGGTGGACGTGATCTTCGCCTCCGTGCCCGGGAGCTCGGCTCGGCGCAAGGGTGGAAGGTGTCGGGAAGGGCCGGCGTTCGGGGGCAGGCCCGCGACCACACGATGGCGAGAATCCACTGGAAGCTCGGACAGAGCCGCGCCCCCAATCTCCGCCGGCCGTACCCGCGCGTTCCGGTGCGTTGGCGCGGCAGCAAATGTCTCCGCGGACGGGAGTGTCATGCCACGGTTGCGCCGGGCCGATTCGCCGCGGCCTGCCACCGCTTGTTAACCGCCCACCACCCCGGAATCGACCGTTGCACGCCGGCTGCACGCGCTCTGGACGCGAGCGCTTAATTAGTTCCTTTAGCGAATAATCGTCGCGACGCTTGACCGGACAAAAGAGCCGTGCGTAGGATCGAAAGGGGGGCATTATCGGTCATTCTTGGGGTCCGCAGTTGGAGAAAACACCATGTGCAACGCACGGATTTCGATCTTTGGGGGGATCGCAGTCTCCGCCGCGATCGGAGCCTCGACCTCACGGGCGCCCGCGGAGTGCATTACGCGGCCGATCGGCGAGCTACAGGCTGTCCAGCCCCTTCGAGGGGACAAGTTCGGCTGGGTGATCGCCGCGTCGGAAGCGTGGGCTGTCTTCGGCGCGCCCACCCCCGACGCGCAACCGCAATCGGCGGGACGGGCGTTCGTTTTTCGGCGATCCGGAGCAACGTGGGCTTTCCATGACGAGCTTGTCGTTCCCGATCCGTTTCTGGGCGGTGAGTTCGGCAGCGCGGCAGCGATCCGTGGAGACTGGATCGTCGTTGGTGCGCCGGGCGAAGCACGCACACCGGGGGACGGCGGCGCTGCCTACGTATATCGGCGCGATGGTGACGCCTGGGAATTGTACGCGCGACTTGTACCGGACGACCCGCATCCCGACGGCGCCTTCGGTCGGGCGGTAGCCGTCGATGGCGACCGTATCATCGTAGCGGCACAGCTCGAGGCCCTCACGACTGCCTTCTCCGGCGCCGTGTATTCGTTTCGTCTGGAGGGGGGAGAGTGGGTTCAGGAAGCGAAGCTGGTCTCACCCGCGGGCCAGAGCCGCGACGGGTTCGGCGCCGCGATCGCGCTGGACGGTGACCTGCTGGTGGTCGGCGCGCGGCGACACCAGGAGATCTCCTGGGCCAACGGCGCGGTCTATGTTTTCCGCCACGGCGACGCCGGGTGGGAGTTCGAGGCCCGGTTGCTTTCGCCGGCCCCCGTCCTTCGCGGCGAATTCGGGCGTCAGGTCGCGCTTTATGCGGATACGCTTGCGGTGGCTGACGCCGGCCGCCAGGACACCTGCCCCGTTGCGCCCGGATGCGACGGCGGCACGGTACTTGTTTACCGCCAAGGTCCATCCGGCTGGCATTTGGAGCAGACACTCGCCGCCTCGTCGCCGCAGCCCGGCGGTGCGTTCGGCACGGGGCTGGTCCTCGGTCCCGACGTACTGCTCGCAGCGCTGCATACAATATACATCCCGGGGCGGGCCTACTTGTTTCGCCGCACCGGTACGCAGTGGTTCCAGGAGCGTGTGTTCACCACCGCTGTCCGCAAGAGCGAGGACGCTTTCGGTGCCGCAATCGCGATCAGCGGAGAGCAGGCGATCATCGGTGCACCGGGAGGTGGAACGCACTTTCGCGATCTGAACTACGTTGTCGGCATAGCGTACTTGTTCGACATCGCTCGGCCGGACTGCAATTCTAATGGTCTCAGCGATGCCTACGACATCGCGACCGGTGCCAGTACTGATTGCCGTGGTGATTGCGTGCCCGATGAATGCCGGCTTGCCGACGGAACCAGCGAGGATTGCGATCTGGACGGCCTTCCGGATGAGTGCCCCAGCGCGGCCGTCGAGCTGCGCGCCCTGGACGAAGAGCCGTCACGTTCCATCGGCCATTCGGTCGCCATCGACGGCGATGTGGCCGTGGCCGGTGTGTGGTCGGAGGCGTCTGAGGCCGGCACAGTCGCCGTGGCCTACGTCTTCGAGCGGCGCGGGGGCGATTGGGCGCAGACGGATACCCTCTTTGCCGCTGGTCCCCTTGGTCCGGACCCGCTTGGCACGCGAGTGAGCGTAAGGGGCGACACGATTCTCATTGGAATTCCGACAGCGCCCGTCAACGACGCTCTGGCGGCCGGAGTGGTGCAGGTATTTGCTCGTTCCGACGCGGGGTGGACCCACGAAGCGACGCTTGCGGCATCGGACGGTAAGCCAAATGACAATTTCGGATGGTCTGTAGCGTATCGTGAGGGAATCGCGATGATCGGCGCCCCGGGAGACGACGATGGCTGCGGAGACATTGGTACTTCGTGCGACACGGGCGCGGTCTACGTGCTCTATCGCCACCGTGGGGTCTGGACGGAAACCCAAAAACTCACGGTTTCGGGCCTGTGGCCGAAGCACCTGGGCGCATCCCTCGGACTATCCGGCGGCTTCGCAATCGCGGGTTGCGAGAATTACAGACCCAGCTCCGCGCTGCCCGCCGCCCATGTGTTTCGACAAGAGGGGGGGACCTGGGTGCGCGACGGGTACTTCGTCCTAAGCGGTGTAGCAGAGGGCGGCTCGACGTACGGGCACTCTGTAGCGATCAGCGGTTCGCTTGCGGCCCTCGGGTCCTACTGCGTAAGCGCGCACACCCATGCGCCGTGCCAACCCGGCGTGGTGCGGCTATTTCGGCGATCGGAGGGCACTTGGGGCAGGTGGGCCCAACTCCAGGCGGACGATGCACTGGAGCAGGATCGGTTCGGGTATTCGCTGGCCATGGACGGGGATATCGTCCTCGTCGGTGCGCTAGGCCGTGCAGCGGATTGCCATGAGTCATGCGGCGTCATCTATATTCTCCAGCATGACGGGGTGCGGTGGATTCAGAACGCCAAACTCACGAGCCCGCGCAGTGACGCGGCCGACTTCGGCAAGGCCGTGGCCATTGACGGACGGACGGCCATGGTGGGCGCGGCGGGAATGCCTGCCGTCCCCGGAGCCGTGCGGGGTTCGGCGCAGCTCTTTGACGTCAACGCCCGCGACTGTGCCTGCCCTCCGGGACCTGTCAAGTTCCTCGACCCTCCAGACGGAGTGATAGACGCCCGAAGTCCGGTGAGGATCAAACCGGATTTCCGCTGGGTTGGGATTCGAACGATTACGGTCCAGGCGCCACCGGGGGCGAAAAGACATTGCTGGTCACTCTGTGAGGTCAGCCCGGATCGCAATTTCACTAATTACATACTAAGCGCGCACGAAGATTCCAGCGGTGTCTACACGATCCAACTCTATCGACCGCTCACCGGCGGCGCCGTCGTGGCACTTACCTATCGCGACGTGAACAATGTAGCCACCACGGGGACATTCACCTCGCATCCCGGCAACGTGAATGGCGACGGAGTGGTGGGTGTCGCGGACATCACTGACATGATCGACTACCTCAATGGCGCCAAGACGCCCCCGTTCGGCGCCTACAGTGCTGACCTGAACCACAGCGGGGCGGTGAACGTGCAGGACCTGACCGCCATGATCAACCTGCACAACGGCGCCTGGCCGGGGCCGCGATGGTTCAACACACAGCGCCCGGAGCGGTGGGGCTGTCCGTAGCCATTGGCAAACGGCACTTCGCGCCGGCCTTCGACGACGCTGTGTGCGAGGCGGACGGCGCGGCACCGTGCCGGTCAGTACCGTGAGTGGCAACGAGCGGTCCAACACGCCCACACCCACGCCCGGATCCGGGCGCGCCCGCGCGGCGGCGCCCGGCTGACGCGAGGTCGTCTCCGGCGGGCAGGTGCGGCGAGCGACGCCGCCTGGCCCCTCGGTCGGTTTCGGGCCGGAGGCGCGGCCGTCGGTGTCGGCGCGTGGCGCGGAGCCGGGCGCGACGGCTCAGCTCAAATCCAGCGCCATGATGCTCTTGCGGTCCCGGATGTAGAGGGTCGTGCCCGCCAGCGTCGGGGCCGCCCATGACGTGCGCTTTAGCAGTTGGCACTTGGAGAGTACGGTGAGCCCCTTGGGACTTGCCGTCGCCAGGGCGAGCTGGCCGTCCTCGTCGAGGATGACGACCTTGCCGTCGGCAGCGACGCAGGTGGCCTTGGTGAAGCCCCGCTCGCGCCAGGCGAGCTCGCCCGTCTTGAGATTCACGCCGAAGAAGAACGCCGGTCCGAAATCGCCGCTGGAACCGTAAACGTGGTCGCCGATGTGCACGGCGTTGCCGTGATGGATGCGCACCTTCTTGCTGAACCACAGCTCTTCGGGAACGGTCTTGCCCTCCTTGCGTACCAGACGCACGGCGCGGCTGCCGGAATCGTAAGCCGCGGAGCAAAAGAGCGTGTCCTGTCCGTCCCAGACCGGCGTGCTGAGGTTGGCGCCGTACTGCGTGGGGTGCGCGTGCGTCCAGAGCAGCTCCCCGTTGGCGGGGTTCAGTCCCGCCAGCTCCTTGGCCATGAACACCACGAGTTGATCCTCCCCGGCAAAGTTGATCAGGATGGGCGAGGAGTGCGTAACCTCGAAGCTCTGGTTCTTCCACGCCACGGAACCGTCGGACTGTTTGAAGGCCACCACGGCCTGCCCCGGCTGATCCTCGGGACCGCCCACGGGGACGATGATGGTGTCCTTGTAGGCGACGGGGCTGCACGAATAGCCGCGGCCGGGCACGGTGGCCTTGAACTCCTGCGCCAGGTCGTGCTGCCATACGATCTTGCCCGTGCTCTTCTCGAAGGCCAGGAGCACCATGTCGGCGCCGACGGTGAAGACCTTTTCACCCACAATAAGTGGCGTGGAGTGCGGACCCGGACCGAACTCGGCCATTTCCTTGGTGAACGGCGCGGCGTACTTGTGTTCCCAGAGCGTCTTGCCGGTCTTGGCGTCCAGACATACGACGAGCTCGTCCTCGGCGATGCGGTACATGGTGTAGAGCTTGCCGTCGTCGACAGTGATGGTGGAGTAGCCGTCGCCCAGCTCCCGAGTCCAGAGTCTGTGCGGGCCGTCCTCCGGCCACTTGTCCGCGAGCCCCTTAACGTCCACGGAGAAATCCCGCTTGGGACCGCCCCACTGCGTCCACTGGGCGCGCGCCTCGGCGCTGCCGAGGATCACCAGCGATACCATCAGCCGCGCCGACCAGGCGCCCGCACCGTGCACGATCGTGCTCATACCGTCCTCGCTTCCGTGTAATGAATTCCGGGCACCTTCAACCTTTGGGCTACGTATCGAACATCCCTTGGCGCGACCGCGCCGCCGCCGCAGGCGCCTCGCCGTCCACCGGCGCGTCAGCTTCCGTTTTCGGAAGCCATGTCGCGCTTCGGAGTTGCCTCGGGCGAGGCCGCGGCGCGCTGGGCGGCAGTCGGGATGGCCTCCATCCGGCGCTGGAGCTCCCGAAACATCTCGTCGATGGGACCGTAGAGCTCCATCAACGCCTTCCGAATGTCCGCCAGCTCCTCCGTGCTTCCGGAGTTGCTCCGGATGCGCTGCTCCAGCCTCGTGATGTCGTCCTTGCGACGATCACGGTGTGCGATGGCGCGCTCCTTCAACTCGCTGATGCACGAGAGGGCGGCCGTCCGCTGCCCGTCGTCCAGGTTGTAACGGCGGGCAAAATCCTCGACGTACTGCTCCCAGGTCTTGATCTCACGACTGATCTGATCGGTTTCTTCGGCAACCGCAAGCCCCTTAGCTTCGGCGGCGCCCTCCTCGGCGGCCTTCTGTTCGGCGAGGCGTTTGCGGCGCTCCTCGCGACGGCGCTGGCGGCGCTCGCGCCAGGACTCACCACGGTCGTCGTCGTCATCGGCCGACCGGTCCCGACGAGCCCCGGGCGGCCGCCAGAGCTCCTCCGGTTCGTACTCGCCGGACTCCCATTTCTTCAGGCGCTGCTCCGCAAACTGCAAGCCGGCGCCGAACTGCATGGCGTCGACCTCGAACCTGGCGCGCTGCGCCGGCTTGAGCACCTTACGGAACTCCTCGTTCCCCGCCGAAAGTTCCTGCCGGATTTCGTCGAAGAGGGGCGTGGCGCGTTTGGCCCATGCCTGGACGGCCTCCTTGCTTGGTGGTGCGGAGTCCATCCGCATCTCAAGGAACTCGTTGGCCAGCGGCTGGAGCGCGGGCCGGTGTTCGGTGAGGAAACGGCTCCAGCGCTCGTGTACCTCACGACGCACCGCCTCGCGTTGAGATTCGTCCAGCTCGTACTCCTCGCCCAGGAAGATGGCCCAGCGGTCGAGCATGGAATGGAGCATCTTGGGCGTGGGCCAGAGCCCTTCGGGCGGGGTCGCGGGCTTTGTGGTGGCGGCCGTGGCGTCGCCCGCGGTTTCCGGTGTCTGGGCCGCCAGGTGCCGCGGCGCCACCGCCGTGGTGCTGAAAAGGGCCAGCAGGCCCAGCGCCGCCCGCACGCCCCGACCCCGGGCACGTCCGGCAGCGGGCACACGATGGCAGCCCGATCCGATTACTGACGAACTTACTCGCATGGTCGTTGCCTCGTGCGAATCGTTCCTCGCGATCGAAGCCGCAGGCCCACCCCGGCGCCGACCGATATGGGTGAAGGCGAGCCGGGAGCTCGTCCGGGGCACGGTGGGTTGTCCCGCGCCATAGGGGGACGAGACCGCCCGCCAGCGCGCCCCCGCGAGGATCAACGCATGAACCACGATCGTATTGTCTCCATCGTTGTGCCGACCTACAACCGCTTACCCCGCCTGCGGCGTTGCGTTGACAACATTCGACGAAACGTAGGACTGCCGCGGGAAGTGATCGTCGTCGATGGCGGCTCCGGCGACGGAACGCGCGAATGGCTTGGCGAGCAGCCGGACCTGCGCGTCATCCTCGAGCCCCGCCGCGAGGGAGCGGTCCGCGCTTTCAACAAAGGGTTCCGTGCCGCCACCGGGCACTACGTCATGTGGCTGAACGACGATGCCTATCCCCTGGCCGGGGGCGTCGAGGCGGCGGTTGCCATGCTGGAACGGTCGGATCTGCCGGACCTGGGCATGGTCGCCTTCTACCATAACTGGCACAGCGAGCGCAACGTGCTGGATCGCGTGGAGGTGGACGGGATCTCCTACGAGCTTTGTCACGTACGGGGTCACCCCTACGCCAACTTCGGACTGCTGCGGAGGAGCCTGCTGGAGCGCGTGGGCTTTGCGGATGAGCGCTACTACTTCTTCGGGTTCGACCCGGACCTTTCGCTGAAGATACAGGTCGAGCAAGGGCTGAAAGTGCTGGGCTGCCGGCAGGCACTGGTGCGTCACGACGAACACCACGATGAGCGGAAGAACGCCGACCTGTCGCGCGGGCAGGAGGACAACGAGAAGCTCTTCGCCAAGTGGAATCTGCCGGAGCGCGGACAATATCCCGATCCAGTGCCCGCATACCGCCGCCTGCTCGCCGACCGGGCCCTGGGGTAGCGTCCGGCGTGCAACGCCCGGTCGGTCGCGGCACCCAGGGCACACGGGCCCAAGTGTAAGTGCCGAAAACCGTCGTCGCGCCGCCACCCCCGGTCGGCAATCGTGTACACTGCGTCGCATGAGGCAGCCGGCACGTCCGCTTCTGCTGTTGCTGATCGCGGCGGCCCTGGTTCACGCCGGCGTGCTTGCCGCGGCCTACTGGCGAACCGGCTCTTTCACCGCCTTTGCCTTCCAGTCTCTTGATGCCGGGGAGTACTACCGCATCGCCCGGAACGTGGCGGAACATGGCGCTTACAGCCAGAGCACGGCGGCGCCCTTCCTGCCGGACACCTGGCGCACACCGGGATACCCCCTGTCACTGGCGCCGCTGATCGTGCTGTTTGGTGATGCCCCGGTCGTTCTTGTGTTCGCGCAGCAGCTATTGGCCGTCGCCGACGTTCTGCTCGTCTACCTGGTTGCCCGGCGGCACATGTCGGTGCTACGAGCGGTGATCGCGGCCGTCTGCTTCCTGCTGGAGCCCTATCGACTGTTCTACTCGCTCTGGCTGCTTTCCACGACGCTTCAGCTCACCGTGCTCCTGCTGGCCTGGCTGGCATGGGATGCGGCCGTCCGCGAGCGGTTGATGGGCTGGTGTGTCCTGCTCGGGCTGGCAGCGGCGTGGTTGGTTCTGATCTGGCCCGGCGCTGTTCTAATCCTCTTGGCGCTTGCCATCGGGCTCGGCGCGCTGCGCTGGGTTCGGCGCAGGCCTGGTGAGACGGGCCGCGCTGGCCGTGGCGCTCGACACCTTGTGCTCGCCTTCCTGGCGGCGAGCGCCTTCGGCTTGGCGCCGTGGCTTTGGCGCAACTACGACGTTGCGGGCCACCTCGCGCTCTCGGATCAGAGCGGCGTGGTGCTGGCGTACTTCAAGGCCGCCGAGGTGATGCTCTGGCGCCAGGGGCGCACCGCGGATCGCTACCTGGAGCTTTCGACCGACCCGGCACGAGTGGAGCACCCGCATGCCGTGTGGGAGATGATCGACCGCGATCTTCAAAGGCGCCTCCCCGACCTGCCCGAAGCCAACCGGGCCCGCCTGACTTGGCGTAACCTCGCCCAGGGGAACCGGACCGGGCTGGATTCGTTCCGGATCTCGCAAGCCCTGCGCGGGGTAGGGTCCACCATTCTGTTGGAGGCCCCGGCGAGTGCGCTGGTCTGCTACGCCCAGCGGTTCGTGGAGAATCTGACGTTTCCCATCAATCTCGCTGTGGCTCCGCCGGCCGGCGTCCCTGAACGGCGCGCGCGTTATGCGCTCCAGGGAATACCGTATGTGCTCCTAGGTGCGGCGGTGCTCTGGCGGCTCGGGCGCCCGCGAGGGCTGCGCTTCGGCAACGTTTACTTCGCGCTGGCTGCGGCACTGGCGCTGATGGCCACGATCGCCCCGCAGGTCGACCCGAGGTTCCGCGTGCCGCTGATTCCACTTTTGTTGGTGGTGGCGCTGCTACCCCGAAAACCGACCGTGGGGTCGGGTCCCGCGTAACGGGACCGGCACCTTGCGGCTGCGAACCTACCGACGGGCGGCGGTACGGCGGCGCTTGGTGCCGGCGTTTAGTTCCTGCAGGAACATGCAGGTCGCGTCGCCGCCTACCAGCACGCAACGGTTGTCCTCATGCGCGCCGCATTGCAGGCAGTAGTCGTGAAAATTCTGGTCGGCGCGAGTGAGGCCCACAATGATCTGCTCCAGGGCGTTGGTCCACGCCGAGATGCTTCCTTTCCCCGAAAGCCGCAGCGCCGCGCGCAGCAGATGCCGCTGGGTCCGGGTGATCTCCTGGAAGCTCTTCTGGCCGCGCTTACTGAGTTCGACGAAGACCCCGCGCCGGTCCACCTCATTGGGTCGGCGCGTCACCAGGCCGGCCAGCACCAGGGCGTCGATGATCTGGCTGACGGCAGGTTTGGAAACCGCGAGGAACCGTGCGATCCGCCCCGTGGGTTGGAGGCCGCGATGTCCCAAAAGCCGCAGAACCTGGAGCTTGGACGCCGATAGGCTGCCGGGTTGCACGGACGCCGCGGCGCGTTCCTCCAGAATGTGATCCACCGTTCGGGTCAGCACCAGCAAGGCTTTAAGAAGCGAGTCAACTCCGTTATTGGCACTCGTCGCTCTTCCAGGCATGTTCGTCTCCTGAACCGGTTATAAACCGCATTCCGCGCCAACCATAGCGGCATCCCGGCGCCGCGACAAGCCTCTGGTCGGGGCAAGTTTGAGTTTCCGTAGCGCCGTTGGGTACCGCCGCCGATGATCCGTCGCCCGGCGGTACGCGACTTGCAAGGCGTCTTCCCGGCAATCCCAGTTTGGCGCTGCCCAATGCGGGTGGAGGCGCTTGAACTGTCGGCGCGGTGCCGGCTTTTCGCCGAGCACGGCTGCGGTGATGGGTTATGATCGAATTCACCATCTACGGACGCGGCGGCCAAGGCGGGGTTACGCTCGCAAAGCTCATCGCCACCGCGTATTTCCTGCGCGGCAAATACGTTCAGGCCTTCGGCGTTTATGCCGCGGAGCGGTCAGGGGCGCCGTTGCAGGCCTACGTCCGTGTCGATGATGAGGAAATCACCAACCACAACCAGGTGCGAGCGCCGGACCACATCATCGTGCTCGATCGAACGCTGATTGCCCCCAAGGTACTCGCGGGCCTCAAACCGGGCGGTTGGCTCGTTCTGAACACGCCCGAACCCCCCGAGGCATTCGCGGAAACCTTTGCGGGCCGCTCGGTTGCCACAATCGACGCTACCGGCGTCGCGGTGGCCAACGGTCTGGGCACGCGGGCGGTGCCGATCGTCAACACGACCATGCTGGGCGCGGTGGCGCGAGCCTTGGGGCTGACCCTCGAGGATGTTGACGCAGCCTTGGCCGCCGTGAAGTTCGGCGGCGCGAATCGCATTTCGGCGCACCAGGCCTTCGAGAAGGCCATCACGGCCACGCTGCCCGGCGTCCCACAACAGGTGTCCGCGGCGCCGCCGTCCGGCCCGGCGGCCGGCCTGCTGGATGAATCAACGGGAGGCATGCCGCGCATCCAGACGGGGAGCTGGGCCACGCAGCAGCCGGACCGCCGGCAGCTCACACCACCTTGCAACCACGGTTGCCCGGCGGGGAACAACGTCCGGGGGTTCGTCGAGGCGCTGGGGCGCGACGACGCCGATGCCTCGCTGGCCATCCTGCTGCGGACCTCGCCTCTACCGGGAGTCTGTGGCCGGGTGTGCCCGGCGCCCTGCATGGACGCCTGCAACCGTCGGCTCTTCGACGAAGCGGTGAACATCCGCGAGCTGGAACGGTACGCCGCGGACCACGGATCGGAACCCGAGCCGACGCGCCCCTGGCGTCGCGAGCACCTTGCGGTGGTCGGCTCGGGTCCGGCCGGCCTCAGCGCCGCCTATCACCTGGCACGCCTGGGTTACCCGGTGACCCTCTTCGAGAAGGACTCGGAACTGGGCGGCGTGATGCGCACAGGCATCCCCGAGTACCGCCTCCCGCGCGACGTGCTGGGACGCGAGATCAACTACATTCTGCGGCACGGCGTGGAGGCACGCACCGGACAGACCATCCGGCGGGCGGAGCTGCTGCGGCTGACGCACGAATTCGCCGCGGTCTTTATCGGCACCGGGCTCCAGAATGCGCAGACGCTCAACATCGGCGGTGCCGACGCGGGCATACAGGTGGAACAGGGCATCGACTTTCTCGACCGCGTCCGCTCCGGCAAGGTGCGTCTTTCGGGTGAACGAATCGTCGTCATCGGCGGCGGCAACACGGCCATCGACGCCGCGCGTACGGCCCGGCGGCTGGGAGCGCGCGAGGTACGCATCGTTTACCGTCGCGCGCGGGCCCAGATGCCGGCCATCGCCGAGGAAATCGATGAGGCGCTGGAGGAACACGTGCGGCTCGATGAGCTGGTGTCGCCGGTTCGCCTCCAGCGCGACGGCTGCGGGCCGGTGCTTACCTGCCAGCGGATGAAGCTGGGCGAGCCCGACGCCTCGGGCCGCCCGCGGCCGGTCCCCGACACCAGCGAGGACGCCCAGTTCGACGTGCCCTGCGACCGCGTGATCCTGGCCCTGGGCCAGAGCAGCGACACCTCGATTCTGCCCGAGGGGTCGGAAATCTACGAGGGCAAGTCGCTGCTGGGGTTGAGCGGCTGTCCGATTTTCGCCGGGGGCGATCTGGCCACCAACGAGGGAACGGTAACCGCGGCGATCGGCAGCGGACGCGCCGGCGCCTGGCACACGCACCGCACCCTGACCGGCGAGGACCTCTTTCCACCCCCTGACGAACCGGTCGCCGGCCCGGAGGTCATCCACACCCAGGTGTTCTCCCGGGCCCCGCGGCGGCGCGGGGAGCTGCTGCCCGCCCTCGAGCGCGTGCACACGTTCGCCGAGGTTCGCCAGGGGCTGTCCGATGATCCCACGGAGCATCCCGCGGCGGCCGAGGCGCAGCGCTGTTTCTCCTGCGGCGTGTGCAACTTCTGCGACCGGTGCCTGCATCACTGCCCGGAGGGGATCCTGCTCCGCGAGGGCGACGGTTACCGCTTCGACTACGGCTTCTGCAAAGGTTGCGGCATCTGCGCCTCCGTCTGCCCTCGTGGTGTCATCTATATGTCCGAGTTATAGGAGAGCTTTCATGCCCCGC
The DNA here is from genome assembly GCA_016208685.1 of Planctomycetota bacterium. GTDB lineage: Bacteria > Planctomycetota > Phycisphaerae > UBA1845 > UBA1845 > JACQXM01. The sequence continues at coordinate 10,333 of JACQXM010000035.1, read as the reverse complement.
GCCCTGGTAACCGGAAATCACGCCGCCGGGCATGCCCTGGCGGTTGCCGGCGAGGCCAACCGCTGCGCCCGCGGCTGTGCCGGCGGCGCCTACCCCATCACGCCACAAACGGAGATCATCGAGTTCCTCCGCGACTACTCTTTCACCCGGGGCCGCATCGTTCCCGTGGAGTCCGAACACAGCGCCATGGGCGTGTGCATCGGAGCCTCGCTTGCCGGAGCCCGGGCCTTCACTGCCAGCTCCTCCAACGGGCTGGCCTACATGACGGAGAACGTCTTCGCCGCGGGCTACTACCGACTGCCGATCGTGATGATCGCCGTGAACCGCACCCTGGGCCCGCCGTGGAACATCTGGGTGGACCAGGGTGACAGCCTGGCGCTCCGCGACGCTCCCTGGTTGCAGTTCTACACCGAATCGCACCAGGACCTGGTGGACACCATCCTGCTGGCCTTCCGCGTGGCGGAGGACCCCCGCGTGCTGCTGCCCGCGCTGGTGGCCATGGACGGCTTCGTCACCTCGCACACCCAGATGGTCGTGGATCTGCCCGAGCTTTCGCAGGTCGATCGCTACCTGCCCGCCTGTCGCGTGCCGCATCAACTCCGCCGGGATCACGCCGTCACCTTCGGCGGACTTACCTGGCCCCGGGAGACCGAGCGTCATCGCCGCGACATCCAACAGGCCATGGAGCAGGTGCCGCAGGTGCTCGCGGAGGCCATTGACGAATTCGAGAAGGTCTTCGGCCGCCGCCCGCACGGGGCCATCTCCGCCGAGCATACCGCGGATGCGGAAACGGTGCTGGTCGCCTGCAACACCATGGCGCGCACACTTCGCGGCGTGGTGGGCGCGCGGCGCAGGAAGGGTGAACGCATCGGCATGATCAAAAGCAAGCTGTTTCGCCCCTTCCCACGCGCGGCGATTCTCGCCGCCACGGCCGCGGCGAAGCGCGTCGGCGTGCTGGATCGCAACCACTCGCCGGGTTCCGGGGGAATCTTCTGGCAGGAGATCGCCGCGACCCTTCACGCCCGGCCCGACGTGCTGGTGCAGGATTACCTGGTGGGGCTGGGCGGCGGGGACGTAACGCCGCAGATCATCGATGAAATCATCGACGACCTCGCCCGTCGAACGGCGGCGGCGGATCCCGTATGGAAGGAGGTGGCCGCGTGAACGTGGCATTAAGAACCGACGCGGAGACCTACTGCGATGCCCTGCTGCGGCCAGGCAACACCAACTGTGCCGGTTGCGGAATGTCCCTGGGGCTGCGCTGGCTGGACGAAGCCCTGGGCGGGGAAAAGCCGTTCATGGTCATTCCCGCGTGTTGCGGCATCGTTACCGCCGGGGCCTTCCCCACCAGCGCCTACGGCGCCCCCACGGCGGCCTCGACGTTCGCCAGCGCGCCGGCCGTCGCCAGCGGCATCAGCGCCGTTGCCGATCTGAACGACGAGGACTCGGTCACGGTGTGCTGGACCGGCGACGGCGGCACCTACGACATCGGCATTGCCACGCTTTCCGCGGCCGCGGAGCGCAACGAGAACATCCTGTATATCTGCTACGACAATGAAATCTACGGCAACACCGGCGGGCAGCGCAGCAGCGCCACGCCGGAGGGGGTCCGCACCAGCACTACGCCGCGCGGTAAGAGTGAGCGGAAGAAGGACATGATGGCGATCATGATCGCGCACCGCATCCCCTACGCGGCGACGCTGTCCATTGCCCATCGCGACGACTTTCTCCGCAAGGTTCGCGTGGCGCGTAAGACGCGCGGCTTCCGGTTCCTGCTGCTGCTCTCGCCGTGTCCCACGGGCTGGAAGGCGGAAGCGGAGCAGAGCGTGGACCTCATCGACGCCGCGGTGCGCTGCGGGCTGTTCCCGCTGTATGAGGTGTTCGACGGGGTGCGCTACCGCATTAACGTCCGCCCCGACGGCACGCCGGTGGACCAGTATGTCGCCGGGCAGCGGCGCTATACCGGCATCCACACTGACGGCAGCGCGCTGCACGCCCGCATTGACGAGCAGTGGCGACTCCTCAACGTACTGGCCGAGGCATTTCCCGCGGACGGCCGGTCGGCCTGAGCGCTCCGCTGCCCCCGCGCCGCGGCGCTGGTCCTTTTGCCGGGCAGATCTCGGGTCCGAATCGCCATGGCGGCGCTGCGCTTGGCCATGGCACCCGGTCCGGCCCTTCGCCCTCGGCTGGTGCGAGAATCCGTTCTCGCGCCTGCGCCGGCGGGAATCCGTTCCCGAAACCCGCAGGATGGGAATCCTGCGAACGCTGCGTGCGAGATAGGAATCTCGCACGAGCCCCGCGTTGTGTCTCATTGATATCTAACCGGCCACACCCCGCTTGCCGCACGCCTGCTCGAACACGCGCCACAGTTCCTCCGCCCTGGCCGTCCGTGCGAAGCGCCACACTCCTGACCAGGCATCGGCGGGGGGAACGAGTTCCCGCGAGGCGACCCGCGTCATGGCGTCCGCCAGACCGGGAACGTCGTTCGGGGCCCGGACGATCGCCTCCGCCTTGCTCTGGCGCAGAATCTCCGCGATGGATCCCGTTGCCGACGCGACGGCGATGATCGGCCTGCGCAGCGCCAGGTATTCGAACAATTTGTTGGGGACCTGCACCTCGGCACCCTCGCCCGTCGAGCCGGCCAGAAGCAATCCATCGCTGCCCGCCATGTAGGCCAGAGCACGGGCATGCGGCTGCGGGCCCAGCACGCGCACCTGCTCCTCCACGCCGGCGTCCAGCGCCAGATCTCTTAACGACCGACCGTCGTAATGCGTGGCCCCCACCAGGGACATCTGAAGCCGTTGCCGCAATTCGGGGCGACGCTCCACGACGCGCCGCAGCGCCGCCAGCCAGGGAAGCGGACTGCGGGGTCCGTAAAACTGCCCGGCATGGGTCAACACGCACGTTTCCGCCGGGGCGTCGCGAACCGGCACCACTCCGGCCAGCAGCTCCGCGTCGTAGCCGTTGCCGATCACCGCGCATTTGCTTGCTACCCAGGAGAATCGTTCGCAGAGACAGCGGGCGAAGGACGACGTGTTGACCACGACGTGATCGGCGCGTCGCAGCACCATCCGTTCCAGCAACGCATCCCAGCCGTCGAGTCCGAGCCACCTGCGGCGGCGGAAGGGATTGTCGTGCCAGGGGTCGCGGAAGTCGGCGACCCACGGGACCCGGAGTCGACGGCTCAGGGCCAGGGCGACCAGGTGAGCACTTTCGTAGGGTGACGTGGAGTAGATAAGGTCGGGGCGCCGCCGCCGCGCGCATGCCAGGCCGGCGCGTATTGCGGGCAGAATCCAACCGCTGCGCGAATCGGGAGTCAGCAACAGTTGCGACACCCACTCGCGAAGCGACCACGGCCGCCGGTCCCGCGATGCGTGGCGCAGCCGTGGTTTCGCCTCGTCCCGCCCTCCGGATGCCTCCGCCGACCGAGCACGGCCCAGCCATCGTTTGCACTTCGCGACGAGATCCTCCCAGGGGACACGCACTACCTGCGTGGCTTCCGGCACGCCGGCGAGCAGCGCAGCATCGGTGGGATCGTCATGGCCTTCCGCGGTGACCACGGTGGCATCCCAGCCGAGTGCGCTTAAGTGCCGAACGAAGCCTGCGGTGCGGTGCGTCCCGCTGCGGCTGATGGGGGGGAAGGCGTAGGCAACGCACAACCAGGATCGCCGCGCCGCAGCGCGCGGCGGCGCATCCGTGAGCGCACGCCCGAGCCCACGCCGACGGCGCTGGTGTTCGACATGCGCCGGATCAACACCCGAAGCGTCGTGCGAGGTCGGCGCCGGTTCCACGGCGAGGGTCGTTGCCTCATCGCTGCGCAGGTTCATCCGCCGAGGTACGCCTCCATCTGTCCGCGGAACCGCGCTCGATCGCGCAGGCGCTGCCCGGAGCCGACGACGTAGCCCGCCGTTCCGGCGAACGTCACCACCCACATCACCACAACGTATAGCAACGCCGCTCGCCGCACGCCCAGGCGCGCCGCCACGTGCCGCGCTTTGTCGCGATGCCCCCAGACGAACCAGTAGGCGCCCAGCAACGCCGCGGCGATTGCAGCGTGAAAGATCACGAAGCCGGCAAGAGCAAGCCCGAGCACGCAGGCCAGATTCCGCACGTTGTACAGGTAGCCGGCGGCGTCAATCTGCGTTTGCCCGCGGCCGGTTCCGTAGTGATAGAACTGTCGGGCGGCGGCGCGCAGCCCGGTGCGCGGACGCCAGGAAACAACCGCCTCCGGAACGAACCGCCAAGCGGCTCCCAGCCGGCGGACCTTGTGGTCGAACAGGGTGTCCTCCGAGAAGCCCACCCATTCCGGCCAGCCGCCCGCACGTCGCCACAGCTCCCTGGTGAAGGCCATGGAGCGGGCCGAAGGGTTGAACGTTCGCGCGTCGATCGCCTCGAGCTGGCCGCGCATGGTCGCCAGACCGATCACCCGCTCCAGCAACGTCCGTCCGGCTACGTCATAGAACCCGGCCACGAACTCGACGGGCTCCTCGGCGAGGAGCGGAGCCACCAGTTGCTCCAGCCAGTCAGGGCGGGCGACGCAGCCGCCGTCGATGCTGGCGATGATTTCACCACGGGCGGCCTGAATGCCGAGGTTCCGGCCGCGCGCGATGTTGGCGCCCGGCGCCTCGATGACTCGCAGCCCGGGTAGTCCTGCCGCCCAGGCCCGCGCCCTTGCCACGGTGTCGTCCGAGGATCCGCCATCGACAACCACGATCTCGTCCGCCGGCCGGCTCTGCCCGACGAGCGAGCGCAGCGTCTCCTCGCACCCCACGGGGTCGTTCTTGAGCGTGAGTACGACGCTGACCGTTGGCTGTGACGCGCGCTGCACGGGGGTTTATCGGAAGTTTCACTGGCTCGGTCGCATCGACAGGTCGGCGTCGCGTCCAGGTTTGCCCGCGAGGAACGTGCCCGGTAAACTCGCCGCGTCAGGAGCCCGGGAATCGGCACCGGCAGCCTCCCTTGCCGCCCGCGGGGTGCCGTCGAACCGCCGGCCGGCAGTGCGACATTGCACTGGCGTTCCCGTCCGCCGACCCGTGCCGAACGTTCAGTGCCGGCCGCGACAGACCGGCGGCGTCCGGAATGGCACGGCGCATTCGAGAGGTGGCTGATGCGCGACAGAATCGCGGCGACGCTGGGCGGTACGCCCGGGGCAACGGTGGTACGCCCCGCGAGCCTGAAAACGCGCCGAACCGTCGACGCGCGCCGCGGTTGGAGGCCGGCAGGATCGGTGTTGCTGGGACTCCTCCTTCTCCCCACGGCGGGCGGCTGCACGCTGTTGCGGATGCCCGCCTCCGCGCGCGGATGGTGGATGGACATCGACACTGCCGAGCACGCCGCCGCAAAGCGCGGCGCTCCCATGCTGGTCTACTACCACCAACCCCGTCCGGGCGAGCGCGACCCGCTCGAGTTGCTGCTCAAAGACCGCAACCTCCGGCGCAAGTTCAAGGAGTACGTCCGCTGCCGCTTGTACCACGCGTACGAGCCTGACCGCCGCTACGCGGCGCAGTTCGGGGTGCAGTTCGCCCCGAGCTGGATCGTGGTTCACCCGGACGGAACGTACCACGCACTCACGCGCACGGCGTCCGCGGACGAACTCAAGGGCTTCCTGGAGCGTGCCGTGCCGCCAGGTCAGCCGCCGCGGCTCAACCCGCATATCCCCCGCAAGGCGCGATACGCCTGGCACAAGGACCTCGGCGCAGCCCAGGCGGCGGCACAACGATCCGGCCGACCGCTGCTGATCGTCTACCACCGTGCTTTGACGCGCGACTGGCGAAAGCTCACGGATCTGCTGGAACGGCATGAGGTGTACAGCCGCGTGGCCGACATGGTGCATTGCCGGGTCACCGCCTTGAACCCCTGGGCCCGGGCGTACATCAGCGGCTACGGTGTGTTGCAACTGCCGGCGCTGGTCGTGGTCCGGCCGGATGGGGGGTATCGCGCGCTGGAGCAGCCCACATCGCTCGAGGTCATGGCGCGGTTCGTGGACGAGACCGGGAAGGCTCCGGCCGAGGCGCAGGCGCTGTTCGCGCCGGCGGCTCCCACGGGGGGCGCTGCGGCGTCCTCCGGAGGGTCGCACTAGTGCTCCGACGCAGGCTATTCTTAGGGTGCCATGGCCAAGCGCAGCGCCGCCATGCCCAGGAAAGATATGCCGGCGCACGGCTGTGCCGTGCTTGGGCATGCCACCCAACCCGAAGAATTGGGTGCGTCGGAGCACTAGCCGCGTGCCGCGGCGAAGGCAAGCCGGCACGGACATCGTGCGGTTGAGCAGGGTGGCGATGCACGGCGAAGCCGCGACGCCCCTGCCATCGTCGCCCGGTGGCGGCGTACAGGTTCCCGGCGGTGGATGGGACACCCATGCCCTGGCTCAATTGGCCCAACCGCATCACGATCGCTCGCATCGTGCTGGTGGCCCCGCTGGTCATTTGCCTGCTTAACCTTAACGAGGGCTGGCCCGGGTGGCGCCACGTTACGCTGGTGCTCTTCGTCCTCCTGGCCGGCAGCGACGGCATCGACGGCTTCCTTGCCCGTCGCCTCCACGAGGAAACCCCGCTGGGCAAGTTCCTCGACCCGCTGGCGGACAAGCTGCTGATCGCCTGCGCCGTGGTGATCCTGGCGATTGACGCCACGGCGGTGCCCGGCTTCCGGCTGCCCAGTTGGGTGCCGGTCATCGCCGTGGGCAAGGACCTGCTCACGGTGATCGGGTTTCTCCTGGTGCACGCCACGACCGACAAGTACTTCATTCGCCCGCGGTTTTTGGGAAAAGCCTGCACCCTGGTACAATTCGTGATGGTGGCGCTGGTGTTGCTGGGGCCGGATTTGCCGCAGGCGGCGCGACCAGTGGTAGCCTTGAGCTGGTGGATTGCCAGCGGGCTGGCGATCGCCGCGGTGGTGGACTACCTGCGGATCGGCAACCGTTTCGCCGCCGAGCAGCACCGTGCCGCGATAGCGCCGTAGGCGCGGGCGGGTGCCCGCGCCATGGGCGCGATTCGACAACCGTTCGGAGTGGTTTGCATGACCCAGGCTCCCTTCTCTCCTATGGAACAGGCGTTCGACGACCTCCGCGCGGGGCGGTTCATCATCCTGGTAGACGATGCCGATCGCGAGAACGAAGGTGATCTGGTGATCGCGGCGCAGAAAGTGACCCCCGAGGCGATCAACTTCATGATCAAGATCGGACGGGGCATTCTCTGCCTTCCCATGACCCGGCAGCGTTGCGAACAGCTCAATCTGCACCTGCAAACCACGCAGAACGACACGCGTTTCGGCACGGCCTTTACGGTTACGGTCGATGCCCATCAGCGCTTCGGCGTTTCCACCGGCGTGTCGGCGCAGGATCGCGCCCGGACCATCGAGGTGGCGTGTGCCCCCGACACGCGGCCGACGGACCTCGTCCGGCCGGGACACATCAGCCCCCTGATGGCCCGCGACGGCGGCGTGCTGGTTCGCGCCGGGCAGACCGAAGGCTCCGTGGACCTCTGCCGCATGGCGGGACTGACTCCCATGGCGGCGATCATCGAGATCATGAATGACGACGGCAGCATGGCCCGCGTTCCGGACCTCATCCAGCTTTCGGAGCGGTTCGGCATCCGCATGTACACCGTGGCGGACATCATCGAACACCGCATGCAGCGCGAGTCTTTCGTACAGCGCGGCGTCACCACCAAGCTCCCCACGGCCTTCGGGGAGTTCACGCTGATCGAGTACCGCTCCCCCGTGGACCGCGAGCCGCACCTGGCGCTGTGCTGCGGCGGCGTGGGTCAGCTCGATGCCCAGGGGCATCCCGTGGTGCACGAGGAGCCGGTGCTGGTGCGCGTGGAGTCCGAGTGCATGACCGGCCACGTGTTCCACTCCGCCCGTTGCGACTGCGGGGAACAGCTCGATGCCGCCATGCAGATGGTGCAGAAGCTGGGCAAAGGCGCGATCATCTACCTGCGGCAGGAAGGTCGGGGGATCGGCCTGCACAACAAGCTGCGGGCCTACGAGCTCCAGGACCAGGGTCTGGATACCGTCGAGGCCAACGTGCGGCTCGGCCTGCCCGTCGACCGCCGTGATTACGGCGTCGGCGCTCAGATCCTCCGCGACCTGGGGCTGCGGCAGCTCCGCATCCTCACCAACAACCCCAAGAAGATAAACCGGCTCGAGGTCTACGGCGTGCGCATCGCCGAGCAGCTTCCCCTGGAGATAACGCCCAACGACTTTAACGCCAAGTACCTGAAAACCAAGAAAACCAAGCTGGGGCACAAGCTCAAGGAGGTCTGACGACCGCCGACGCTGAGATCGTGCCGGGTAGTGGCACCGGTCTCCCGTCGGCGGCGCCATCCGCGTCAAGGCGCATGTTCGAGCCTGGCACTTCGGTTCCGTGCCCCGCGCGGCCGCATGCGACCGATGCGCCGCGGAAGTGCGTGCCCCTCGGCTGAAAGGACCGGGTGTGCTGCGCGACTGCTACCCTTACTACCTCGCGAATAAGCCGGTGACCGGTCCGGCGGACCTGGTCGTCACCAACAAGTTCAGCGGAGAGCCGATCACGCGGGTGTGCCTGGCGGATGCGGCGGCGATCGATGCCGCCATCGGCGCTGCCGCGGCCGCCTTCGGTGCCACGCGCCGCATGCCGGCATACCAGCGGCAACAGGTGCTGGGACACGTCGTCCGCCGCGTGGGCGAGCAGCACGAGGAACTCGCCCGCGTGTTGTGCCTGGAGGCGGGAAAGCCCCTTCGTGACGCGCGCGGTGAAGTCACGCGGCTGATCGACACCTTCCGCACCGCCGCCGAAGAGTGTGTTCGCATCGTCGGCGAACACATCCCCCTGGACATCAGTCCGCGCGCCGAGGGGTATGAGGGCATCTGGCGGCGCTTTCCCGTGGGGCCGTGCAGCTTCATCGCCCCCTTCAACTTCCCCCTGAACCTGGCGGCGCACAAGATGGCACCGGCGATCGCCGTGGGTTGCCCGTTCGTACTCAAGCCCGCCAGCGCCACGCCGGTCAGCTCGCTGCTGCTGGGGGAGATTCTTGCGGAGACGGCGCTCCCACCCGGGGCCTTCAGCATCCTGCCCTGTCCGCGCCAGGGAGCCGACCAGCTCACCACCGACCCGCGCATCAAGCTGCTCAGCTTCACGGGCTCGCCCGAAGTCGGCTGGGAGCTGAAGGCCCGGGCGGGAAAGAAGAGGGTGGTGCTCGAACTGGGCGGCAACGCGGCGTGCATTGTGGACGAAGGCGCCGACATCGCCCGGGCGGCGGAGCGGATCATCTTCGGGGCGTACTACCAGTCCGGGCAAAGCTGCATCAGCGTGCAGCGCATCCTCGCGCATCGCTCTGCGTACGAGGAACTCAGGCGAGAGCTTGTGGCACGAATCGCGCGCCTGGTCAGCGGCGACCCCATGAACGAAGACACGTTCCTGGGGCCGATGATATCCGAGGGCGACGCCCGGCGCATCGAGGAGTGGGTGCACGAGGCCGTCGGCGGCGGCGCAACCGTACTGTGCGGCGGTCGGCGGCACGGAGTGTTCTTCGAGGCCACGCTTCTGGAGAACGTCGACCCGACCATGAAAATCAGTTGCCGCGAGGCCTTCGGCCCCGTGGCTACGATCGAGCCGTTCAGTGATTTCCGCGAGGCCGTCCGCCGCGCCAACCACAGCGTCTACGGCCTCCAGGCGGGCGTGTTCACCCACAGCCTCGACCACGCCTTCTACGCCTTCCGCGAACTGGACGTGGGCGGCGTGGTGATCAATGACGTGCCCAGTTTCCGCGTCGACAGCATGCCCTACGGCGGCATCAAGGAGTCCGGTCTGGGCCGCGAGGGTGTGCGCTTCGCCATGGAGGAGATGACGGAAATCAAGCTGCTGGTGCTGAGCAAGGCGGGGCGGATATGAGTCAGCGAGCGCGACTCGTCGCTGCCTCGCGGCCTGCCGCTTGCTCGCTTACGGTCGCGGCGCACGGCGTTGCGTGAGGACACGCCGGCCGCTACCTTGACCCGCCCGCGGTGTGAGGTGTGCCTTGCACGAACTGCCGGGGATGGGTTCAGGATCAATCGTCATGAAGGCCGAGCCGCTGCTGGCTAAGCTCAACGAACTCCGCCACGAGGCCGAGGACGACAAGACCGACGTTGAGTATCTGGCACTGCATCATGCATTCTGCTTCATCTCCTACAAGATGAGCGAGTTCCAGAAGTACCTCGACGAGGTCGCGGGCCGGGACGACGGTTAGCCCAGGTTGCGCAGTTGGGCGAGTGAATCGGGCCTGGGGGCGGCGCCCGGGCCGATTGTGGTCAAAAGTCTTCACTACATTTCCGGGGGTGTCCTATCGGATGGCGGGCGGAGGCGGTGGGCGTCGGTCACGTC
>JACQXM010000039.1 GCA_016208685.1 Planctomycetota bacterium | reverse complement strand
GCCGCCTGACCGGCATCGTGTTCGCCATGCTCCGGGACCGGCGACCCTATGACTTCGAGTGGTACCTGTCGCAGAAAACCGCAGCCGCATAAGAAAGGGGCCAAAGACATATTGACTACGTCTCAAAACTCACCCGGCCGCCGGTCCGCGCGAGGTGCAGCCCCGCGGCCTGCCGGGCGTTTGTAGAAACCTGTGGCGCGGGGGAAAAACGCTTGACTTCTCCTACAGATGTAGTAGGATAGCTCCGACGTTTGTAGTAGGGAGGGGGCGGGCCGGGAATATCGCATGGCCGATCGGCAATACGATCTGGGTGACGCGGAGCTCGAGGTCCTCAAGGTCCTTTGGGACGAGGGCCCGGGCACCGTGCGCGACGTGCTGAGCAAGCTGCACGACGCCGGGCGGCGGGTGGCCTACACCACGGTGCAGACCCTGCTGACGCGGCTGGAGCAGAAGCGTTTCGTCACCAGCAACAAAACCGGCCTGGCGTATGTATACCGCGCCCGGGTCTCCCGGGACCGGGTGACGCGCACGCGGCTGGAGTCGCTGCTCAGCCAGCTTTACGACGGCGCCGCCGGGCCGTTGGTGCTTCAGCTCGTGCGCAGTGAACGGCTGACGGGCGAGGAAATCGAAGAGCTCCAACGGCTTATCGAGCACTACGAGCGCGACACGGGCGACGCCGGTTCGAACATCTGAGTCACCGCGCGCTTCGCGGACAATGGGTCGCGGAACGGTTCGCTTCCTGACGGCCGCGCCTCTGCATGGCCGGCCCGGCTTTGCGCCGCGGTCGCCCGCACTTGCGGCGCCGCCGGCGCGGATGCGTACAAGGACGAGGCAGCAGCACGGGTCATAAGGAGTTCGGGAATGGCCGACTGGACTTCCCAACTGGGTGAGCACTTATGGCAGAACGCGCTGGCGATCATTCCGCTGGCGGTGCTGGTGGCAGTGGTGACGCGGCTGACGGCATTTCGCCCGGCCACGCGACATACGCTGTGGCTCACCGTTCTCTTGTGGCTGCTGGCCGGCCCGTTGCTTCCGCACCCGCCTGCGCTCCTCAATGCTCCGGAGCCTCCGGCGGACGCCGTGGTCGTCGACGGCCAGGCGGGCATATCGCGGGAACTGCCCACTGCGGCACGCCAACTGCCTGACACGCCTGCCCCGGTCGAAAACGAAGATGCTTCCGGCGGCGTGGAACCCGCAGGTCGGAACTTGCCGCAACGGCTCGACTTGACGGCGCTGAAGACTGCAACGCCCGGAACTCTGTCGCTTCAGCGCGACGCATGCGATGCGGGCAGTTCTCCCCTTGAGTCGGCGGCCCAGCCAGCGCTCGGTGCGCAGGAATCGCTCGCCCAAGCGTCCGGCGCCGGCGGGCCGCTTGATCTCAGTTTGTCGGGCGCCGCGAGCGTCCGAATCAGGCAATCGGTGGAGGTGGCGCCGGCGCCCGGCGTGTCGTCGGTTCGCTTGTGGCCGGTGCCCAAACCGGACGGCAATGCCATTGTCCTTGATGGCGGGGCGGCGCCGCTCCTCGGCGTTCGGGCGCCAGAAGCCCTACTGGCCGTGGTTGATTCTCCTGCCGCCGGGCCCTCCGCGGTCGGGCGTCTGTGTGACCATTGCGCGGACACGCCAGAACCTGCGGGCGTTGAGCGGGATCTGCCAGTTGTTGACGCTGTGCGCGCCACTGAGGAGGGCGGCGTGCGGTTGGCGGCGATACCGATTGGGGCCGAGAAGGCGGCGCAGGTCGACGCCGTAGATGTGGAATCTGAAGCGGCTTCCAGTGCGACGCCACTCGGGGCGGCGGAGCACGCCAGGGGCGCCGTGGATCGCCTGCGTCCCTGGCTGGTGGCGATGCTTGGGGTGCGCGATGCGGTCGGAGCGCTGCCGCCGATGCCGTGGTCCGTGTGGCTGCTGGGGTTGCCCATGCTGGCGACCGTCAAAGTTCATCAGGTGCGCCGTATGCGCCGGCACCTACGCCGCGCCACGGCGGCACCGCCCGGCGTCCTGCGGCTGGTGGCGCTGACTGCCCGGCGCATGGGGCTGCGCCGGGTGCCGGAGACATGGTTTGTCGACGCGCGCCTCTCGCCGATGATCTGGTGCGGAGCGCGCTCATGCCTGGTGTTACCCCGCGGGCTGTGGTCACAGCTCGACGACATCGGCCGCCAGGCGGTCATCTGCCACGAGCTGGCACACCTTAAACGGCGCGACCATTGGGTAATGTGGCTGGAGCAGGTGGTGGGGAGCGTTTACTGGTGGCATCCGGTGGTCTGGTGGGTGCGGCGGCGCCTGCACCTGGAGGCGGAAGACTGCTGCGACGCCTGGGTGACCTGGCTGCTGCCGCGCGGGCGGCGCGCCTATGCTCAGGCCCTGTTGCAGACGCATCAGTTCGTATCCAACCGTGAACCGTTGCCCGACGGGGGCATCGGCATCGTTAACGGGCGAGCGCGACGTATCGCGAGGAGACTTACCATGGTGATGACGCAATCAAGAACTCCCAGCCTCTCTTATTCCGGCATGGCGCTGGCTCTGGTGCTAGCGATCGCCGGTTGGGCGGCCTCGCCGGCGCGGTCGTGCCCGCCCGCCGCAGAAGGCGAGGCTCACAAACCGTGCAGCGCGGGAGCGAAGGCCTCGACGGGTGCGGAGGGTACCGGGCCGGCGATGGCTCCGGGTGTCCACGCACACAGCCCGCACGCGGCCGCGACCCCCGCCGAGGACCCCGTTGCCGGCACTACCTTCGAGCGGCACCTGCGCGACAGACACGAGGGCGAGGCACCACCGGCGTACGTCCTGGTCGGGGCTCCCGGCCGGTCCGCCGACGGCAACCTGGAGGAACGCCTGGCGCGGCTGGAAGCGGAACTTGAGCGACTCAGCGCGCATCTGGAGCGCCTGGGCTCTGCACTCGATGGCCATGGCGGCACGCCCGCGCCCCGTGCGCGGCGGCCCGCGCCCCCGGCCGCTCCGGCCCCGCCGGCGCAACCCGCTCCGCCCGCTCCCCCGGCCCCTCCGTCGCCCGCCGGCTCCGCGCCTTTTGTCGCCATGGCGCCGGACATGCCGCTTCCGTCCGACAGCGACGGACCGGGCGCTGCCGAAATGCGCCGCGGTGACGATCGCCTCGTGATCCGTGCCTACAAGGTCCCGCAGGGGAAGTTGCAGGCGCTCACCAACTTGATGGTTCGCGACGACGTCCCGGTGCGCGTGCGGCCGACCGGGGACGGCCTGGAGGTTCATGCCACGGAGCGGCAGCACGCGGTCTTCAAGGGATTCCTTGAACTGATCAGCGACGCCAAGCAGGCGCGATCCTACAAGATTGCGGGCGGGAAGCGTGAGGCGCTGACGGAGCTCATGGTGCGCTCCGATGTTCCGGTGCTGGTGGAGGCGCGCAACGACGGTCTGAAGGTGCACGGCACCAATCTAGAGCAGTCGGTGTTCAAGGCATTCCTGGACATGATCGACCCGCGTTTCGAGGGCCACCAGGGAAACCAGCCGGGCGACGACCAGGGATCCGCCGCGCCGCGCCGCGAGGAGCTTCGCCAGCGGGAGCGAGAGGAGCGCCAGGCGGCGCGCGAGGCGCGAGAGCGAGTCAAACGGCAGATGGACGGCGTCCGGCAGAAGGCCAAGGTCAAGGCGGCGGGCAAGGGTTCGGAGCGGGCGGAGGCAGACGCGGAAGCGGCGGAGGAGGCCGAGGCCGCCGACGCTGCCCGCCAGGCAATCGAGGCATTGAAGCACTCGCACGCCAACGCGGAGGCGACGGACTTGGCGAAGCTCGCCGCCGTGGGCGACTTCATGGAGTCACTCCTGGATTCGACTGCGAACCTGGCACGAGCCGCGGACGCCGAGGCGGCGGGAGACTCGGAGGAGGAGCAAGCGGAATCACACGGGGTGCGGCGCGGGGCCGGTGTTGAGGCGACGGACCTCGAGAAACTGGCGGCCGTGGGAGAGTTCATGGGATCGCTTCTGGATTCTTCGGCGCGGGTGGCGATGGCCGCGGGCGCCGCGGGTTCGGAGGGTTCGTTGGAGCAACAGGCGGGACAGTTCGAAAGTCAGTCGCGTCTCCTCGCGGAGCACGCCGCGGGCCTGCAACGGCAGGCGGACGACCTCCAGGCTCGCAGCGAGGAGCTCGAGCAGCGGGTGATTCAACTGAACGAGGCGGCGGAGGCGCTGCGCAGCGGCCCGCTGGCGTCGGGGACCGCCGAGGCGCGGGCGGAGGCGGAACGGAAGGTCGAGTCCCTGGAATCGAAGGCGTCCACGCTGGAAGAGCAGATGCACGCCCTGCAGACGGAATGGGAGGCCGTGGAGGCCCAGGCGCAAGTGATCGAGGAGCAGGCGGAGGCCTTCGAGGAGGCGGCCGAGGCGGTGCGTGACGCGGCGCGGATCATCGCCGAGCGCGCCGCGGCACCGGAGAAGGATTCCTGAACGGCCGAGTGCGGTCCGGCGCTCCTCGCGCCGCTCCGCCGGACGACTTCTAAACTGGGACGGGCGCAGCCGAGTCGCGGCAAAAAAAAGCTGCGGCTTTGGCCGCTGCCGCGAGCGCCCGCGCCAACGCGTTGCGGCTTAACGGCACAGAATCTGAACAGCGAGCGGTGCGCGGCCCGAAGCGCCCTCGGTGCGCGCCGCTTCCCGGAGGGTGACCTATGTATGTCATGCAGGCCGCGCTGCGGGCGGGCAGAACGTCGTGGCCCGCGAGGCTGGCGTATGCGGCCGTGTGCACCGTGCTGGGTGCCGTGCCGGTGGCACTCACGGCGGACGCCGCGGCGCCGCCGGCGGCCGCGGAATCCTCGTTCGCCGACGCGGCGCTGCGCGGCTACTTTGCGGGCAACGGGCTGTTGCAGCGCGGGCTGTGGGCGCTGGCGGAAGGCGAGTACCGCGGTTTTCTGGCGGCGCACCCCGCGCACGAAAAAGCGCCGCTGGCGCGCTACGGTCTGGCGGTGAGCCTATTTCGGCAGGGAAAACCGGCCGAGGCGCTCGTGGAGCTAAACGCCCCGCGCGCCGGCGCCGAGGTTCCCTTCCCCGCCGAGGCGGCGACCATGGCGGGACAGTGTCACCTGTCGGCACAGGCCTACGACGAAGCCGCCGCCGCCTTCGACGAGGTGCGCCGCACACACCCGGACCACGAGCTCGCCGACGAGGCGGCGGCGGGCGCCTGCGAGGCGCTCTACCTGGGCCGGCGGTTTGCCGAAGCGCTCGTGCGGTGTGGGGAGCTTGTCACCCGGTTTCCCGGCAGCCCGCTGCGGGAGCGCGGTGGTTGGTTTGCGGGCCTGGCGGCGACGGCGAGCGGCGATTACACGGCCGCGGCGGCGCACCTGACGGCGGTGATCGAGCAGTACCCGTCCGGCGAATTTGCCGGGCGGGCGCGGTATCAGCGCGCCCGGGTGCGCTTCGAGCAGGGTAACTACGAAGCGGCGCTGGCCGATTTCCAGGCGGTCGCAGGCGAATCGGCGACGGGCGAGGACGCGGCATATTGGATCGCCAAATGTCGACTGCGGCTGGGGGACTCCGCCGGTGCCGCGCGGCTGCTGGAGGAAGTCGCGGCGGGCGGCGCCGCCGAGGGGCGCCCGACCGTGCTGTACGACCGCGCCGTAGCGCAGATCCGCAGCGGCGGCGCCGAGGCGGGCGTCGCTTCCCTGCGGGAGTTCCTGGTCCGCTTCCCGACGCATGAGCTGGCGCCGCCGGCGCGGCGGCTGCTGGGTATGACACTGTACGGGCAGGAGCGCTTCACGGAGGCGGAGGAGGCTTTGCTGGAGGGTCTCACCGCTGTCGAATTTGGCCCGGAGACCCATGTCTGTCACTTCGCACTGGGCGATATCTCCTTTGCGCGCGAGGACTGGCCCGCCGCGGAACGGCACCTGCGCGCGTTTCTGGAAGGCGGCGCGGACGCTTCTCCGGCGGATGAGGCATTGCTGAAGCTGGGCCTGGCGCAGGCGCGCCAGGGCCGGCACGACGACGCCCTCGCCAGTTTCGGTCGGCTTCTGGAACGCTTCACCGACAGCCCCCATCGCTTACAGGCACTCTTCGAACGCGGGCAGTCGCTGCTCGCCCAGGAGCGCTGGGACGTCGCCGCGGAAACCTTCGAACGCGTGCTCGCGGAGGGCGGCGATTCGCGCTTCCGACCCTTTGCTTTGCGCTCCCTGGCGGCGATCGCCATGCAGCGAAAGGACTTCTCGGGCGCCGCGGAGCGTTTTGCCGCCCTGGGCGGCGATGCCGGGGGCAACGGAGGCGACCTGGCGTACCAGCGCGGCGTAGCCTTGCTGGGGGCCGGCAGGTATGCCGAGGCGAACGAAGTGCTCACGCGATTCGCGGAGGCCAACCCCGACCACGCCCAGGCGCCCGCAGCACTGGGTCAGGCGGCCATCGCGCGGGCGCGGCAGGAACAGTGCGACAAGGCGCTGGAGGCGATCGAGCTTGGAGCGCGGCGCTTCGGGGGTGTGGCGGCGTTCATCGCCCGACTGGATGAGGCTCTGCGCCCCGCGGTGCAATACGAACAGGCGTGGTGTTTGCGGAAGACAGGCCGGACGCAGGACGCCGCGACGGCGTATCGCGCCGTGCTGGAGGCCCCCGGGCCCGGGGAGCTGCGAAGCCATGCGGCCCTGGACCTCGCGGCGCTGGAAATGGACGCTCGGCATTTCGAGCCCGCGTTGCCGCTGTTGAAGGCCGTGCTCGAAGGCGCCGCCGGTGATCCACCCACCGCCAGGGCGCTGCGCGAGCAGGCCGCGTATCGCGCCGGCCTGTGCAGCTTCGAATTGGGTCGATTCAACGACGCCGTGGGGCACTTCACCCGTTTCCTGAAGGAATTCCCGACTGCGTCGACGGCGGCGTCGGCCGGTTTGCTCTGCGGTGAATCGCTGCTGCGGATGGGCCGGCACGCCGAGGCCATCACCCCCCTCTCCGACGTAGCCACGCGTTTCGCGAACGATCCGGCTTGCGGCACTGTTCTGCTGCGCCTGGGAGAGTGCCATGCGGCGCTTCAGCAGTGGGCCAGGAGCGAGGAAGTGCTTACGGATTACCTGGAGCGCTTCGGCGGAAGCGAGGCGTGGTATCAGGCACAGTTCGGCGTCGGTTGGGCACGAGAGAATCAGGGTCGCCTGGAGGAAGCGATCCGCGCGTACGAAGTGGTCGTCGCGCGGCACCAGGGCCCGACCGCGGCCCGCGCCCAGTTTCAAATCGGTGAGTGCCTCTTCGCTAAGAAGGAGTTCGAGGCGGCGGCGCGCGAACTCCTCAAGGCGGACATTCTGTACGCGTATCCGGAGTGGAGCGCTGCGGCGCTCTTCGAAGCGGGCCGCTGCTTCGAGGCGTGGGGCAAGCCGGGGGAGGCGCGGCAGCAGTTTCAAGCGGTCGTGCAGCGGCATGGCGACAGCCGCTGGGCGGGAATGGCCCGTGCCCGGCTGTCGCAACAATCGAACTCGGCGATCCCCGGTCGCTGAGCCGGCGCGCGTTCCGGCGGAGTGGCTGACTGACCGGCTGGAAAACCGGTCCCACAGGCAGAGCCGCGACCGTCAGGGCGCGGAACGAATACGGAATGGTGACTGCGGAATGCGAAAGGATCACGGGTTGCAAGACCGGGTTCCGAACGCGCCGTACAGAGCCGCGACCGTAAGGGAGCGGGCAAGTCAGTGTGAGACCGCGCGGCTTAACGCGCGGTGGTCTGGTTCGGATTGGGAGTGATGTTGTGAGTCTGTGGACGTTGGCTACGGGCGCGGCTTGGCTTTCCGTGCAGGTCCTGGCGCAGGTTGCCGCGGCGCCGGCCAATGCCGGCGGCACGCCGGCGGCAGCGCCGAGTTCGGTCCAGGTGCAGTCCGTGTGGGACTTCGCGGCCAAAGGCGGGCCGGTGATGATCCCCATTGGAATCTGTTCCCTGGTTGCCCTGGCCGTCATCGTGGAACGGCTGGTGAGCTTGCGCCGACGCCGGGTGATCGGCGACGATCTTCTCGCCGGGCTGCGCCGCGTGTTCGACGACCAGGTCTCCAACCGCGCCGCGGCGCTGGAATACTGCCGCACCAGCGGCACGGCGATGGCCGCCGTTCTCGCCGCGGGTCTTAAGAAGCTCGGCTCCACGCGCGAAGTGCTGGAGAAGTACATGGCGGAGGCGGCGGAGCGGGAAGTCCTGGCGCTCCGCACGCACCTGCGGCTGCTGTCCGTCATCACCTCCATCGCGCCGCTGCTGGGGCTGCTGGGGACCATCTTCGGGATGATCACGGCGTTTCAGACGGTGGCAGCCTCGGGCGAGGCACTGGGCAAGACGGAGTTGCTGGCGAAGGGCATTTACGAGGCCATGATCACCACGGCCGCGGGGCTGATGGTCGCGATACCGACGCTCGCCTGTTACCACTGGATCAGTGCCAGAATTGACGGCCTGGTGCAGGAGATGAACCACGTCGCCTCGGAATTCCTGGAGGCCTTCTCAGCCCCGGCAGCAGTGCCACAGCTACCCTCCACCGCCGATCCCGAGACGCGCGCGGTTCCGGCCGGCTTCGTAGAACCCCCGAGCAGCGAACCAAGCCGACCCGGCGGAGACGGCAAGCTGTCGGTGGCGCTGGTTCCCGTTTGAGGAGTCGGTCATGCTGATCCGTGCCCACACCACCGAGGAGGCCGTCGGGATCGACTTAACGCCGGTCATCGACATGGTCTTCATGTTGCTCATCTTTTTTCTGGTCGCTACCACGTTCCACCAGGCGGAGCGCGAGATTCAGATCGCCCTGCCCGCCGCGAGCCACGCCGCGCCGTTGAGCACGCTGCTCCGCGAGTTGGTGGTGAACGTCGACGCCCAGGGCCGGATCATCCTCTCGGGCCGCGACGTGGATCGTGAGGCGCTGCGCGCGACCGTCAACCAGGCGGTGGCCGCGAACCCGGAGCAGAAGGTGACGGTGCGCGGTGACCGGGCGACGGCCTACGCCAACGTGGTGGCGGTGCTCGACATCTGCAAGGCGGCGGGCATCCAGGAACCCTACCTCGACACCGTGCTCATCGAATGACGGCAGGGATGGTGAAGGATTCGGAAACGCAGCGCGAACCGCCGGGGCGCGGCAGGCGTCGCCGTCTCTGGAAGGTGCTGGTGCCGCTGCTGGCGGCGGCAGCGATCGGTGCCGTATGGCTGACACTCCCGCGCCGCGCCGCTTTCTACACCGACGCCGACACCATCCGGGAGCCGCAATCCTCGGCGGCGCTGCGGGAAGTCCTCTGGCAGCCGCCCCTGCCGCTGCCGGACCTTCCGGAAATGGACGAGGAGGTCTACGAACCGCGGCTCAGTGCCGACGGCATGACACTCTTCTTCGTGCGCGGCAAGGCGGGTGGGGCGGCGGATATCTTCTGTTGCCTGCGCACGGCGCGGGGGTGGAGCGATCCCCACCCCCTCGAGGGTGTCAACACTGAGTTCGACGACCTGGGGCCGGAACCTTCATCCGACGGGAAGGCGCTGTACTTTTACAGCGACCGCCCCGGCGGCATGGGCGGATACGACCTGTGGGTGGCGCGGCGCCGCGGCGAGGCTGCAGGCGGCTATGGAGAGGTAACCCATCTCGGTCCGGCGGTGAACTCGCCCTGCAACGAGTACGGCCCGGCACTGACGGCCGACGGCCGCACGCTGTACTTTGCCTCCAACCGCCCGTTGCCCGGTGACGCGCGGCAACCAGACCCCGATGCCTGGCCGGGCACCATCCGCGAAGACCTCTTCCACCGCACCTACGACCTGTACGCCGCGACCATCACCGACGCCGGCGCCCGACCCGCCGAGGCGATCACGGCGATCAACACCGCCCATAACGAGGGCGCGCCCGCCGTCAGCCCGGTGGGCGACTTTTTGTACTTCGCCTCCGACCGGCCGGGAGGGTCGGGCGGGTTCGATCTGTACCGCACTCGCCGGCTGCGCGGCGAGTACCAGCCGCCGGAGAACCTCGGGACTACCGTCAATTCCACAGCCAACGAGCTGGACCCGGCGCCGGCCATGGGCGGCTACGCCCTGCACTTCAGCTCCGACCGCCGCCCTTCGCCGATCGCCGCAGAGCCGCCGGTGGCCGGCCGGCCGCCGCAGCGTGGCGCGGACGCGGAGTCCGCGGCATCGGTCGCAGCAGTGCCGGGCGTGGCCGCGCCCGACTCACCGTTCGCGCCCGCGAAGGGCGCAGCCCACGGCGGCGGGAACCTCGGCGGGCTGGAGAAACGCCGCTATCGACTGTACCAGACGGCGTCGCGCGAGGTGTTCCGCGAGGTGGAGTCGCAGGCGCGGTCCTTCGATTGGGCGGCGCTGTGGTCGGGCGCGGCGTGGAACCTGCTCTGGGCACTGCTGGCGCTGCT
The DNA here is from genome assembly GCA_016208685.1 of Planctomycetota bacterium. Lineage (GTDB taxonomy): Bacteria > Planctomycetota > Phycisphaerae > UBA1845 > UBA1845 > JACQXM01. The sequence goes on along the minus strand of JACQXM010000039.1, from coordinate 34,490 downwards.
GCTCCTTCTGCTGATGGCGGCGCTGACGCGCGATCTTCGCGGGCGGCGGCTCAGTCTGCTGACGCGGTGTCTGCTGGCGTCGCTGGCGGCGCACCTGTTGTTGATGTTGCTGTTCAATGCCTGGCAGGTGACGGCCGCTCTTGCCGGAACGCTTATCCGTCGAGGGGCGGTCAAGGTGGCTCTGTCGGCGCCGACAGGCGCGGGACAGCTGGTGGCACAGATCCGCGGTGGCTTCACCGAGGACCCTTCCGCCCCGCGCGTTCCCGCCTCGCCGGCGCAACCACGCTGGGAAGAGCGGATCGCCGATGCCGCCGACGCAGCGCGGTACGCGGCGAGTACCATCGCAACCGATCTTCGCCCGCAACCCACGAGGAGCACTGCCGAAGTGCTGCTCGCTGCGGCTCGCGATGCGGCGCCGGAGACGCCCTCGGCGCACGTGCCGCGCGAGTCCGAGGCGTCGCGCCGCATGACGCTCGAGATCCCCGTCCCCAGCGAATCCAGGCAGGTTGCGGAGCCGGAAGCGGACCCGCGAGATGCAGCACGCATCGTGGTGGACGCCGGGGCCGTGCGCGCTCCGGTTCCACCGGCCTCGCTGCCGTCCTTCGCGGAGTCCGCACCGGCGCTGCTGGCTCCGGAGCCGGCGACGTACGAGCTGCGCGCGGTGGGCGCGACGGTGGAAGATGCTCCGGTGCGCGAATGGATCGAGAGCCCGGCAGACGCCGAGCGCCCCGCCTCCGCCGGCATCAAGTTGGCACGGCTTGTGCTCCCCGCCGGGCCGCCGCCCCGGGCAATAGACGAAGCGCCAAGCGTACCGCCCGCGGCTGGAGTGCAGGCGCCCGAACCGCCTCGTGCCACGCAGATCACTTTGTCCGCGCCAAGGAGTACGCCTGCGCGTGATGAGATCGAACCCCTGGCGGAATCCGCAAGGAGAGTCGCGGAGTCGCTTCTGGCGCAGAGCGCGGCCGCCGGCGACGCGCCGGTCCAACCGGCGGAGCTGGGCTGGGTTCCAACTGGAGAGCCCTCCGCCGACCGCACGAGTGGGTTACCGCGGGCGCTCCCCGGGTTGCCCCTCCCGAGCGACAGTGCGGCACAACCCGGTGCCGTGGCCGAGGCTCCAACGGCGCCGGTGTGGGAGCTTCCCGCGCCGCCCCGCGCCGTGCTCGGACTCGACGTCGCGTCCGTCTCCGCCACCGCGTCCGCACCGACCGCTGCGTCGGCGTTGGCCGATTTGCCGAGCGAGAAGGCCCCGGGCAACGCGGCGCCATCCGCCGAAACGCTTCTGCCCGCCACGGACGCACCGGTGTCGCTGCCGCTGGGCCGCGAGAAGCTACACGCGGCGGCGCCCATCGAACTGCCGGACATCGCACTGCCGTCGGAAACCGCGGCGCCGCCGAACCCGTATCCGCAGCGGGCCGCCGACCATCGCCAGGAAGTCGTTCGCGAGCACGGCGGAAGCGACGCGACGGAGGGCGCCGTATCCCGCGCCTTGGAATGGCTGGCGCGACACCAAAGCGCTGACGGACATTGGGACGGCGGCGGGTTCGACGCCGAATGCCGCCGCTGCGGCGGCGAAACGCAAGTCACCGTGGACGCGGCGCTGACCGGCCTTTCGCTGCTCTGCTTCCTTGCCGCGGACCATACGCACACGAAGGACGGCCCGTACCGCGGGCAGGTGCAGCGCGGTTTGCGCTGGCTTCGGGAGAGGCAGAGACCGGACGGCGACCTGCGCGGCGACGAGACCATGTACAGCCAGGGGATCGCCGCCATCGCCCTGTCGGAAGCTCTGGGCATGACCGGCGACCCCGCGCTTCGCGATCCCGTGCGCCGCGCCGTGCGGTTTATCGACCGTGCCCGCGACACCCGCGGCGGCGGATGGCGCTACGATCCCGGCCAGCCGGGAGATACCTCGGTGCTGGGGTGGCAGGTGATGGCACTCAAAAGCGCCGCCCAGGCCGGGGAGGAGGTCCCGCTGGAAGCCATGCAGGCGGCGCGGCGCTGGCTGGAACGGGTTCGCGCGGCGGATCGTCCGGGGCTGTACGCCTACCAGCCCGGCCGCCCCTGCACCCGGGCCATGACCGCCGAGGCGCTGTTCGTGCGGCAGCTCCTTGCCGGCCAGGGATCGCGCGACGCCGAGGCGCAATCGTCGGTCGAGTTTCTGCTCGAAGAACTCCCCGCCTGGCCGGAAAGCGTCAACACCTACTTGTGGTATTACGCCACCCTGGCGCTGTTTCAGCACCAGGGCGAGGCCTGGGAGCGCTGGAACCAGGCGCTGACGCGGCAGTTGCTGGAGCATCAGCGGACCGACGGACCGGCGGCGGGGAGCTGGGACCCCATCGGTGAATGGGCGGCAACCGGCGGGCGAGTGTACCAGACGGCGATCTGCGCGCTGATGCTCGAGGTGTATTACCGCTACCTGCCGCTGTACGCGCGGGAGGAGGCGCCGGCGGCCATCGGCGCGCTGCGCGGGCGAGTGACAGATTCTGACACCGGCGCGGTGCTTTCGGGCGCTATGGTGCGGTTGGACGTGCCCGACCGGCCAGCGCTGACCGCAACCTCCGATGAAACCGGCGAATACCGTCTCCCGGCGCCGGAGCTCCCGGACTTTTTCGCGCTGTCCGCGGCCCGGGACGGTTACGTGCCCGCCACCGCGAACGTCTCCAGCGCCACGCTCCGCGGCTCGACGGTGCGGGTGGATTTCGCGCTGCGCCGGGTGGATGCCTCGACCATCGCCGTGGAGGCGGTGCCGCGCGTGCACCACCTGGGCGATGATCGCTTCACGGGGCGGATCAACAGTCGGTTCCAGCGGGCGGCCGAGGGCCGGGTGTTCGCTGCTGAGTTTCAGGTCAGCGCCGACCAGCTCGCTCCGCCGCCGCAGGGCGCCGCCCTGCACCTGCTGGCCAAGGGCGTGCAACGCACGCACCGGATCTTCATCAACAACACGCTGCTTGCCGATACGCTGAGCGCTTCACCGTCCGACGGGAGCTTCGGCGAGTTCCGCGCCGCCTTCGACGCCGGACTGCTTACGCCCGGCGCCAACACGCTGGTGATCGTGGCCGGCAGACTCGGCGACGACATCGACGACTTCGAGTTCGTCAATGTACGCATTCACCTCGGGCCGGGGCCGGCGGCGGGAACGCGATAGCGCGGCGTATCGGCGGCATTTCGCAGCGCTTCCGGCAGCCGGAGTCGACCCCTACAGGGTCGGGTTGAGGCGGGGCGGTTTCCGGGGGTCTCGCTGCGTTCGACCCCCGGCTACTCCCAATGACCCTTGTAGGGTCAAGGTGTCGTGCGGGGTCCGGAGGCGTCACAGCGCTGCCGCACGGACCCGTAAGGGTTCCAGACAACAGCCGGTGGCAAGCGCAGCGCCGCCACACGGACCCCGCAGGTCACAGCGTCGCCACACGGACCCTGTAAGGGTCCCAGACAGTAGCCCGTGGCGAACGCAGCGCCACCACCGGTTACCGGCGGCGATGCCGCCCGCCTACCCCTTCACGAACGTAAACAACGTGTGTGCCAGCAGCAGCGGCCGGAAGTGGGAATCGGAAAGCACCTGTTCGTCCACGGCGCGGCGCACGCCAGGGTCGGTGTCGGGAAGGGCGTTGTGGTCGCCGAATCCATAATCATGGAACGCCAGCACCCCGCCCGGGGCGAGCAGGTCGCGATAGTGGCGATAGTCGGCGATGACCTGCTCCAAGTTGTGGTCGCCGTCGATGAAGACCATGGACGCGGCGCCCGGCCGGAGGACCCGCCAGGCGCGATCCGAGCCGCACGCAAACTGCACCAGCCGGCGTTCCTCGCCGAGCTGCGCCAGCGCCAGTCGCACGTGCGCCAGGTTATGCGGCTGCGCAAGGTGTGGATCAACGGAGATCAGGTGGGCGTCGCTGCCGGCGCCGCGGAGCGCCATGGCCAGCGTCGCCGCCGATCGACCCCGGAACGAACCGACCTCGACGACGCACTCACCGCGGACACAGGCCCACTGCGCCAGGGCATGGAGCATGCACCCTTCGAGCGGCTCGTTCCATAGGGCAAATCCGACGAGTTCGTCGAGGTCGCGGGGCGATAGTCCTTTCCATTCGATCCCGGCAACCCTGAGCACGCGGTGGGCGAGCGTTTGACAGTTCTCCCAGCGCGCACGGGACGTCGGCCAGTCGTCGTCGGGCATGGTCTCGATGGGCAGATAGACCTCGCGGAGTCGGCGCCGCGGATCGTGGGTGAATGGTGTATAGCACTGTGGCCGGTCGTCGCCCCGGGCGAACACCATTCGGCCCATCACCATGCACAGGTTGGGAACGCCGGCGTGATGGTCAAACAGCGCGGCCGGGCGGATGGTGCAGCGCCGTGGCAGGGGGGCCACCGGCCGGACGGACACGGATTCGCCCTCCGTGGCAAGGGCAAACCACTCCGCGGCGGGGCCGACCAGGTCGAAACGAACGCCGTCGGCGCGCTGCGTCGTAGCGGCGGGGCGGTGGGGCGTGGGGAGGCGTGTAGCGGCGATGGTCATAGCGGCGCTCGCAGGGCCGGTGCCGGCCGGCGCCGCGCACCGGCGCTAACCGTACCTTATCGGAACTTGGGGACGGGAGCTTGAGCCGCGGCGTGCTGCTTTGTCGTATGGCGTGCTGAACGCAGAGCGGTGGCGATGTTGAATGCAGAACGGCGAATGCGGGATCGTGAAGGCGGAATGCGGACCTGCCAACCAGTACCGCGAGTACCAACGAGCGGTCAGCCGTGTGCGGCGGGCAGGACCGATCGAGCCGTGCGGCGCTCCACCACGAGCCTGAGCTACGCGGCGTCCTGCTGCGCTGCCCGAACCCACCGCTCCATACGACTTACCTTCGGTTTCTCCGGGCCCCGCGCAGCTTCCTCGCGCGTGTTCTTGCGGGGCCTTGTGGTTGCCTGGGTTGCGGACGAAGCTCGCGCCAACCTTCGCGCCTCCGCGTCTGCGTGCCTTCGTGGCTCCGTGCCTTCTCCCCTTCGCCGCTTCGTTTCCTCCTACTCCCCATACCTCGCAATGATGTCCTCGCGCTTCTTCCCCAGTAGGTCATACTTGCGGCCCACTTGGGCGAACGCGGCGACGGCGCGGTCGATGTGGTGGAACTCATGCCCGGCGGAGAGCTGTACGCGGATGCGGGCGAGGCCCTTGCCCACCACGGGATAATAGAAGCCGATGACGTAGATGCCCTCGGCATACAGGTCGCGCGCCACATCCTGCGAGAGCCTAGCGTTGTACAGCATGATGGGCACGATGGGGTGTGCCCCCGGCTTGATGTCAAAACCCGCCCCGGTCATGCCGGCGCGGAAGCGCCGGGTGTTGGCCTCCAGCTTGTCGCGCAGCGCGGTGGATTCGCTGAGCAGATCGATGACGGCGAGAGAGGCCTTGGTAATCACCGGCGCCAGAGTGTTGCTGAAGAGGTAGGGCCGGGAGCGTTGCCGCAGCAGCTCGATGATCTCCTTGCGGCCGGTGGTGAACCCGCCGGATGCTCCGCCCAGCGCTTTGCCCAGCGTCGAAGTGATGACATCGACGCGACCCATGGCGCCGCAATGCTCCGCAGAGCCGCGCCCCGTCCGGCCCATAAAACCCGTACAGTGGCAGTCGTCCACCATCACCAGGGCGTCGCACTTGTCCGCCAGGTCGCAGATGCGGTCGATCTGCGCCACCGTGCCGTCCATGCTGAAGGCGCCGTCGGTCGCGATCATGCGGTACCGCGCCCCGCGGGCCTCCTGGAGTTTGGCTTCCAGGTCGGCCATGTCGTTGTGGGCGTAGATGGAACGCCTGGCTTTGCACAGGCGGATGCCGTCGATGATCGAGGCATGGTTGAGCTGATCGGTGATGATGGCGTCCTGCTCGCCAAGCAGCGGCTCGAAGAGCCCGCCGTTGGCATCGAAACAGGCGGCGTAGAGGATGGTGTCTTCCGTGCCGAGAAACTCGCTGATCCGGCGCTCGAGCTGCTTGTGGATGTCCTGCGTGCCGCAGATGAAGCGCACGCTGCTCATGCCGAACCCATGGCTGTCGAGGGCGCTGCGGGCCGCGGCGATCACCTTGGGGTGCGACGAGAGGCCGAGGTAGTTGTTGGCACAGAAGTTGATGACCTCGCGCGGGGCGTCGCCCGCGGGGTAGACGACCCGAATGTCCGCCGTCTGGGGCGTGAGGATGGTGCGCTCCTCCTTGTACAACCCCGCCTCGCGGATGGCGGCCAATTCGCGTTGCAGGTTCTGCTTCATGCCGGTGAACATGGGTTTTCTCCGTGGGGTTCCCTCGCCCGGTTTCCGGGTGAGCCACCGCCATGATAAGGCCCCGCGGCGCGGCAAGTACAGTCTGGCGGCAGGGCGGCCAGGGTCTTCCAATTGTCTTGGTTTCTGTCCCCGAGTGCCTTTTCAACCCCTCGGTTCAGGTTGAAAACCAGGGTCTGCGAATCGCAACGACGAAAACTGAAAGCCCCTGGCAGGACGGCGCCGGTATCGGGTGCATCCCGCGGATCGTGGCACGGCCTCGTTTCCGGATGCCCGGCGTACGACGTCGGAAACCCGGGCGTTATGCGCAGCGATTCGCGTGCCTCCCAGCCGTGCGCAAGCCCCGCCAAGGGCGATACCTCACAAGCCCCGCCAGGGGCGATACCCCCTTAGCCCACGGCGTAAGCCGTGGGAATCGACGCGCAGGATGAGGCTAAGCCCCGTCAGGGGCGACACATATATGGCACGGCGCTGCGGATGGCGCGGGACGGGATGCGCGTCGCGGGTTGCGACGGGAGGTTGATGCGCGCTGCGGGTGTCGCCCCTGACGGGGCTTTCCGCGATCGGCGTTCCCACCGCACGGCTCACGCCGTGGGCTAGGAAGGTGCCGCCCGCTGACGCGGGCTGAGCCGGCGGAGCACCGCGCGCGGGCATGTGGATAGCATCGCGGAGCAAGCCCCCCGCGGCCGCGGGCTGCGGCGTCGGCAAGCGAAAGGTCCCAGTTCGGCGGCCCGGTGGAACACGCTGCCCGCTGGGGCGGTGAGCCATCGGCGCGCCGCGCGCGTGCGCCGCCCGCTCACCGTCGGCGAGTGCCGGGCATGCGGCACGCTCGAGCCCCGCCAGGAGCGATACCCCCTTAGCCCACGGCGTAAGCCGTGGGAATCGACGGGCAGGATGCGGCTGAGCCCCGTCAGGGGCGACACATATATGGCACGGCGCTGCGGATGGCGCGGGAGGGGATGCGCGTCGCGGGTTGCGTCGGGAGGTTGATGCGCGCTGCGGGTGTCGCCCCTGACGGGGCTCTACCGCGATGGCGTCGCCACCACACGGCTCACGCCGTGGGCTAGGAAGGTGCCGCCCGCTGACGCGGGCTGAGCCGGCGGAGCACCGCGCGCGGGCATGTGGATAGCATCGCGGAGCAAGCCCCCCGCGGCCGCGGGCTGCGGCGTTGGCAGGCGAAAGGTCCCAGTTCGGCGGCCCGGTGGAACACGCTGCCCGCTGGGGCGGTGAGCCATCGGCGCGCCGCGCGCAGGCATGTGGACAGCATCGTGAAGCAAGCGGCCCGCTGACGCGGGCTGTGTCGTCGTCAGGCCAAAGGTCCCAATCCGTCGGCGTGGTGGAACACGCCGCCCGCTGGAGCGCGCGGCGCGATCGCCACTCCGCGACCCCGCTTCTGCACAAAGTCAATTGCCCCCTTCGAACGTGTGCAGCGTGTCGCGAAAACCTCAACTTCGCCACGCGAGACCGGATGCGCCCAGGGGGCGCGGAGGGCTTTCGCGCCAGAGTGGCGCCGGGAACGGGATCGCGGCGATGGGGCGGCGTTCGGTCCGCCTCGCAACGGTCGCGGCTCCGTGCCGGTCGCGGGCGGGGCGTGCCTGCCGAATCAGCGGGTGGCGCTGCGTAGTTGTTCCCGCAGCAGCCGCACCAGAAGCTCTCGGGAAGATTTGTCCAGGTGGCCGAGCGCCTCGTTGAAGCGCTCGACGCGCCGCTGCTCGTCCAGGTAATTGCGGATGTCGGGTGCCAGGCGTACGGCATCCTTGACCACGCCGCGCAGCTCGCCGACGGTGTGACGGTCGAGCGTGTTGGCGCGTCGGGCCATCTCGTCGAGCAGTCGCCGCAGCTCGGCGATCCACTCGCCGTAGTTGTTTTCCTGAGCCAGGTAGTGCTCGGCGTCGCTCACCAGGAACGTGCGCACCACCTCGCGGTCAGCCTCGTTCAACGGCTCGTCACGTTCGAGGCGTCGCGCGGCGGTTTTGACTTCATTGACCCACATCGCCTGCTGTAATTCCCGGACGTAAGCCTCGAGCACGCTGATCTGCCGCTCGACTTCCTCGAAGTCCTCGAGCGATTCATTGCGAATCGCCAGTTCCGCGGCTTCCTTGAGGGCGTGAATGCTGTCCGTCAGTTGCGAAGTATCAACGGCCGTGGGCATAGGGAGGCTCCTTGAGGGCTTCGGGCGAACCGGGGCGTTCCATCGGATTCCTGGCGCCGATTGCGCCGCCGCGTTGCAGGGCGCATCGACCGACGGCCGGAACGGCTTGAGCAGTTCGCCGTTTCAGTCGCGCTCCACAGGCTCCGATAGCCCTATAGTCGCGCGCCGTGCCCCGGTCGCGGGAACCGAGACCGGCGCCAGCGGCGACGGAAGCGCTCGTTGGGTGGGTTCGGTCGGACCCACGGGTGCCCCGATCCAACCGTAGAGGGGTAGATTTCCGGACCGGTGTCTCGGCCGCCCGCCACGAGGCGCACCCAGGCCGGCCTCGCGCGGTCCAGGTACTGGCGGCAGCAGGGTCGTTGCGGCAGGGGCTGGCGCCCCGCTGCACGCGCTGCGGTCACGGACGCATGCGGCGGAACGCCGGCGCACGCCGGCCTCGGCCTGGCGGCCACGTCGCCAGCTTTGGGTTCGGTTATGAAAGATGCGCAGGTCCAACGCGGCAAATCGGCGGCGCCGGCATGGCGCGCCCTGCTTGACGCGGCGCGGACGCTGCAATGCAAAGCCACCATCTTCGTCGTGGTGCTGGTCGCCACCGTTACCGCCGCCACCTCGGGCTACCTGCTGGAATCCAGCGTCGGGCTACTGCGACAGCAACACGATGAGGAACTGGTCCACCTGGCGGGAATGGTGGCGAAGTCCTGCGGCACGGCGGCCGCCGGGCGCGACCCCGCCGCCCTTCAGGCGATCCTGCGACAAGCAGTACGGGAGACGCCACTGGCGTACCTTAACTTCACCGACCCGGAGGGCCGGGAACTGGCCGCCGCCTGGGACCCGGTGGCATCAGTGGTCGAACGCACCATCCTGGCAACCGCGGACCGTCCGGCGGTCCCCGGCAGGCCCGCCTTCCACGCCGCCACCTCGACCTCGCCGGCGTTCCTCGATCTGGTTTATCCGGTGACCGTTCGGGCCGATGCGCCGACCGGGGCCATCGCCGAGGCCGTGCCCGCCGACGGGGCCACGGGGCCGGCCCCGGCCGTGCGGCTGGTGGGGTACCTCCGCGCGGCGGCGTTGGCCAGTGCGTGGCAGCAGGCGCTGGCCAGTCGGCTCGACCTGCTGATCGGCGTCGGGACCATCGCCTTGATCGTCGCCATTCCCCTGGGCTCGCTGGTCATTCGCCGCATCGTGCTGCCGTTGGGAGAGCTGGAGGCGGTGATGCTGCGCTTCTCGCACGGGGATCTGACAGCGCGCAGCAAGCTCGTCCGGCGCGACGAGATCGGCCGACTCTCCCTCGCCTTCAACCGCATGGCGGATCAACACCAGCAGACCCACGAGCGTATCGTCCGCCTCAACGCGGACCTGGAAGGACGCGTGGCCCAGCGCACGCGCCAGTTGCGCGAGCTGGCGGCGCGCGAGCCGCTCACCGGACTCTACAACCGGCGCCACTTCAACGAGATGCTGGAACGCTGCTTCGCGGAGGCGGAGCGCTACGAGCACGACCTGTCGTGTATCATGTTCGACCTGGACAACTTCAAAGGGGCCAATGACACCTGCGGGCATCACGTGGGCGACGAACTCCTCATCCTCACGGCCGCCACCATCAGCAGCCAGTTGCGCTCCTCGGACGTTCCAGCGCGCTACGGCGGCGACGAGTTCATCGTGCTCCTGCCGCAAACCGGCCTGGAGCGGGCCCAGGTCCTGGCCGAACGCATCGTCGAGAAGTTCACCGCCGACGTCGCACAACACTTGCCGCAGATTCAAAGCGGCGTGAGTGCGGGAATCGCCAGCCTGCGCTCCGTGCGGGCGGTCAGCGCCGAGGCGCTGATTCGGGCCGCCGATCGTTGTCTCTACCAGGCCAAGGCCGCGGGCAAGAACGGCATCGTGGTGACCTCGGCCGAAACACAGCCTGCCGCCCCCACGGTCGCGTAACCGCCCGCGCCTCCGGTCGCCGCGCCGCGGACCTTGAAGCGATCATCCTTATCAGGCAAGGCAGAGCGCCGCCGGTCCCGGCATCGGCAACCGCCGCCGATTCGTCGACCCGGCTACCTTCGCTTCGTGGCCCAGCAGCCACTGCTTGCGCTCCAGTCCGCCGCCGTAGCCCGTCAAGCGCCCGTCGCCTCCGATCACACGATGACAGGGTACGACGATGGCGATGGGGTTGCGGCCGTTCGCCGCCCCCACGGCGCGACTGGCGCCGGGGTGCCCGATGCCGCGCGCCACTTCGCCATAACTCACCGTGGCACCGAAGGGGATCTCCCGCAACCGCTCCCAGACGCGAAGCTGGAAGGGTGTGCCGGCGGGATCGAGCGGCAGCTCGAAGCGCCGCAGACTCCCCGCGAAATAGGCCGAAAGCTGTTCCGCTGCCGTCCGCAGACACGCCGCCGCGCCGTAGCGCGCGTCGGAGGGGACCGGCGGTCGGTCCGCTCCGTCAAAGTAGATTCCGACGATGGCCTCGCGCCGCGCGACGAGCAACAACTCGCCGACGGGGCTGGGCACGGTTCGGTAGTGAAGCGATGTGGAGTTCATGGTTCTTGTTCTCCTTAGATGTCAGGGATTGCCACAGATACATCACGGCGTAGGCGCGCCACGGGCGCCAACGCTCGGCCGCCTGGCGCAGGGCCCGGTCCGACGTCGTTGCCAGCGCTTTGCGAAGCGCGCCATCGCCCTCCGGCCAGGCGTCGGGCCAGCGCAAGACCCGCATGGCGATGTACCCCGCGGTCCACGGTCCGATGCCGGGGATGGCCTTCAGTCGTTCGATCCGCTGCTCTGGGTCCCCCCCCGCGCCTTCGAGCACGTTGGTGGCCACGGCGGCACGCGCCAGCGCAACGATCGCTCGGGCGCGGGCGCGGACAATTCCCAGCCGTGCCAAGGCGGCAGGTTCGACGGCGGCGAGGCAGTGTCGATCCGGCGAGTATCGGTTCAACGCGGGGAACGGAGTTGTGGCCGGTTCACCGAACGTCTCCGCCACCCGACCGGCGAGCGCCGTCGCCGCCCGCACCGAAACCTGCTGCCCCAACACGGCGCGCCACGCCAATTCGAAGGGGTCGAACGCCCCCGGCACGCGGAGCCCGTGCGTGCGCCGTACGGCGGGGCACAGGAACGGATCCGACATCAGATGCTCGGCGACGGCATCCGGCCGGGCGTCGAGGTCGAACAGACCGCGGATCCGGGCAAGCACCGCGGGCAGCACTGGCGAGAGCGACGCCGAAAGCTCCACACTCAGGGAGCAGACGTTCTTTCCCGGCCGCGCGACCTTGATCCAGCCGCAGTTCTCCCCCATGGCGACGGTCCGGGCGTAAAGGTCGCCCTCGACGGACTCCACCCCGTAGATGGCGCGCGCGGCAAGAAAGCGGAGCAGTTCTTCCCAGGCGAGCGGGGGTCGATACGCCAGGGTGAGGCGTAACACTCCGCTGTCCGCGGGTCGACCCGTCTGTTTGCGAAGCCGGCCCGGCGTCAGGCGGTAGTGCAGTCGAAACAGCTCGTTGAACCGGCGCACACTCGAGAAGCCGCTGGCGTGAGCGACCTCGATGATCGGCAGTTGCGTATCCGTGAGTAACTGTTTGGCGAGCAGCAGGCGGCGGGTCTGCGCCAGGGCCACCGGCGACACGCCAAGTTCGGCGGTGACGATGCGGCGTAACTGGCGCGAACTGATCCTAAGCTCGACGGCGAGCCGCTCCAGTCCGCCCGGATGGTCAAGGGCACCGGCGTCGATCCGGGCCGCCAGTTCCGCCGCTCGTTGATGCCGCGAATCCATCGGCGCCCGCCCTGGCGCCAGTTCCGGCCGGCAGCGCAGGCAGGGGCGGAAGCCGTCGCGCTCCGCGGCAGCGGCCGCGGAAAAGTACCGACAACGATCGCGCCGCGGGGTTCGCGCCGGGCACACCGGGCGACAGTAGACGCCGGTAGTCACTACGCCGACGAAAAACATCCCGTCGAAGCGACGATCACGGGCACACAAGGCGCGATAGCACGCTTCCTCGCTGAACATCATGACCGGAGTGTATCGCGCTGCCGCCGCGCCGTCTGGCGGTTTTCGGACATCAGGTTGGGATTCGCTTGCCTGTCCGAAAACCGCTAATGGGCCGTGGGCGGTCCGCCGGGGGCCGGCGGCGGAGTGATTGGGGAGTTAAGTGGCACCGGTTCAATCCTGGCGGCCGACGCGCCACTAGAGCATGCCGATGGCTTGCCCCGGCGTGTACGGCTCGCGCTTCATCGAGAACCCTTCCACCCCGTCCCGGAGCCGCTAGACTCCCATGACTGCTGGATTAGTTTTCGGGTAGCAGGCCCATGCTGATTGGCTCCGGGTAACCGTTCACGGGCAGGGCGAGTTGAGCGAGCGGATTGGGCGACGGTTGAAGAAAGCGTGGACGGCCGTCCGGGGTCCTGAACCGTGAGCCCTGGGGCGGCGCTCCACCGGAGGCCCGCAGCTATCCCGGACGGTCTTGGCGGAAGTCGGCATCCAATCGCGCTGCGCGGACCGGGCGATAGCTTTCGGGGCAGACCGCGCCGAACATCACCCGTGCCACGGCTGGGGAGACGTTCTCGTTCACCAGGGGTCCCGACATGAATGATACTTTGATTGCGTGTCCATCGCGCATTGCGGCCAGGTGCGCTCTGGCACGTGCCGCGCGGCAACTGGCGGCGGAGGCGGCGCGGGTGGCACCCCAGCCCGTCGACGAGCTCCGGGAACTGAGCTTCTCGCAATACCCGATCTTCGGATCGAGCGCCGCCGAGCTGGCGCGGGCGGCCGTGAGTCTGGCGTGGTACTGCGCGGCAAATCAGGTCCAAGGCCTGGAGATCGACTACAGCCGCAATGTCGCATGGGCGGTCGCTGCGCAGGGACGGTACGAGGTGGTGTTGCCGCCGGCCCCGGCCACCGTCGACCTGCCGCGGCTGGTTCTGCGGGCAACGGGCGCCGGCGAGGATCGCGCTGGGGTGATCCGGATCGCGACGCCCGCTGGACCGGTTGAGCTTACCGTTCGACACGAATTCCTCGGCGGCGAGCCGCATGTTCTGCTGGCGCTTGCCTACGAACACTAGCGCGGCCGCGCTGCCTTCGTTGACGGTTGCCAGACATGTGATCCCCCTGACGGTGCCGAACCGGACCCGCGCGCGGGTCCGCGTCGCACCGCTACGGTCCTTAAGCCGGCGGCCGCGCCGCCGGTCTCAGCCTGGTGATTCGGGCGCTCGCGCGGCACGGACGTTCCAAGCGCACCGGGGTCGGGCCGCCATCGCCCTTGACCGCCGCGCGGGGGCTCCCTAGTGTAGCGCTTGGGGATCGTCGGCAGCGCAGCGCCGGCGAAGGTCACAACCGGCGGCGGGGACCTGGCCGGGCGGGTGAGTCGAACGTGGGCGCGCTGACCTTGACGGCTTTTCCAACGTGTCCGCCGGACAGGCGGAAATCCAGTGTTTCCAGGCGCATGTGAGAGGGAGCAACATCCATGGCGGTGAAGGTGGGCATCAACGGTTTCGGGCGGATCGGACGGCTGGCGTTTCGCGTGATGGCCCAGCGCGGCAGCGAGTTCGAGGTGGTGGCGATCAACGACCTGAGCGACGCGGCCACGCTCAAACAGCTACTCAAGTACGACTCGGTTCACGGTCGGTTCGCGGGCACGGTGGAGGTGGGGGACGGCGAGTTGACGGTCAACGGCCGGAAGATCAAGGTGCTTAACGAAAAGGCGCCGGCGAACCTGCCCTGGGGCAAGATGGGCGTGGAGGTGGTGCTGGAATCCACTGGCGTGTTCACGGCGCGGCAGAGCGAGAAGGGCGGCTACGGCGATCACCTCAAGGCCGGGGCGCGGAAGGTCATCCTCAGCGCGCCGGCCAAGGACGAGCCGGACCTGACGGTGGTGCTGGGGGTCAACGACGCGGCGATTTCGCCGGCGCACACCTGCCTCTCCAACGCCAGTTGCACCACAAACTGCCTGGCACCGGTGGCCAAGGTGCTTAACGACAGCTTCGGCCTGGTGGAGGGGCTGATGACCACGGTCCACGCCTACACCAACGACCAGCAGGTGGCGGACCTGGTACACAAGGACCCACGGCGGGCGCGGGCGGCGGGAATCAACATCATCCCCACCACCACGGGCGCCGCCAAGGCGGTGGGCAAGGTGATTCCGGAGCTTAACGGGAAGCTCAATGGGTTTGCCATGCGCGTGCCGGTGCCGGACGGGTCGGTGGTGGATCTGGTGGCGACGCTGAAGAAGTCCGTGACCGCGGCGGAAGTGAACGCCGCCCTGAAGACCGCAGCGGAGGGCAAGCTCCGCGGCGTCCTGGAATACAGCGAGGAACCACTGGTGAGTTCGGACATCGTGGGCAATCCCGCCAGCTCCATCGTGGACGGCCAGAGCACCATGACCATGCCCGCCAAGGGCGGCAACATGGTCAAGGTCGTGGCGTGGTACGACAACGAGTGGGCTTACGCCTGCCGGACGGTGGACCTCATCGCACGCGTGGCGAAGATGTGATGCGGAATGCGGAAGGCGGAAGGTGGAAACAGATCCGCGACCGTCAGACCGAGCCGCGACCGTAAGGGAGCGGGCAAGATCTGCGGGATGGCGAACGTCGAATAGCGACTAGCGAAGCCGGTGAAAGGCAACAGCCCGAGGGAGACGACATGCGGCTTAATGAGATTCGCGCGCGTCTGCACCGACAGCCGTTCGTGCCGGTTCGCGTGTTCGTCAGCGACGGCTCTCACTACGACGTGCGGCACCCGGATTTCATGCTCCTGAGCCACATGGAGGTTGTAATCGGGTTGGACCCCGGTGCGGACCGGTTCCCCGAGCGTAACGCGTACATCGACCCGGTACACATCACCCGCATCGAGCCGATCAATGGCGAACGGCCGCGCCGCAGCGCGAAGCGACGCAAACGCGGAACTTAAGTTCACCGGGCGAGAAGAGCTGCAACCCCATGAAAAAAACCGTCGATCAACTCAACGTTCGCGGCAAGCGGGTGCTGGTGCGGCTGGATCTGAACGTGCCGCTCGACGCTGCGCAGCGCATTACCGACGACCGGCGCATCCGCGAGGCACTGCCCACGGTCCACAAGCTGCTGGAAGGCGGCGGGCGGCTCGTTCTCATGAGCCATCTGGGCCGACCGGAGAAGGACCCCGACGCGCGGCGGAAGTTCTCGCTGGCGCCCGTGGCTCGGCGGCTGGGGGAGTTGCTGCGCGGCTCGACCGCGGGGATCGCCCGGGGCGCGCCGACTTCCGTGCGGCTCGCTCCGGATTGCATCGGCGACGAGGTACGTCTCTTGGCCATGGGCCTGGGCGACGGCGACGTGCTGTTGCTGGAGAACCTGCGTTTTCACGAGGCGGAGCAGATCAAAGACAAGAACGCGGCCAAGGACCCGGCCCTCCGTGCCCGGAAGGATGACTTTGCGGGCCAGATCGCTTCCCTGGGCGAGGCCTACGTCAACGATGCCTTCGGCACCTGTCACCGCGACAACGCCAGCATGCTCACCGTGCCGCAGATGATGCCGGGCCGGCCGCGGGCCATCGGCTATCTGGTGCAGAAGGAGCTTAAGTTCCTGGGCGAAGCCGTGTCGCAGCCCGCCCGGCCCTTCGTGTGTATCCTGGGCGGTGCCAAGGTTTCCGACAAACTGGGCGTCATCCGCTCGCTGATGGGCAAGTGCGACACCATCCTCATCGGCGGAGCGATGGCATACACGTTTCTCGCCGCGGAAGGGGTGGCGGTGGGGAACAGTCTGGTCGAGCCCGATCTGTTCGTGACGGCTCGGGCCCTGCGCAAGGAGGCGGGTGCGCGGCTGATGCTGCCGGTCGATTCCGCGGCGGCGCCGGCGATCAAGGCCGGCGCGGAAGTGAAGGCCTGCGAGGGGCCGATCCCCGCGGGTTGGATGGGGTTGGACATCGGTCCGAGGACGGTGACGGCGTACGAAGGGGTGATCGGGGCCGCGCAGACCATCGTCTGGAACGGGCCGATGGGGGTGTTCGAGACGCCGCCGTTCGATCGCGGCACGCGGGCGGTGGCGCAGGCGCTGGCGGCGGCCACGGTGCGCGGGGCCGTGACGATCATCGGCGGCGGCGACAGCGCCGCGGCCATCGACCAGGCGGGCCTCGCGGATCGCGTGACGCACATCTCCACCGGCGGCGGCGCGTCGCTGGAATTCCTGGAAGGCAAGCCCTTTGCGGCGCTGGATGTGCTGGATGACGCGTGAGCCGGGTCCCTCGACGATGCGTGCGCCGCGCGAGTTTCTATCGCATCCCGCCATCCGCATGGCTCCGTCCGTGCTTTCCGCTGACTTCGCCCGGTTAGCGGAACATGTGTCCGTCGTCGAGCGTGCCGGCGCGGAGATGCTGCACCTGGATGTGATGGACGGGCACTTCGTGCCCAACATCAGCTTCGGCCCCCCGGTCATCGCCGCCCTGCGCAAGCACACGCCGCTTTTCTTTGACGCCCACCTGATGATCTCCGAGCCCAAGCGCTACGCCGAGGCGTTCGTGAAGGCCGGTTGCGACCACATCACCTTTCACATCGAGGTCACCGACGAACCGGTCGCCGTGGTGGAGCACATTCACGCGCTTGGCGTCTCGGCCGGAGTCTCGCTGAACCCGGCGACGCCCGTCTCGGCGATTGAGCCCATACTCGGCATGGTGGACCTGGTGCTGGTGATGAGCGTCTGGCCGGGGTTCGGCGGGCAGAAGTTCATGCCCGAGGTGCTGCCCAAAGTCGCGGAGCTGCGCCAGCGTCTGCGCCCTCCGCAGCGGCTTCAGATCGATGGGGGCATTGATGTGGCGACGATCGAGGAAGCGGCGGGCGCCGGTGCCGACACCTTCGTGGCCGGCACCGCCATTTTCGGACAGCCCGACCCCGCGGCCGCCCTGCGGAACTTACTTCGGCTTGCCAGCAACGCGGCGCCGACCCGGCATGCCTGAAAACGGCGGGCCGCGCCCGTGTTCAACTACCGGAGGCGCACGTAATTCCCCCCACGGATCGCGAGCCGGTCCCGTCGGCTCGCCGGCAGGTACGCAGTCCGATGGTGCCGGCGCCCCGATGGCTCTGAGTGTTCGCCGGCGAGTCGAGGTTCGAGACAGACAGGGCTTCCGAGGCGGCCTTCGGCTGCAACCAAACGCCGCGAATGGCGAATGCGGGATAGGGGAATCCACGTTCCGCGTTTCGTTCCGTCTTCGGCGCAATGAAATGCCCGCAGGTTGCGTCGGAGGATACCGATGCGCCTGGACGGCGGAGCAACCGGCGCCACTGCGGCGCCACGCTGGTTCCTACGCTGCGGTGACGGGAGCGCGCAGTTCGCGCAAGGAGAGAATCAGTTCGACCTCGCCCGTGGTTTTGCCCAGATCGCGCGCGATCCGCACCGCATCCAGTCCCGCGTCCGCCAGCCGGTAGACGGCCGCGTATCGGTCCGCAGCCGCCTCGGCGCCGCCAGTGCCCGGCGGTGGATCGGCGATCACCACATCCACGGCGCCCGAGGTGGCCACCTGTCCGAGCAAACGCGAAAGCTCCGCGATGCGATCGTCCGCGCGGCGCGCCAGTCCGTCCAGTTCCGCGCACTTGGCATCCAGTTGCGTGTGGATTCGCGCCGCCAGGGCGTCCAGCTCGGCCAGCAGGGTTTCGAGGTCGCGGCAGACATCGGCGTCCGCGTCAGGTCGTCCGCCCCCGGAGGCGCGGGAGGTGGATCGACGAACGCCGCGACGGCGGTACTTCCACAGCGATGAAAGCATCAGCGCCGCCAGCCCCAGCAACCCCAGCGCCAGCATCAGGCCCTGCGACGCGCTGACGCCCGAAGGCAAGCCGGCGGCAGAGAGGACTGTCCCCTCGAGAAACAGGCCTGCTGAAGACACGGTGTGAAGCGAGTCCATCTTCTTCGGTACCCGATGGCGCCCCGGTCCGTTCCGGAGTGAGTAGCGCGGCATCGCGCAACGGGGATTCGAGCCACCGCCCGCGTTCCATCGTCAGGTGCCGCCGAGGGCTTGCCGGCTTCTCTCCCAAGCCGCCTTCGCGGCCGTGATGACCGTGGCGAGCGATACTCCCGCCGCCAGCGCCGCGGTCTTGCAGTCCTCGAACTCCGGGGTGGCGGTGAGTGCGTCGGCGCGCTGCCCGACCTTGACGCGGATGGTGCCGTACGGAGTGGTGACGGCCTCCACGCGGCGGCGCAGCTTCGTCCGCCGCACGCTGTGCCGCCGAACACCGAAAGTGGGGGTCTCGGCGAATAGAATCCGTTCCATCGCCGGGACCCGGTGGCACTCACACAAAACGGTGAGCAAGACGCCGCTCCGCGACTTCTTCATCTGTATCGGCAGGCTGTAGACATCCAGTGCACCCTCGGCGAGCAGTCGCTCCATGCAGTAGGCCGCCGTCTGCGGCGTGGTATCGTCGAGGTTGGTTTCCAATACTGCTATTTCATCGCTTTCGCCTGCGTCGCCGGCGTCGCCCACCAGTACGCGGAGCAGGTTGGGGCGCGACGCCCCCTCGCGCGTGCCGGCGCCGTAACCGACGGCGCGCACCGTGATGCTGGGAAGAGGCCCGAACGAGTCCGCCAGTGTTGTCAGCAGGGCGGCGCCGGTCGGAGTCGTGAGCTCACCGGTTTCCTCGCACGCCGCCAGCGGAACGCCCTTGAGCAGCTCCGCGGTCGCCGGTCCCGGCACCGGAAGCTCGCCGTGCGCGCAGCGCACCGTGCCCGAACCCGTGGGAAGTGCGGAACAGGCAACGCGGTCGACGCCCAGCAGTTCCAGCGCCGTCACTGCTCCGACCACGTCGAGAATGGCATCCACGGCGCCGACCTCGTGAAAATGGACGCGATCGATCGTGATGCCGTGCACGGCCGCCTCCGCCGCGGCGAGTCTCTCGAAGACCCGACCGGCCCGCCCCTTTACGCCTTCGCTGAGGTCTCCCGCCCCGCGGATGATCGCCAGCACGTCCTTCAGGTGTCGGTGCGGCTGGGGGGCGGCGCGATCCAGATCCACGACGAAGCGCGTGGCGGCGAAGCCTTGTTTCGTGACCTTCTCAATGGTCAGCGTGTATCCACCCACGGGCAGCGATTCCAACCTCCGGCGCAGGCGCGCGGCATCAGCGCCGGCGTCGATCAGCGACGCAACGATCATGTCCCCCCCCGCCCCACTGAAACAGTCGAAATAAGCTACGCTCATTCGCGCTCCTCGAACGCCTCGGCCACGACGCAACAGGCAGTCCGGCACGGGCGCCGCCGGCCTTCGGTCGCAAAGGGCGGCCCCCGACCGGCGCCGCGCGCGCAACGCTCTGTTCCGTGCCTTTCACCGGCCCGCCCTACGCACGCGGTTTGGCCGCGATGATGTCACACATGGGCGGCGTGAGGAAGAACGCGCCGGGATTTCGCGTCCGCTCGGTCCAATCCATCCGGAAGGCTTCCGCCTCCTCGGTCGAGAGCAACTGCATCTCCACGAGCGTGGGCACGTAGTTCCGGAAGAACGTGGCCGGCCACTGCCACAGCGGCGAATCCGGGCGCGCGACCCGCACCTGCGGACGCACCTCCCGCAACTCAAGACCGCAATCCACCATCATCGCCGGCAGACGGGCCGCCACGCTCAAATCCCCCCCGCGGCGGTGAACACTCTCCAGCACTGCCGTAGCCACGCGCTCCATGGCCGCACTCGGCGGCGCCAGCAGCAGCGCACCGTAGTTCACATAGTCCTGGATCGCGAAACAGGCGCCGGGGCGCAGCGCCTTGGCCACCTGTTCGATCACCCTTTGCGGTTGCGGCACGTAGCAGAGGACCCAGCGGCAGTAGGCACCGTCCACGGAGTTCGCCTCCAGGTCGAGCTGTTGAACATCGCCCTGGCGGACGTCGATGTGTGCAACTCCGTAGGCACGCTGCCGTTGGCGGATGTGCTCCACGAAACGAGTTGATTCGTCGAAAGCGATGACCCGGCCCTGCGGCCCGACCAGGGACGCGAGGTCGAAGGTCGCGTACCCCGGCCCGCAGCCCACATCGAACAGCGTATGGCCCGGGCCGAAGCCCGCGCGTTCCCAGATGGCAAAGGCCTGGGCGCTCCATAGCCGGTGCTGCAAGCCCAGACGCACAAGCTCCGCTTCGTGCGTGCCCAGAACATATTCTCGTTCGTCCGTCATGGCGTTCGCCGGTAAATGCGCCGATCGCGTTCCCTGGCTTCGGTTGGGGTTCGTGGCACCGGTTGCCGCCGCTGCCCGATTCCCTGCACCTTTGTTTTTCCCGCTCTGTGGCCGGCTCCGCCGCTGACATGGAGCGTCACGCCCCGTCGCGAGCCTGCTTGGCCCCGCGTCCCTCACAGACGCGGATCTGTTCGGCCGTCACCCGGCGCGACCGCAAGAACATTCACCGGCCGAATCCAATGGCCCGATGGGTCGCGGTGCTCTTTCCGTAATCGTCTTTTCGCCCTGGCGGCGCCGTTGCTCCATTCCGGCTCAACCGGGGCGTAGCCTAGTACGCGTCGGCTCTCCGGGAAAGTGCGGATCGATCAGCCGCCGGAAACCTTCCTGCGACCAGCGGGCACGATCGCCCATCCGCCGCCGCAGCCGGGCGAAGAGTTCTCGGGGTTGTGTCTCATCGCGCCAATCGTGGCCATGTCGCTCCAGCAACATGGGCAGCGGCGTGCGGCTGGTGCGGTTGCCGCCGGTACTCCCGTCGCCGCAAGTGAACGTATCCACGGTGACGAAGTCCGCCGTGGCCGAGATCCAGCGCGCGAAGCCTTCCGAGTCCTTCAAGGGCAGGCAGGGAGCCACGGCGAGGTGCGTAATCGTCCGCCAGGAACTCAGAGTTTCGAACACTGCGCGGCGCTCCGCCACGCCGGGCGCGCCTTTCGGTCCGATCGACCAGACTTCGTCGCTGTCGGCCTCCAGGGAGAAACTCAGCACCACGCGCTGCCCCAGGGCTTCTATCTCCTCGCGCAATTGGGTCACCCGCGGTGAGCGTGTCTGGATGACCAGCCTGCCGACGGGGTGGGCGGCAAGTACCCTCAGGCAACGGCGGAAAATCTCGAGCACCGGCCCGGCGCAGGGCTCGGTGGTGGAGGAGGCGAAGATTCTGAGGTTGCCGACGGCGTGCGGGTGGTCGGCCGGGCGCCGGGCGGCGGTTGCCAGCTCCTCCTCCAGACGCTCCGCGAGGTTCTCCTTCACCTTCAGGTAGTCGCCCCAATTCCGCCCCTCCCCATGGAACTGGTGCGCCATGCCCCAGCGCGCGTAGCAGAACTGCCCGCAGAATCCCTGCCCGAAGGGGCAACCGATGGCGGGGTTGAGCGTGTGCGTGTAGCCCTTGAGGAACCCGCCGGTCGGCGTCAGGGCGGACTCGGCGGCATAACGTTCGACGATCATAGCGGCATATCGGCCAGGGCGGGTCCGTCACCAGGGACCGCGGGCGGCCCCGTCGTCGCGGACGGTGCAGGTTCCAGCGTGACGCCCGCCGGCGCGGGTGCACGAGCGTCGGCAGTCCGCTTTACCCGGCACCTCGCACGCCTATAATACCGCGTATGATCCGACGAGCACTCTCTTCGGCGGCGGGAGGGCGTTGCCACGTTGTCGGTGGGTTGGCGGCGCTGTTTATTCACCTTGGCGGCAGTTCGGCCTGGGCACAACGTCCCGCGGCGCTGCCCAACGAAGCCAGCGCACTGACGCCGTGGCTGGTTGCCGCGGGAGTGGCCGTCGTCATCGGGTTTTCGGCTTTTCTGAATCCCAAACGGTCGCACCTGTCCTGACCCAGGCGCCAGGTCCGGCCCGTGGTCGCCTTCAAGGAGGGCATCCCGTGCTCAGCAAACGCGGAATCATCGCGGCCCTGGTAGGGCTGAACCTGCTGCTTCTGGCTGCCCTGCTTTCGGATGTTTTCGCGTTACCGACGGCGTACGCGCAGGCCGGCGGACGGGGCGGTGCCGTGGCCTGTCTGACGGCCAAGGCTGCGGGGCAAAGCTATGACGTGCTCTACGTGCTTGATGGCAACAGCAAGCGGCTGCATGCTTTCGTCCCCGCCAGCGTGCAGACGCGAAAGTACCGCCCGGTGGGCATGCGGGAACTGGACAAGGACCTCGGCAAGTAGCCGCGGCTCAGGAGCGACGCGATGGATAACAAGAACTTCGCAATCGGCGTGCTTTCAACCACCGCGGTGATACTGCTGGTCGGAGTCGTGGTTCTCCAGAGCCTGCCGCATCCCGCGTTTGCCTCGGGGGTCACCGCCAGCACCGGCGAATTCGTCGCCACCGTGGGCACCATGACCATCAACGATGAGGAACTGCTGTTTATCTACAACACGCAGTCGGAACGCATGGGCATCTACCGCTACGATGCGTCGCAGTCCAAGATCGACCTCGTCGACGGTATCGACTTCAAGGACCTGAACAAGCCCGGCGCCGCCCCCGCGGGCGGACAAACAGCGCCGGGCAAGAAGCGAACTCCGTAACCGCAAAAGCGATGGGTGTCGTGCCGGCCCACCGCAGCTCGCGCCAAGACGCGACCGTCGGATGGGAGCCGTGTCCGACGGCGATTGGACCCGGGCGCCGCCGCCCGTGCTTCGTCCGTAGGCTCTTGTCGCTGCGTTGCACCCCCGGCCCGCTCCCTGGCGGTCGCGAACCTGCTCCAGGGTCGGTCGGAGTGACCGTGCGGGCATCCACCGGCCCGAGCAGGCGGGTCGAGGTGTGGCGGCTCCGTCCGGCCGTCATGCCATGCTGTGTCACACCTGTCGCAGCGCCGCGTCCAGGTCTTCGATGATATCGTGCCAGTCTTCCAGGCCGACGCTGAGGCGGATGCCGCCCGGCACCAGCCCTCGCGCCCGCTTCTCGGCATCGGGAATGGCCGAATGGGTCATGGAATAGGGGGCCTCGATGAGCGTCTTGATCTGCCCCAGGGAGACGGCGAGCGTAAGGGTGTAGGCGTTCTCCGCCGCCCAGTCGATGAGCCGCTCCGCGGCGCGTCCGCTCCCCACCTCGTCCTTGACCACGAAGTACATCATCGAACCCGGCGCGAACTTGCCGTGGTCGTCGCGCATCTGCCGTTTGGCAAGTTCATGCTGCGGAAACGACTCCAGACCGGGATAGCGCACCATCTCCACCTTGGGATGCCGCTCGAGGAAGCGCGAGATTTGCATCGCGGACTTCTGGTAGTTCACCATGCGCGCCGCCAGCGTCGGCAGACCGTAGACGAGCGGGGGCCAGGCGCTCTTGGGTGACAGGGCGCCGCCGAAATCCTTGCGATACATGATCAGGTCGTGGTACTTACTCCGCGGCCCGACCACCGCCCCGCCGATGTCGGTGCCGAAGCCGCCGATGGCCTTGGTTAGCGACTCGCACACCAGGTCGGCGCCCAACTCCAGTGGCCGCTGGCAGAACGGCGTGGCGAACGTGTTGTCCACCACCACCCACACACGCTCCGCGGCGCTCCGATGAGCATTGACCTCATCCACGACCTTGCGCACCGCCGCGATGTCGATCAGGCGCATGTCGGGGTTGACCGGCGACTCGAAGTACACCACGCGCGTGGCAGGCACAATCGCTTTGCGCAACGCGTCGAGGTCCGTCAGATCCGTCAGGCTTGCCCCGATGCGGAAACGCGGCAGCCAGTTGGTGATGAGGGAGTAGGTGCAGCCGTACAGCACCTTGTGCGCCACGACGTGCTCGTCGCTCCGGACCAGGGCACAGATGGCGGCGGAGATCGCCGCCATCCCCGAGGCAAAACACAGGGCGACTTCTCCGCCGTGGGCCGCCGCGAGGTTGTCCTCCAGCATGTCGCCGTTGGGCTCTCCCAGGCGATCGTAGATGTAGATGGGCGGATGGTCGTCACCGACCGCCGTTTCGCTGGCGAATTCCTCAAACCCCTGTGCCCCCCGCCGCACCGAGTCGAGCCGGAACGTGGCGCTGGCAGTGATCGGCGGCACAACGTGGTGGTTGTAATCCCAATGGTACGAGTGGCTCCGCCCGTGGATCAGTTGGCTGCGCATGCGGCGCCGCCCCTCGGCGTCCGTTCGGTCAGGGTGTATTTGTCGGTGCATGGCTGAACTCCTGTGCCCAGGACAGGGACCCTCCTCTGTCCATGTATTCGCTCTTTGGCAACTGACGTACCAGACCGAAGGGAGAAAACGCGATGCGTGCGACGCCGCCGGTGGCCAGGTGTGGGCTCGCGCGGGGGGTGTGCGGGGGTTCCGACCGGCGGTACGGCGGGTCGGTGTGCCCGCCGACCAGTCACAAACCGGCTATCGTCCCTGGGGCTCGGACTTGGCGGTGCGGATTTTCTCCACCGCCGCCGGGTCCTTGTAGGTGACAACGGAGGTATCACGCAGCACGGTGCCGTCGAAGGTGGCCATCGAGGCCTCGGAGCTGTAGTAATCGATCTTCTGAAGCACAGGACCGAGCTTGGAGATGATGGTCGTCGCCTTTTGAATGACGCCGATCACCTTCTTTGCCTGCGCCGCCTCCTCGCCCTCACCGAGGTTTCCGGCCGCGAACATGGGGATCATGCCGCCGATCATGCCGATCATGGCCACGCCCTCGGCGAGTTCTTCGCCGAAGCGACTGGTGTCGGTGAAAGACGCAGAGACCACGGGTCCGTCCGGCACCAGCCCTTCCTTGCGGAAGCGGTCGTTCTCGCGGATGGAGGGCGCCTCTTTCGCGGCGACGGCGAGGCACTTATTGATGGCGTCGGCAGAAGTGCCGACGATGAGCCACTCGCCGGCAACGCCGATCACCGGCCGCACCCACATGGCCGCCAGCGGGTGCGTGATTTCCCGGAAGCCCTCGGCCTTGACCGCTGCCGGCTGAACCACAAGCCCCGGCTGCTGTCCCTTGAAGATGCCCTCGACGAAGGTGATGGCGGCCGAGAGCTTCGCCGTGGCGAGCGCCGAGTCCTTCACTCGGATCATCAGGACGGAGTCCTCCCGACGTGCCGGCGTGATGACCGTGGCGGGAAGCGACACGCTGATCATCTCCCCGCCCCACCAACTGAACAGGTCGCGCTCGGGGTCCAGCCCCACATTGGTCTTCAACCATTCGTTCCACCGGTCGATCGCCGCGGCCCCGTCCGGCACCTTCTCGCGCACGAAGTCCGTGACGATCTTGTAGGCTCCCTCGAGGTCGACAAAACCTTCCAGGCTGAAACCGGTCGCCTCTGCGGGGATGTACTGGTCGAAGCGTGAGAAGGGCTGTCGCGCGAAGAGGGCCCGCGCGACCGGCGTCTTTTCCTTGCCCGCCTGGAGCCGCACCACGCCGTGGGTGAACTGCCGGTGCCCGACGGTCTCCACGGAATGCACGGCGTAATCAACGAAGTCCGCCAGTTCCACGGCGCTCTCAAAGGCGCCGCGCTTGGCCTCGCGCCGTGGCGACGGCGTGTCGGGCGCCAGTCCGCGTTCCGCGGCCTCGACCACCTTGGGAAACTGGCCGAGCAGCATCTTCATGTCGAAAAGCATGACGGCGTCTTCGGGAGCCTTGACCTCGGAGATCGCCTTTCGGAAACGCGGCGAGGCGGCCATGGTGCGCGGCTCGGTCTTGCCGTACAGCAGGCCGGCCACCTGTTCCGCGGCCCGCTCCCCAAACACGATGGCAATGGTGTCGTCCTTGCGAAGCACGGAGAGGGCGAGTTCGATCTCCGTGCGCTGTTCCCGCGGCGCCAACTGAAGGCAGCACCGATCGCAGCCGTGGAGTTTGTCCTTCACGACGCGAAACACCTTGGCCCGCGTGGCGATCTCTTCCATGATCGCCGCCAGACCGGCGGCGTTACGCTCCGCCGTGCCCGGCTTGCCGCGCAACAGGGCCATGTACTCGTACCCGCCGAAGCCCGCGCCCAGACGTTCGGCGAAGGCAAACTCCTGGCAGGCCAGTTCGTTCCAGGACACGCCGCGAATGAGCTCCGTCACCTTGTCGAGTGTTACCTGGGCCTCAGCGCGGTCGGCCTCGCTGAGCAGCGAGAACACCAGCCCCACGATGTCGCGGGCGATACCGCTTTCTTCCAGCGCCTTCCACACCCGGCCGCGCTGCTCCTCGATCCAGACGGTCTCGGTATTGGCGGCGAATTGCATGAACATCCAGCAGTCGTCAGGGACGTAGCGCCCGAGAGTAAACTGCGGGGGCAGTTCGCCGGCTTCACCCCCGCGCACCGCCAGGGGCGCGCCGAGAACGACCGCCCACACCCATGCCGAATAGAGCCGATTGCCTGTGTACATGTTCCTGCTCCTGTGCAACGCTGACGCAGGTACCGTCCGGCGGGCTGGGTCCCGCGACACCGCGAGGGCATCACGCGTCCCCGGGGACGGTCCACAAGTGCGGCGCCGACCCGCAGCCGCCATAAAGCAGCATAGTGAGCTTGTCGTACGACTGCCAGTTGAGCCCTGTCGATAATTGTCCCGACTTGTCATAGGATGCAGCGAACCAAATGGTGATCTCCTCGATCGCCGCCGACCCTTTGCTCGGGCGCCTGATCGAGCGACTCGCCTCCTGCCCGGGGGTAGTCCACGCGACAGGCCTGTGGGGGTCCTCTGCGCCCCTGGTGGCCGCCAGTGCCGCGCGGCAGCTCGCGCGAACCTTCCTCTATGTCACCGCCCACCTGGAAGAAGCCGATAACGCGCGCGACGACCTCGAGCTTTTTCTCCAGGCGCCGTCGCTGCTCTTCCCGGCCTGGGAAACCCTCCCCGGCGAGGGAGCGGCCAGCGGCGAGATTCAGGCGGAACGGCTGCGGCTTTGTACGCAACTCCGCCGGCAGCGGGCGGCGCCCAAGGGGGGCGGCGACGGCCAGGTGCCTGGCACTGCGCCCCGACTGATCGTCGCGCCCATCCAGGCGCTCATGCAGCCCGTGCCCCGGCCGGCACTGCTTGAAGCCCATACGTTGCACCTTCAAGTGGGCGGCGCCGGACAGCGGCCGACGCTATCGCCGGAAGCGCTGGTTGCCTGGGCCGTGGATCGCGGCTTCGCAAGGCTCGACATGGTCGAGGCGCCGGGCGACGTCGCCCGACGCGGCGACATCGTTGACCTGTTCCTTCCCGGCGAGACGCACCCCTACCGCGTCCAGTTCTTCGGCGACGAAGTAGAATCACTGCGCCGCTTCGACATCAGCACACAGCGCTCCATGGAGTCGCTGCCCGCACTGGCGGTCAGCGCGCTGCCCGTGGATGCGCCCGTCGGCGACGCGCCGGGCACGGACCTCTTCGCCTACCTCCCCTCCGACACCGTCGTGGTGTTGGATCAGCCGGCGGAAGTGCAGGAGCTGGGCGAGACGCTGGCCGCGCGCCTGGGCGTTTCCGAGCGGCTTTTCGCGGTCACCGACGTCCTGGCCGCGGCGGCGCGACTCACGCAGTTGCACCTGGGCCGGTTCGCCGCCGCCGCCACCCGCGACGAGAGCGTCTTCGACTTCGCCGTAGCGTCCGTTTCGCGCTTCGAGGGCGGCGCGGGCGAGGTGCTCGCGGAACTGCTGCGCGCGGCCCGCGAGCATCACGTCCACGTGTTCTGCGACAACGAGGGCGAGCGACAGCGACTGCGCGAGATGCTCCGCGAGCACTCCGCCGCCGGCGCTGGCGCCGTGAACCTGGAACTCGGCGTCATGCACCGCGGCTTCGAATGGACACGAACCCGCAGCGTGGTCGTCGGCCACCACGAGCTCTTCCACCGCCAGCGGCAGCGCCGCCGCATCCGCAAGCTGCACGCCGGTCGGCCCCTCGAATCGTGGATGGACCTGAAGCCCGGCGACCTCGTGGTTCACGTCGTGCACGGCATCGCCGTCTTTCGCGGACTCAAGACGCTGCGCAAGGGTGACTCCGCCCAGGTCGAGGAGTTCCTCACGCTGGAGTTCGCGGAGGGGGCGGTGGTGCACGTCCCGGTTTCGCAGGTCGACCTGGTGCAGCAGTACATCGGCGCCGCGGGGCGCCGCCCGCAACTGTCCACCCTGGGCGGCAAGCGTTGGGCCAGGACCAAACAGCAGGTGGCGGACTCCGTCGCCGAACTCGCCGAATCGCTCCTGCGCGTGCAAGCCATCCGCCATCAGGCGGAAGGCGTCGCCTATCCTCCGGACACCCAATGGCAGAGGGAGTTCGAGGCCGCGTTTCTCTACGAAGAGACGGAGGATCAGCTTCTGGTTGCCGAGGAAATTCGTGCCGATCTTACCCGCGCGCGATCCATGGACCGCGTGGTCTGCGGCGACGTCGGCTATGGCAAGACCGAGCTGGCCATGCGCGCGGCGTTCAAGGTCGTGGAGTTCGGCAAACAGGTCGCCGTACTTGTGCCCACTACGGTGCTGGCGGAGCAGCACTACCAGACCTTCCGCGAGCGGATGGCGGACTACCCCTTCGTCGTCGGCTGCCTCTCGCGCTTCCGCACCGCCACGGAGCAGAAGGCGATCGTCGACAAGGCACGCCGCGGGCAGATCGACATCGTCATCGGCACGCACCGCCTGCTGAGCAAGGACGTGAGCTTCGCCGACCTGGGACTGGTGATCATCGACGAAGAGCAGCGCTTCGGCGTGGAGCACAAGGAGCGCCTCAAGAGCCTGCGGGAAACGGTGGACGTACTGACACTCACCGCCACTCCCATCCCCCGCACGCTGCACATGTCCCTCATGGGCATCCGCGACATCAGCTCCCTGCACACGCCGCCCGTGGACCGCCGCGCCATCGCCACCTACGTGCGCCCCTTCGAACGCTCCCTCATTCGCGACACCGTGCTGCGCGAGCTCAACCGCGACGGGCAGGTCTTCTTCGTACACAACTACGTGCAGTCGATCGCCGCCATGGCCGACACGCTCCGCGGCATCGTCCCCGAAGCCCGCGTGGTGCACGGACACGGGCAGATGCCCGGGGGCGCACTCGAGGAGGTGATGCATCGCTTCGTGCGCCGCGAGGCCGACGTGCTGGTGTGCACCACCATCATCGAAAGTGGCATCGACATTCCCTCCGCCAACACCATCTTCATCGACCGCGCCGACCGCTTCGGACTCGCCGACCTGCACCAGCTCCGTGGTCGCGTGGGCCGTTCCAGCCATCGCGCCTACTGCTACCTGCTGCTCTCCCCCGGCCAGACGGTAACCAGCAAGGCGGCCAAGCGGCTCAAGACCATCGAGGAGTTCAGCGAGCTCGGCGCCGGCTTTCGCATCGCCATGCGCGACCTCGAGATTCGCGGTGCCGGCAATCTGTTGGGCAAGGAGCAGAGCGGAGACATCGCGGCCGTCGGCTACGAGATGTACTGCCGACTCCTGGACCAGACGATCCGGCGTCTGAAAAACGAGCCCGACCCCACCCCGCCTGCCGTCCACGTCGATCTGGACGTGGCGGCCCACATTCCCGCGAACTACATCTCCGCGGACCGCTCCCGCATCGAGGTCTATCGCCGCGTGGTTTCCTGCCGCACGCCGGAGGAATTGGAGCAACTGCTACGGGACCTGACGGATGCCTTCGGCCCGATCCCCAAGCCTCTGGAACGGCTGTTGGAGCTGGCGGAGATTCGGGTGCACGCCCGGCGCTTCGGCATCGTTTCCATCAGCCTCCGTCCGCCCGACGTGGTGTTCATCGTGGACAACCTGCCGCAGGCGGAGCCGCTGTTCGCCGGGGCGGCGGGCTCCGTGCGCATGCCCGACCCACGCACCGTGCACTGGCGGGTGCCGGCGAATTACCTCGAAACCCCGACGCTTCTCGCAGTCCTCCGCCGACTTTTCTCCAGAGCGCTCTCCGGCTCGCCCGCCACCGTGGCGTGATCCACCGCGAACCTGCCCCTGGTCCGATGCCGCGCCGTGGTCCTGAGCTCACCCGGTGCGATCGGCGTGTTCGCGGCGCCGGAGCTGGCCGCAGGCGGCGTCGATGTCCAGCCCGCGGCTGCGCCGTAGATGTGCATTGATGCCCGCCTCGCGTAGAGCGGCCAGGAAGTTCTGCGCCGCGCGATCCGTCGGCCGGCGGAACGGCAGGCCCTCCACGGGGTTATAGAGCAGGAGGTTGACGTTGCTGCGCATCCGGCGGGCGACGGAGGCGAGGGCGCGGGCCTGGGGTTCGGCATCGTTGAGTCCCCCCAGCAGTATGTACTCCAGGGTCACCTCCCGGCCGGTGGCGGCGAAGTAGTAGTTGCAGGCCTCGATAAGCGACTCAATCGTCACCCGTTCCGCCCAGGGGATGATCTGCTGTCGCAACTCATCCGTGGGCGCGTGCAACGACAGGGCCAGCGTGATTTGCAGCTTCTCATCCGCCAGACGGCGCATCTGCCGGGGCAGACCGACCGTGCTGACCGTGATCTTCCGTGCCCCGATTCCCAGCCCCCAGTCGGCGTTGATGGTCCGCACCGCGGCGAGCGTGGCGTCGAAATTGGCCAGCGGTTCACCCAGGCCCATGAACACCACGTTGGAAAGTCGCGCCTCGCCGCCGCACGCGGCGCGCACCCGCATCGCCTGTTCCACGATCTGCGCCGCGGAAAGTTGGCGCTGCAAGCCGCCCAGCCCGCTGGCGCAGAACACGCAGCCCACGGGGCAGCCGACCTGCGTTGACACGCAGACCGTCCGGCGCTCGCCGTCGGGAATGAGCACGCATTCGCTGGTGCTTCCGTCCGCCCAGCGAAGCAGCAGCTTCGTGGTTCCGTCCGCCGATTCCTGCCGCCGGGCGATGACGGACTGATACAACGGCAGCTCCGCCGCGAGCCGGGCGCGGAGGTCGCGCGGCAGGTTGCTCATGGCTTCGTAGCATTCCGCGCCGTGCAGAAAGGCCCATTCCAGCACTTGCCGGGCGCGGTACGCCGGCTGTCGCCACTCCGCCAGCAGCGCGCCGAGCGTGTCGGGCGTGTGGTCAAAGAGCGACGCGGGCCGAGGGGCGGTCGCGGGGCGCGGCGAAGGTCCCAGCACGTCCATCATTCCCGCATTGTACCCTCGGCGACGTGGGGTGCGCCAGGAATGCGGAGCGCGGCCGTCCGCGGTGGCCGCGGTGGCCGCGGCGCGTGGAGTGTGACGACGCGCCCATGTGTGCGAGCGACGATCCGGGTTCGAAGTGTCGCGCGACTAACCCGAGTCGCCGCGATGCCGCCCGCGGCGCGCCGGCGCATTATCGAGGGAAGGCCTCCATCACGCCTCCGTCGACGGGAAGCGTCGCCCCGACCGTGGGCGTGGCATTGCTGGCGAAAAACACCACGGCGTTGCCCACATGCCGGCCATGGACCACGGTCTTCAGCAGGTTGCGCTGCCGGTAGTACTCGGGAAGCGCCTGCGGATCGAGGTTGCGGCTTTGCGCCCGGGCCGGTCCCACCTGCTGCCACAGCCCCGAGGGATGGGCGGCGTCGCCGAAGACCGCGTCGGCGTTGATCATGTTCACCCGGATGCCGAACGGGGCCAGTTCGATCGCCGCCACCTTGGCCAGTTGATGTCCGGCCGCCTTGGATGCGCTGTAGGCGCCGAAGTCCCGCCCGGGCGCAAAGACGTTCTTGCTGGCGTTGACGATGATATGGCCGCCCAACCCCTGTTGCTTCAGTAGGCGGATGCCCGCCTGCATGAAGAGGAAATAGCCGACGGCGTTGACCTCCATCACGCGGCGGAAATCTGCCAGGGTAAGCTGGTCCACGGCGCCCACCTGTGCGATGCCGGCGTTCGGCACCACCACGTCCACGCCGCCGAAGGCCAGCACCATGCGCTCGAAGCCGCGGGCGACGTCGGCTTCCTCCGTGACGTTCATGCGGACGCCGAAGGCGGTTCCGCGACCAAAGCGCGCCTCCAGCTCCGCAACGACGCGCTGCAGCCGGGCCTCGTCAACGTCCGCCAACGCCACGTGGGCGCCCGCCTCGGCGCAGACCTCGGCAATCGCCGCGCCGATGGCTCCCGCGCCGCCGCTGACCGCCACCACCTGCCCGTCCAGCGGGCGATCCCGGGCGACCCCCAGCTTGCGCCGTTGCAGGTCGCGGAACTCCATCTCATACAGTTCCCGCTCCGCGAGTGCCACGTACCGGCCCAGGGAGTCGGCCGCGAGTTGGACCGCCAGCGTGTGCTCGGTGATGTCCGCGGCGATGAGGGCATCGCGCTTGGTCTCCCCCCAGCACAGGGCGCCGGCTCCGGGAACCAGCACCACGCGCGGGGCGGTATCCAGACCCTCCGTGCGGCCTCCGTTTTGTGACACATACGCGGCATAGCGCTGCCGGTACGCCTGCACCTCCCGGCGCAGCAGATCGCTCCACGCAGCCTCGTCGCCCGCCGGCGGATCGACCAGCAGCGGCCAGGGGCGGGTGCGGATGAGGTGGTCGCAGGTGACCGGACCGGTGTCGCACAGACGGCGCAGGTCGGCACTCCCGGCGAGGCCGCCCAAGGCCGGCAACGCACGCCACTCCATCACCCGACGGCGAAAGGGGCGGTCCTCGTCGCCCGTCGCGTGCGCCAGCAGACCGCGTAACACGGGTGCCATCCGCGCCACGATCGCCGCCGGTTCCGCCGCGTCACGGGCCGCCACGGCGCAAGGTCGCGCGGTGCCGCGGCACTCCAGGAAGCGCTCACAGGCGTCCACGATCGCGAGATGTCGTTCATAGGACGTACGTGCGTCATCCCCGAACGTGATCAGACCGTGATGAAGCAGGACCACGCCTTCCACGGCCGGGGAACTCGATGGGCGCAACGCGCCTCGCGAAGCGGCCGACGACCCGCCACTCGCCTCGGATGGCGCCGACAGGTGGACCTCGAACGCCTCGGCAACCGCCCGTGCCAGCTCGAACCC
Source organism: Planctomycetota bacterium (assembly GCA_016208685.1). Lineage (GTDB taxonomy): Bacteria > Planctomycetota > Phycisphaerae > UBA1845 > UBA1845 > JACQXM01. Next base: position 1,507 of record JACQXM010000039.1, on the reverse strand, counting down.
CGGGCGGACGTAGGGCACGATGAGCGCGCGATCGCCGAGTGCCTCGCGAATCAGATCCGCCCCATTGGGCTGATTGGTCAGCGCCAGCACTGCGTCCGCGTGTGAATGATCGACGTAGCGCTGCGGCAGAAACGCGTGAAGCAGGGTCTCGATGGAAGGCGTGGGCGCGGCGGGGTCCAGCAAATGGCGGCGAACCTCGCGCACCATGTCGTCATCGGACAAGTGCGTCAGAGAGCGCAGCCGCCGCAGGGGCTCGATCTGCACGGCGGGCAGATCGGCAGGCTCGACGACGGCAAGATCGACACCGGAGCCCTTGATGAACAGAACATCGACCTCGTCGAGCAGCGTTCGAGCCCGGCCCTTGAGCGAAATGTTGCCACCGCCGTGGAGCACCAGCGCCGCGTCTTCACCCAACAGCCGCGCCGTGTACAGGCGCAGCGCGAGCAACTCGCCGAATGCCGGGGCCCACCGGTCCAACGCCTGCTGTGCGCCCGCTTCCGTCCACCGTGTCTGCATGAGTTTCGCCCGTCCCTCGTCGTCCGGCCCATGGTCCACTCCGGCGGGAGTATGGTACTCGGAGGCCGGGGCGCTGTGATACCGAACGAGGCGGGGTCGATCGGCGCGGCGTAACAACCGCGCCCGAGCGCGCCTGTCCGTGGTCACCGGCGTCGAACCGCGGGCATGCGTGGCTACGGCCCCCGCCCTGGCGGCTGCGTGACGAAGGCCGAGGACGGCGGACCGATCGGAGGGCCTGTCACGCGTGGTGGTTGGTACCCGGTGCCTCTACCCTTCCCGAGTTGGGCCTACCCCGAACTCGGGACGCGCAGGCGGCGGTGCCGATGGTGAGGCACTGAACGGCGGGGGGATCACTCCTGCGGAGCCTAAGCCCGCACGTGCGCCGAAGCCGCATGCAAGCGGCGGAAGAGGATAGTTCCCGCAGTCAACAGGAGGATCGCCATCACCACCAGCCCCCATTCGGAGGTCGTGGGGATGGCCGTTGCCACTTCGGCCCCGGTGAGCGCGATGATGTACGTGCCGACGGCGCCAGGACCGGTCCAGGCGGAGAGCGGTTGCCCGTCGCCGGGACCGTCCGGCCCGGATACTTCGGTGGGCAGCGCGAAATTGAAGATCGGTCCGCCCGGGGCACGCGGCACGTTGCCGCTGCCGCTGATCGCCAAGTAGTAAAGGCCCGGCGCGTTGATGGTGACTCCCGTGCCGTCCGTGGCGAGGTGTCCGATGCGCGAACCGAGCTGCGCGCCGTCGTTATCGTTCGCCAGCAACCCTACGCCGTTGGCGTTAAACAACCAGAGCTGCGTGTCGAAATCGGCATCACCGGGCGCCGGCGGTGTGGTGGCGGCCGTGAAGGCAAGCGGATCCGTGATGCGGATCGCCCATACGTCTTCGAAGTCGATGGCGCTGGCGTCGCGCGAGCTTGACGCCGACAGCGACCCGCGGATGCAGGTTCGCCCCGAAGTCGAGGCGGTGCCGGCCGTGGTCTGAGTGCTGC
>JACQXM010000009.1 GCA_016208685.1 Planctomycetota bacterium | reverse complement strand
TCGTCCGGCGGGATGGGCCGATCGGCGGGAAAGAGGGAGAGCTGCCGCGTTTCACGCTTGTCTTCGTCGAAGACCGAGATGGTTTTCCGCCAGGCGGCCTCCTGACTGTCGTTGATCTCGCCCAGGTACAGCACGTGCCGCTGCACGGGAACGCCGCGCCCCACGCGCCGCGACTCGACCACGCTCCAGTAGCGGTGCAGCTTGCCGTTCTTCTTCCGTGAATGGCAGCGGAGAAACATCCTGCCCCTCCGATACCAAACCGGCGGGTGGCATTTCAAGAGGGTAGGTCTGCACTACAACGGTTTCGCCACCGCGATCCGCCTTCCCACCCCCGCCAACGCCGATTCCGCAGCGAAAATAGTCGAGAAATGAACGCAAGTGCGAAAGTTGGGCTAAACCGCTCCGTGGTAGGGTTCGCGTCGGCGGTGAGGCCCATGGTTGCAAACAGGAGTGGGTCAAAAGTGGGTCAGTCGCCACGTGGTGGCCACTGGTTTTCGAGTCGGTATCGACCTGCGCGCCACTTGCTACCCTCGTTCTGACCCAGAAAAACGAGTATAAGTCGTTGTGGCACAAGGCTTTACAAGCACACCAGCGTTTTCCCAAGCTGGACGTGTTGGCGACGTTTTGGGCCTCAGAAAGCGGATTCCGTGGTTGCTGCAGCGTCATCCCGGGACGGGTGGGTCAGAAATGGGTCACTCGCTCTTCTGTTCGCTGAGCACCCTTCGAGCGGCGTAGGGCGGCCTATCGTCGCAAGCTCCTCGCCATCCCAGCGCCGCCGGAAGCCGATCCAACGGAGCTCCAGCCCGTCGGCGGAGCATGTAAGCCGTCACCGAGGGGTCCCGACTCATGCGAGGACGCCGAGGGTCAGCATCGGGGCAATCGGACGGGCAAGGACGGGTACTTTCGTTTCATGAACTGGAGTGCCAGGAACGTGTGGCAGTGGTCCACCCTCGGGTTCAACTTGGTCGGGCAGCTGCAGCCAAGGTAGACGTCGTTGGCCTTGGCCAATTTAGCCAGATTGTCAAATGGCACCCAGTCCTCGCCAAATCGCCGCTTGAGCAGGTCGAGATACGCTGCGCGAAACCGCCTCCAGGTTTGCTCATCAGGCGCCGCGAGGAATTCCCTCACGATTCCCTCAATGGGTCGGAGCGGATGTTTGGTGCGCCAGCGTGTGTCTTGCCGGATGCCTTTCGGCAACGAACCGTCGGGCGGCGGCGGTCCGCGGTGCATCTTGTAGCGAGTGAGCATGGACGGGCCAACCAGACGTTCCGACCGCGCGGTTCAGCCTCCGTCGGGCCCGAGCTCGAGCCCGACAGAGGCCGCACGGCGAGCCGTTTCGCCGGTACCGCGTTGAGTACCTTACCCGACCTTGGCCATGATGTCAGCGGCCTTGCACTGATCGAGCGCTGCGTAGATTTCCGTGACAACAGACGAGGTGTGGCCGAGCACGACGCGGGCCGCCTCGATTCCGAAAACGCGCCGCAAGACAGTCGCGGCTGCATGCCTCAATTGGTTCGGCGTCCAATGATGCTCCTTCTTCCACTCCCTCCGGTTTTCATCGCTGAGGTGCGCCGGCGGCGGGAAGGCACGATCGAAGGCCCGGGCGATCGCAACGGCGTAGCTCCGGCGCGTATACCGTGCTCCGGGGACTCGTCTTGGCGCGATCTTTCGTTGCCGCGTGCTTTCGCTTGGCGTCATTGGTGTCCTTCGGTTCAACCGGCGCGCGAGGTGATGCTCCTCAACAGCCTCTCTCGGGTTGAAAAGGTAGGCCTCGGGATCGCGGTTCATGAAGGGTCGCAGCACGGCTTGTGCTCGCGGCCCGAGGAACACTACTCTCGCCTTGCCATGGTGCTCCGTTTTGTGTGACGACGGGCCGTAGCTCCAGGGGTCCGCGGTTCGATCGATCTCGCAAAGACGCATCGCCAACACCTCTCCGGGCCGCATGCCCGTCAACCGCTGGAGCTGGATCATGGCGGCAACCTGCCGCGGTACGAACGGAAGGATCGCCTCGACTCGCTCATCCGGCACGGGTTCAACCGGCGCGGTCTCTTTTGCATCGCATCGCCCCCTCCGTAAGGGCGCGACGGCTTGAAGCGCCTGCAAGACAGCCGGTTCGATCAGTTGGTTCTCGACGCCCCATTTGAACATCCGGCGGATCCGGTTGATTCGGCAGTTGATTACCGTCCGAGCGAGGTTCGATCGGACCATCGAATCGCGCACGGCCTTGAGCGATTGTGGACCGAATGCCGCGACTGATGTCTTGTTGAACATTCCGGCTCTAAGGGCGATGTGTATCTTGCCAGCGAAATACCGGGTTTGCCACTCGCCATAATGACGAACGCTCCACGTACCGCCCAGGTCTTGCGTGAAACCGGGCGGTTTGGAGCGTCTGCACAGATTCATCCGAACCGGCGTCGAACGTCGTTCGGATGGTTTTCCACAGCCGTTCGACGGCTGTTGGTAAAGCCCGCCGCGGGCGGAGCGTATCGTCACACCACCCGCCGCAGGGCCGATGCTTCCGCGACCACTTCCGACACCCGCTGCGCGTGTTCGTGACCCATCGTCAAGTCCGCCACGCGGTCCAGACTCTCTACGGTGATCGTCTCGGCGCCTTCTACAAACGCCAGCTTGCACGCCAGGTAGAAGCACGCCAGGGCATTGCCGATGCCCCCGGTGCCCAGCGAAGAAGCCCGCGATTGCAGCCACTTCACCGCGTCCGGCGCCACGTGCAGTTTCAGGTCCGCGGCCCCGATCAGCTTGCGAATGTCGTCCAGGCTGAACAGCGGCTTCGGCGTCCGCCCGCCGCGCGTGCGCTCCGTCAGGTCGCGTCGTACGATGATCCGCGACGCCAGTTGGTCGGTGACTTCCGCGAAGTCCCCCACGTGGCGAAATCCGAGCTTCTCATAGACCGCCGGTTTGCCGCAGAGCAACACCGGGCACCCCGTGGAATCGTGCAGGTCCCGAATACATTCCAGTGCCTTGTAGGTGACACGCTCGGCCTCGTCGAACATGAGCATCCGCTTTGTGCCCACCAGCCGGGCCACGATCCGCCGAAACACCTTATCAAACGTCCCGCTGTCGCTCAGTTCAAACCGCACCGCAATCGCCCGGCACAGCGGGAAGGGCCGGAGCATGGATTCATCCACGCGAATGAGCACCGGGTCGCCGTACCGTGCGTCCCCCTGGATCGCCTCCAGTGTCATGCTTTTCCCGATTTGCGCCGGCCCGAACACCACTCCCATCTTGCAGGTCTCGGCCACGATCCCCGCCACTTGCAGAATCTCAATGGCCACCGAGTGTTCCACGAAGCGCCGCTTGCGCAGCATGTTCTCCCGCCGCGCCGCAAGCTCCATCCAGTTGTGAATCCCAACCAGGCGACGGTCGATGCTGTCGCCCTTGTAGGTCAGCCGGACCACGTCGCTCATCGTGCTGGTGGACCAGCCGAGTTCCCGGGCTACCGCCGCCTGTGTGAACCCGTACTCTTCGATGAACCTTGCGAACCGCTCCGCAATGTCGGCTCGCTGGTTGGGCTGCAAGCGATCAGTTTCCGTCAGCATCCGTGCCGTCCGCGCTACCCGCGCCTCCTGCGCCAGCGCCTCAAACGCCTGTTCGTTACTCGGTTCGTCCGGCATGCCGATTCCCCGCGATCAGACTCAAAGAGTCCGCTTGTGGTTGATCGGCCTCCGTGCCGTGGTTGTCGCCTTCATCCTCAGGCGCTACGTGCTTTACGTTCCAGAACCTGTCGTGTTCTGCCCCCGCATTCCTCGGCATCTTTGGTAGCGGCTCGGAGAACAGGTCCGCCATGTCGTCTTCCGTGCCTTCATCGTCGCCGCCGAGGTCCTCTTCTTTGGAGCAATAGGAGCGGAGTCCGCTCGACGGCTCCGGGTCGTCGTCCAGGTCCTCTTCTTTGGAGCAATAGGAGCCGAGGTTGCGGTCATCGTCGTCTTCTTCCTCGTCCGGCTCTTCCGGCAGAAACAAGTCCCTGAGCGAGTGTTCCTCAACGGTTTCCGGCCTCCGTTCGTTCGCGGTTCGGACCGGCATCGCACCGCCTTCAAACCCCGTGCGAACCGGGACGATGTTGGGCGCGTTTCCCGTGTCGTACGTGCCCGTCTTGCGCAGCCGCTCCAGTTCTTGAAGCTGCATCGCGGCCACTTCCTGCCCCGCGGTGCGCATGCGCTTCGGCGCCTCCGCCGCCGCACGGCGGAGCAGCTTGTCCCGCCGTCCCTTCTCGCGCATCGCCTCGCGGAGCACCTCCACCGAGGTGTTGGCGGAGATCCGCCCGTTGCACTCCAGTCGCCCGATGTACCGCCGCTGCCCGCGATCCGCCGTCCATGCGAAGCAGCAGCTTGCGTCGTTGGGGTCCAGGGTGATGAACACGTCCCGACCGGTATGGCGGTACAGCGCGGTGCAACTCTTCCCGTAGGTGAGTGTCCGACCGGCAATACGGAACGAAACCCCGTTCGGACCAACGCGGTAGACCCCCCGCGACTGCATCAAGGTCAGCAGGTGTTCGTCGCGGGCACGCCGCAGGCTCGTTGCCTGCCCCCACACCGTAAGCGGCGCAGCGCCGTGAAGCCCGCCGTGCGGCAAACGATGATACAGGTCGATCCACTCTCCCACCCACTTGCGGCTCTCTTCCAGCGACGGAACGTCCGCGTCCCCACGGAGCTCCTCGCTGCACTCCGGGCGATGCTCCGGCGAGTTTCCGGTGTAGGACGCGAAGGCCTTCGCACATTGTTCTTCAAAGGTGCGGAAGAAGCGTTCGACCAGCGCCTTGCTTCGCGCCTCATAGGCAATCGACCGGATCAAGTCGATGCCCAGCTCGCCGAAGACTCCCAGCCACTGCGATTCTTCCTGCCGGCGGAGCTTGTCCTGCCAGTCCGGGCCAAGTTCGTGGCGGTAGCGCAAGCGTTCCTGCTTGGTCACCCCGGTAAGCAGCTCGCACTCGAAGTCCTTCCCCCGGTCAATGCGAATCCGTGAAGGCACCGCCCACTGCGTGAAGGCCATAAGGCACGCCGCGACGATCGCGTCCTGATTCGCCGATTGGCCCAGGCGCCAACCGGTGACACACCGACTCCGGCAATCAAGCACCACGGTAAGCCAGGGCCGGAACACCTTCCCGTTGTCGCCGCGTGCCCAAAAGTCCGCCTGCGTGTGGTCCAGGACATACCAGAAACCGGGTTCGATCGTTTCCCAGTTAATATCGAGGTAGGGGCGATCCTTGTGCCCGTAGGCCGTCGGCCCCTCGCGGTCCAGGTACGTCTGGTGGATTTCATCGTGGCATGCGAGCCATTTCTGCGTCGCGGCGTAGCTCTTCGGCCACTTCCAGCCTGCCTCCTCGGCCTTGTGCACCGTGCACCGATGCGCCATTTTGATGGAGTGCTTCGCCTGTGAGCGGTAGACAGAGTAGAAGTAGTCGATCGCCGCCTGGTCGCGCCCCCGCTGCCCCAGCGGCACTTCCGACAGTCCCCGCTTGTCAATCAGCGCCTCCAGGCCGGCAATCTGCCCCTCCGGTCCCATCGCGTCGTGCAGTCGCCGCCAGTTCCGCAGCGTGCGGTAGGAGATCGGATAGTCTTCGCCGTGCACCGCGCGGGCTTCCCCCACCACCCGTTCCGCGAGAAGCTCCTCAGGAACCCCGGGCTTGCCGGCGCAAAGCTCACGCCACCTTTGCAGCCACGCGAACCGCACGCGAGCTTCGTCCACCTTCGCGTCCGGGTACCGAGTTCTCAGCGTCGGCAAGGCGCGCTGCGTGCGTTCGTCGGGCGCCGGGAAGCGCGTCAGCACCGGGTCAAGCGAGCGGTGCACGTACCAGCTAGGCCTTCCCCCATCGGCGGGGCGCCGCAGGAGCGCAAGGGACTGCCGGTTTCGGGTTGCCGCTTGCTGGGCTTCCCACGCCGCCCGCCGCTGCCAGGTGCGCGGGCTCTCGCCGGTCAGCGCCGCCGCTTCGTCCACGGTCAGCCAGTCGCCGGCCGTGGGGTTCGACTCGCTTTGTCGAATCGCCTGCGCCATGGCCTTTAGACCGCGACCAGGTCCGCCGTTTCCTCCGATTTCAGCGGCGCCAACCCCGCTTCCCGCAGCGCGTTGGCAACGTACGCCTTCTCACTGGTCAGCCCGCGCGTGGTGCGGTTGCCCGCCCATTCCCTGCGCGCTTCCCCGATGAACCGCATCCGGTCCACCACGGCGCGATCCGGCGCCCGCGTGCGCCCCGGCTCCACCAGCGGCGTAAGGCTCGCGCCCAGCTTCTCCGCCGTGGCGCGGTCGGTCATCGCCAGCGTGACCCACGCCTCGCGGCTCTCCGCGAAGCCAGCGCCGTGCGGATTGAGCTTGTTGCCGCGGACCAGGTCATCGACGAACGCTTCCGCCGACCGCCGCGCCGTGACTTCCGCATCCGACGCCGTGCGCCGCGACAGCGCCTGCGCCACCGTCGCCAGGTCGGCGTCGCCGGGAAGCCCCAGAGTGCTGCGCGTCAGTGCCGCGACCTTGGCATCGTTGCTCAGCGTGACTTCCGCACGGCCCACCGCCGCGCCCGTTGCGGTCACTTCCCCCGCCGCGTTGGCGCTCGCCGCGAGCTTTTCCATCTTGGGAATCGCCGGCTTCGTGGTCAGCGCCGCGGAGTGCAGTTCCACCGCCCGGCCGTCGCTCTTGCGGATCACCAACACCGGCGACAGATAGCGGTACGCTTCGCTGCGCACCAGGTCCCGCCCCCGGTCGCTCCACTTGACCAGGCCGAACAGCCCCTTGCCCGGTTCGGCGTACACTTCCTCGATCCAGCCCACCGCGCCCCGCGCTCCCGCCGGCGGGGCGTACTCCGGCAGCGTGTCGTGTTCCTGGTCGATGGGTAGTGCCACGCCGTGACGCTTGAACGCCTCCACGATGCTCGCCGCCGCCTGTTCGTCCACCAGGAACTTCCCCTTGACGCTCACCACTTCGCCCCACGGCGCAAGCCGCACCGTCTTGAGTCCCGCGCCCACCTCCGGCGCCGCAAAGGGCACCGTGTCCACCGCCTTGTCCTGCCACATATCTGACATCCGTGATTCCTTTCACTTACTTCTACTTACGCGCCCGTCCTGGTCGCGTCGAAGATCGTCCTGCGTGCCCCGCCAGCCGTTCCTTACCGCGCCCGCCCGGGGAGGAGACCAGGAGGCCCCGGGCGGGCCGCAGGAAAGGAAACTCCGTCCTCCGCGTCGCATCCTTGGTGGGGCGGCGCGGAGGAATCCCGAGGCCGCGCCGCCCCGATCCAGGATGGAAACGACGACTCAGGGCCGGGCGGAGCCGCGGGCGCAGAATCGGTCAAGGAAGCCGACCCCCCCCGCCCGCCCATTTTCCGTGTACCCAGCGGCGTGGCCGGCCCATCGCCAGCCAGTCGAGCGAGCGATCCAGCGCTTTGGCCAGCGCCACGAGGGTCGCAACCGACGGGCAAACCCGCGCCGATTCGTAAGTAGTCACCGAGACTTTGGACCGCCCGATCGCGGACGCCAATTGCCGCTGTGACCACTTCCGGCTTTCGCGCGCCGCGCGAATCCGCGCTCCCATCGCCTTAGCGTCCAGCGGTGGAAACGCGACGGGTTTCGGGAGTTTGGTCGGCCGTTGACCGGGCTTCGCGTCGTTCACCGTCTCATGCTCCCTTGCGCGGCTGTCTCTGATTGACAAGACGCAGCACCTTGTCGCACGCCTCTTGCGCGGCTTCAACCGCCCACCCTTCTGCCGCGTCGCGCAGCAATTCCAGCTTGTCCACCGGCACGCCGGGCAGCATTTCGACAAGCTCCGCCGTCAGCTTCCGCCGCTTCGTCGTGAACTCGATTTGATCCCCGCAGATCTCCACGCCTTACTCCGCCGTCACCTTCGCCGCCGCATTCCGCTCCCTCAGGTCCCGCCGCTTCGACTCCATTGCCTTCCCCGCTCGGGCAAGCACGCGCGCCGCAATCGGAACCAACGCCAACCAGCCCTCCACAGCGTCGTCCTCGTCTCCGTGGTTCCAAATCGTGTTGGCAAGGTCCGTCAGGTCGCATGATTCGTCGGCCTCTCCAAACTCTAGCATGCCGCGCACGACCGCAAGCGATTCGACGACGTCTTCGTACCCATACTCGCGGTCCACGCTCGGTACTGCGTCCAACGCCGCCAGGGCATCACCGTGCTCACCGTGCGCGACTTCCCTCCGTGCCTTCGTACCTTCGTCCCCGGCCTTGCCCACCGCGTCGCCCAACAGGTACGCGAGCGGTTCCGGGAGCCGCAAACTCACTTTGCGTGTCCCCCCCACCGGCCCGCGCGGCCCGGCGTCGCCGTCCGCTTTCCGCCGCGTCGCGGCCACACCACGCGCCGGCCGTTGCGCCGTTCCCCGCCCCCGCCGAGCCGTTCCTGCGACCCTTGCCATGACCGTTTCCTCCTGCAACCCGGCGTCGAACCACCGGCGCCGCAACCATACCTCCCGGCCGGCGACCGCCGCCGGCCAACCGCCTACCCCGCCTGCGACCCGCCCCGCCGGTTCGCGCTTCCTTATTACTCCGCGCGCCGGCGAGCCGGATCGCACCGCCCGCGCGCAAACCCCCTTACCCCCGTGCACCACGGAGTTCATCGAGCGGGCAACAAGCCGCCCGACTCGTCGCTACACCATTATACCACACGATGGACTTGCATGCAAGGCAAACGTATGGTATAATTGGGTCGACGATTGCGCGGCTTGGCCGCCACGGCAGCAACCCGTAGGATCACGGAGTCGTGATATGAAGACGAAAGCGGCGGAGCCCACTGGCGTGGCAAAACGGCAGAAGACCTTCTATATCAACAAGGACCTCGACACGGTCATCGAGGGCTACGCGAGAACCACCGGAACGACGTTTACGAAGATCGTAACCGCCGCACTCATCAGCTACCTTGGCCAACCGATGAGTCGGTACGACACGAACGCAATGGCCCGCGCGGTGGACTTGGACAAGGGACGGATTACCTTGGCGGAGGCGATTATCGCCTGCCTGGAGGCGTTCACTTCCGCGTTTCCCAAGCACCGCTCGAAGAAGCCGCCCTCGGAGATGTCGTTCGAGGAAATGGCGCTCAATTTCTTTCATCACTCGTGCGAGCAGGCGCTCGATGACCTTCACAAGGCCATAGCGAAGAAGACCGACCAGAACTCCGCGATCGTTGCCGCCCTCACCCGCAGGCCGAGCGATGAAGAGACACTCAAGGGCATCTTGGCACAGTTTCTGGTGAAGTCCGCTGAGAAGTCGTAAGACGCGATTAACCCCGCGGCACGGATGCCGCGGTGACACACATGTAACACCGGTCATGGAGGACCGAAACCATGGCGCTTACCGCCAACCGCAACGTTGACCATTACATTGACCAGGAGCTTCGCACCTACGCCGTCGGCGCCGCCAAGCACGTGTACAAAGGCGCCCTGGTCGGCATCGCCGCTACCGGCTACGCCCAGCCCCTCTCCGCCGGCGACAGGTTCGCGGGCATCGCTTACGAGGAGTGCGACAACTCCGCCGGCGCCGCCGCCGCGAAAACCGTCCGCGTCTACACCCTCGGCGACTTCGGCCACTCCTTAACCGGCGCTGCGATCACCGACGTGGGGCGCCCGGTGTTCGCCAGCGACGATGCCACGCTCACCTTCGCCGCCGTCGGCAACAGTTACGTCGGCATTGTGCAGGACTTCGTGTCCACCGGCAACATCATCCTGCGCATTGACCCCGAAGGCGCCCTGGTCAAGACCGTCACCCACGCCGTGGAGAATCTTTCCGCCGGCGCCGACATCGCCGCCCGGGCGATCCACAGCTTCACTCACGATGCCTGGATCGTCGCCGCCCGCGTGGTCAACCAGGCGACCGCCGCCGCCGGCATCGACGGTTCCAACACCTGCGTGGTCGCCGTGGCCATCGACGCCGGAACCGTGGCCAGCGAAACCTTCGACGGCACTCCCGCTTTCCCCGCCGCCAACGCCGTGGCTTCGCTGGGCGCCATCACCAACCCCCACGCCGCCAAGGGCGACGTGCTCACCCTCGCGGTAACCAACGGAACCACCGCCGATCCCGGCCCGTTCCTGGTGGAAGTGGACTACGTGTAGTTAAGGCACGAAACGAAAAGCGCCGCGACCGTCAGGGAAGCGGGCGGACAGGAGTAACACGCAATGGCAATCATCGACACCGGGCTCACCCTCGCCGGGGCGCGGAGCGAGTTCTTTGACCGTTTCACGGCCACGCCGCGCCTCTGGCCCGATCTCTGCACCCGCTACCCGTCCAACAAGGACGTAGAGCGGCACCGTTTCCTTGGGTCTGTGCCGCCCCTCCGCGAATTCGGAACCGGGCGCCTCGCCCGCGGGCTGTTCGCCGAGCGCTACGACGTGGAGAATCTCAAGTACGAACTCACCCTCGAAGTGGACCGCGACGAGCTCTCCGACGATCAGACCGGACAGGTCCGGCTGCGCATCGGGGAAATGGCCGAACGTGCCGCCACCTTCGGTGACAGCGAAGTGGCACGCCTGCTGGTCAATGGCCATTCCGCCGGCTTCCACTCCTACGACGGGGTTCCGTTCTTCGGCGCCACTCACGCCTCCGGGCTGTCGGGAACGCAGGACAACGACATCGCCTCGACGGCAGCGGTTCCCACCACCCCCACCGTCGCCGAGTGCCGCACCGCGATCAAGACCGCAATCGCCCAGCTTCTGAGCTTCGTCGATGACCAGGGCGAGCCGATGAACCAGTCGGCAAGTGGGCTTGTGGCCGTCGTTCCGCCGGGAACCTACCTCGACTTTTTGGAAGCAGTGAATGCCAGCATCGTGGCATCCACCACCAACGTGTTGCAGTCCGCCGCCCGCGTGATTGCCTTCCCGCGGTTGACCGCGGCTTCGGTGTTCTACCTGCTTAAGACCGACGTGGCGGTGCGGCCCTTTATCTTCCAGGACCGCGAGCCCATCGAGTTTACGGCTCTGGAGGCGCAGAGCGACCAGGGCTTCATGCGGGAGAAGTTCCTGTACGGCGTTCGTGCTCGCTTCCGGTATACGTACGGATATTGGCAGCGTGCCATCAAGGTGACATTCACGGCGCCGTAACCGGCGCGCAACCTCGTTATCCGGCGTAGCGGGCGGGGCGGTGGGCGCGTCTGCCGCCCCGTCCGTGAGTATGACTCGGGCGGTTGCCCGCGAAGCAGGGAATTGTGGCCGACCAGAAGCTCACCGCCGCGGTTGAAGTAACCGGCGCCGAGAACGCCTCCGCGCAGCTCGGCCAGGTCGCCGCCGCGCAGGCGAAGGTTAGCGGTCAAACGCAGACCGCCGGCGACCAGGCGGTGCAGAGCGCCGCTGACCAGGCCAGACTCAACGCCAGCACCGAAACCTACCTCCAGTTAATCAACCAAATCAACCCGCAGCTTGGGCAGTTCGTCGCCAACCTGGTCCGTGGTTCGCGCGTAGCGCGGGACATGGCCGGCAGCGGCCAGGGTCTCGGCAACGTTCTGGTTTTCATCAAGAAGGGCGTCCTCGACAACGTCAAGGCCCTTGGTTGGCTCGCCGCGGGAGCCGTCGCGTTTTCCCTTATCAGTAAGGGCATCGAGGTTGTAGTGGAGGGGCTGGAACGCGAGAAGAAGGCCCGCGAAGAAGTCGAGGAGGCGACCCGCAAGCAGACCGAAGCCCTCAACGAATTGCTCGAAAAGCAGGCCGAGCAGCAAGTCACCCTGGAACGCATTTCCGACTTGCGGGCCGAAGGCGGTTTCGACGCCGACCAGGCGGTGCTCGCCCGCCAGGAAGCCGAGCGGCTCAGGACCAAGTTCCCCAACCTCGACGAAACCTCCGTCAATCGCGCCGTGGGCAACCTCTTCGGTACCGGGATTTCCCCGGAGAACATGGAACGCGCCGCGTTCGCCATTCAGCAGGGCCGGCTCGAATTCGACCGCGGTATGCCGGACAAGAAGCGCGTGGAGCGCACCTTGCAGGCGCTGGGGATAGACGCGCACCACTTCGCCGAGCTTGTGGCCAAGCCAGAAGCGGTCAAGCCCATAGATGTGGCCCGCTCGCGCGAGCTTCAGAAAAGCGGCGACCTTGCCGCGCGAATCACCGAGCTCGGCGGATCCGGCGCCGACGTAAACGCAGCGCTCAAACTGCTTCCCCCCGACCTGCTCGCGGGCATGGAGCCGGATCAGATAGTCGAAGCCGTGCGGCGTATGCGTGACGTGCGCCGCGAGGCGCAGGAAGAAGTGCGCACCGCCGCCAGCCCCGGCGAGCTTCCGCCTTACGCGGAAATCGAGCGCGGCGTCCTGCAACGGCAGATGGGCTTGTCCACTCCGCAAGCCGAACAGTTGTACGGTGTGGCGCTGCGTATATTGGACTCGCTGGAGCGCATCGCCCACGGCGAGCGATCGGTGACCAACAACTTTCAGGGAGCGACCTTCAATGGCGCGGACGCAGCGGCGAGAGAAGCCCGATCCGTCTACGGAGCCAAGCTCGTCGACGATCGAAACTAGCCCCGCCGTCCCGCGGCACGGCCCGCCCGGTCCGACGATGCGGTTGTACGGCGTGGCGCATCTTCGCGCCGCGCTCAATCTCTCGGAGCGGGCGTCCATTGACCAGGTGTGCGAAGACGCCGCCGTGGCGTTGGAGCGGCTTCGCCAGGCCGACCGCCGCCCCCGGATTTCGTATTGGTGACGCGGATCGAGCAGGGGCTGACGCTGTGCCTCACGTTGAACATCAACCCGCCGCCGGCAGGCCGGGCACCCCTGCGATAAGGCCCCGCAGGCGCATCCCCGTACCTTGTTCGTACCGCCTTCGATCGTGCTCCGAACCGCCCCCGAACCGAGGTTTTCCACCGCGTCCAGCCCACGAACGGCAGCAAGCGGCCATTTTGCCCAGTTTAACATCCGACGCTACGCGCTTCTCGGCAGCTTGTCGTTTGCTTGTCGTTTGTCGTTTCCCAACCGCGTTTTCGATAGCGCCAGGTGGGTCCGCCACCCGGAATTCGACCTGCCGCTGGCAAGAAATGCCAAAACGCTCCGCACGCACATAACTCGCTGTTTTGCAATAGCTTACGTCGCAATCCAGGCCAAAAACATTCTGGCAAACCCTAGGTATCTTTCAGAGGTGGTTTGGTCGGGCATTGGTAGGGCTCCTTTCGCACGAAAAGTGGTAGCTACCACTTTTTCCGGCGTTAGAAGCCGCATTGCCCAACGCGGGCAAGTACGCTAAGTTGCGTTCGGCCAAGTACTTATATCACAGCGGGCGACCGGATTCGAACCGGCGACGTCCAGCTTGGGAAGCTGGCATTCTACCACTGAATTACGCCCGCCTATGCGGTTTCTCTCAACCCGGACCTGCGCTTCCACGCACCCGTGCGCGGGTGGCGGAGTGCGCAACCTGCGGGTTCAGCTCGCCAATGCCGGTGCCGGGTGGCCGAACGACAAACCGCCGCCGGCTGCGGCCCTTGGACCATACCCGGCCGCAAGTACCCAGCGCCCAGAACCCATCCGCGCTCGGCCAGCCGCGACAAGCCGCTGCAGGTGGCACGCCGGCGATGATCCGGCACCGTCCACCCGGCACGATGGACCGGGCTGGCGACCCACCCGATTATATCCAACCTGCCGGCGTGGCCAAGGCATGCGCGCCCACCCGTAAGCGCACGGGTGCGTCCCGTGGGGATGAGCTCGTCACGAGCTTCGATGCAGCATGCGCACCCACCCGCAAGCGCACGGGTGCGTCCCGTGGGGATGAGCTCGTCGCGAGCTTCGATGCAGCGTGCGCGCCCACCTGCAAGCGCACTGGGTCCATCCCATGAATCGCGGCAGGAACCGCTTTCCAACGCGCCGGTATTTGCTGCGGAAGGGTCCCCCCGGTACCCCTACATGGTGCCGCCGCGTACACCAACCCGTTGAGATCCGGTGCCCGCCTCCGGCGTGGCGCGGAAGATCCAACCGTGCCACACAAAATGAGATGCGCCGCAAGCCCACCCGCCCCGCGCAGCGCCCCCCCCGCTGGGCGGGACAGGCCGACCTGCTCCGGGATAACCGGTTCAGGTCGGATGTTGTGGGGTCGGGCGGTTAGTTGGCCGGGGTGGCGTCCGCGCTGATCGGTGCGTTTGTCGGCGGCCGGCACCGCGCGGCCGGCGCCGGCGCCACGGTCGTAGGCACCTCCGCACCGCGGTAGAATCGCCGCCGCATGGGCAAGCGGACGGTACTTCACATTCTGGAATCGCTTCGCCCCGAGGCGGGCTCGCTTGCCGTGATTCTGCCGGGGCTGCTTGGCAGCCTCGAAGGCGAGGGGTTCGGCTCGATGTTCACGGCCTGGGAACCTGGTCGCACGCCCCCGGATGAGAGCCGCCCGGTGATGCCGGCGCCTGCCGCACTTAGGGCCGAGGACGTACTCGGCCGGATCGCAACGTCGGACATCATCCACTTTCACGGCTGGAACGGTTCCGCCTGCCGAGCCCTGGCCGCCGCGGCCCGCGCCGCGCGCCGGCCCTGCGTAATCACTCCCCTCGGCGCCCTGGCCGCAGGCCCGTACCACCCACGCGGATGGCGCGACAAACTGCGGGGCGTTTTGTGGGAGAGCGCGCTAATCCGTGGGGCCGCAGCGATCGCTGCCAACAACCAGGCCGAAGCAGCCGCGATGCAGCGGTCCGTTAGCGGTGCCCGCGTGACTACGCTCGGGTACGGAGTCTTGGTTCAGGAGTACGCCGGCGCTCGAACTACGGACGCGGGCGGATCGCGTCGCGCGGGCGCGGATCGCCGCTTGCTGGTGCTCGGTCCGGTGCATCCCGTCGAAGGACTGGTGCCGCTGCTGAAGGCTTTCGCCGAGCTGGGGCGCGACGCCGACGGCTGGTCGATCACCATCGCCGGTCCGGCGGAGGGCGGCTGGCGGAGCATGATCGAGGCCGCGGTGCGGCGCAAAGGCGCCGCTGACCGCGTGCGGTTCGCGCCGGCGGCGGACGCCGCGGCGCAGCGCGCTCTTCTGGCGGAGGCCGATGCCCTGGCCTGCGTCGGCTTGCATTTCCGCGCCCCGGTCTCGATCATGCAGGCGCTGGCGAGCGGAGTTCCCGTGCTGGCCACGGATTGCGTCGCCCCGGACGGTTTGAACGACGTGACGGGAGCCTGTCCTCCGCAGCGCGAGGCGATCCGCGAGCGGCTGCGCGAGCTGCTGCGGCTCGATGACGAGGCGCGAGCGCGGCTGGGCCGTGCGGGGCGCGAGGCGGCCCTGGCGCGGTGGGATTGGTCCGTCGTTGGTCCGCGCTATGCGCAGCTTTACCGCTCGATCGTCTGACGCCGGGCGCGGGTCCGGGGAGGGCGCGGGGCAACAAACCGCAGGCCGCGCGGCTCGGGCCGCCGGAGGCCCGGAGCGCCGCGCGGCGTGTTGCACGTATGGACCCACTGCTTATCGCCGCCGACGACACGCAGCGCGCCCCGGGAGGCCGCTTCCGAACCCATGAATTTGTCCGCATCCTCTCCCTCGCCTGGCCGTTCCACCGCAAGCTCGCCGCGGGCATTCTGCTGAGCATCGCCTTCGCGGCGCTGCAAACCGTGGGCATCGGCGTCGTCTTTCCGGTATTCACCATTCTGCTGGAGCCGGAAGGTCTGCACGGCTGGGCGCATCGGGCCCTGGCCGGGCATCGGCTGGGCGTGGAATTCAGCCCGCCCTCGCCGCGCGGCACCGTGCGCATCCTGAAACTACACTCCGGGCCGGGCGAGGCGGCGCGATTGCAGGCCGGCGACATTCTTACCGGCGCCGATGGCGGTGCGGCGGAATTCCTCCGCGGGATGGCGGAGGGGGAGGCGGGTGCCACCATCACGGCACTTGTCAACCCCGGGCCGGAGCAGCGTCTGGTGGAACTGGCCCCCGCGCCGTTGGAACGGCACTTCCGCGCCTTGCGCTGGGCCATGAGCCGGCTGCCTTCCGACGTCTCCCAGGACCGCATCCGCACCCTCCTTTACGTTCTGGCGGCGCTGGTGCTCGCCGCGGTATCGGGCAACGTATGCCGCTACTTCGGCGAGGTGCTCATTGCCAAGGCCATCCTCAGTGCCCTGATGGTGCTCCGGGAGCGTCTGTACGAGCGAACGCTGCGCCTTCCCATGCGTTTCTTCGCCGGGCAACCGACGGCGGACATCGTCACCCGCTTCGTGCAGGATATCCAGGAAATTCAACGGGGCCTGATTACGCTGTTCGGGCGTGCTATTCGCGAACCGCTCCGCGCCGTGTTCGTCCTGGTGTGGGCGTTCTTCCTGGATTGGCGCGTGACGCTCACCATGGCCGTCGTCGGCCCGCTGGCGGTTGCGGTGTTCTGGACCGTGGGGCGCAGCGTCAAGAAGGCCAACCACCGTCTCCTGCAAGCGTACGGCGCCATGATCGGTGCCCTGACCGCCAGTCTGCACAATCTCCGCGTGGTAAAGGCCTATACCGCGGAGGCCTATGAAGAGCAGCGCCTCAACGCCGTGGACTTGCGGATGTTCAAACAGCAGGCGCGGATCGCCATGCTCGATGCGTTCGTGGGGCCGATGATGGAAACCCTGGGCGTGCTCGCCGGCAGCCTGGTCACCGTTTGGTTCGCCAACCTGGTGCTGCGGCAGGAAATGACGCCCTCGCTGTTCATGACGCTCGGTGTCACGCTCTCCGCGCTCTTCGATCCGCTGCGCAAGCTCAGCGACGTGTACGTGCGCATCCAGCGCTCAACGGCCGGCGCGGAACGCATCTTCCAGGTCATCGACCAGCCGGTGGAGCGCCCTCTTTCCGCCGGCGGTACCGAACTGGGAGCGCTGGGGCGGAGCATCCAGTACCTCCACGTGACCTTCACCTATCCCGGCGCCGCCGGTCCGGCGCTCAGCGACATCAACCTCGAAATCCGGCGCGGCGAGACGCTGGCGCTCGTGGGCCCCAACGGCTGCGGCAAGACCACCCTGGTGAGCATGCTCCTGCGGCTGTTCGACCCCGACGTGGGACAAATCCTCTATGACGGCGTGGACCTGCGCCAGGCAGCGCTTCCCAGTTTGCGACGGCAGATCGGGCTGGTGTCCCAGGAGGCGGTGGTGTTCGGCGGGACGCCGCTGGAGAACATCGCCTACGGGTCGATGCCGCCGGAGGGGGGGCCGCCGGACGAGGCGCTGCGACAGCGCGTGGAGCAGGCCGCCCGCCGTGCCTACGCCGACGAGTTCATCCGCGGCATCCCCGGCGGCTACGACGCCAACCTCGGCGAGCGCGGGACCACGCTTTCCGGCGGACAGCGGCAGCGGCTGGCCATCGCCCGCGCCATCTTCCGTGATGCCCCAATCCTCGTTTTCGACGAGGCCACCAGCCAGATCGATTCCGAGTCAGAGTTGAAGATTCAAACGGCGTTGACGGAGTTCGCCCGCGGGCGAACCACGATTATCATCGCCCACCGGCTGAGCACCATCCAGTTCGCTCAGCGCGTCGTGGTGATGGATGCCGGGCGCGTGGTGGACAGCGGCGGACACCGCGAGGTATACGACCGCTGCGCCCTGTATCGCACGCTGTGTGACACACAGCTCGCCGACGGGGCGGGCTCGGGCGCACCATCACTCTAGCGGCACCTCCCTGGCGTTGCGGACCAGGGCGTCGCACAGGCAAGCCGCCGGCGCGGCGGGAAACGAGAGTGGGAACTACGGAGATCGCGTCATGTCCGAATTGGCCCGGAAGCAATGCGTTCCCTGCAAGGGCGGCGTCCCGCCGCTGAAGGGCGCCGAGATCACGGGGCTGTTGTCGCAGGTCCACGGGTGGACCGCGGAACGCGAGCACCATCTGTCAAAGAGCTTCAAGTTCCCGGATTTCCAGACGGCCCTCGACTTCGTCAACCGCGTCGGGGCCCTCGCCGAAGAACAGGGACACCATCCGGACATCTACCTTTCCTGGGGCCTGGTGCGGATCGACATCTGGACGCACAAGATCGACGGCCTGACGGAGAGTGACTTCATCCTCGCCGCCAAGATCGACGTCGCCGGATGAACTGCCGCGCTGGGCGACCGGGGTGGTTGGGCATGCGCGCCCGGTGCCGCCGAGTCATGGCACTACGGCGTCCACTCCTTCCGCGGCCTTGCCCTGGATGCGTCCGATCAACCGGAGCAGCCCGTCAAGCAGCGTCAGCGGGTGTGGGGGGCAGCCGGGGACGTACAGGTCGACGGGCAGAAGACCTTCCACGCCGTCGCAGACGTCCGGGCTGCCGCGAAACGGCCCGCCGCTGATGGCACAGGCGCCGACGGCAATGACGATCCGCGGCTCGGGGACGGCGGCGTAGGTCTCCCGAAGGGCATGGTGCATGTTCCGCGAGATGGCTCCGGTGACCACCAGTCCGTCGGCGTGACGCGGAGAGGCCACGAAGTGAATGCCGAAGCGCGACAAATCCCAGCCCACGGTGTTCAGGACGTTGGTATCCAGGTCACAGGCGTTGCAACTGCCGGCGCACACCTCACGCAGGCGCAGAGCCCGGCCCAGCAGGGCGTGCAGCTCGTCGGCCAGCCGATCAGCGAGCTGCAACTCAGCGCCGGCGAGAACCAGGTCGGCCCTCCGGCGCGTCGCCAGGCGATGATCCGTCGAGTAGGTGATGGCGCCCTCCGGGCAGGCGTCCACGCATTCGGTGCAGAACACGCAGCGGCCAAGGTCCAGTTGCAGTCCGCCGTCGGTGGTGATGGCGCCCGTGGGGCAGGCATCCGCGCATGCCCGACAACCGTCGGCACAGCGCGCCGGCTCGAGCACCGGACGGCCGCGAAAACGCGGGGGCAGCGTGGGCAGCTCCAGCGGGAACCGCGTCGTGCGGTGCCCCTGCTTCCATCGAGTCGTCAGTATCTTCAACATCGCAACCTCGTATCGCCGTCATTCGGGCCGGGCCCTGACCTTTCAACCGCCGCCGCGGCTGCCCCAACCGCTCGCCAGCCGCAGCCGGCCCCGCCGTCGCCCGCCTCCCCTCCTACCGTGTGCCTACAAGTCATGTCCGGCATAACTGAGATTGAAGCTCTTGTTGCACAGGGGGAAGTCGGAGATCGCCATGCCCCGTAGCGCCTGCGCCAGCCCGAACCAGTTGTGGATCGAAGGATCCTTCGCCTTGACGAACGACAAACGGCCGGCGTCGTCGGTGAACGCTACGTACATGGCTTCCCCGCGCCAGGTTTCGGCAAGCCCGACGCCGAGGGCATTGGGACGCAGCGCTCCCGGGGGCTGGAAGATGCGACCCTCCGGCTTGGCGCCGAGCTGCTCCAGTAGAAACTCCAGCGAGCGCTGCACCTCCAGCCAGCGGACCACGGCGCGAGCGTACACATCGCCCGTGGTCTCGACGGACACCGGGATGTGGCTGAAGCGGAAGATGCCCAGCGGATGATCGCAGCGCACGTCACGCCGGCAGCCACAGGCACGCGCCGCCGGTCCGACCAGCCCCAAGTCCTCGGCTTGTTCGTGGGAGAGCACTCCCGTGCCCT
This sequence comes from Planctomycetota bacterium, assembly GCA_016208685.1. Taxonomy (GTDB): domain Bacteria; phylum Planctomycetota; class Phycisphaerae; order UBA1845; family UBA1845; genus JACQXM01. The sequence goes on along the minus strand of JACQXM010000009.1, from coordinate 44,416 downwards.
CGAACCGCGCCAGCACCGAGGACTGGGCGAACATCATGTCCAGCACCTGCTGCACTTCCTTCTGTAGCCCCGCCACGCGGGCCCGGAGCGCGGCCGCCAGCTCCGACTCGATGTCGAACCGCACGCCCCCCGGCCGAAGCAGGTTCCGCCCGAACCGACTGCCACAGACATCGAGTGTGAGGCTCAGAAACTCGCCGCGCAGCCGACCCAGGAACGCCGACGCCGGCAGGAAGCCGATATCCGTACACAACGCCCCCAAGTCCCCTACGTGGTTGGCCAGGCGCTCCAGCTCCAATGCGATCCCCCGGATGGCCGCGGCGCGGGAGCTGATGTTCACGCCCGCGAGTGCCTCCAGCGCGGCACAGTACGCCAGGGCATGTCCCACGGATGCATCGCCGGCGATGGTCTCGGCCACCAGCGCCGAGCGCGCGGCGTTGGGGTGCAGCAGCAGGGGCTCGGCGCCGCGACGTTCGTATCCCAACGCGATCTCCAGGTGCAGCACTTCCTCCCCGTGACACTGAAAGCGGAAGTGCCCGGGTTCGATGACGCCGGCGTGTACCGGCCCGACGGCCACTTCGTGCACTTCCTCGCCGTCCACGCGGTAGAAGGGGTAATCGCCCGGAATGGGTTTCGATGAGTCAAACGCTCCCCAGGGCGCCGGCGCGCCGTTGTCCGTGGCATGGTAGCGCAGCGGTTTGAGCCACGGATGCCCCAGGGGGTGCACGCCGTACTGCTCCGCGATTTCGCGCTCGAAGGCCTGCGCCGCGGGCCAGTGTGCGGTCAGACATGGATACGCGGGCGGTTCGCCGCCGCGCGACTCCACCGGCGTGCGGCAAAGCTCGAGCACGCCCGCATGGTCGAACGCCACCACGGCGTACAGCATCACCCCGCCTTCGGGCGTTCGGCGCCCGAAGAGCTGCGCCAGCCGCCCGCCGCGCCCCCGCGCCGAAACCACATGCTCGGCGAAACCCCCGGAGGAGACGCTCGGAACGGCCGCCTGATCGACGCACTGGCCGTTGCGTACAGTCAACCACGGCGCCGAGGCTGATGATGGGCTCACGGCAGCACCTCCACCGGGTCTTGTACCGCGACGCGTTCACTCGCGCCGGGCGCCGAAACGCACGCCGCCGCCGCCGCAAGCGCTTCCGTCACGGCGCGGGGCTGATACGTGCCCAGCGCCAGCGCCAGCAGAGCCAGCACGCCGGCCGGCGCCAGCATGGCCGTCCGCCGCCAGCGCGGCCCCACCGCCTCGCCCGCCGCAGCGACAGGCGGATCGCCGAACACCATGGGCAACATCGCGGTCATCACGCCCACGAAGACCACCGCCAGCGTGAAGGTGAACACGCCCACTACCCACCAGCGCGACTGTTCCGCCGCCGCCAGCAGCACGCCCAGCTCACTAAAGAACATGCCGAACGGCGGCAGGGCACAGGTGGCACACAAACCCGCGAGCAGGACCACCCCCGCCGCCGGGAAGCGATGCAGCATGCCCGCCACGTCGCGAATGCGGGTGCTGTGGTAGGTGCGCCATACGAACCCCGCGAGAAAGAAGAGCACCCCCTTGTTCAGCGTGTTGTGCAGGGCGTGCAGCATGGTGGCGTACGAACCGCTTGCGCCCAGGCCGATGCCGACGGCCATGATGCCCATGTGCTCCACGCTGGTGTAGGCGAGGATGCGGCGGTAATCGTTATGGCCCACAATGAACACCGCGGCGACCGCCAGCGACAACAGCCCGAACACCATGAGCCAGAACCCCGCGAAGGCGGCCAGCCCGGCGGCGTTGCAAATCTGGTAGACGCGCAGAATGCCCGTGAAGGCGCCCAGGGTCATCCCGCCCGCCAGCAGCGCCGCGACCGGCGGCGGCGCCTCGCCGTAGGCGTCCGGTTTCCAACTGTGCAGCGGCGCCAGTCCCATCTTGGTGCCGAAACCCACGAGCGCCAGCAGGAAGCCCGCGCGCAGCCAGACGGGGTCGAGCCGCGCGGCGCCGGCGATCAGGTCGCTTACGGTCAGCGACACCGCGCCGCCCTCGGACGCACCGGCGGAAACCGCGATGCAGAAGATGCCCAGAAGCGCCAGGGCGATCCCCACGGAGTTCATGAGCACGAACTTCCACGTCGCCTCCAGTGCCCGCGGACCAAGCCGGAAGTAGATGAGCGGCGTGGCGGCCAGCGAAGCGGCCTCCATCGCCACCCACAGCAGACCGATCTGCCGGCTGAGGCACACCAGGCTCAGCGCGGCAAGCAACACCAGCACGCAGGCCAGGAACACGCGTTGGGAAACGAGCCGCTTCTGGTGGTAACCGACGAAGTACACCGAAGTCGCGGCGAAGAGCACGCTGATCAGCGTGAGAAACAGGTGACCGAGCGGATCAAGCCCCAGGTAGGCGCCGGTACCACCCACCGAAGGCACCCACCAGGTCCACGCCACCACGCCCAGGTGCACCACGGCGCCCGCCGCCAGGCTCGCCAGTCGCAGCCAGGAAAACGGCAGACCCAGGCAGAGCAGGGCGAAGGCGAGCGGGACATGAATGAGCAGCAGTAGGTTCGGCACGTCACGCTTCCTTCAGGGTATCCAGCAGATGCGTGTCCATGTGGTCGAACTCCCGGCGGATGTGATAGACCACAATGGCCATGATGAAGACGCCCACGAACAGGTCCAACAGTATCCCCAGCTCCACCAGCAGGGGGGTTTGCTCCAGCAGCAGCAGCCCGAACAGGTAGATGCCGTTTTCCATAACCAGAAAGCCGACGACCTGCGTTACCGCCTTCACGCGGCTGATGAGAATCAGCAGTCCCACCAGGATGGTCGCCGCCGACACGGGCGGCAAAAAGTCCGAGATCCGGTCCACCGGAAGCGGCAATCCCCTGGTGACCGCGAAACTTCCGATCACCAGCCCGGCGCCCACCAGAACCGAGGCCGTGAACCCGATGAACGGTTCGATTTCCTGGTGAATTTCCCCGGTGCGGATGATGCGGAGCAGAATCCGGGGGAGCAGAATCACCTTCAGTCCCAGGGCACCGGCGGCGACGGTGATCTCGTGAAGGCCGGGGATCTCGCCTCGACCCGTCGTCGCCGCCAGGGGGAGCAGCGCCAGCAGCAGGCTTTGCAGCGCGAACAGGCGGATGCAGGTCGCCAGCCGGCTGACCGCCAGCATCGCCAGGTCCAGGAGGATCACCAGCACCAGCACGCTGTCCACGATCATCTGCGTGTTCATCCGTGGCTCCGCACCAGCACGATCGCCGTCGCCAGGCCCGACAGCACGCTGGCCCCGGCGAGAAACAGCGGCACGCGGTTCAAACGCAACCGCGCCATCGTCGACTCAATGGCTCCCACCACCACCGCCAACAACCCCAGCTCCAGCAGGCGCAGCAGGACGCCGACGGCGCCCCATCCCGCCGCGTGGGGGAGAGCCACATGCAGGAGCAGCGACCCTAACAGCATGAACTTCAGCGCCGCGGCGTAGCTGATGAATGCGAAATCCGGCCCGCTGTGATCGAGGACCATCACCTCGTGGATCATGGTGAGTTCCAGGTGCGTCGCCGGATCATCGACGGGAATGCGGCAGGTCTCCGCCAGCAGCACGATGGTCAGCGCCCCCGCCACCAGCAGCATCGCCGGACCGACCGACTTCCAGGCGATGGCCAGCGGCGGCCCCACCATCTCGCTGAGCTCAAGACTCTTCGTCGCCACCGCCAGAACTACAAAGGAGAGAAACAACGCCGGCTCCGACATGGTGCCGAAGGTGACCTCGCGCGAGGCGCCCATCCCCTCGAAACTGCTCCCCGTGTCCATGGCCGCCAGCACCGTAAACAGTCGCCCCAGGGCAAACAGATAGGCCACCAGGACCACGTCGCCGGGGAAACCCAGCAGCACATCCCCGGAGAGCACCGGGATCATGGTGGCCGCCGTGAGCAGGGCCGCGAGGTTCACGATGGGGCCGGCGCGAAACACCCAGGTGGTCGTCCGGCTGTATACCGTGCCCTTGCGGAGCAACTTCAGCATGTCGTAATAAGGCTGGAGCCAGGGCGGGCCGACGCGACCGGCGAACCAGGCTTTGGTCTTGGCGATCACGCTCATCAACATCGGCGGCAGCGCCAGAACCACCGCCGCCTCGGGCAACACCGTCAGGGCACGGAGCACGCTCATCGCTGCACCTCGTTCGGGGCGATCCCCCGTGCCGGGGACGGCGCCCGGCGCGGCGCGGGCCTGGGGGACACGGCAGCCTCAATCGCAAACAGGACAATCAAGGTCGCCGCGAGGTACGCCAGGCGGACGTGGATGCTCCCGCGGCGCAGGGCGTGAAGCGAAGCGCGCACGACATGCCGCAGCAGGCCGATCCGTGCGCGGCCGCCAGGCAGTTCCATGCCGCGCGCGACGAGGCTGACCCCGGCATGAGGCCCAGGCGCGCACGTTCCCTCACTCGACTCCAATACCGCCGCCGCGACCGGGTCGCCGCTCCACGTCAGGGTCCGGACTATCGCCGCCGCTCGCGCCACGCCCCGGAACAGGGGCGCGAGAAGCTCAAGCTCTGCCAGGTCAGGCGTGTGTGATTCAAGCGCCGCCGGGCGGGGAAATGCCTCCGACACCGGCGCCCATCGTCGCTCCGGCCACAGCACGCGACGGAAGTCAGTCACCAGGTCCCAAGCAAACGACGATGCCGTGTACTGCATCCGCGCAGTGGGGAAGGCGTATCCGCAACCCCAGGTCGGCGCCGGCGCCGAGGACACATCAGATCGACGCAACCGTCGGCGAAGCATCACCAGCAGCACGGTTACGCCGAGCAGTACGACCGCCACCCCGCTGATCCACCCCGCCGGCGCTAGGACCTCCGCCAGCGGCGACTGCACGGCACGCGATAGTCCGGGAACCAAGGCCCGCACCCCGCCCAAGGTAAGCGGAAGAACCACACCCGGCAGCAGCCCGATGACCACGCAGGGCACCGCCAGCATGACCATGGCCGCGGTCATCGCCCCGGGGATTGTCTCGCGCGGCAGACCCGCCTCCCGCGGCTCGCCCAGAAACACCACCGCGAACACCTTGGCAAAGCACGCCAGCGCCAGGGCCCCCATCAGCGAAAGCCCGACCAACCCCACGACCTGCGCCGCCGCGATGGCGCCCGCGCTGTGGAACGTGCCGCTCAGCAGGGCGCCGAAGATGAGCCACTCGCTGACGAACCCGTTCAGCGGCGGCAATCCGCAAATGGCCACCGCGCCCAGTAGAAAACAGAACGCGTTCCACGGCGCCGTCCGCGCCAGCCCGCCCAGACGGTCTATCTGCCCCGTGCCGGCGTGCCGGACGATGGCACCCGCGGAAAGAAAAAGCAGGGCCTTGAACAACGCGTGGTTGAGCACGTGCAGCAGCGCTCCGGCGTACCCCAGCGCCGCAACGGGCATGTGCCCCGTCGCCTGTCCCAGCATGCCCACGCCGATGGCCAGGCCGATGATTCCGATGTTCTCCACGCTGTGATAGGCCAGGAGCCGCTTGAGATCATGCTGCGCCACGGCGTACAGTACGCCCAGAACGCCGCTCCCCGTTCCCACCAGCAGGACCAGGACGGCGCAGAGCGGGTGCGGCGCCGGCAGCCAGGTCAGCAGCCGAAGCAGCCCGTAGATGCCGGTCTTGACTACGATGCCGGAGAGAAGAGCGGAGATGGGCGTCGGCGCCACGGGGTGTGCCGCCGGCAGCCACACGTGCATGGGCACGAAGCCCGCCTTGGTGCCGAAGCCCAGCAGGCCAAGCACGAACACCACCGCCGATTCCGCGGGCCCGAGCGTGGCACAGATTCCGCGAAGGCCCGCAAAGCTGGTCGTCCCCGCCCGCCCGGCGAGGTAGACGAACATCGGCACCAGGAACAGCGCCGTCCCCAGGTGCGTGGCCACCAGGTACATCCACGCGCCGCGCCGCGCTTCCGGACGGCGATCATGAAATCCCACCAGGAGAAACGCGCAGAGCGTCATCGCCTCCCAGGCGACGAGGAACACCACCGCGTCGTCGGCGCACACCAGCACGACCAGGAACGCAAGCAGCAGACACAACAGGGCTGCGAACACCGGCGCCTGTCCGTGTGCACCAGGGTCGCGCAGGTAGCCCCAGGAATAGAGACACACCGGCAGCCCAACGAGCCCGATGCTCAGCAGGAACCAATCGGAAAGCCCGTCGGTCGCCAGGCGTGCCGTCCCCAGGGGCATCCCCCAGGCAACCGACCGCGCTGCGGCGTCCGCGGGTGAGACGAATCCACTTGCCGCGGCGGCGATGACCAGCCCCGACGCCAGTGCGCCGCCCGCCAGCGCCACGGTCGCGGCCGGCCGCGGCGCGCGGCCCAGCGAAAGCGCCAGAGCGGCGCTCGCCACCAGAATCGCCAGAACCACCAGCACCAGGCTCACCGATTGCTCTCGCCTTCCGTGGTTCGCACTTCGTGCGCGGGCGTCGAGACCTGCCGCCCGGACGCGGCGCGTGCCGCAACCTGCTCCGCGGAATAGGGCGCATACCAACTTTCCGCGGCGAACACCAGAAGCAGCGTACCCACCAGGTACAGCAGGTACATCTGCACCCGGCCCACCTGAAGCGGCCGGCAACGCTCACAGGCGCGCGCCACGCCCGCGAACAACGGTGCGAACACGCTGGTCAACAGTCGATCGGGCGTCGCCGATTCCATCCGCCCGGCGTTGGGAAAATACCCCGCGGGCGGCACAACCTGGCGCCGACGCGGAACCACGTGGCGGAAACTCAGCGCCAGCTTGTCAACAAACGAGCCGCCCGAGTATTGCATGCGCGACGTGGGCTCCGCGAAACCACACCCCCACGTGGGCTGCCGATCCACGGCCGCCCCGCGTCCGCCGCAGGCAGCGCGAAACCGGAACAAGGCCGCGACGATAAACAACACGAACAGAAACATACCGGCCGGCCGGGCCAAGGTGCCGGTCGCATCCGACACCACGCCGCTTGCCGGCAGCGCATCCGGCAGTATCACCTGTACCGCGCGCGCCAGGTTGGGAGCGATGGCCGGCGCGAGCAGCCCCAGGGCCACGCAGGCCAACGAAAGTAGCGCCATGCCGCGACCCATCGACATGGGCGTGGCATGTGCCTCCCTCGTATCAAACCGCGGCGTGCCCAGGTAGACCGTCCCGAAGGCCTTGGTGAAGGTGGAGAGCGCCAGGCCCCCCATGATCGCCAGCGCCGCGATTCCCGCGGCGGATGCCGCGGACAGCGCAGGCGTCAGCGCCGTCGATCCCACCAGCAGCGCTTTGAACAGCAGGAACTCGCTCAGGAAGCCGTTAAGCGGCGGCACGGCACAGATCGCCGCGGCCGCCACCAGAAACCACGCCGCGTCCCAGGGGTGCGTTCGCGCCATTCCTCCCAGCCGCTCCATGTCTCCGGTTCCCGTCGCGTGGATCACGGCGCCCGCGGAGAGGAACAGCAGACCCTTGAACACAGCGTGATTAAGCACATGAAGCAGCGCGCCGGCATAGCCCAGCGCTTCCAGCATCGGTTGGTTGGTCGCCCTTCCCAACACCCCCGCGGCGATGCCCAGCAGGATGATGCCCACGTTTTCGATGCTCGAGTACGCCAGAAGCCGCTTGAGTTGGCGCTGTCCCAGGGCGTGCAGGATTCCAAACACCCCGGTAACTATCGCCAGGAGGAGCAGCACCACTCCCAGCCCCGCGGGAAGAGCCGGCAGCCAGGACAGCGTGCGGAGAATACCGTAGATCCCCGTCTTGATGACCACACCGGACATCAACGCTGACACCGGAGACGGCGCCACGGGGTGGGCCTCCGGAAGCCAGACGTGGAAGGGCACGAACCCCGCCTTCGTGCCGAACCCCACCACCGCCAGCGCGCACACGCCGACAGCGACCGAAGGCTCCGCCGATGCCAGGGCGGCACCGAAGTCGGAGAACTGCGTCGAATGGGAACGTGCCGCGAGAACGGCGAACATCGGCAGCACGGCGAGCCCCGTGCCCAGGTGGGTGGCCACCAGGTACGTCCACGCCCCGGTGCGAACCTCCCGCCGGCGGTCGTCGCGCCCCACAAGGAAGAACGCCGAGAGGCTCATGAGCTCCCACGCTACCAGGAAGAGCACCACATCCGCGGCCAGCACCACCAGAATCAGCGCCAGTACCAGCAGGCAGAGCAGCGCCGCATAGGCGGGCACCCCCTGGCGCTCGCCGGGCGCCTGCATGTATCCCCAGGAGTACACCGCGACCGGCACGCTCAAAGCGCCGATGACCAGGAGAAACCAGGCCGAAAGACCGTCCACACGTACACAAGCCTGCGCCAGGGGTAGCGGCCACGAAAGCGGCAGCAGGAGCTCCTGCTCCCCCGCATGATCCACCAGGGCAACGTACACGCACGCCGCGCCGGCGACCGCAATAGCGCCCATGGCACCTGCGAGCGACACCCGGGGGCGGGAGCAGGTCAACAACGCCCATCCCATGCCCGCGAGAGGAAACAGAATCGGTAAGAGGACGGCGCTCACCGCGTCGGTCCTTCGCTGGGGGCCGGCGGGGGCGGCGCCATGTCCTGCTCGATGGCCTCCAGTGCATCGAGCAGGCGAGGCTGCGGCGCCCGCGTATCCAACAAACGGCGGAATTCCGGCTTTTGCAGCGCGAACATCAGATGGCTGAGCATGGTGAGGTGAACGTGCACCGTGGTGCTCAGGATGACGAAGAGAACCTGGACGGGCTTGCCGTCCAGAGCCCCGAACTCGATGGACCTCTGGAGGAAGAACAGCGTTACGCTGGGGTGCGAGATTCCCAGCACGATGGGGCCGCGCGGGTGCGGGATCGCGATCCCCTCACCGATTCCCGTGGAACACAACGCCTCCCGCGCTACCAGCACCTCGTGCAGGTCATTGCGATCCACGGAGTCGGGAAGTACCAGCAGGTCGCAGATGGAGCGCAGCGCCGATCGCTTGTCGGCGCAGGGCAGCTCGTGGAAGACGCCGCCGCGGCGGAGAGCGTCGGTAAGCAGAAGATCCGGGCTGGGAGCCCCTTTTCGCCCGAAAAGCTCCGGAGACAGCTTCATCCCCCGCGCCGTCGCCCACTCCAGCAGTTCCACGCGGTTGAGCCGGTACCTGTCCCCCACGCGATAACTGGGCAGCGTGCCCTTGCGGACCCAGTCGTATACCGTTTCCACGGGGATCTTCAGAAGGTTCGCAGCGTCCTTGGGCGTCAGGTCCATTCTTCCACTCCTCGGTTGCGCCGGTCAGGGCGCATCCACCCCTTCGGCGCGGTCAAACCGCTGCTCCGGTCGTACCGCCCGGCGCCACGGCGCCGACACCCGCCATGCTACCGGCAAACGAACGCTCCAGCCGCCGCACCTCCGTCATGATCTCGTCGCGCGAGGCCACGCGAAGCACGGCGTCACGGAACCCGCCGTCGCGCAGCGCGAACCCCAGCCGCGACATCAACCACAGGTGGGCCCGCGTCGTCGGGCTCAGCAGCGCGAAGACCACCCGCACCGGCAGGCCGTCCAGCGCCGCAAAATCAACCGCCTGCTCCAGGAAACAGAGGGTGATCGTGGGTCGTGCCACGTGCAACACCACCGGGTTGCGCACGTGCGGGATCGCGATGCCGTCTCCCACGGACGTCGGAGCCAGACGCTCCCGCGCCAAGAGCACGCGCAGGAGAAACGCCCGATCCACCTCGTCCGGCAGGCGCATTTGCTCCACCACGCCGCGGAGTACGGACTCCTTGTCCGGACCGCCTACACGGTAGATGATCCCGCCGGCGTCGATGGCCTCTGCCAGGCTGGGCATCGCGGTGGCCGCGCTCTCCGGCTCCGCCAGCAGGGCGTCGGAAACCTGAATCCGCCGGGACGTCGCCCACTCCAGCAGCTCAGCCCGATTGAATCTGTATTGTCTATTAACAAGATAAAACGGAATCGACTGCTGCGCAATCCACCGGTACACCGTCTTCTCGGAGACGCTCAGGAGCGACGCCGCGTCTCGTACCGTAAGCTGCATTCGCAGGTATCCCACCATTGCCGCGGGTGGGACATTCATGGCCATGCGCGCGGTGATGACCAAAAATGTCACCCTGGAAGGGATCCTAGCGACTGGCGCGGCGCTTGCAAGGGGACGGCTTAAAACCGTACCGCAGATGCCCGCAGCGACGATGATACGGGCTGGGCGGCGCCGTGTTGCGGCGTAAGCCGCGGCCCGCTCCGGTGCACGGTGGGGCGCGGCGAATACGACCCCCAAACGGAGACCGGGATTGCCAGGGACCACCATGAGTGCGGCCGACGTCGCGGCGTCGTTGGGACTCGACGCCCGCGCCGTGGAGCGACTCGCCGAGGCCGGCGAGCTTCCGGCTCGCCGCGTTGGAGGACGATGGCAATTCCGCGCCGCCGATGTGACCAACTGGGCGGCAGCAAACCTTCCGGTCATACGCAAAGGACAGTCGCGCGCGCGAGGGGCAGCCGCCGCCGACTTGCTGATCAGTCGCGCGCTCCGCCCGGATTGCATCGCCGTCCCTCTGCCGGCCCGCACCGGTGCCTCGGTTCTGCAGGAACTGGTTCACCTTGCGGAGCGCTCCGGGTCCATCGCCGACAGCGCGGCCCTTCTGCGCTCGCTCGTGGACCGCGAGAAGCAGTGCGCCACGGCACTGCCGGGCGGAGTTGCCATTCCGCACAGTGCCCAGGTCGGACGACAGCTCTTGGGCGACGACACCATCGTCGCCGCCGGACGGGTACCGGCGGGGATCCCCTTCGGTGACCCGCAAGGGGACCTCACCGACCTTTTCTTCCTCCTGTGCTGCCCGGACTACCCGCGCCATCTGGTGTATCTTGGCAGGCTGTGCCGCCTGCTCAGCGACGCCGGTACGCTCGACGAGCTGCGCGCTGCCGAGGATGCTGAGCGCTTCGTGCAGGTGCTGCAACGCCACGAAAAGGCGTTGTGCGGCGTCAAGTGACGTCCGGGCGCAGCGGCGGTCTCGCTGATCCGGCGCGGCCGCAGGGGGGTTCCGTGCATCGTCCCATCACAACGGACGCCGGCTCGCGGCGCACCGTGAGCGAGTACCCGACTAGTGCTCCAACGCAGCCTATTCTTAGGGTGGCATGGCCAAGCGCAACGCCGCCATGCCCAGGAAAAACATGCCGGCGCACGGCTGTGCCGTGCTTGGGCATGCCACCCAACCCGCAGGATTGGGTGCGTCGGAGCACTAAGTTCCGTTCCCGACTCGGGCGCCGAAGGTGCCCTGCCGTGGGCGCTCTCGCCCTGGCCGCCCTTCAGCTATATGCGTGCGACCGCGCTCCACCGCCGGTGGATGGCGACCATCGAGGCGGCAGTTCATCCGGGTCGGCAGTGAACCTCGCCGACGACCTCTCTCCGCTCCAGACGGTCCGCCGCGTGAATGAACTCCGCCGGGCGGGGAAGCTGGCGAAACTGGAGTCGTACGTTGCCGCGGACGACCGGCCCGCGGTGCTGGAGTTGCTCCACGCCGTGGACCGGCTTCATGCGGCGAGCGCGGGATTGGCGGCCGCAGCGCGCGAACGCTTCGGGGCGGCGGGCGCCGTGGTGTTCGACCGTTCCGCCGCTGTGAACGCCATCGGCGTTTTTTCACGCGACGTTGTCGCCATCGAAGAACGGGTCGAAGGCGGGGCGGCGACGGTAGCCATCCAGGTCGCTGGCAGAGTGCCCCTCGGCTCCGTGCGGCTCCTCCGCGAGCGCGGCGGCTGGGTCATCAAGCCCGACCCGCCCATCGCGGGCATGGCGGGCGAGCTGCGACTACTCGCCGACACGCTTGCGGACGTGGCGCGCATGATCCGCGAGCAGCCGCTGACGCTGGATCAGGCTCGGCGCGAATTAGAAGCGCGTGAGGCGGCCATCGGGCGGCGGATCGCAGCGCTGACCAAGGCGCCGTAGTCATGGCGGCGCGTGCTCGGCGTCGATCGGCCGCTCGGCGCCGGCGCGCCGCTGGCTCCGCGCTGACATCGGCACAGGGTACCTGGCCGACTTCGCTCGAGCGCAGGGCAGCGCTTGCGAATCGCTCGCGCCGCGCGACCCGCTACCCCACCGCCGCCAGCTCCGCCGTTTCCGGTTCGACCGCGGTCGGTCCGCGGCGATCCACCGCCCGCGAGCCAAACTGCTCCTCGAGCTCTTCGACCAGCGCCGGCAGGGGATACTCGCGCTCTCCACCGGGCGTCAGCCAGCGGACGGCGGCCCCGGTTTCGATCAGCTTGGCGATGCGCCGGCTGGCGAGAATCACCGTCGAGTGGTTCTTGTTGCCCATAAAACGGCCGATCTCCGGGAAGCTCATGTCCGTGAGCTTCCTCGCGAGATACATCGCGATCCCCCTCGCTAGAGCGATCGTCCGTGATTTACGCGACGTATGGAGATCGGCCGGTGTGAGTCCGAAGAAGATGGCCACCACGCTTTCGATGTCCGAAAGCTTGACCACCGGCGCCGTCTGCCGCGCCAGGTCGCGGATGGCACGCTCGGCGACGCTGAGCGTCACCGGCTGCCCGCTGACCTGCGCCAGGGCGATGACCTTGACCAGGGCGCCTTCGAGCTCACGGATGTTGGCGCGGAAGTTCTCGGCGATGTGATTGATGACCGCCTCGGAAACGTGCACCTTCAGTCGCGCCGCGCGGCGGCGAAGTACTTCGGCCCGCACCGACGCATCCGGCGAATCGATGCGCACCACCATGCCGGAAAGGAAGCGGGTGACCAGCGACTCCGAGAACTGGCCGATCAGCTTGGGATGGGCGTCCGAGGCAAGGACGATCTGCTTGCCCGCGGCGTCGATGGCCTGGAAGGTGTGCAGAAACTCCGCCTGTGTGGCGCGCTTGTTGGCCAGAAAGTGCACGTCGTCGATGACCAGCACGTCCAGGCAGCGGTAGCGGGCCCGAAACGCGTCCTCCTCTCGGGCTTTTACGGAGCAGACGTAGTCGTTGGTGAACTCCTCGCCGGTCACGTAGCGCCAGCGCAGGTCGGGATGGCGCTCGCCCAGACCGTTGCAGATCGCCTGAAGCAGGTGCGTTTTGCCCAGCCCGCATCCGCCGTGCAGAAACAGCGGGTTGTAGCAGCCGCCGGGGTTCTCGATGACGCTCAGGGCCGCGGCGTGCGCCATGCGATTCGAGGAACCGACGACGAATTCATCAACCCGACCCTTCAGCGGCGACGACTGCAAGGGCAGGGGGCGCAGGCCGTTCCGCTTGTGCTCCCGCGCCAGGCGATCGGGGTTGTTGGCGATGAAGTCCACCTGGCGGTCGGGCTGCTTGCGGCCCAGGGTGCGCGCCAGGTCGGGATCGATGGCGAAGGTCAGCGCGAACTCCCGGCCCGTGACTTCGCGGGCCGCCTCGCGGATGACTTGGGCGAAGTTCCGCTCGATCCACTCGCTGATGAAGGGATTGGGCGTGCACACATGCAGATAATCTTCACCCAGGGACAAACGCGTTGCGTTCTTGAACCAGACGTTAAACCGCTGCGGACCCAGTCGCTCCGCCAGCAGGGATTCGATGCGACGAACCGTGTCATCGGCGCAGAGGATCACCACCCGCTCCTTTCCTGAGGTAAGGAACTTCCCTCAAAACAACTCAACCGGACAATCGAATGACGAACGAAAAATGCCGAAGTCGGCCGACGCACCGGAGAAGGTACGACCCTCTCGGCGACCGCGCCCTGGGCGACGCGCCGGACTCTATCGAATTAGCGGGAAGTTAACACTGCGAGGTGGCGGCGTCAATAAGGAAGGCGCGACGCACAACGTGGATAACGCTCGTGGTTCCGTGCTGACAAGTAGTTAGCGATGCAAAGTTTTTTTTCCCCACCTTGGCGGGCGCGCCGCGACGCCGCCCACCACCCCCCGGCCTGTCTACCGACGGCAGCTCGCAACCTCATACGCTGGCGCAGGTTGCGATCCAGGCGTCGCGCTGCCCGTAGGCGCTGAAGCCCCAGCGCTGGTAGAGGCGCAGCGCCGGGAGATTGCGGCAATCGACCGCCAGTGTCACACTTGTGGCACCAACCCCCTGGGCCGCCGCCAGCGCCCGGGCCACCAGGGCGTCGCCAACTCCTGTTCCCCGCGCGAGTTGCGCCACGCCCAGGTACACCACTTCCACCGCCCCCGCCGCCGGAATCCGCCCCAGCAGCAGCACCCCGGCCGCCACGCCCCGCCGCCGCACCACCCACCACAGGGCAGGATCAAACACGCCGGCGGCGCGATGCCCCTCAAGCACTTCGGCCACCGTACGCGTTCCCGTAAGCTCCGGACAATCAAGACTTTGCGAATAGGTCGCTTCCAGAGCGGCAAGGAAGGTCGGCTCATGGTCGGGCGTATACCCCACCCAGTGAAGGGCGTCCGCGGCGCTAGCGAGCGCCACCGCCGCCGCCCGCCGCGTCAGATAGATCAACCGCGTGAGATAGCGGAAACCGCCTCCCTCCAGCACCGCCGTGAGGCTCTGCCGCTGCCGCGCGTCAGGGTCGGTGAGCACCTCCAGCAGCTTCAAGCCGCGGGTGCCGGCCAGTTGTTGCACCTGACGAAGGCAGGACACCTGCGGCTCAAGGCTCAACCCCGGAATCGGGTCCTCCGGCACGAACACCAAGGCAGCCGCCCCCGGGGAAACGAGCACCGCGGCCGCCCAGACCAGTTGCCCGGCACGGAATACGCCCACCGCGAACCGGTCGTCCGATTCCTCGAGCGCCCGGGCCGCGCCACCGGCTCGTGCGTTGCCCGGCCGCGGCCCGGTGGGTCGCCGCGACGTGCCTACCGTTTGCCGGAACGCCGCGGTGAAGGCGGGGTGGTGCGGCGGAATGCTCCGGACTTCGTACCCGTCCATCTGCGGCTCACTGGGGGCGTGCCGCACTTGTAACCACGCGCGCCGAACCAGGCAACTCGGGTCGGAAGGCCGCGCCAACGGAGAGCGCGGTGGGCGGCGGTCCTCGGACGCAACTACACGTCAACGCCGAAATCGCAGCCGCCCCTCGACCCGGTCCGACCGCTGTAACCCCCGTGTGGCCGGGGCATCTAGGGCTCCGGCGCAGCCTATTGTCAGGGTGGCATGGCCAAGCGCAGCGCCGCCATGCCGAGGAAAGACATGCCGGCGCACGGCTGTGCCGTGCTTGGGCATGTCACCCCACTCGGAGAATCGAGCGCGTCGGAGCGCTCGTCACGCGAGGCACCGCAACGCCCGACACGGCGCGGTACGCCGCGGCATGGAATGCGAATGCGCCATGTCAACTGCGGCGTGGTGTCTCCGTGCTTCCGGCGCGGTGATTGGCTTCCCGTGCGGCGGCCACGGATGAAACGGAGTGCGCCGCAAGGCGGGCGCAGCGTGAGCCCGTGGATGCGCAGCCGTGGAGTATCGCCACCCCGAGGTGGCGGAAGAAAAGAGAGGATCCTTCCATGTTCATGCGTGTGGCAGGCCAGACATTGCTCCTGTTGACAGCCGGTCTAGTCGCGGTTCGGGCCCAGGCACAGGTTTGCGTCGACGGCGTGTGTTTTGTCGATCGGGGCTTGACCGGTGAGATCCCGCTCGGAGCGCTGCGCGGCGGGATCGCCGTCCTCGACTACGATGAGGACGGTTACCAGGACCTGGTAGTCGGAGACCTCCCTGGTCGAACCAACCGGCTGTTTCGAAACGTTCCCGACAGCTTCCGGCCGGGTAACCGGACCTTCGTGGACGTCACGCCGGGCAGCGGCCTGGATGACGCCGAGGGCACAAGTACCTTTTCGTTCGGCATCGCGGTCGCCGATTACGACAACGACGGTGATTCCGATATCTACATGACCGCTTCCAGCGGGCTACTGTACCGTAACGAAGGCGGCGGGCAGTTCACCAACGTCAGCCTTCTGGCCCGCGTGCGGGGATTCCCGGCGCTTTCCGCAAGCTGGAACGACTTTGACCTCGACGGGTATGTCGACCTGATGCTCGTGGCGTCCGCCAGCTCAGGACCGACGCTGCTGCGCAACAACGGCGACGGCACATTCTCCGACGCCACGAGTCTCGTGGTGCTCCCCGAGGCCGTCGACCTGGGCACGCCGTACGGCCACATGTGGATGGACTACAACGGGGACGCGTATGCGGACTGCTTCGTCCTGAACACCATCGACCGGCCGCTGCTGCTGGAGAATCAGGATGACGGGCAGGGCGGCCGCCGGCTCGTGGACGTCGCGCCCGCGGCCAACTTCACCGTCCTCGGTCCGGCGCCCATGGGCATCGCCGCGGGCGACTACGACGACGATGGAGACTTTGATCTGGCGATCAGCGACGCACTCGCCGGAACCTACTACGAAAACCTCGGCGGCGCCATGGAATTCGTCATCCCCTTCGGCACGGGGTTTTCCTGGGGAGTGATGTGGCTGGATTTCGACAATGATGCGGACCTGGATCACTACCAATGCGGGCGCTACAGCCAGCCGCGCGTGGATTCCCTGGTTCGCAATCGCGGCGGCGGAGTCTTTGACGACATCAGCGCCGCGCTCAACGGCGGGTCCTTCGGCAGCCAGCACTCGGTGCAGATCGATTTCAACAACGACGGCCGGCAGGACATCATCACGCTCAACCCCGGCACCGCGGGGCAGAACGTCTCCGTGTATGAGAACATCACCAGCAGCAACAATCACTGGATCGCCTTACGGCTTCGCGGCGACGGCACGCTGGTCAACCGCGATGCCGTCGGCGCCGTGGTGCGCCTTACGGCGGGCGGTCGGACGCAGGTACGGCAGGTGGTCAGCGGCTCGAGCACGACGTCCACCGAGGACCTTCGATTGCATTTCGGTCTGGGCGCCGCCACGGTCGTCGACGAGATCGAGGTGCTCTGGCCTTACGACGCTCCGCGTCTGGCTCGGACCCACATCTACGCCGGACCACTGGCCGCGGATCAGATCGTCACCCTCGCCCCCGCGCCGCAGGACTGCAACGGCAACCAGGTGTTCGACGCCCTGGATATCGCCTCCGGCACGAGTCAGGATTGCAACGTCAACAGCTTCCCCGACGAATGCGACATCGCCCTGGGCGTAGTGTTTGACGCCAACGGCAACGTCATCCCCGACGAGTGTGAACCCTTCACGCCCACCAATCGCTACCTGGTGTTCTCGGTTCCCATCGGCGGCGCGGGGCGCGGCGTTCGGGCCGGCGAGCTCGCGCTACGCGTGACCTCGCCGACGTATCCGGCGCTCGTTAAGTGGGTGAATCCCCCCATAGCGCCCGGCATCTCGCGCCTGGGCTGCGGCCCGTTGTTCTACAGTTGGGGCGGAACCACGGTCCAGGTGGCGGACGCGGACATCACGCCGAACGCCACCTACGTGATCGAGGCCACGGCCGACGGAACCAGTTTCGCGCCGCTGGCCGAGGTCTCCACGGTGAGCCGTTGGGGGGACACCGTGGGGGCGTTCGACGGCGATCGCTGGCTGGGGCCCAACGGCGTCGTCAACTTCAACGACGTGTTGGCGGCGCTTCACGCCTTCCAGCGGATCGGGCCGCCGATTTCATGGGCCGACGTCGACGGCCAGGCGCCCAACGGGATCGTGAACTTCTCCGACGTGCAGAGAATGGTGATGGCGTTCCGCCGGGAGCCCTATCCGTTCCCGGGTCCCACGCCGTGTCCGTAGGCGGCGGGGCGCACGGGTGATGGTCATTCGCGGATCGCGCCCGCGGGGGCGGCCTCCAGACGCCGTGCCAGCGCCAGCAGGGCGGCGGCGATGACCACGCCCAACCCTCCGCACGCCAGCCACAGTGCCGTCGGTGAAACGTGCTGGTACACCCACGTGCCGGCGATCGGCGCCGCGACGAAGGCGACGGAGAAGGAAAGCGTATAGAGCCCCATGTACTGCCCCTGGCGGCGCGGCCCGGCACGATTGGCGGCCAACGCGCCCCCGAACGGCATGGTCAGTATCTCACCGAAGGTCCACACCACGACCGTCCCGGTCACGTACGCAAACCCTCGCCCGAAGGGAAGCAGCGCCAGCCCGCCGCCCACAAGCACCGCTCCCACGGCCATCACCCGCAGGGGGTTGCGATCACTCAGAGAATGAACCAAGGCCATTTCGATCGCCACGATGATCACGGTATTGACGGCATACACCAGTCCGATGCGATCCTCGGTGAAGCCGTGCGCCTGCCGCAGCGTCAGCGGAAACGTGCTCATGAGCTGGAAGAAAACGCAGGCGAGCAAGGTGTTGAGCAAAAGCATGATCAGGTACGGTCGGTCCTGCCATGCCGAGTCGGCCGCTGCGGCGTGCCCCACCGCGGACTCTCCCAGCCGTCGGCGCGACAACCCGAAGGTCGAGATAAGCAACACCGCCGCCGCCAGGCACGTCACGGCGTCGATCACGAAGAGCCAGGAATAATCCACTGTCGCCAGCACTCCGCCCACCACCGGCCCGATGCTCATGCCCAGGTTGACCGCCAGGCGGTTGACGGCGAAGGCGCGAGCCCGGTTCGAGGGCTCCGATGCCTGCGCGAAACTGGTGGCGTTCGCCGGGCGGAAGATCTCGTTGGAAAGGCTCAGAAGCAGCAGCACGCCGAGGATCGCGGGGCGCGATTCCACCTGCCCGAGAACGAGAAACAGTACGCCGGTGGTCGCCAGGCTTACGCCCTGAACCGCCACCGCGCCCAGGCGGTCGCAGAGCCATCCGCCGAGGTAGGAACCGGCAATGGCCCCCAGGCCGTACAGGCTAAGCGCGGCGCCGGCCTGGGTGGCGGTTTCGTTCTTCTGCGTGGTCAGGTAGAGCGTCAGAAACGGCAGCACCATGGTGCCGCTGCGGTTGATAAACGTCACCAGCGCCAGGATCCAGACCCGACGTCCCAGCCCGGTGAACGCCTCGCGATAGGTTCGTCCCACGGCGCGCAACATGCGCTTCTCCCTGCCCCTCCCCGCTCCGCCGCGGTTGGCGGCCGGAGGTCATCCTGCGAGATAAACCTGCTTAACGTCCTCGCGTTCGGCGAGTTCGGCGGCCGGGCCTTCCAGCACCATGGTGCCGGTTTCCAGGCAATAGGCGTAGCGCGCCACCTGAAGCGCCATGTGTGCGTTCTGCTCCACGAGCAGAATGGTGGTGCCCGACTGGTTGATGGCCACGATGGTCTCGAACACCTGTTGCACCAGTCGCGGCGCCAGTCCCAGGGAAGGTTCGTCGAGCAGCAGCAGCGAGGGCCGTCCCACCAGCCCGCGCGCCATGGCCAGCATCTGTTGTTCGCCGCCGGAGAGCGTCCCCGCGGACTGATGAAACCGCTCGCGCAGACGCGGGAAGAGAGTCAGCACGGATTCGAAATCGCCCGCCACGCCGTCACCCTCCCGGCGCAGGTAGGTTCCCAGGCGCAGGTTCTCGGCCACCGTGAGGTTGGCGAAGATCCCTCGTCCCTCGGGAACGTGGACAATCCCGCGGCGTACGATCTCGTGCGGGGGGCAGCGCAACAGGTTCGCCGGCTCGGCACCGGCGGCGTTGGGCGCGGTGTAGTGGATCGCACCCTGCTTGGGGCGAAGCAGCCCGCTGATGGTGCGCAACAGCGTCGTTTTGCCCGCCCCGTTGGCGCCGATGAGGGTCACGATGTGGCCTCGGTCGACTTGGAGTGTGATGCCGCGCAGCGCAGCGATCGCCCCGTAGGAAACGTGCAGTTTTTCGACCCTCAGCAGCATCGCCGGCGAGTGTACGGCCAGGGTTGGCGCGTGCCAAGAACGCCGCTCGCCGGGCAGAAAGGACGGCGAGGTCACCGCGCCGCGGTGCGCCGCGTCGCATCTCATTCAAGCCGCCGGAGGGCGAGTCCCCCGGCGCCGTGGTCCGGACGCTATGCCACGTCGGGTTGCATGTAGACATCAGGAACGGTGAAGACCGGCTGCTTCCCAAAGGCCAGCGACACCTCGCAGATCTTGTCCAACACCTGCCGCAAGTGGTCCGCGGTGCGAACGCTGACGTGGAACAGCACGTCGCGGGGAGACGATACCAGCAGATCGTCGAGCATCTTGATCGGCAGCGCCGCAAGCATGTACTCCAGGTGGCCCTGGGCATCGTTCACGAAGATCGGTGCCGGTTGGGCATCCGGGTGGTGCAGATAGTCCTGCGGATCGAGGTCCGTCCAGTGGTAGCGGATGTGGTTGCGCTTCGCCCAGAGCATGGCCGGCAGCCCGCCCTGGCCGTACGGTGGACGAAACACCGTCAACGGCTTGCCCACCTTGGGCGCGAAGTAGTCCACGCACGTGTCCAAGTCCTTTTCGATATCCGAGCCGCGGGAGATCCAATTCCACCACAAATCCGGATCGTGCCGATGGGCATGGACGCCGACATAGTGCCCCGCGTCGAGCATCATGCGCACACCGGTCTCGAAGAGGGTGTCGGAGAGCGGGGGTCGCTGCGGCCAGGGGTACGCCGGCCCGCGGAGGTAGAAGACCGCGGGGATCGGCCCGCGTGGGTGCGTGCGCAGGGTTTCCAGAATCCGTCGCAGAGCGTCCAGGGACTGCTCGCCGGGATGGTTGTCCAGCGTGGTGATGTCGGCCGGCAAGGGACCGTCGTCGAAAGTTATGATCCACTCGGCTTGGGGCATGTCGTAATCTCCGCAGGACCCACCCGGGGGGCGGGCCGATGGAACGTCCATCCCGGCCGCCGGTCGTCGTGCCGCGCCGGAACCACCTGGGCGCCTACGAGGGGTTCAGCAGCCTCTCGGATGCCGAAAGCGCCGCCTCGAACCTGATCACCGTCAGGTACGTGTCCGTGGGCCCCGTAAGCTTCCCTACCGCCTCACGCGCGGCATTGCGGTGGTAGCGCGAATCGCTCTCCGGATAGCGAAGAAGGAGCTTGCGGAACGGGTCGTTGAAGTTCAGGTAGGCGAAGTCGCCGGGCTGCTCGTGAATGCGGATGGCCGCCTCGAGCGTGAAGGTGCCGCCGGCCGGCACGGGCGTGCGAAGGAACAGGGACACGGGGTAGCGTTGTTCGTGGAGGTGGACGGCATCCTCGAGCCGGTCCGCCAGATAGCCGAGAATCACCTTGATCGCCTTGCCCACCAGGCCTTCCATCCCCAGGCTGGTGCCGCCCTGTTTCTCCACGAATTCCATGAGCTTCTCCGCCCCCAGGCGTAAGCCCTCCGCGATGTTGCTCTTCTGGGCGATCGTCAGCTCCAACTCGTACAGGGGGGCCCCGGTCAGCGGAATATCCACGGCGTAATCCGTCACCCTGCGTTCCGACTCCAGCAGCCGGTTCTCGACCTTCTGCTGGCGCTTCCAACGGAAACTGGCCGGCCCCCCTTCGTCGTTGGGCCGGCGGAGCAGTAGATTCTCCACGCGGAAGAGCGGTTGGTCGGCGATGAGCTTGCTCTTGTCTCCATTGTCATGAATGGCATACGCCGTGAGCAGCACGGCCACTTCGGCACCGTAGGTGATTCGCGCTTGCCGCATGCCCTCCCGGAGCCCCTTGACCCAGAGCTGCTCCCACTCGCGCTTGAGTCGGTCGAGCCCTCCGGTGAGGTTGGCGAGGAAATCCCCTTTCAGACCTCGCGGGGTGGAAGCCCCTTCGAGCAGCGTCTTCCATTCGCTGTTTAGCGCCCCGTCGATTTCCGTGCGGGCGGCGGTCACTCGAGCCCGGCGCGCCGCGGCCAGGGCCTCTTCGGCGGCCGCCGTGGCGCGCGCGGTTGCTGCCGCTTCCGCCCGGTCGTTTCCGGCGCGCTTCGCCTTTTCCGCCGCGGCAGCGGCGTCCGACGCACGGTCGGCGGCCGCCACGGCGGCTTTTACGTCCTGCGCCGCGCGGGCCTGAAGGTCGTTCACTGAGTTCGCCGCGGCACCGGCCACCGTCCCGGCTTCCGACGCCGTTTGAAACGCGGGCGGCGGCTCGTCCTTCTCCTGGAAAATGAGCTTGTACAGCCATTCGTCGTAATAAACAGGCGGCTGCGTGGCGTTTATGGTTACATCGGTGATGGCGAGCCGGACGACGCCCGGCGCGGCGGGTCCCGGCGTGGCCGGCGGCGACGGCGCCGCATTGCCGGGCGACGGCGGCGCGCCGCCGACGATGGGCGTCACCTTGATGCGAACGTCGCCACTCGTGGTGATGCCAGACTGCGCGATCTGCTCCAGCCCGCTGGCGCGCTGACCGGATCGGGCGCAGCCGACAGCCACCAAGGTGATCCCAACCCACGGCACGCACCGCAACCGCATCCCGTTCCTCTTTTTTCAATCCGCGCAGCCCGCGCGATCCCCTGCATCGCCACCCGCCGCGCCTTTGTGGCCGGGCAGAAACCGGCTGGATGACCGCTAAACCGACGAGCGGCACTGAAATAGTATGAAACTATGAGCGACGACACGCCTGGCACATTCCGCGTGGAATGTGCCACAGAGGCGCCAGTTTACGGCTCCTATGTTGCGATGTCTACGGGAGGTTCACGGATTCGTCCAGGAAAAACGGATTGGCTCTGGAAGGTTGTCCTCAGGCCGGTGTTCGTTCATCGCTCCAGGCAGAATCGTCAGAATAGATAATTGCGCAGGGCGTAGAATCGAGAATATGGGAAGGACGACTGCCAAACAACGGCGATCTTGCAGCTTCGAGCCTTTGGAATAGCGCGCGAAACGGCGGGCCCCCACTACTGTGGTACGCTGGAGCCGGATTCCAGCAGCGCGCCGCTATCGCGGACGAGGCCGACGCCGGGGGCGTACCACTTGTGACTTTCGCCGGCCTCGAGCGGCGAGGTCTCCCTGATGTGCAGGCAGTTCGTGAAGGTACCGGCAGGCGTCTCTACGGTCTCGCTGACCGAAACCACCTCGGCACGGTCCAACGCCACGTCGGGCGCAACCTCCTGATAGTAACGGTCGCCGACGACCGCGCTTGCGGGCATGATGAGTCCGAACCGTGCCCCACCCACGCCGGACAACCACGCCCAATCGTGGCTGGCGATCTGCCCGTTCTCGTAGATGTCCACGTCCTCGCCGAAGTAGTACACGTCCTGAGTGGTGCGGTCGGCGGCGAAGTAGTTGCGCGAGATCTCCAGGGGCTGTCCGCCCTCCTCCTCGCGTTCCTCAATCACCCGCGTCTCGACTCCGTCGACCAACTTCGTTTCCGCGAGCACGGTGATTGTGAGCAGCACGTCGCCATCACGAAAGCTCGAAACGGTTCCCGGCTCCAGGGAAAAATACTGATTCCCGCCCGATGGTCCGAGGTTGGCCTTATCCACCGCGAAGCTGTCACGAAAGACGACCTGTCCCACGCGCGGCAGGCCGGCGCAACCCGATACGACGAACAGGGCCGCACAAACGTAACCCAGGGCCGGCAGACTCCGAAAGCGCGGCGGAGTCGGGCGAAAACGCTTCATGTTGGTTCTCCCGCAGGAATCGGCCGGACACGGGTCTTCCGAGACCGCCGAGGTAGGCTACCGCGGGCGACCTCGGGTCGTCCACCGCTTTCACTACGCGCCGCCTGCGGCGTGCATCCCACGGATCGTGGCACGGTCCATTTCCCGACACCCAGTGCGCGGCGTTCCGATGGCTCAGCCCGCGTCAGGGGGCGGGGTGTTCCACCACGCCGACGGATTGGGACCCTGGGGCCTGCCGACGCCACCGCCCGCGCCAGCGTGCCGCAAACTCGGCGCTCGCCGACGGTCAGCGGGCGGCTTGCTCCACGGTGTTGTCCACATGCCCGCGTGCGGCGCGCCGATGGCCAAGCCCGCGTCAGCGGGCGGCATCTTCTTAGCCCACGGCGTGAGCCGTGGGGGGGGAACGCCGATCGCGGAAAGCCCCGTCAGGGGCGACACGCGAAGCGCGCATCAACCTCTCGACGCAACCCGCGACGCGCATCCCCTCCCGCGCCATCCGCAGCGCCGTGCCATACATGTGTCGCCCCTGACGGGGCTTGGCCTCATCCTGCTCGTCGATTCCCACGGCTTACGCCGTGGGCTAGAGGGTATCGCCCCTGGCGGGGCTGGAGCGTGCCGCAATTCCGGCAGTCGCCGCCGGGGCTCGACCGTGCCGCATGCCCGGCACTCGCCCACGGTGAGCGGGCGGGGCTTGCGCCCGGCTGGGAGGCACGGGGATCGCTGAGCACAACGCCCCGGGTCGCCGACGTCGTGCGGCGAGAATCCGGAAACAAGGTCGTGCCACGATCAGCGGGATGCACGCGCCGCCTGCGCCGGACGCAATGCCCCGCCGCGGGGCCTGCGAGGCTACTTCGCGCGGGTGGACCGGATCGGGAGCGCAACAGAATGGCGCGGCGTGGGAGCGGATGCGTGCCGCGACCGGCGTTCGAAACGCCCGCTACAGCGCCGGCACCGGAGCGGTGTTCCGCTGATAGTTCGCCGCGTCAGCCCGCGCGTACACCGACGGCAGAGCGCGCTGGAAGCCGGCAACCACCGGCCCGAAGCGTTTGCGGAACTCGTGCGGTGTCATCTTCGCCTCCGCCGCCAGCGCCGCCAGCGTCGTCGCGTTGTCGAAGTCCGTCTGCTCCAGCCGGATCATGTACGCCCGCGCTACGCTGTACGAGTAGCTGGTGAGGTCCACCTGCCGGATGCGGGTGCGATTGGTCTTGGGATCGACCATGTGCTCGAACGGCACGGGAACGAGGTTGCCGTCCTGGATGGTGACCATCACTCCGGGCGGCAAATCGCTGGTGGAGTCCAGCAGCAGCCGCACCCCCCCGTGGCCCAGATCACGGGTGTAGCCCATGTCCGAGGTCGACGGCCGGGCGCAGCGCAACTCATACCCGAGATTGTGCGTGACGATGGAGAGCTCCTCGTCCCGCGCCGCGAAGCGGCGGATCAGCTCCTCCTTGAGATACTGCGCCAGCGGAACCTCCGACAGGCGAGGGTGACCGGCCGCATCCACGGGCACCTCACGGCCCATCAGCCGCGCGAGCTCCTCCCGGTCTCCGAGCTTGTACGCCACGCCCTCCGCCAGGACGGCCACCCCGTCGTGCCGGCCCATGGTGCGGCGCTTGAGGATGGCGCCTTCGATCACGTCCGCCACGCCGCGCACCGTGGTGTCGTTGGGAAACTCCTCGGGAATCACGGTGAGCGTGGCCCCCGCCGCCTTGCCGATGCCCAACGCCAGAAAGCCCGCGTTGCGCCCCATGGTCACGACCAGATACCAGCGCCGCGTCGTCCGTGAGTCCTCCATGAGGTTGGCCACGATGTCGGCCCCCAGGTGCCGCGCCGTGGTAAAGCCAAAAGTGGGCACGTCGCCGGGAAGCGGCAGGTCGTTGTCAATGGTCTTGGGAACGTGCACCACGCGGATGGTGCCGTGCGAGGCATCGGCGATGAAGCGCGAACTCAGCGCCGTGTCGTCTCCGCCGATGGTCAGCAGGTGCGTAACCCCCAACGAGCGCAGGCGCTCGAACACGCGCCGCGTTTTATCCAGGTCCGGCTCGACCACCATCGAAGTCTTGAGCTTCTTCTGGTCGAGCAGGCTGGTGCGCGCCGTGCGCAGCACCGAGCCGCCGTCGAAGTGGATGCGGCTCATCTCCCGGATGGCTAGTTCCACGACGTCCGTGGCGGGGTTGAACCGTTCATCGGCGAGGTGGCGCAGTCCGTCGTAGAAGCCCAGCACCTTCAGGCCGTTGTTGACCGCCTCGATGGCTGCCGCCCCGATGACACCGTTGATCCCCGGCGCCGGCCCGCCGCCGACGATGATTCCCATGGTCGCCTGCATCATGTTCGTTTCTCACGGTCGGGACGCGATCGCCTCGCGGCGCGCGGAAGGGCGCGCCCCCGGACCACCAGCGATCCTCTAGGCATTATCGACCGGCGGAGGGGTCATTCCAAGGACCTCGCGGCTTCGATCAGTGCCGAGCGGATGCCCGGCTCGCTGCCGCTGTGCCCGGCGGCCTCCACCAGCACCAGTTTCGAGCGCGGCAGGGCCTTGTGCAGCTTGTACGCCGCCGCCGGCGGACATATTACGTCGTATCGGCCCTGCACGATGAAGGCGGGGAGGTGCGCGATCTTCGGTGCATCGCGAAGCAACTGCCCCTCAGCGAGAAAGCAGTCGTTCGCCATGTAGTAGTTCTCGATCAGCGAGAAATCCAGGTACTTCCAGGTATTCAGACTGGCGTCGACCTCGGCGTCGGATTGCCGAAGCTTCCCCATTTTGGTTTCGTACCACGCCCAGCCGCGCGCCGCGCGCTCCCGCTTCTCGGCGTCGTCACCGCGAATCAGGTCCAGGAGCTGTTGCGGGTAGTCATGCCGCTCGGGATGGGGGACGATGGCCTGGAGTCGTTCGAAGGCGTCGGGAAAGAACAGGCCGGCGCCGCCGTGGTAGAAGTAATCGGTCTCCTCTTTGGTGGCCAGGAACACGCCGCGAAGGATGAGCGCGCTGACGTTGTCCGGGTACGCCTCGGCATAGGCCACAGCCAGCGTTGAGCCCCATGAGCCGCCGAACACCTGCACCTTCCCCAGCTTAAGGTGCGTGCGCAGGCGCTCGATGTCCTGCACCAGCGCCTGGGTGTTGTTGTCGCGCAGCTCGCAGTAGGGTTTGCTTTTCCCGGCGCCCCGCTGATCGTGCAGGACGATGAGATACTTGGCGGGATCATGATAGCGGCGCAGCGTGGGGTAGCTCCCGCCGCCCGGCCCGCCATGGAGCAGCATCGCCGGCTTGCCCTCGCGGTTGCCGCATAGCTCGTAATAGATCTCGTGCCCGTCGGAGACCTTGAGGTACCCGGTTTCGAACGGCTCGATATCAGGGAAGTAGTCGCGGAGCGGCGCGTCCGCGGATTGCGGCTCGCCGGCCACGACCGGTTGCAGCAGCCAGAAAACCGCAATGAACCCGAACCGTCTTGCCATGTCCTGCTCCTTGGGCGGATGACCTCGCCGGGCCTGAATTCCGGACGGTAGGGCCGACGCCCCTGCACCTTGCGCGGATGGTACCGCAAGGCGCCGCGCCCGCGAAGCTGAAGCTGCGGTGTGCGGTGGCGCACGGCCGCCGACTCGTTCACCAGCGCCGGTCCTGCCATCGAGCACGCGATGAAGCGCCGCGCCCACTTTCCCGCGCGGGCTACGTGTCGGCGTTACCCGGCTGTCGGGCAAGCGATGGAGCGGCGGGCCCACTTTCCCGCGCGGGCTACCTGTCGGCGTTACCCGGCCGTCGAGCAAGCGATGAAGCACCGTACCGGCCCCGCGGAACGCGTGGCGGCGGTATTATCGGCGGGCGAGGCCGGTCATCCCCGCCGCGGCAAGTTTGACAACCACGGCGGCACGCCCTACCCTACGCTGACGCACCACGGGGCGTGGCTCAGTCTGGCTAGAGCGCAGCGTTCGGGACGCTGAGGTCGCAGGTTCAAATCCTGTCGCCCCGAATCAAACCCATTTCGTCGCCCTTCGGCGATCAGTTCGAAGGGCTTATTGTAGGTGGGAACAAGACTTACGTCGTCGAGGCGAATGTTCAAACACAGCGCATCGAGGATCCGACGTCTCTGCGCCGGTTTCTTCGTAACATACGTCGCGGCAAGGTTTTGCGCGAGTTCAAACACTTCTGCGACCCGGGCCAGCGGTAGTTCCCGGTCCGCGTCGAAGCGAACGAGCAATCGCTCAACCCGGTCCAATTCCAATCGCCAACGACGCTGGAGCTCCTCAAAGCGCTCCTCGGTGATCACCCCGTCCAACTTATCGACGTAGGCGTCATCGATCCGTTTGCGGAGTTTGGCGGACTGCAGCTCCAGTTCCCGTCGGCGTTCGGATCGGCCTTGAGTTTGGGCAGCTTTATGGTCCCGCGCCAGGTCCTGGAACCACGCACAGACCTCGGCGGGCATCTCGACGGCGCGGACGATGCCGAGGAGTTGGTCCTCTATCGCCTTGCCGGTTACTCGTCTCCTGGGATGCCCGCGGTCACCGATCCTGCTGCAGCGGGCGTAGAGGTGCTTCCCCTTGACGCACTCAACGGTCACGGCGTGAGCGCAGTGACCGCAAGTGATCAGCCCACCACTGAAGTAAATATCTCGGTGCCGATAGGTGGACCGATTGTGAGCGGCGAAGGCCGCCTGCACCTGGTCGAACACCTCTTGCGAGATGATCGGAGGATGATGGCCAGGGTAAGCGGTACCGCGCCAAGGGATCTCGCCGACGTAGAACCGGTTCTTGAGCATCCGCTCGAGGTAGGAGCGCGTGAAGCGTGGCGACTTGTCGGTGAAATAGACCCCACGGTCGAAGAGTGCCTCGCGGAGGGTGGTAAGGGAGAATTGGCGTGATGCGTACAGCCCGAAGATGACTCGCACCTTCGCGGCTTTCGGCGCATCGATCACGATGTGCGTGGCTTTATCGCTGAGGCGTTCATGCCGATAGCCGTAGGGCGGCCGGTGGGGGAAGTCCCCTTGGCGAATCGCTTCGGCGAAGCCCTTCCGCACTTCGTCGGCGAGATTCTCGGTATAGAACGCGGAGAAGGAGGCCATAACGCGGGCGTTGAGTCGTCCCGTGGCGTCCGTCGCGAAGTTCTGGGTCGCGAAGAAGAACCCCTTGCCGTGCTCTTCCTGAATCTGCTCGATCTGATACCAGTCCGGCATGTTCCGCGAGGCGCGGTCGATCTTATGAAACACCGCGCCATCCACCCCCGAATCGTCACGAATCGTGCGGAGGATCGCGGCCCACTGCTGGCGTTTCTTACGCTTGCTCGCCGTCTCCTGGTAGTGGATGGTGCGAAGGATCCGATGCCCGCGCTGCTCTGCCCACTGGCGGTTCGCCCGTTCCTGGGCTTCCAGGCTGTATCCCTCGCGCTGCTCGCGCGAGCTCACACGGCAGATGCTGATCAGGTTCATGCTCGTCCTCCAGGAGCGCCGCCATCAGCCGCATCGCGTTGGCCAGGATCGTCCGGGCGTCCGCCGACGTAAGCTTCTCCGGCGAGAACTTCTGCCAAAGCGCTAGGGTCTGGGCCACTCTCCGGGCTTCCGTCTCCGCCGGCGCCGCACGGTCTTGAGTCCGGAGCGGCGACTCCGGGTTTGCGACTTGGATGATAGGGGCCGCGCCGGGATCGCGCAAGGGTGTGCGGCGCGGGGACCGTGTGTGGATGGCCCGCACCCTCCGCGCCGCCTCGGCGCGGTTGCGCGGGCGTCCGTCGCGATAGGCCTCAGGATGGTTCGATTTGCGATTCCGCATTGCTGCGCTCCTGAACCGCCCACCGTCCGCAGAGTTACTCCCGCTCGATCGGATCCCATCGGGGAACGGCTGGCCCGCTTACCCCTTTCGGCGAGACCGTGACCGGTGTGACGCGTCGCGGCTGCGCCGATCCGTCCACGCTCAGGTGACAGGGCACACCGAAGCTCGACGGCCCGCCGCGCCCGCGTCGTCTAATCGAACATCTCGCGCGGCAGATCCGCGGTGCGAGCCGTTTTCCGCTGCACGGACGACTTCTTGGCCGGTGGTGCTTCGGTTTCGAGGTCACGCACCCAATCCGCCAAGGAACGGGGCTCGCCGGCGGCAACCGGCGGCGTGGCCGTCACCTCCTGCGGAACGGGCAGCGATACCATCCGTCTCAGCCGAGGCTCGAGCCTCGCGTCGGACGGTTGCAAGCTTCCGGGCACCACTGGCGGCGCCTCCACGATCACCGGGTTGCTTGTCACGACAGTCTCTCCTTGGTAAGAGGACACCCCTACACAAACCCCATACGGCATACGCTGCACACCGGGCCGGCTACGCCGGACACTCGGCTGGCGACGGGTACCACGCACCGTGCGTACTCCATTTCCGCGAAGATCCCCTCCCGGCGCAATCCCACCAGCAGGAGGTTGCGACGTGGGTCGATGAGGTGACGGTAGAAGCGCTCGGCAGGGGTCCCGGCATGAAGCAGGCCCAGGGCCACGCATGCTGCCAGCGCTGCCACGAAGCGAACGTCGCAACCTAACGCGTTGGCGCGCTCCGCGGTTCGCCTTGCCAGCGGGCGAAAGACGCAGTTGCCGCACGCCGTCTGTCGCGGCGCCGAAAAAAACAGCGCCGCCGAGTCCGCGCCGCGGGCGACCCCGCCGCCCAGAATCACGGTTCTCTGGTACGCGACCTCATTGAATGCGGCCTGCAGGTCGAAGTCGTCGCACAGCAACGCGAGCAGGTCGACCTTGTCGGCGAGTTGAGCCATCGCGGCGCGGTCACCGGCGTCCATGCGGGCGCAGACACCGTGGAAACGAACGGCCGAGTTAATCTGATGGACGTGCCGTCCTAGCGCCGCGACCTTGTCGTCGCCGATGTCGTCGACGGTGAAGGCCGTACGGCCGACATTGCGATCGCTGACGGGTTCCGGGTCAATCACTACCAGCTTGCCCGCGCTGCCGCAGGCAACGCCGGCGCTGACCAGCTCGACGACGACGTTGCTACCCAGGGCACCGGCGCCCACGACCGCCACGCGCGCGTTCTCGGTGACCGCGGAGTCCACGAGGTCACCCAGGGCGGTAAGATCCGGTCGCAGGTTACGAGTCATGGTGAACGCGTCCTTGCTCATCCAACCACCAGTGGGGCGATGCCGACGGCGGTGACTCCAGCCGACAAAGGAACGGCAGGCCTTGGCGAAAGCGCTGGTAGTTGAACCGGTGACAACGTCGGCAGACGGCGTACGCCTGGGAGCACCGGCGTTCGATCTCCACGATGGCCAGGGACACGTCGCCACGTTTCGCCCGCCGAGCGGCCTGTGCGCTCTTCCGCAGGACCTGCAGCAGTTGCTCTGCCAGCCGCTCCCAATCGGACGCCCGTTGCCACCAGCGGCTGTGTGGCCGGCGACCAGCGGCGATGACCGTGCGAGCGATTCGCGGGCACGCGTCCAGAAGACGGTCCACGCTCTCGGCCAGGGATTTGAGCTCCTCCAGCTCCGAGGGTCGCACCTCAATCATCCTCCTCGCCGTCGTACCATCGGACGGCGCAAGCGTACGCGACCGCCAAGACGACAAGCAGCGCCGGTTTCGACCACCGGTACAGCCCAAGGGCGAGCCCCAGGACCCCGAGAACTACGGCCGTGTACCGAATCCATCGTTTGGCGGGCGGCGGAAGGTACATCTCATTGACCCGTCGGAGGTCCAAGCCCCAGACGGTTCGTCGGGGCCAGAGCAGAGTCCGCGGCGCCCGCTGACGGTTTTGGGTTGCGAGCCGCGCCTCGCGAGTAAACACTGCGACCGATTTTGCCAAGGTACGACTTGGTCATGGGCGATCTCCCGACTTCCAGACTGAGGCAAACAGCACCAGCAGAAAGACGATCAACAGGATGGACACGTCTTCCGGATCGTGGCTGTCCTGCCAGCGGCGGGGCAACAGGGTCACCATCACGGAACCAGCATCCTGGTACCACGCCCAGAGGAGGTAGAGGCACAGGAGCACGCCAATCGCGGCGGCTACTCTTCGCCAACGAATGCGCATGCGCGTCCTCCCACTGTGCCCTTCGCGCTGCACAGGCCAGTCGCCGTTTCCAGCAGGGTGCTCAGCGAGACCACGGCGACGGGAAAGGCAACCGTCGGTCGGTTCCGTCGTAGCGCACGCCGCAGCACGGCGCGGCAGCCGCCCGTCGTCCCCAGCATGAGGTATCCGGCGCAGGGGATGTCTGCGGCCCTCGTGAGGTTCTCGAGGGCATGCCGCACGCTGGTTTCCACCTGCACGATCAGCGCGTGGACACCGCGCGTCGCCCAAAGGTCCACATCAGTGAATCCCACGCCGGCCGCGAAGCGCTTCTCGACGGCAACCGCCCACCCGGTGGTCTCCAGTTGCTCCTGCGCCCTACGGGCGCAAACGTTGTGCGCCAAACGTCCTCTCACGTTTCGTCTCCAGGTCCTCGTTCAAGTACTGTCAGTCCTGCGGGTTGGATTTCCAGTAGAATCTGTTGTCCGCCGCGCCGTCCGCTGTCGATCCGCTGCTCGCGAAGCAGGCCGGCAGCCACCAGGCTTCGTCGAATCCGGATCGCCTTGCTGGGGCTGAGCCCCGCCAGGCGGGCATAGGCGGTGGACGGTTCCTGGGGATGCTCATAAACCGCGGTTAGGAATCGACGCGATTCAGCATCGAGCCGCGGGGCAGCAATTGCGATCTTGCTCGCGGTGACGCGCTGGGGTCTTGATTCCACCGCCGCTTCCTCGGCGGACCGCCGATCCCAATCGACGGCGCTGCGTTCCACTTCGTCATCCGTAACCGCGGGCGGCAGGGGCACGCAGTGGGTGCCGATCAGGCAGGGCTCGCGATCCGGGCCATCGGTGACCTGGATGACCATGAAGCCGGTGCGCAGCATTCTCTGCGCGTAGGTGCGCTCGGGCGCGTCCATCCCCATGTGCCGGCCCATGGCCTGGTAATCCTCGAAGTCGCCGCAGACGCCGAGCAACTTCACGGCGCTACCGGAAACCAAGGTCCGGCTGAGATCGGACGTCGATTGGCAGCCGGCCACGATGCCCGTCCCCGAGGTGCGGATCTGGGTCACGGCTTCCGACAATGGCGGAAGACCTTCGTGGAAGCTCGCTTCAAACCTCTGGGAAAAGAAACGCGAGGCTTCGTCAAACACCACCAGGGTACTTAACGAGCTGTTGATCTGGTTGCGCGCGACCTGTCCGTGGAAGCGGGCGAGCAGCAGGTGGAGGATGATGAGGTTTTGCGCTGCAAACGGCAGGGAATCGAGCTCGAAAACGAGAACCATTCGCGCCAGGCGGTCCACGGGACACGGTTCAGCGCTCTCGAAACAGGCGCCTGAGGTCGCTAACAAGCTGCCCAGCTTTTCAAGAATCGCAAGTCGCGACGCTGGATGGCAGTAGTCAGGACCGCGTGATCGAATGTACTCCTCCAATTCGCGGAGCGTGGGAGCGCGGCCTCCGCCAAACACGTTCATGCGCTGGTAGAGATCGCCGATGCCGCGCCGAAGAGCGAACCGCGCCGTGGGTGGAAGACCGAGCGCGTGGGTGTTGGAGTCCGCGGACACCGGTGCCCACACCCGGGGGTCAACGCCCACCGGCGGGGCCAGAACGCCGGCGCGATAGAACTCGGGACGGATAACCTGGACGTCGACGCCGGCAGGCTGCAGCAGCGGGCCCAAGCGTCGAAACTCCCGCCGGCGGGTTTCGAACACCCACACGCCGAGGTCCGGGACCAGCCGGACCAACTGGACAAGCAACCAGTAGATGAGGTTCGTTTTTCCTGAGCCACTCTGGCCGGTGATCAGGATGTGACGGCACAACAGGTTCACGGGGGTTCGAAAGGCGACGCCTTTTCCCCACCCCCAGATGAGGTCTCCCTGGGTTCGTCGCGGCGCTCGGCATAGCCGGCCGCGGGTCAAGTCCGCTTCCCACTTCGCCTTGGCCAGTCGGTAGTCTATGGAAGCCTGCAGCCGCTGATCATCAGGGCGGGCCGCCAGCCAGGCCAAGTCAGATTGCAGGCGGGGATCGTCGATGACCCCCGCCTGGACGGCGCGTTCGATCGAATCTACGACTTTCTGGATTGACGCTTGGCTGCGCATGCGGTTCATGCCTCCTCGGATGCGAAGCTGACGAACGGGTGGAGAACCGCCCGGAGGAGCGCGCGGCGGCGCGCTCGGCGCCCTACGCGCTTGGCGCAGCGCAAGCAGTAACGCACCGGCGCCTGGGATCGACCAGTGGGCAGCTCCCGCGAGTCGGTCTGACCGACTACCGTACCGCATCCCGCACAGCGCGCGAGGCTCTCCCGCGCGAGGACCCGCCCGTCGGCGGCACAGCCAGCGAGGTTCTCGCGGCTGAGCACCGCCCCCTCGTCATCGAGGGTGAGCAACTTCACGACTTGGGTTTGGATTCCACCGTGGGGCTCGATTTTCGTAGCGTCGCTGCTTCCCTCGATGAGCCGCAGACCATGCCGGTCCGCAAGCAGGACGCGCTCCTCAATCGTTCGCCGCGGTTCCAACGCCTGCGCCAGTAGTTCCGCCGCGGGGTCAGCTGGGTCGTTAAGTTCTCGCATGGGTCGGGTCCCTTCCGTTCATCGCGGCGCTGTCGGTCCATTCGCTGGCGTTTGCCCCCGGACCATCCACGCCGCTGGGCATCTGGTGGTTCGCTTCGCCCAAGTTCCAAAGTCCCGCCAGAACCCGCAACACGATCGCCACCGCGGCCACGCCAGCAGCGAGCAGTAGCGCGCGCTTCCACGGCGCCTCGATGATCAGCAGGAAGGTCTGCTCCGCCGGGCTGACGATGTCGTGGTCAACCCCGATCGGTTCGGCGCGCACCGTGCAAGGAACGGCAACGTCCCTCCACGCGAAAAACGTGCCGTTCCGCCGGTCGACCGACAACCTGAAGTACAGGGATTCGCCGAGGTGCACGACGTCGCCCGTCCCCATGGCTTCCACGGGCCACGCCGTGCGGCTACGAACCCGCAGCCGCCGCTGCGCCGCTGCGCTCAGCGAGGAACTCAGCAGTCCAACCTGCGCCTGGAGGGTCAGGGCGTGCGTGTCGTTCAACTTGGACATGTCTGATCGGGGTGCGACGGGTGAGGCAACGGTCAGCGATAGCGCGGCCGGTGTCGGTCTGGGAATGTTCAGATCGAGAGCCGCCGGCCGTTCCATCACCACAGCGCTGGCAGGCAGTGGCTCGATCTGCAGGCTCCATTGAACAGCGGCCACTTGGCGTGGTACTTCTCCGAGCAACTGCAACGTAAACCGCTGCGTGCCTGAGCGGACGGTGACCGGCGTGCCCGACACCAGTCGTACGCCGGCCGAGGGGATCAGATTCAGCGTCGTTCCCGACGGCAGATGGCCGGCGACCGCAAGCTCCAAGGTGATCTCGACGGCGGCGAGCCGCTGGCGCGGGTCCTCCCAAACCATCGGTGAGGCCGCGATCCACCGCGGGGTGAGCCGGGTGCGCAGAGGCTGCGGCGGCGGCGCGGACACGCGGAGTTCCAGCACTCGGGGCGAGACCTCGAAGCACGGCGGACGACCCTGCAGCTCCGCCCTCACCTGGAGCTGGACGGGAACCAGTGACGCGGCCGGACCCGTTGGGATTCCGAAGCTAGCAGCGGCAGGGTTGGCGATAGAGCGGATCGTCTCCATCGGTATCGCATGTTGCAGCGTCAATGGGAACTCGCAGCTCGACGCCTGTTGCAGCAGGGTCGTGGGCGACAATCGCGTCTGTCCTGCGCCTTCCACGGACCACGACAGCTCCGGCGCGATGCCTGCCGGCAGTGGATCCCTCCCTTGTAATCGCAGTGTCACAGGAAACGCTGCGAGGCGCCGGTCGACGTCAACCCACTGAGCGTCGGCGCGAGGGACCAGGTCCGCGGTTGTTGCCAGCGCAATAGGGAGTTGACCGGCGGCCACATCGACGGCCAGTTCGTGCGGTACCACGAACAAGAGGGCCACACCTTCAGCCGCTCGAAGCAAGTGGCTAGGTTTGATCTGGAGGGGGATCGACACGTACCCCTTCCGGCAGAGCTCCGCCTCGTCGACCACGGTCTCGAGCGTCGACACATTCCGGCCTGCCGATGGGGCAATCGACACGTCACCGCCGGCGATCCACCGGGAGTCGGGCAATGGACAATTCACAGGCAGCGTTGCTGCCGGGAGCGTGGGGCTGGTAGGGACAGTGAGGGTCAACGCCAGGTCCAGTTGGGCGACGCCTTGACGTTCCGCCGACCATCGCGCCGCGACAAGCTCCACGGCCGGCACGATGGTTGCAGACCGGCACACGAGCTGCCCAACGTCGTGGACTTGGACGTGGGGGTTACGTGACAGGTGTGCCACCAGACTGGCATTGACGCCCCCCCAACGCTTGACAATCACGCTCTGCGAAAGGCCGCGTTCCGCCCGCGCTCCGAACAGCTCATCTAACCGCGCTTCGGCGGCCTGAACGCGGTCTGCCCCGCCAATCGTTTGCTCACCGTCGCTGTACAGGTAGATCAGTAGATGTGACGCGGGGGGGAAGCGCTGTGCTTCCTCGACTGTCCGGTCAATCGCCCCGGCGATGTCCGTCTGCCCCGCGGGCCGCAGCGCCGAGAGCGCCGCCACCGCGGCGGCCATGGAGGTGTAGGAGACCACATCCTGCACGCGCTCGGCAAAGGGGACGAGCACGACCGGCGCGGCAGGAGTGGGGGGAAAGGCGACGAGGCTTTGTGTCAGTTCGCGCCTCGCGATCTCCAGTCGCGACAACCCCACCGAGTCGATCTGTTTCATGGAACTGCTGCGGTCCACGATGAGAATGCGAAGCAAGTCCACGCGTTCCGTACCCGCCGTCGTGTTGGTCGCGGGCTCCACACCGGCCGCAACTGAGGTGAGGCTCAGTACCGGCCACAGTGCCAGGGCAATGACGGATTGAGGACTGTACCCAAGTTGGTTCATGTTCTACCCCTCCACCCAAGCCGGCAGCTCGATGACATCCTTCAGACGCCGCGGAGCATCAGCGCCCTGGTAGCGCATGATGTCCTTGCGCGAAAAGAACACGTCCACGGCGCGTGCCCGCCAGGTCTCATAGACACATACCCAGTGGTAGAGCGCCTGGCCGGCACTCTCCAGAAGCTCGTCGATGTTCTGACACGCCAGGCCGCGGGTGGCGGAGGGCCAGTGCCACACATATTCGTAGCCTTCTCCACGGACTTCCATCATCCCCAGTTCGAGCTGCGCGGCGTAGCTGTTGGCCAGAATGCAGTCCGTGGCCCACTCATCGCCCTGGGTGCGCGCATGAACATAGCAGTCGACCACGAACGCAATCGGATGGGCCAGCAGGTCGTCCGGCTCGCCGCAAAGGAGTTGCTGCCGCAGGTCCGGCTGCAGAAAGTAGTGAGGCAGCAGTCGCAGCAGCGCCGACCCCGTCCCTCCCCCCATGGAACTGCCCACGATGATCTGGATGGTATCGACCCCTTGACCGCGCAGTGCAACGATCGGATCTCGCAGCTGTCGCACCACACGCTCATGCCCGAGCTCGAGCAGTGCCTGGGTGATCGCCGGCGTAGTGCGGGCACCTGCACCGACTGCCTCGCGGTCGAGGAGCTGGGGACAGTGCTTGACGACGGCCTCGCAGGCGGGGCCGCAGCGACGCGGATCCCCGAAAAGGGCACCGAGTCGATCCCGGGAAATCGAGAGGTCAATGAAAGAATCACAGTGGAATCTGGTTGTGGCATCGGTGTCTATGTGACATACGTGGAGTATGTGGGGCAGGCCGGCCGTGTCGGCTAGCTCGCGCACCTGTTGTGCCGCGCGGGCGAACCCACCGGCGGCGATCAGGAGGAACCCGAGCCTGTCATTCGGGGTCTTTCTGGATTCGGTCATCGCTGCAATCTCCTATGGTCTGGGGTTGGAAGGTGGGTCGTGGATTCATCGCGCTTTCAAGGAAGCGCACTACCGAGGGACTGGCCGCGCCGCCGAAACTGTCGGGCACGACGCCCACGAGATGCGCGCGGTGCCGGCCGGAAGCAGCGGCACGGTAGGCGACTGCCGTCGCTCGGGAACCGACGTCCAAGCCCAAAGGCCAGCCCGCAGTGGTGCGGATGACCGTCACGGCGGACTGCGTTCCCGCCGAGAGGATCTGCACTCCCGCATCCCGTTCCCGAAAAAGTCGTTTCAGAAGGTCGTGGGTCGCCTGATCGCGCGGTCCGACGGGATCAGGTAAGCGCACGATTGTGAGGCGCATGGGGGCGATACCGAACCGGGGAATGGCCCGGCCTCCGAAGCGGTCCGGCAGCTCACTGAGACGCAAGAGGTCGGCGACCAACTGCGCCGCACCGCCGGCGTAGCATTCGATTCGCTCGTAAATGCTCGACTCGAACGCCAGCAGCGACTCCAAGCAACCCACTAGCGCTCGCGCCCAGTGTGCTGCTGGCACCAGGCGCAGTTGCGG
Organism: Planctomycetota bacterium; assembly: GCA_016208685.1. Taxonomy (GTDB): domain Bacteria; phylum Planctomycetota; class Phycisphaerae; order UBA1845; family UBA1845; genus JACQXM01. The sequence continues at coordinate 6,803 of JACQXM010000009.1, read as the reverse complement.
TCGCAACGGCACCTGGCGACCGCCCTCGAATGGAATGCCGGCCTCCTTCTGGACCTGCTCGATGAGCATGTCACGCAAGCGCACGCAGCGGTCGGCGCGCTCGGTCGTCCTCAGCTTGCGATCCAATGCCGCCTCGAGCTGCGCCTGCGGCGCATCGCGGAGGACAGCGGCGAGTTTTCCCTCCTGTAGACGGTTCCGCTGCAGTTCGGTCTCCAGGAACCGGTGGAGGCCGGCGTAGATCTCGTCGACCGCACGCTTGCACTCGAGGTCCTGCTCCTGGGCTGCCCCGATCGCCTCGTTGACTTCGCCAGCGAAGCGGGACCATCGTTGCTGCAGCCACTCAACGGCGTGTTCCTCAATCGCCGCTGGGAAACGTCGCCGGCACTCTTCCAGGAGACGAGTACCGAGCCGCTGAAGTGTGCCAAGCTTGAGATCCGCTCGCCGACCGGCCAGACGCTCCTGCTGCGCACGCCGCCGTTGAAACTCGGCGCGGCGTGCGACGCCGACCGTCGACGGTCGGGTTGACTGCAGCGTCATACGAATCGAATCCGAAGCCGCACGTAGCGCGCCCGATCCGGCGGTGACGCGCTCCACCAATTGTGTGCGCAGCCGGGCGAGGCGCTCTGCCAGCACATTCTCGCAGGCCCGCTCAACCGCGGCCGCCAAACTAGGAAGTCGCGTCATGTCCTGAAAGAGACTTGGCGACGCGGTGGACGCGTCGATGCCCGAATGCTCGCGTAGCGCGGCGGTTGTGCCGTTGGCGAGATCAGACAGTAGCCGCGGGATATCGAAGTCGTCCAAGGAAACAGAGGCGCTGCCGGGGACGTTCGTGCTCTCGAGGATATCGGCGGCGTGCGCGAGAGCTATGTGCAGTGCCCCCGTTCGATCCAGGCGCGTCACCGCGCAGGTGAGATCGCCGTGTGTACACGGCTGAGCATCGATCGTCGGGATCAGGACCGCCTGTTGCGGCTTGAAGGTGTCAGTGCTCTTCATGGTTCAACTCCTGAGGTGCCACGCGATTGACATTCCCCGCTCCGGATGCGGCATCCGCCGTTCGGTTGGGGCTGACGTGCTCCGCAGTGCCCGGGGATGTGCCCCCGACGGCGGCGATCGCCCCCGCAGTCGACGACGCCGTCGTCGGAGTGGGTTCGCCTGGTTCACCGAGGTTCTCGGGGGCGTCGTGCGAGTCGGGTGAGGAGGACGGTAGCGCGGTGGCGGAGACCCACGCCGGGGCCATCCTCGCCTGGTCCCGGAGAGCGAATAGTACGACCAGTACTACCGCGCACCAAAGGGCGACGACGGAGAGTGTCGCCCCGAAAACCGTATTGCGTACCACCGTGGCTTGGCGGTCCCGCACGTCTTGCTCGGCCCACTGCTCCAAATCGCGTTCATTCCAGTTCCAGGGCCGCTCGCGATCCGACGAACGCATGACCGCAACCTGTTCGTCCTGATAGCGGCGAATCAGCGCGTCCTCGTTTACGTCAGGATCCGCGGTGAGCGCGTCTACTAATCGGAGTTCGCTGGCCGCGCACTCGTCGCGCATGCGCGCCACCTCCCGTTGCACGTCCGCGGCAATCTGTTCGCCCGCGGAGCTGATCCGGTGTTTCACGCAGAGAAACCCCACGATCGTGAGAGCGATGGCGACGAACACAAGTCCTACCAAGCCCAGCGTCATTGGAGCCCCTTTCCATTTTTGAACGACGCCCGGCCGCGGCTTCACGCCGCTGTCGGGGCATCGTCATCGCCGATGCGGTCCGACGGCTCCACAGCCGACGGCGCTGGCATCGAATTCAGAATCTCTCGCAATACCACAAGATGGCACGCGCCACGTCGCGGCGTGCGTGTCCGGCACAGCCAGGTCATCTGGACATGCCGGTACTCCAGTCGCTTCAGCGCCCCGAGCAGTTCCGGCTGCGTTTCTGCGAAGGCACGGTAGCGAGCTCCGAATTCACGCCGCGAGATCCGGCCACCTTGGTACGCCCACCAGAGTTCGACTGGCGGCGTCAGCTCCGGTAACCAGAGATCCACGCGCCCGCGCGAGAGGCCTCGCGGCCACGATCGCGCGACAAGGACCCGGTAGCCGTCAATGGGCACGTGCCGATCGCAGATGCTCCGAATCGTAATCATGGGACGCTAAACCGTTTGGGTTCCGTACGACCGCCCTTCACTCCACGTGCGCCACGATCGAAGACCTTTCCGACGCTGCCGGAGTGCGCCGACCCTCCCTCTATGACGGCCGCCGCGGTCCCGGCCAGGCGTACGCGCGCACTGCGGACTCCGGATGTTTATACGGGGAAGCGGGAGGAGAACTTCTCGTCTTCTGACTACGATTCTCACCCCAATTGGCCCTGAGGGTGTCGAACGATGAAAAAAAAGCAGCCGCCCATGACCTGTACCAGCCTCCCCGTGAGAATCGTGGAAGCGGTAGAGAGGCGGCAACTTGGTCGGATCGAGGTGGTTTGGGGCGACGGTCATCGCCACAAGTAAGGTACCCCGACACCCGGGGTCAGCGAGCTGGCCGACGTGTGCGCCGCCACGCGCAACATCGCGTTGACTGAGCCCAGCACCGTTCCGGTCGGCGGGAGTTCGTCCCAGAGCGTGGCGGCGTGGGTCGCCGCGACCGCGCGGTCGTTGTTTGCCAGGCGACAGCGGCAGCGCTCCAGAATCGCGGGTTCTCCAGTGGTGTGGTCCAGCACGTCGTGGAGCTCTGCCGGTTCTCCTTCCAGTTGGTTCCAGCCAGCGCGTAGCAATCGCACCAACTGTTCTTCCGGGGCGAAGGGCTGCCGACGATCCCCGGTGGCACGTCCGGTTCGCGGCGGGACGCCCTCGACGTAGACGTGCACGCACATGCCGTTGCGGCGGAGCAAGCGGCGCAGGTAACACAGCACTGGGTCGCAAGCGCGCCGCCGATCGAGAGCTGTACATAGAGGCCGGTGCTAATGAAATCGCCCGGATGGGGTTCGGCTTGGCGGGCTGCGGTGTGAAAGCCGGCCACCCCGGCGCCGTCGGTCCAATCATGCAGTCGAACGTCTGTTTTCTCAGCCGATAGCGACGGGGGCGGGGCCTGCACCAGCCCCCTGCCGATCCCGTGAACTTCGACCTGCGCGACCCGACCTTCAGAAGTCCCGAACATCTCGTTGACTTCGGTGACCTCAGGTGTATAGTGATAGGCGTCATGCCTGTGGATGCGGCTCGCAAGCAGCAATGCACGACGAACGCCCGTTTTGTGGAGTCGAGCTTTGACAAGGCCGACGGCGGGAGGTCGACGAGAGTCGCCAGCGTGGCTAGGTACGCTGGGCGGAGCGGCGAGGGCCCAAATGGCGCCGCCGAGTATTCGTTATCCGTCAACGCGGTCCGGCTGCTCGAAACGCGGGCGACGTGTAGCGAGTCGCACCTGCGTCGGAGTTCCGCACAGGATTCCTCGAGGTTCATACCACCGCTCCTGCCTGGGCTGGTCCTGTGCCTGCCGGCGCGTCCCGACGGCAGTGGGCTCGCGACCTAAGCACGCCGCCGCGTTCCCGGCTGGGCATACACGTGCACCTCCTCGGCCATGAGGTTACTCGCCTGCGATGGAGAAAGTCTCAGGTGTACTGGCGACGATTCTCACCCCAACTGGTGCGGAGGAGTTCGAACGATGGAAACGCAGCAGACCGCGACCTGTACCAGCCTCCCCGTGAGGATCGTGGACGCGGTGGAGGGGTGGTACCTTGATTGGTTCGAGGTCGTTTGGAGCAACGGTGATCGGCGCAAGGGGGCGTACAGCGCCACCTGGGGCCGGCACGCAAACGCCGAACCACTCGGCGAAGTACTGGTGAGGCTGCGAGCGGAAGCGGATGCCGGCGGCGATCCATGCCTTCGCGGGGCGATAGATTCTGACTTAGGCAAGCTGCTGAACGAGTTCAAGAGCCTCAGAACGGAGTGCCGAAAGAAACAGACCCACTGGACGCGCCGAGCGTTTGGCCGGGTCCCAGGAACTCCGTCGCAGGCGTTCACGCAGCTGTTCCAGGCACGCACGGCCGGCCAGGTGACCACCGTATGCACGAACGAGCGGTATCTCCGCCCGCAGGCCATAGCCGTGAAGTTCGTCACCAAGAAGGGTGAGGAAATCACGGATGCCGCGAGGATCGCAGAACTCCTGAAGGCGAACGCGCCGCGGGCGCCGATTCGCCGTTCGAGCCGCCGGCGGCGATCCGGCGGTCGGCACGTCGACATCGCCCGTTCGGCGCAGGACGACCGGCACGTCGTGGCTGCAGTCTCCGTTACCAACGACGCCGACCTCAACCAGCGGTTGTTGGCGGCATTCGGGGGCGTTCACGGAATGCTTCGGGTTGCCTCCGACTCTGCGCGGTGTGCGAAATGCCGATCAGCCTGGCGGGAGATTGTCCCCGCACATCTGAGCCTCAACCGGCTTCGGATCGACGGCAGGGTGCAGTACGAGCACGGGCTCTTCCGAGAGACCTTCGAATGCCAGTGGTTGGGAATGCTGATTTCGATCTTGGAAGTCGACTGGGGGTCGTGTCTGGAGTTCGCGGCCAACGGGATCCTGGCAGCGCTCTCCACGCGGCGGATCCGGGCCGGAATCCAGATCGACCAGGAGGTTGTGCTCCCGGTACTAAAAGCCGGAAAAGTCATATTGCCCGACCTCGCCGGCGCGTTGGCGGCGATCCTGGACGAGCATGGCACATGGCTTCGCGAGCTGGGATGCCTGGAGGATGCCCTGCCGCTGGGCGCGCTGGCGCGACAATTCCTGAACATTACTCCCGTGGGCGTGCCGGTAGCACGCCAGGTTCGCAACGCCCAACATGCGGCCATCGAGTGCCTTTCGCTTGAACATCGCGATCAGGCGAGCGAGTGGTTCGACAGGGCGCGTGTGTTGACGCCGTCGCTCGACTATCGATACGCCGGAACCAACGAGCACATCTGCCGAATCCATGACAGCGTGTGGGGAGACGACCTGGACCGGGCTCGCGAGGTACAACTTCAGTGTGAGCGCGAGTTCGGTTCGTGGGAGAACCTGGCAAAAACGCGGGTCGGCGACCCTCTGCCCTGGCACTCGTACCGGTGCCTTCTGGAGCAGCTCCTCTACGGCGCCGAAATCGAGCGCGCCCGCGGCGACCCCAGACGCGCGGAGTACTTCGAGGAGCAGGCCAAGCGCCTTATGAAGGCGACCGGCTGCGTGCCGATGGCTACCTTTCGACGACGGGCAGCGCGCGATCGTCGCCTCCACATCGCGCCGATTCTCGAAGTTGCCTGGCGTAGGACCAGAGACGAGGAGATAAAGGCGCTAGGCGAAGCGGCGACAGAGATCTATCGGCTGGCGAACAGGTTCTCGAAGGGGCTTTGCTAGCCGTTTCGGACCAGAAGGCGTGGGAGATACGCAGGAACGAACTCCGGTCGAACGGAGCGCTTCCAAACCGGGAGCTCAGCGGCGCCACTGGCAGAACCACACCAGCGAGCATGCCTCGCTGTCGGCGGCCTACGGTCGGCAAGGTCGCCCATAGGCTCAGACCGGCACATCGTGTTGGCCGCCGCGACGGGACAGCACGCGCCCCCTTGCCCGTCGAGGTCCGAGACGGCACGAGTCGGTCCCGCGCACGTAGCGTATCGTTTACGGCGGCATGGCGTATCCTGTGCCGCAGACCCGGGGGAACCGGCCTGCGCCAGCGGCGTGGACGTCGCACGCCGTACGGCCGTGGGCACTCCGGTGCAGCGTCGTTCACCGTCTTGGACGCAGAGACGGCACACGCTCAAGGGGTTCGTTTTCCAATTCCCGGCGCTATATTCGCCGGCAGAAAACGGGTGTAACTGTGGGTGGCGTAATGACTTGGCGCGCGAATCGGTCCGAGGCGGTAGCACGCCGCCTTGGGTACCCGCGCGCTGATCGGGCGCCGCGTTCGCCGCCGGGTGGCGATGTCGAGGGCACCGGCTGGCGGCGGTAGCCCATCTTGCGCCCATTCCACAGGCAAAGTCACCCTCCAGAGTGGGTCCGGATTGTGTGCCGATTGCCGGGGACACGCCGCGGTCGGAGCGCCTTCCCGCCTGAGGGTGCCGCCGAGGGACGCGGCCCACACGGCCAGCCCCAAGCCCGGCCCTACGGCTGCGAATCAATGTTCGCGGCTGTGAGCTGATCGTGCGTCGCCTGGGTGGTGATGTTGGTGAGCCGACCCAGGAGCACCGCACCGCCATCCGTGTCCACGTCCGCGTCATAGATGATGTGCGTGGTGCTGTCGGTGGTGTTGAAGTACACCAGGATGTACTCCACGCCGTCGCCGTGAGCGCTGACGGCGTTGAACGCCGCCTCGGCGGCCGCGTCCGTGGCGTTGCCGGCGCCCGTCTGGATGTTGATGAACGCCGCACCCAGACCGGCAATGGCACCCACGCCCTCGGTCACGCCGTTGAGGCTCAGATCGCTCTGATCGAACTTCATGACGTCGCCGCCGGTGCCGGCGGTGAAGTCGGTGACGTCCTCGCGATCGTTGGCCGCCGTCTGGTCATAGATGACGGTGTCCGAACCCGCACCGGTGGTGATGGTGTCGTTACCGTCGCCCGCCTGGATGGTGTCTGTGCCGTCGCCGGCGCTGACGGTGTCGGCGCTGTCGGTATCGCTGTCACCGGTGAAGGTGTCGTTGCCCGAGCCCAGCGAGACGAAGGTGCTGGTGCCGGTGCTGCCGGTGCCGATGGTGAAGGTGTCGTTGCCGCCGCCCAGCGTGATGTTGGCGCCGGTGGCAATGTCGTCCACCTGGGTGCTGAAGTTGCCGGTGACGTTGGCGGCATTGAGCGTGAGGATGGTGCTCGCCGTAGCG
>JACQXM010000040.1 GCA_016208685.1 Planctomycetota bacterium | reverse complement strand
TACCTGTCGCAGAAAACCGCAGCCGCATAAGAAAGGGGCCAAAGACATATTGACTACGTCTCAAAACTCACCCGGCGGTCCGCGGGTGCGATGAGCGGCTTTTGGACGTGGTGTGACCGCTCCATATCTGTCGCGGTACTGATCCTCTCTCGCTACGTCGCTGGCTTACTCCGCTCCCTCACAGTCGCGGCTCGGTTTCCGCATTCCGCATTCATCATTCCGTATTCGCGATGCAATCGGCTCCCCCACCGCTGAAGCGATGGGCCACCCGCCCTGTCGCTGCGTGCCTCTGTACCTTCGTGCCTCTCCTTCCCCATTCCGCATTCGCGAAGCAATCGGCTCCCCCACCGCTGAAGCGGTGGGCCACCCGACGCTTTGGTGTCGCGGCTCTGGTTGGCCGTGACGCGCGTCAGCGGTATTCGATCAGCGTTCGCGGCGTGCGCCGCAGCCCGCGTCGCAGCCAGAAGTCCACCTGCCCCAGAGTAATCGGGAGCTTGCCAAGGTAATGGTGCGCGGAATAAAGCAGCGCTCCCGGCAGCGATCCCACCCGCCCTCGCACCCGCAGTGCGTTCCGCGTCACGGCCGCGCCGATGATTCCCATCCACGCCAGCAGCGGAATCGGCGACCAGATCACCAGCGACGCCAACCCTGCCAGCAGCGGCGCTAAGCAATGCCCCAGGTCACGATGCATCGTCCGCCGCCAGCGCAGAACCTCAGGGTAGCGGCTGGCCAGCTCCGCGTGACAGTGGCCGGTACGCGTGGAGCGCCGCCAGTACTGCCGAAATCGCGTCATGTTGATGTCGTGCCGGGTCATCGGGTCGTCGAGTCGCAGGACGATCATGCCCTCCCCCGTGCGGATGCGGTGGCACAGGTCCCACTCCTCGCCCGCGATCAGCGCCTCGTCGAAACCGCCGGCGCGCTCCAGCACGCTACGGCGGAACAGCACGTCGCCGGCGCATCCCTCGGCCGGGCCGGGCGCAACGTACCAGTCGTGGTGCATCCAGAAGTTGTACACCGACGCCCGCGGCGCCATCTCCTCGCGGCGGCCGAAGACGCCGGCCACACGTGCGTCCCCCATCGCCCGCACCGCCGTACCAATCCAGGCGGGGTTCACCACCGTGTCACCGTCGAAGAAGTGAACCAACTCATGCCGCGCCGCACGCCATCCCGTGTTCCGGGCCATCGCGGCGCTGGGCCGCGACGGGGCGATGCGCAGGACTCGGGCGCCGAGGCGTTCGGCGTTTGCACAGCTTTCGTCGGTGGAGGCCGTGTCCACATAGATCAATTCGATCGCCTCGGCGGGATAATCCGCGGCGCGCACGGACATCAGGCAGCGCACCAGCCGTTCGCCTTCATTTCGGCCGATCACCACCACGCTGATGGGCGGGAGTGCGTCAGTGCTCGTCGGCAAGGTAGGGATTCACGAACACGCGGAACGGCGGGCAGCGATCCGCGGCGCGGATCGCGCGCTTGAAGGCGTACCACAGGGCGCGGGGGACGCGGCACGCCGTGCGCCAGTATAGGACCCACAGCAGCCGGCGCTCCAGCATCACGATGGGCGGCTGTTTCGTTCCCAGGAGCGCGCCTTTCAGCCACAGGGCAGCACACATGGTAAGGTGGAGGGCTTCCACCAGTGCCGCATACACCCGGCCGTGGTGCTTCACGAAGTAGCGCACACGGCTGTTGCGCTCCACCGTCAGATACTTGATCCGCGCTTCCGGTTTGGGGTTGGACTGCGGCTCGCTCTGGCGATCCAGGTGCATGATGCGCCCCGCCGGTGTGTACCACACCTCGAACCCCGCTTTCGTCATGCGATGGCACCAGTCGACCTCGTCGTAGGTGAGGAAGAAGTAGGGGTCGATGCCGCCCACCCGCTCCAGCACTTCCCGGCGGATCATCAGAGCCGCGCCGCTGACCCAATCCACCTGGCGGGCGTCATCCCCGTCCCAGTAGGTCATGTTGAACCGGCCGAACAGGCGGCTCCGCGGGTGATGCCACGACAGCCCGGAGAACTGAAAGAAGTACGTCAGCAGCGTGGGAAAGGACCGGGCCGAGATCTGCCGCGAGCCGTCAGGGTTCAGCAGATAGCAGCCCACCGCGCCGGCCCGCGGGTGCTCCCGCAGGAACGCCACCATGGCGGGCAGGGCGCTCTCCTCCACCACCGTGTCCGGGTTGAGCAGTAGAATGAAGCGGCCGGTCGCCAGCGGGAACGCGCGGTTGTTGCCTTCGGCGAAGCCGAGGTTGGCGCCGTTTTCGAGAATGCGCACCCGCGGGAAGTTGGCACGCACCCAATCCAGCGAACCGTCGCGGCTGCCGTTGTCGCTCAGGATCACTTCCACATCGAGGCTGCCCAACCCACGCATCACCGCGGGCAGGCAGGCCTCCAACACGCGGAGGTTGTTGAAGTTGACGATGACGATCGAGAGCTCGGGCATGTCCATTCGGCGCGGAGCCGGTCTGCCGGCGGCCGCACGGCGTCACATCGGTTCGACGGCTCGCCGCCTCGCCGTTGCGAGCGTTTCGCCGTTTCGACGTTTTGACGTTTCGACGTTTACTTGGCGATGATCTGCCACGGGCTGTGCCCCAGCAGGTTGTCGAAGTGGCTGGGGGAGACGCGGACTTCGTCAGGGTTCTTGGCGTTGTACTCGTGGCTGGCGGTGCTGCACATCAGGGTGTCGGGCTCCAGGCTCATCCAGCCGTGGTAAACCCCCGGCGGCACAACGACGAGGCTGGGCGTACGGCCGCTGCCGATGAGGATGTCGAACTTGCGGTACGTGGGGCTACCCTCTCGATCGTCCACCAGCACGAACTTCGCTGACCCGTGCACGATGCAGAACCAGTCATGAAGCTCGGCGTGTTTGTGGTACGCCCGGGTGACCATGGCGATGCGGTTGCCCACCATGTACACCTGCCCGAAGCGCGTGACGAACGGGTCGCTGCCGTGGATGACCTCGTAGAGGTATCCGCGATCGTCCTCGTGGACCTTCAGATAGAGCTGCTGCACGTCGTGAATGTTCATCGAACTCTCCTCAACTGCCGGAATCCCAGGGACCTGACGCCCCCCACCCCCGCCGGGCCGACAAGCCCGGCGCATGCTGAATGACCGCGTGCCATTCGGCGTCGCCGCGCGAGTGCTGCTCACTCCCTTACGGCCCCGGCGCTTCTCCCGCGGCGCTGAATCACGCAGATTGACTCAGCCCGTTACCGCGCCCTTCTCTACCAGGTACGCCGCCAGGGCATCCCGCCAGTGCCGCATGGCCGGCACTCCGAACGACTCGATGCGCTCGCTGTCCATGCGCGAGTAGACCGGACGCCGCGCCTTGGCGGGAAAGGCGTCCGATCGCACCGGCTCGATGGGGTGCGCCACCCCCGCCAGCTCCAGCGTCGCCTTTGCGAACTCATACCAGGTGCACCCCTCGCCGTTGGCCACGTGCACCGTGCCCGTCGCCCCCGCCTCCGCCAGAGCGATGACCGCTTTCACCAGGTCCAGGGTGTACGTCGGTGACATATACTGGTCATGGACCACCCGCAGCGGCTCGCCGGCCTTCGCCCGCCGCAGGATCATCTCCGGGAACGTCCAGCCCTTCTTACTGGTGACCACCCCGAAGAGGCTGCTGGCGCGGACGATGAGGTGGTCGTCGCACGCGGAGCGCACCAGGTGCTCCCCGGCGACCTTGCTGGCGCCGTAGACGTTGATCGGGCCGACCGCATCGCGCTCCAGGTAGGGCGTCCGCCGATCCGTCTGCGCCCCGAACACGTAGTCGGAACTGAAGAACACCACCTTCCGTCGCTTGCCGCTCGCCGCCCGCGCCAGGTGGTACGCCCCGAGACCATTCACCTGGAACGCCTTTACGCCGTCATCCTCGCAGCCGTTGACGTCGTGGAAGGCCGCCAGATTCACGAGTACGTCGTATTCCACGCCCGCCAGGGCGTCGGACACCGACCGGGGGTCCGTGATGTCGATCTGCTGGCGCGTCAGCGCCGTCAGCCGCTCGGCCGGCAGGCACTTGCAGAACTCCTGCCCCACCTGACCGGCAGCACCCACGATCGCGTATCGTAGCACCCGGAAGCTCCCTTCTACGGCGCGCCGAAGCGACGCACCCTATCCACAGTCCACGTATTCGGAATTGAGAATTCAGAATTCGATGGCCGCATTCATCATTCCATGTCAAAACACGTTGCCGCCCATTGCCTTCAGGCGCGACTCCATCTCGCACAGCAGCTCCAGCCAGCGGATGTTGTAATAGATCGGGTTCTCGATATCGACGCCCGACTCCAGCGCGTCCCACATCTCGTCCACCGAGTTGTTGATCGAATGCCGGGGCGCGAAGCCCAGGGCCTCGCGCATTTTGCCGCCGTCCACGCGGTAGCTTCGTGAGACGCCTACCTGCTGTAAGTCGATGTCCAGCCGGATTCCCTTGTCCCCCTCCAGCGTCCGCCGCACCTCGTGCGCGAGCTGTCGCACCTGGTAGTTGTCCGACAGCACGTTGAAGATCTGTCCGTGTACGTTCTTCTCCGCGGCCTGGAGTGCAATCAGATACGCCGCCACCGCGTCGTCGATGTGCAGCATGGGGCGCCACATCCGCCCGCCGGCATGCAGCGTCAGCCGCCGCTTGGCGTAGGCGTCGCGGGTGAAGGTATTGACGACAAGGTCGTAGCGCATGCGCGGCGACTGACCGTAGACCGTTCCCTTGCGCAGCATGACGGGGCAGAAGCTGGCATCGGCGAGGGCCAGCAGCCCCAGCTCCGCCTGGCGCTTGGACCAGGAGTACGGAGCCTCGGGATTCACCGGATACTCCTCGTGCCGCAGTTCGTTGTCCGGCGAGAGGGTGTAGTAGATGGAGCAGGACGAGGCGAACACGAAGCGGCGCACGCCGTGCTCCTTGGCGAGCTTTCCCAGGCGGATGGTGGCGTCGGTGTTCATGGCCTTGTTGGCCGCGGGGTTGAATTCCGCGGTGGGGTCATTGGAAAGCCCGGCGAGGTGTACCACCGCGTCCATGCCGGAGAGGACCTCTCCGCCCACGGTGCGCACGTCGGCCGCCACCAGGTCGAAGCGGTCCTTCAGGGCCGCCAATCCGTCGGCCCCGAAGACCAGCTTGTCGACCACGCGGACCTTGTGCCCCGCGTCCAGAAGCGCCGGCACCAGCCGGCAGCCGATGTAGCCTGCTCCACCGGTTACGAGAATGTTCATCGGTCTAGTTTCCCTTGACTTCGTTGTTATCGTCTTGCACTTGTTGAGCGCCGCGATGCGCCATCCACGGAGGTGTCAGCTCGCTTCCCCTCTCTTCAAGAAACGCCTCAATGGCAGCGGCGACGCACCGGTTTCCCTGCGCATTAAGATGGGCGCCATCCAGGAAGAGCGCCTCCGGCACCAGTTCCGCAATCCTGGCGCACTCTGTCAGTGCGCCGACCAGATCGATCGACGGAACCGAAAGGGACGCCAAATACGCGTGTAACCGGCGCTGTGGGACGAAGGCAACGTCTCCAAGCGAAAACTGCGACCTGTAGGGCGCAACCGCCACCAGCAGGGCGATATTCCGCTCACGGCAGTACGCAGCCAGCTCGCTCAACTCCGCTTCGGCCCGTCGCCATGCATCCTCCAGGTGTGGCGCATGCGGCTGTTCCCACAGCGCCCTGACGGCATAGGCCTGTCGGCGGTCGGCCTCGCTACGAGTGGGCGTTAGCAACTGAATCACCGAACTGTAGGGTCGAGCCGCAAGAAGCCAGCGGAACGCGAATCCTGCCGTGCCATCCGCGACTCCGTGATATCCAATCCCCGTGCCGCCGAAGCTGCGCAGGGCGAGGTACTTCTCCGTTACGTCGTTCAGGCAGAAAAGCAGCACCGCCGCGTCCGGTTCGTATTTCAGGCAACGTCGAAGCTCCGCCGTTTCCTGGAATGTCGAGAAGCCCTCGACACCCGTGTTGAGAACCTCGAAAGATGAACCGCCGGACTTCCGTCGCAACAACTGCTCGAGCTGCTGCGGATATGCGTCCTCGGCCGCGACGCCGTGTCCAAAGGTCAGCGAATCCCCGAGGCATACCACCCGCCTCGTGCCTGGGGGCTTCTCCAGGCTGATCTCCTGCGAGCGGTATCCGTCGGAGTTTGTCACCAGCGGCACTCCGGAATACGTGCCAAGGTATCCGGCGCGCATTCGCCAACCCTCCGGCGTGGGCACGTACGGCGTCTCGCGCGCGGGAATTCGGCGGTACAGCACACCTACGGCGAGCTCCGCGTATGCCAGTAGGGAAACGAAAACGAGCGACGCCATGGTCCACCTGACCAAGCGCGGCGACTCCGAGTGAGCGCGCCCGACGGCGCGCAGTGCGGCGGCGGCGCCCAGCACGATCAGGCAGTGGCAGCCGGCGACGCCACCGCTCACGAAGCTGTTATACCCTGTGCCACCGTTCAGCAGGCGCGCGACACCGACGCCGCAGGCGATAATGGCCAACGCCAACGAGAGTGCCGCCGGAACAACCAGAAGGCGCGCAGCGCTCGCTGGACTGTCCATCGCCCCCCTTCCCGACGGTCGGTCTCGACAGTCGGCTGACCCCGCGGCGCAGGGCACGGCTGTGTCGCTTTGGTCCACTACCATGTGCACCTTGTTCGTCCGCGCCTCCGACGGCTCCGACGCGGCCTCGCGCAATCACCGCGTCCGCCGCCTGCCCCTGTCCCTCATCACGCATGCCGGGTCCAACAACTGCCACCCACTGCCCGGCGGCACCGGTTACGTTCGAAGCTCGGGCACGGCTCCCCAGGCTCTGCATGTCGTTACTATCTGTGGGGCGGCGCCCAGTTGGGTCACCACACCCCCTGCCATCATCGTCATGGCTGGATCCAGAAACGCGTTGAACAAGAAGCTGACCGCGTGCAGGCCCACCGCGACGCTCGCCGCCATTGTCAGTGCGTCACCCCTGAGATCGCGACCTGTGGACGCAATCACCCCCAAGGGATAGCACCACCAGGCAAAGAACGTTGCCAGGCCGACCAGTCCATAGGTCCCGACGTAGATGACCCACAAGCCATCCGTGGCTACCAGGCTCTTGCCTTCCTCGTCGTGGATGCGGTTTCGCCCCCACCCGCCCCAACCGAAGACCGGCTGAAGTTTCGCCTTGTCCAGCAACTCGGTCTCCGCGTCGATTCGGTATTGGAGTGAGGCGGCGCGCGGCCCGGAGAGCTTGGCAACTGCTGACGTCAACCACTCCCCGTCGGACACAGCGGTATATCGGCCCGCCATCCAAAGGAGGGCAAACAGCAACGGGACCGCCGGCACAAGTCTGCGGCGGCCGCGCTCCCACGCAAACAGCAGCGCCAACCCGGCTAGAAAGATCCCCCACGGCCCGAAGGACATGGAGGTAAGCAGACCAACCAGTACCGCTCCCACGGTCGCAAGGGGCGGCAGCCCCGCTATCGCCGGCAACAACGTCCCGCGCAACATCCAGACCGCCAGTATGCCCGTCCATGCGAAGAAGGTCCCCAAACCGAGATTCGATGGAAAGCACAGAATGGGTCTGTAGAACCCCCAGCGCATGCCGAGGAGCCAACTGTGTTGCAGGAAGCCATACAGTCGGTGGTGAAGTTGCGGACTCATGCGCCATTCCCAGAGCGCCATGAGTCCGTAAACGGCAGCGACTCCCACGATGATTTTCGCGGCCTCCAGAAGGTCGCCGCGCGTTCTCAGGAAGATTCGCCCGAAGAAATAGGGAGTTCCGTACCACAGTAGGTTCCGAGCAGCGGAGGAAAGCCCATCCTGCAGGCCGAGATCGTTGTCCAGGGACGTCACCACGGTCGCCGCGGCGAACAAAAGCAACAGGCCGTCGCCCGGCTTCGGCCGAAAGCTGGTGATCTGGCGGGTACAAAACAGCAGGGTTCCAAGCAGCGCACCAGCGCTCGCGGCAAACACCTTGTCGATATCGAGAAAACCCTGGATCGTCACCTCTGCCCAGGGCAGCAGCATCCACCCGACGAGAAACGCCAGAGTTCCTGCCCGCACCGGCCGCAGGAACGCGAATAGCGCCGCGCTGAGTGGAATCCAACCGACGAGAACGAGATCAGTAAACCGCAAGCTTCACCACGCTGGCTTAGCACTTCGAGGCGAGTGTGAACGGCGCTCGGCGGTGCACGCGGCCCTGCATAGGCCACCACGAAACCCCAGCCGCCACCGGTCGCGAGGGTGCCATGCGCGCGTTGAGCTCCGGACCTTCAAGACCCTGTAGTCACGGCAGTCCGAAGCGCTTCCTCGAAGCGATCCGTGGCGTCATCCCAACTGTACGAGGTGGCGGTAGCATACGCGGCGTCCGACATCGCCCTCCACTGTGCCTCCGACATGGCAGCGATGTTCCGTATCGCCGCTGCCATGGGGACGGCGCCGTCCTTCTCGACGAGAATGCCTCCGCCACCCGCAACCAGCTCGGGGGCGGCGCCGGCCGGCGTGGCGATCACCGGCGTGCGACAGGCCATCGCTTCCAGAATCGGGAGCCCGAACCCCTCCAGTCGGCTTGAGAACAACCACGCATCGCAGCTCGCGTAGATGGAGCGGAGTTCTTCCTCCGGCGCATCCCGGTGAAATTCCGTGGCTTCCGGAGGTATGCCTCCAGGTGGGGGCTCTTCGTGCCCGAAGGCGACGAGTCGCAAGCGGGGCACGTGCTCCCGCGCGAGTTGAACGGCCTCGAGGGCCAGCTCGCATCGCTTTTGAGGTCGTGTCGAATACATGAGCCCCACGGCCGGGCATGGCTGCTTGCCGCGCGGCGTGGCGTGGAATTGTGTGGTATCGACGCTGTTCGGAACGTACGCCAGGTTCACATCGCCGCTCTTCGCACTGACCAGTTCCAGGAGCCACTTCGAGATCACCAGTTTGTGCAGCGGGAGCCGCCAGGTCTCCGCCACCCCATCCAGCGGTTGGCCTTCGTGCGCTCCGTAATCCTGCACGAAGTAGGCTTTGGCTCCCTTTCGGGAAGAAAGCGCCGCAACCCACGGCGCGGTTTCCCACCAGGTTGCGACCACCACGTCGGCGTCCGGCACATCGGCATCCGTGACCGGCCGCCAGCGGTCAATCACGCGGTGGTCCACCGGAAGTTCATCGAAGTAAGAGGGCTCGCGAACGTGCGGCCTTTCCCAGCTTCCCGAACGCACCAAGGCCTTGAGGCGATGTCGGAGTCGGCGAGGACGGCGCGGCGTTGAGACCACGTGAACCGTGTGTCCGCGCCGTTGCAGCCGCTCAGCATAGATCGCAATGACGCGCGTGCCACCCAGTCGGTTGGCGTTCGGGAGGACGAACGTGATCACCATGCGCGAAGCCGTCGCAGTTCTCGCGACCGCACCAGGAAGCCTCCGAACGCGCCCGCGATCAAGAGTGAAAGTACTACCAGTCCAACCGTACCGTCCGCGTTTCCGGAGTCCAATGCCGCGCACAGGGCGGCGCCCGCCGCGCCCAATCCCAGGAGGATCAAGGTCAGCACCGCATCGCGCATTCCCGACGAGAGCCCATGGGCGCGTGTCGCCGCAGTGGAAACGACGTATTTCACAACGTCTGCAACGACCAGTCCCACAATGGCACCGTGCAGTCCTGCCACGGCGTATCCGGATGGAACGAGCACGACGACGCTGACCACTTTCGCGATGTTCCCTGCCGCCACCCAGGAAGGTTCCCCCAGCGCAAGCAGCGCGTTCCCGTTGGTGCATTCCAACATTTGAAACCATGCGCCGATCGCCAGAAGCTGCAGCATCACGCCCGCGCCCGCGTACCGCTGGTCGTAGAGCAGACTCACCAGCGACGGGCCGCAGCTAACGAGCCACAAGATCGCGCCGGCTCCGAGAACGAGCATGGGCGCTCGCGCGCGGAAGTACGCACGGTCAAGCGGCCGTCCGTCCTGGATGACGCGACTGTAGGTGGGGAAAACGACGCTCATGCCGATCTTGGTCACGATTTGAGTGGGAAACTGCGCCAGAAGCAATGCGATGCTGTAGACGCCCAGCTGTTCAAGGCTCATCATTCGCCCGAAGATCAGCCGGTCCAGCTGCGCCGCCAGGAACGTGGTCAACGTGCTCAGGAATATCCACTTCCCGAAGTGCGACAACGCCCGCACGGCACTCGGGTCCCACGCTGGACGGTTGCGTTTTCCCGGAAAGGCCACGTGCGTCAGAGCCATCCTCGTGCCGGTGCCGGCCAATCCTCCACCTGCTAGCGCCCACACTGTCGGCTCGCGCCAGGCCCACGCGATGGTGACCATCATGCCAACCGCCTGGGCACCGAGATCCACCAGTGTCAGCCGCCCGAGCCGCAGCCGCCGACTCGCCGTGAAGACGGCCGTCGAGTTGAAGCCCGCCGCAAGCGGACCGAAGGCAGCAATCGCAACCAGCGGCTGCAACCCCGGCTCCCGATAGAATCCCGCCATCGACTGTGCCAAGGCCAGGGCAATGATCCATATCGCCGCTCCGCGCAGCACCTGGATGGTCCAGGCCGTGTTGAGGAATCGTTCGTCGTCGCCGCGCGGGTTCTGGATGATGCTCGGACCGATGCCGACGTCGGAGAACATCGCCAGCCCTTGCATCATGGTGTTGACCAGGGCCATCAGGCCGAATGCCTCGGGGAAGAGCAGACGCGCGAGAATGAGGTTGCTGATGAATCGGAGCGCCTGCCCGGCGCCGTAACCGGCCACCGTCCAGATGGAGCCACGAATCGCCGCGGCGGACAAGGACTCGGCGGGCGACAAGGCCGGAGCAGCGTCGGCCGGGGCACTGGCGCCGGCGACCGGCGTTGCGGAAGCAGTTGTGAGGGGCGTAAGACTCTGTGGCACGGTCGCTTTCAGCGCAGACTCCGTCCCCGTCGGGTGCGCGACACATGCGCGCCTAACCCGTTGATAAAACTTGAGTTACGCATTCTGCGCCACTCCCCTGCCGGCATCCCACGGCGGGGGTTTCAGCGCGTATAATACGCTGCCCGGACCTCAGCGGCGACGCCCCGGAGCCATAGGCCTCGCGGCCGTCGCCGGGTCGATGGGCAAGGGAGCGGGCTTCCAGTCTTTCGGCTTGCGGTTGCACATGGGCCACTCGGAGGGGATCCTTGCATCACGCTCGATCCTCCCTACGCGCCGCGTCACGATTCCGGAGGAGCGTAACCTATTACCGGAACGCCAGTTACGACGTCCGCCGGAGCGGGAAATCGGGAAACCCTTGCTTTTTTTATTCGGACGTGGCACACTACGCTTGACTGGTTGCGCGAATCGGCGGTCCCCGCGCCGAGCTTCGGAGGCGCGCACCGGTTCAATCGTCAGGGAGTCGCCGGTGCGGCCCGCCGCGGCAGAAGCAGTTGGTTGACAGCGCGTTCGTACCTCCCCACAAGCGCAGGCACGAACCGCAAGGAGGAAGGACCATGACCCCAAGGCGTCAGAACCAGCGTTTCGGAATTCGCGCATGCTACACTTGTTGCCTCGTCGGCGGGCTGGCGTTTGCCGCACAAGCCGCCGAGTTCGAATGGAAACCGGTGAGCGCCAGCGGCTCGCATACCATTACCAACAACCAGATCGTCCTCAACGGTGCGAACCAACAGGTAACGCTGGAGTTGCGCGTGTCGGGCTGGGACCCGAATCTCGACGGCAACCCGCAGCTCGGAGCGTACCAAGCCACCTTGGCGTCATCCGGCTACACCAGCGGCTCGGGAGCAGCGCTCTCGCCGCTGACTTCGCCGAACGCAAGCGCCGGGGCGTTCATCGTCACCAAACGCTGCACCGTCGGCCAGCAGGCGGACCCCAATGGACAGCGGTGCGACCTCAGCCCGACCTGTCCCGCGGGAGAGTTCTGCATCGACAATCCGGCGTTTGTGTTCGCCAATCTGCAACCGCTGGGCGCCGTCGCGACCGCCGAGCCCGATTACCAGTTCGGCGCCACCATTCAAGCTTTGCAGGGTAAGGTCGACGGCGGCATCGAGTACTACGCCGGCACGCTGATCGTGGTCGTCCCCTCGGGCGCCCAAGGGACGTACACGCTCGACTTCATCGATGACCCGAACAAAACCTTCATGGTCGATTTCTTCGCGGCGCAGATCAGCCCCATCGTCACCACGCCGGCGACCATCGTCATCGCCTGTGCCACCAGCACCGATTGCAACGACAACAATGCCTGCACTAACGACGTCTGCAACCCGAATAACACCTGCTCCAACCCGCTCAACTACAACCCCGCCACGCATTGCTGCAACCCGGCCAACGGACAGCAGACCCTGCTCACCGACAACAACCAGTGCACGGCGGATAACTGCAACGCGTCGAACGGTCAGGTTACGCATCCCCCGCTCGCCTCGGGTACGGCTTGCGGCAGCCCGGCAAGCTCGGAATGCGATCAGCCGGACTCCTGTAACGGCTCCGGCGTGTGCCTGTCGAACTTCCGACCCAGCGGCTTCGCCTGCGGCAGCCCGACGAACACCGAATGCGACCTCGCCGACACCTGCAACGGCACGGGGACGTGCCAGACCAATCGTCCATCGGCGGGAACCCCGTGCGGTAACCCGACGAACAGCGACTGCACCGACCCCGACACTTGTAACGGCCTGGGGAACTGCCTTCCTAACGACGTCCCCAACGGCACCACGTGTAACGACGGGCTTTTCTGTACCCAGGGCGAACAATGCTCCGGCGGCGCCTGCGGCGGCGGGTCACTGTTGCCCTGCGACGACGGCAGAACTTGTACCAGCGACGCCTGCAACGAGAGCACCGATCAATGTGAGAACACGCTCCTGGCGGGCAACTGCCTGATCGCAGGGGTTTGCTACGCGGACGGAGAACTCAACCCCACCGACACCTGCCAGGAATGCGACCCGGCCACGAACCCGGGATCGTTCACCACGTTGCCTCAGGGAACACTCTGCGACGACGGCAACCCCTGCACGGGCACAGGCAGCCCCGGCGTGGGCTTCGACACCTGCGACGCTCAGGGGGTGTGCACGGGTCAGCCCGATCCCGAATGCAACGACAACTGCTCCACCGCGGTGCCCATCTTCGAGGGCACGAATGCGGGATACCAGAACAACTCCGCGGGCCCGGTGGACGACGACGAGGCGAGCTGCCAACCGGATTCCAACAAGGACATCTGGTTCAGTTACACCGCCACCTGTAGCGGACCGGTCTTCCTCAGCACCTCCGGAAGTGTCTTCACGCCGACGAACGATTCCGTTCTCAGCGTCTATACCTCCTGCGGCGGGATGGAAATCGCCTGCGATGATGACAGCGGCGTGGGCCTCCACGCGGCGCTCATCTTCAACGCCGTCAACGGCGTGACGTACTTCCTGCGCGTGGCCGGTTTCGAGGACAACGAGGGATCCGTGCAGGTGAACATTTCCACGGTGGCCGGCTGTCTGATCGACGGCGTCTGCTACGCCGAAGACGACCTGAACCCGGCCAATGATTGCGAGATCTGCCTGCCCGACGTTTCCACCACGGCGTGGTCGCCCCGGCTGGAGGGAAGCGCCTGCGGCGACCCCAGCGACACGCAATGCGACAGCCCGGACGCCTGCGACGGCGCCGGTGTGTGTGAGACGAACCACAAGCCGGACCTGACGGCCTGTGTCGATGACGGCGAGCAGTGCACGTTCGACTACTGCATCGCCGGGCTCTGCGCCCACCCGCCGGTCGCAGTGGATACGCCCTGCGGGGATCCCACGGACACGGAATGCGACGAGCCGGACACCTGCGATGGGAACGGTGTCTGCCTGGATAACTTCCGGCGCGAGGGATTCCCGTGCGGCGATCCTACATCCAACCAGTGCGACAATCCCGATTCTTGCGACGGGTCCGGCGCCTGCCTGTCGAACTACGAACCGACCGGAACGCCCTGCGACGACGGCGACATCTGCACCGAAGATGATGAATGCGATGTGGGTCTCTGCGCCGGCACGCCGGTTCCCGCTTCGCCGGTGCTGGGCAACCTGGGGCCGAAGGCCTTCAAGGTGACGGCCCAACCGCCGGGATCGCCCGTGCCCGTAGCGCTCCATGTGACTTCGCCCACCTGGCCCTGCCTGTCGAAGTACGTCCAGGCAAACGGCACGTTGGACAACAACCCCGTGTTCCAGACGCCGAACCAGTGGGGCATCAAGATCATTAAGGGTGCGCTGGTGGTGCCGGGCAGCACATACAGGGTTGTTGCGGAGTGCGGGGCCTTCGCTTCGGCCCAAGCATCGATAAGCACCTGCCCCTGGGGCGACGTGGATTGCAACCAGGTGGTGAACTTCACGGACATCCAGTACCTCCTGCTGGCGTTCCAGGGGAACTTCGGCCCGGGTATCCCCTTTGCGGCAATGGATATCGATCCCTGCACGCCGCAGGGCGTGATCAACTTCACCGACATCCAGCGTGACGTGCTGGCGTTCCAGGGTCAGACGTATGCGCAGACCGGTTGCCCGGTACCGTGCCCGTAGTGCTGGGGCGTTCGGGCGTCGGCCGCTGCCTCCCGACGTCCAGGCCCCTGGCGCTTCGTGGGGGTAATCCCCGACAATGACACCGCCGGCCGTCCGGAACATCGGGCGGCCGGCTTCGTTTGCACGCCCCACCGGTCGCGCCTAACCCGCAGGCCGATAACCACCGATACACCCTTTATGGGTGGCGTGCGCGCCCGCGCCTCCGTGCCCGGCTCAGGGTATCCGTGGCGCAATCGGGTTGGGACGTGGCTAGTGCCTGCGACCGTGTTTCGGGGTTGGCGCCGCGGCTGCGAGAGCGGCACGCCGTTGCCGTAGTTCTGGCCGCCTTCCTTGGCTCCGGCGGGACCTTGCGCGGCCAGCCGTCACCCACGTCGATTGTGCATCCCAGCTCGGCGCGTGTAGTGCATCAATTCGACTTTGACGAGCGCAAGGAAGGGAACCTCGAGGAGCTGCCCAAGTACTGGGAACCCTTCCGCTCGGCGGGATTCCCGCGCTACGCGGAAGGCAGCTTCGATTTCCACCTCGGCCACTCCGCCCCACCGTCATTGCATCTGGAAAGCCAGGGGCGCAACGTCGCCTATCAGTATCGCGGCGCCGATACGCCCGCCCGCGCCGGCACGGAATATCGTATTGAGGGATTCGTTCGATGCGATCGGCTGGTGCACGCGCGAGCCGCGTTAAGCGCGCACTACCTGGACAAGGGCGGACGGCCGTTGGCAACGAGCCTGGTGCGTTCGCGGTACTTTGGCGGGCCCGGCGAACCTGATGCCTGGACACGCGCCGAACTTTTCCTGCCACCCGCACCGGATGAGGCGCGTACCGTGGGCATTGTCGTCTGGGTGCTTCAGGAATCCACCTGGAGCGTCAGCGTTCCCGGCGTGCGGCACCTGTCCATGGTGGACGTCCACGCCGGTGCCTGGTTCGACGACATCACGGTCTTCGCCCTGCCGCGCCTGCACCTGAGCACCAGCTCCCCGGGCAACGTAATGACGCCCGCCGGTTTGCAGGAACTTCGGGTTCTGCTGGCGGACGACGACTCGGGGTTGACCGCCCGGCTTTCCCTGCGCGACCAGTCAGGGGCGCTGGTGGGCACACACTCCATCGGCGTGTCGAGTGAAGCCGCGCCGACTTCCCACGCGTTACCCGTCGGCGACCTGCCGATCGGGCGCTATCACGCCACCATGGACGTGTCCGCGGGACAGGACGTGGTGCTGACGCGCTCGCTGACCTTCGCCAAGGTCGCGCCCGCGCAGCGGAAGTGTGAATCGGGTACCCGCGCCTTCGGAGTGGTCATCGACCCGCAGACGCGCAGCGACCGCGACGCTGAGGGGGATCTGCTCCGGGCCCTGGGCGTGCGTTCGGTCAAGCTGCCCGTCTGGAGCGGGGACGCAGACGAAACCGCGGCGGCAAGCGACCGATGGACCGCGGACCGCTGGTTGAAGGAGCTCACCAAGGACGGCTTCGCGCTGACCGGAGTGTTTGCGCAAGCGCCCGCGGCCTTCGCCCCTTCCGACGGCGCCGTCCCCCGCGGGCTCCTGGAGCTTCTGGCGGACGACGCGACCGCATGGCGCGATCATCTCGCGGCCGTGGTCGCACCGCACGCCAGCGTCTACCGGCGCTGGCAGGTGGGCGCCGACGGCAGCCCGGCCGGCGTGGCGGACCCCCATCTGGCGGCGGCTCTTGAGCACGTACGGGAGGAAATGCGGAGGTTTACCACGGCGCCGCAACTGGTCGCAACCGCGTCCACCGACCTCGAACCTCCACAGCAGTCGCTCGGCGTCGAGGGGCTCTCGTTGCTGGTGGGAGAGAACCTCGCCGCCGATCGATGCCTCGAGCAGATCGACCGCTGGCGGAAGGCAGGCTACGACCGACTCGCCGCCTACGTGCCGCCGCTGCCCGCGGACCATTATGCGCGCCTGCCGCGCCTGGCGGATTGGGCGCAGCGGTTGATCGCGGCGCGGTTCGCCGGCGCCCACCCGGTTTACGCGCCGCAGCCGTGGCAGGTGCGCCAGGGCGTGCACTCGGCCGTTACCGAGCCCGGTGAGGAGTTTGCGGTGTTGCGAACCATCGCTGATATGCTCGGCGACAGCGTTCCCACTCTCCGGCTGGATCTTGCGCCAACGGCGCGGTGCTTCGTTTTCCAGGAGGGAGAGAGCGTCATCCTGGCGGCGTGGGATGTTGCCGCGCCGCCGGAGGGAGCCCGCCATTCGGTGCAGCTTGGCGACGCCGCGCGACAGGTTGACCTGTGGGGCGAGGCGCACAGCCTGGAACGCGATGAGCACCAGCGCCAGGTCCTGCGTTTGACGGCGTTGCCGGTGTTCGTTGATGGCGCGGAACGATGGCTGGTGGAGCTCCAGTCGTCGGTTACCCTCGCTCCGACGCACGTGGAGTCGGGAACGGAGTTGCAGCGCCACACACTCGAGGTCCCCAACCGCAGCCCGCGTCCCATCTCCGGCGAGATCATGCTGCACCCGCCCGCGCCCTGGACGGTGACTCCGCGCCGTGTGGACTTCAACGTCGCGCCGGGGCGGTCACAAAGCGTCCCGCTGGAAATTCGATACCCCCACAACGCCGCGGCCGGCGCCCGAACCGTCCGCGCGGAGATAACGACAACCGACGGTTATTACCTCGAGACGTTCCTGCCCGTGGAATTGGGCTTGAGCGACGTTGAGATCGCGGGGACGGCGGTGGTGCAGGAGGGGTATCTGCTCCTGCGGCAGGCGGTGACCAACCGCACCGGTACCACACTCCATTTCCGTGGCTCGGCCATCGTTCCCGGGCGCGAACGCCAATACCGCCCGATCTCGAACCTCCAGCCGGGCGAGACGCAGTTCGTGGAATACCGATTCCCGGAGGGGCGTGACCTCATCGGGGCAACGGTTCGCGTCGAGCTGCGCGAAACGAACGACGGCCCGCGGGTACATGCGCTCGAGTTGGTCGTGCCCTGAACGTTCACCGGCATGGATGCCAAACGGCCGCGGGCAACCCGTGGGGGCGGCGGCGCGCTGCCCCGGGCACGCGGTCGGCCTCGTAGGGTGGGCACTGGCTCGACGCTCTTGCACCGACTATCGTAGCGCCATGCGCGAAGCGGTCGCCAACCACGTCGCCACCCCCGAACCGTCAACCCTCGAGCCGATGAGTCGATTCACGCGCCTCCCGCGCGGCTCGACCGCGCCACGGATCGGGCTTGCGACTACGGCCATCTGCGTTCTGCTGCTTCCGGGGTCGGGCTGTCGGAAGTCGGAAGAGCACACTTCACCGCCCGGGGTCGCCGGCCGACTCGGCGGCATGGTCGTCGTCTATTCCAGCGTCGATGAGGAATTCGCCCGCACGGTTCTGGATCGGTTCGGCAAGCGCAGCGGGATTGCCGTCCGACTCATCGGCGATTCCGAGGCCGGCAAGACCACGGGGCTGGTGAATCGGATTCTCAGCGAATCGGCGGCCGGAGGCGCCCGTGCCGACGTGTTCTGGTCCAGCGAGCTGTTCAGCACCATCCGCCTGGCCCGGGAAGGAGCCCTGGAGCCCTACGAGCCTCCGTCGGCCGCTGACATACCCGAACGGTTCCGCGATCCACAGCGACGATGGACGGCTCTGGCGGTACGCGCGCGCGTCCTGGCGTACGATCCCACGGTAACGGCCGCTGCCGAACTCCCGACCACCTGGCGCGACCTCGCCCGGCCTGAATTCGCATCGCGCACGGCGCTCGCCAACCCCCTCTTCGGCACCACGCGGGCGCACGTTGCGGCCATGATGGCGCTCTGGGGGGGCGAGGAAACTCGAGCCTATCTGACGCAACTGCGCGACGGCGGCGTGCAGATCGTGGACGGCAACAGCGCCGCGGTGCGCATGGTGAGCGAGCACCGGGCAACTCTGGCGGCGACGGACACCGACGATGTGTGGTTGGCGCAGCGCGAAAGCCCACTGGACCTGCATTACCTGGACATGGGGGGCGGCGGCACGCTACTCATTCCCTGTGCCGTAAGTGTGGTCCGCGGTGCTCCGCACGCCGAAGCGGCGCGGCAGCTCGTCGACTATCTGGTTTCCGCCGAGGCCGAGCGGCAGCTCGCAGAAAGCGGGTCGCGCAACATCCCGGTGCGCGAGTCGCTGCGAAACCAACTGGGAATGCGCTGGCCCGGCGAAACGCCGATTCCGTTCGAGAAGATCGCCGACGCCATGGAGGACGCTTCAGCGGCCGTACGTGAGATTCTCCTGCGGTGAAGCGATCCGTGTTTATGGCAGTCCCCGCAACCGCTGCGTCGATACTGTTCGCCGCCGCCATTGCGCTGCCGACCGCCGCCCTGCTCGTCCGGGTCATCGCCCAAGGCGCCGCCCCATCCGAGGGATTCACGTTCTCCGCCCGGCAGGGCTTGCTGTTGTGGAGAAGCACATGGACGGCCGCCGCGGCGACCGTTCTCTGCATCCTGACCGCCCTGCCTTGCGTACCGGTGCTGGCACGGTCGGGGCGCTGCACCGGCTCCTGGCCGCTGGCGGCGACCATGATGGGCGTGCTGGTATGCCCGCCCATGATCTACGCCTTCGGATGGGCACACCTCCTCCCCGCGACGCTCCCACCCGAAGTTCGCTGCATCGGCGTGTGGTGCCTCTGGGCGTGGCCAATCCCAGCGATGGCGCTGGCGGCCGGTTGGATCCATGCCGGGCGTCAGGCATACGAAGCCGCCGTCCTCGCCGTGACGCCGACCCAGGCAACGCTGCGGGTGGCGCTACCCGCCCTCCGGCGGCATCTTGCGCTGGCGGCGTTGCTGCTTTTTCTGCTTTTTTTCAACGACCATGGCGTGCCGCATGCTTGTGCCGTGATCGTCTATGCGACTGAACTGCTGGGATGGGCGAGCAGTTCGAGCCGACCGATCGACATACTCTGGCCGGCGCTTCCGGCCGTAGTCGCGACACTCATTACGCTGGCCGCGCTCGCGCGGGTAGCGACCCGAGCGTCGCACGACTCCTCCGGCGGCGAGCCGGCGACGCTCCACCGTGGGCGCGGAAGCGCGGTCGTGGTCGCCGCGGTCTACGCATTGGTCACCTTCGTACTGCCCATCGGGGCATTCACGGCGCGGCTCACCACGCCGCAGGCGCTCGCCGATGCGTTTGCCGTCTACGCGCGCGACCTTCTCTATTCACTCGGCGTCGCCGCATTGAGCGGTTGCCTGGTTGCCGCCACGGCCGCCGGCCTGTGTTGGAATCACCGTGTGCGGCGCCTGGCCGCATGGTGGAGCGTGGGGCTGGGCGCTCTTCCCGGCGGACTCGTCGCGGTGATGCTCATCTGTGCCTACGCGGCGCCGGCCGGCTCCTTTCTCTACGATGATTGGCCGATTCTGGTCCTCAGCGCGCTGGCGCGCTTCGGCTGGTTAGGAATGGCCGCGGTGACGTTCCTGCTGCCGCCGGACCGCGATCCGCTGACTGCCCAGGCACGAACCGACGGTGCCACGCCGGGCGTCATCGCATGGCGCGTCCACCTCCCGGTCGTCTGCCCGGCGCTCCTCGGCGTGGCGGTTTGTGCCGCGGCCTGGGCGATCGCGGAGGTGCCGGCGTCGTCCCTGTTGCGCCCGCCGACGTTCAGCCCCATCGCGCTACTGGTCATCGAGAAATTCCACCGATTCGAGACCGACATGCTCATCGCGCTCGGCTTGTGGCTCGTCGCCGGCGCCGTGTGCGCCGCCGCCGTCCTCTCGTGGCTGTTGCGCCGGCGCGCGCGCATGGCACCGGTTTCAGACCGGTCCGGCGACGGAGTTGTCATCCGCGCCTCCATCCGCTAGGGTACCGCCGCTCGCACGGGAGCAGGGAGCCGCGTGCGTAGCAGGAGGCGAACGTGCCGCGGAAACCGATCAAAACAAAACCCAAGGTTGAATATCTGTCCATTCTCGACGAAACGGGCAGGATCGACGAGGCGCTCGATCCCAAGCTGGACGCGGACAGGTCACTCTACCTCTACCGACTTATGGTCATTGCCCGCAGGATGGACGAGCGCTGCATCAACATGCAGCGCCAGGGTCGCATTGGGACGTACGGCCCTTGCCGCGGGCAGGAGGCCGCTCATTGTGCCGCCACCCTGGTGATGGAGCCCGAAGATTGGATCGTGCACGCCTTCCGCGAACCGGGGTCGTTCTACCATCGCGGCTGGCCGCTGGAGACGGTGCTGAAGTTTTGGGGAGGCTACGAAGAAGGGTGTCAGCCGCCGGCGGGCGCGCGCGATCTGCCTATCTCCGTACCCATCGGCAGCCAGATTCCGCACGCCATGGGCATCGCCTGGGCGATGAAGCTGCGCGGCGACAACCACGCCGTCCTCTGCTACTTCGGCGAGGGTGCCACCAGCGAGGGCGATTTCGCCGAAGCCATGAACTTCGCGGGCGTCTACCACCTGCCGGTCGTATTCCTGTGCCAGAACAATCAATGGGCGATTTCCATCCCGCGCGAGCGACAAACGGCGTCCGAGACCATTGCCCAGAAGGCGGTTGCGTTCGGATTCGACGGCCTGCAACTCGACGGCAATGACGCCCTGGCGGTCTATGCGGGGACGAAGGAGGCGGTGGACAAGGCGAAGGCCGGCGGCGGCCCGACGCTCATCGAGGCCGTGACCTATCGCCTGGGTGTCCACACCACCGCCGACGACCCCACGAAGTATCGCACCGGCGACGAGGTGGAGAAGTGGGAGAAGCGCGACCCCATCCCGCGCTTTGAGAAGTACCTGGTGCGACGCGGCGTCCTCACCGCGAGATTGAAGGACGAGCTGGAGAAGGACGTATTGGGGGAGATCGCGGCCGCCGTGGAGCGCTTCGAGGCCTCCCGGGACGTTGATCCGCTCGATTGTTTCCAATACATGTACAAAGAGCTGCCCGCGGAGCTGGTCGAACAGCGCGAGGAATTCCGCGCCTGCCTGCAACGAGAGGGAATCAAACCGGCCCACTAGCGGCGGGCGCTTGGCGAAATCGGTGGGCGACGGTCCCGCCGCACCGGCGCGGAGGCGGACGAGAACACGGCATGGCACAGATGCACATGGTCGCGGCGCTGAACAAGGCCCTGGACGAGGCGCTGCGCGCCGACGACACGGTCGTGCTTCTGGGGCAGGACATCGGCCAGGACGAAGGCGTATTCCGCGTGACCGCGGAGTTGTTGAAGCGTTACGGCGAGAAGCGGGTCATCGACACGCCGCTGGCGGAAGCGGCGATCGTCGGCGGTGCCGTCGGCATGGCACTTTACGGGCTCAAACCGGTCGCCGAGATGCAGTTTTCCGGCTTCGCCTACCAGGCGTATCACCAGATCGAGCAGCACGTCTCACGCTTTCGCAACCGCACCCGCGGGCGATTCGGGCTGCCCATGGTCATTCGCATGCCGTACGGCGGCGGCATTCGCGCCGTGGAGCACCACAGCGAGAGCCGCGAGACCATTTACGCCCACACCCCCGGCCTGCAAATGGTGATTCCCTCGGGCCCGCGCAACGCCCGGGCGCTCCTGCTGGAGGCCATCCTACACAACCCCGATCCGGTCATTTTCTTCGAGCCTAAACAGGTGTACCGCTCGTTCAAGGAGGAAGTGCCCGACGAGCTTGAGTACCTGCCCATCGGCAAGGCGCAGGTGGTTCGCAGCGGTTCGGCCATTACGCTGCTTTCCTACGGAGCGATGATGCGCCCGACGCTGGAAGCGGCGGACATGCTGGCCGACGAGCGGACGTCCGTCGAAGTGGTGGACCTGCTGACCGTGTCGCCGCTGGACACGGCCACCATCGTTGCCTCCGTCGCCAAGACGGGCCGAGCCGTGGTCATTCACGAGGGCCCGCGGACCTGCGGCATCGGGGCGGAAGTCGTGGCGCGGATCGTGGAGAAATCGCTGGACCACCTGGAAGCGCCGATTCGCCGTGTGACCGGCTTTGACGTGCAGTTCCCCTATTTCGCCCGGGAGCGGGCGTTCCTGCCCAACGCCGATCGCATTGCGCACGCCGCACGCGAGGTGTTGGCGTACTGAGAAGTGGTGTGCGGCGACACCGGTAACTCGGCATCGGGCCAGGCGCCGGGCCGGCGGAAAGCTGCAACACCAGGAAGGAGGAGTCTCGGATGGCCAGGGAGTTTCGCTTGCCCGACCTCGGCGAGGGGATCGCCGAGGCCCAGATCATCCGGGTTATGGTCAAGCCCGGAGACACCGTTGCGCTCGACCAGTACCTGATGGAGGTGGAAACCGACAAGGCGGCCGTGGAGATCCCCTCGCCCTTCGCCGGCGTCGCCAAAACCATCCACGTGAAGGAGGGGCAGACTGTCAACGTCGGCGAGGTCATTGTGACCTTCGACGAGGCAGCGGGAGCGGCGCCGCCTACCGCCGCGCCTGCGACGCGCCCCGCCGCCCCGTCGACACCCGTCGCCGCGCCTGCCGCGGAGACGACGCCGAGTGAGCCCGCGACGCCGGCCCGTGGCAAGTCCACGGCCGCCGCTGCGCCCGCGGTTCGAAAGCTGGCGCGGGAGATGGGTGTGGATATCGACGCCATCGCCGGCACGGGCCCCGGCGGTCGTGTCACGCGCGAGGACGTGGAACGCGCCGGGAAGCCTGCCCCCCGGCCCTCGCCGCCAGGCACCGCCCCGACGGCCCCGCCTCCCGTCGCTCCCGTGACCCGCCCCACGAGCAAACCTGCCGCACTGCCGCCGGGCGTTCCCGACGTGGACAAGTGGGGGCCGGTGCGCAAGGTGCCCATCACACAGATTCGCAAAACCATCGCCGCGCAGATGACTCGTTCGGCGTACACGGCGGTGCACGTGACTCATGGAGACGAAGCGGACATCACCGACCTCGACCGCATGCGCCGCGGCCTGAACGAAGCAACCGGCGACGACCCCAAGCTGACCATCATGACCTTCCTCATCCGGGCCGTGTGTGTCGCCCTGCGCCACCACCCGGTATTCAACGCCGGCTTCGAGGAGGAATCGGGGCACATCGTCTACAAGGAGTACATCAACATCGGCGTGGCCGTGGACACCGAGCGCGGGCTTATCGTGCCCGTGATTCGGAACGCGGATCAGCTCACCATGCGCGGCATCGCAGCGGCCCTGCGAACCATCGCGGATCGCGTTCGCACCAACCAGTTCGCCATCGAGGACCTGCGCGGAGGCACCTTCACCATCACCAACGTCGGCGCCCTGGGCGGCACGTTCAGCACTCCGATCATCAACTACCCGGAAGTCGCCATCCTGGGACTGGGCCGCTCGCGCACCGTGCCCGTCCTGCGCAACGGCCAGCTTGCCGAGGCGCTCATGCTGCCGCTCAATCTTTCGTTCGATCACCGCGTGATGGACGGCGCAAACGCCGCGCGCTTCACGCGGGAGATCATCAGCTACCTGGAACTGCCGGCGAGGCTTCTGCTGGATTGACGCCGCGTCCGGCGCGGGTTCCGGCGGGGAATGGCATCGCCGCCGGGCGCGGGCGCGGCGGGCGGGCAACGGAGTGGCGATCGGTGGAACGGTCGCCGGCACGCTAGATAAAGGACCGCTCCGAATGGTCGTCGGTGAATTCACTCAGGAAACAGACCTGCTGGTCATCGGCGGCGGGCCCGGCGGGTACCACGTGGCATTCCGCGCCGCAGCGCATGGCATCCAGACCACGATCGTCGATCGGCTGCCGGCGCTGGGCGGCGTCTGCCTGCATCGGGGCTGCATTCCCTCCAAAACCTACCTTTCCATGGTCGAGCTGCTGCACACCGCTGAGACAGCGCGTGAGCGGGGCATCGAGTTCGGCAAGCCCAAACTCGACCTTGGCGCCGTGCGCCGGTGGAAGGAACAGGTGATCGCCAAGCTCGCCGGCGGGCTGGACGCGGTCGGCAAGAAGCTCTCCGTCGAGCGCGTGACGGGAACCGCGCGGTTCGAGGACGGGAAGTTCGTCGCCATCGAAGGGGGCACCGTGCCGCGGATCAAGTTCCGCCGCGCGGTCATCGCCACCGGCTCGGCGTCCATTCGCTTGCGCGACGTGCAGATCGATTCTCCGCGCGTGCTCACCTCGCGGACGGCCCTCGACCTTGCCGACGTTCCCAAGACGCTGCTGGTCCTGGGCGGCGGATACATCGGGTTGGAACTAGGACAGGTTTACGCGGGCTTCGGGTCGAAAGTCACGGTCGTCGAGATGATGCCGCAACTCCTTCCGGGGGTGGATCGCGACCTCCTCCGACCGCTGGTTAAAAGGCTCGAGGAGCAATTCGAACGCATCTGCCTGGAAACTAAAGTCGTTGGTATGAAGGAACTCAAAGGGGGAATCGAGCTGCAATTCGAGGGTAAGAACCTCCCCGAAACCAATCGGTTCGAAAAAGTGCTGGTCTCGGTCGGCCGCGCGCCCAACTCGCGCGATCTGAGTCTGGAAAAAGCCGGCGTGCAGGTTGACGAGCGCGGGTTCATCAAGGTCGATGCGCAGTTCCGCACCACCGCTCCGCGTATCTACGCCATCGGCGACGTCATCGGCAACCCCATGTTGGCGCACAAGGCCCTCCACGAGGGGACCGTGCTGGCCGAACACCTGGCGGGCAAGGACGTGGTGTTCGAACCACGAGCCATTCCCGCCGTGGTCTTTACCGACCCGGAGATCGCGTGGGTGGGTCTGACGGAATCCGAGGCGGCGGCAAAGAAGCTCGACGTGGTGGTCAAAAAGACGCCCTGGTCCGCCTCCGGCCGCGCGGTGTCGCTGGGCCGAACCGACGGAACCACCAAGATGATCTTCGACAAGGCCACGCAACGGCTCCTGGGCGTCGGGCTGGTGGGCACTCACGTGGGCGAGCTGATCTCCGAGTGTGCCCTGGCGCTTGAGATGGGGGCGACGGCCTACGATCTGGCACGGACCATTCACCCGCATCCCACGCTCTCCGAGACGGTATTCGAAACCGCATCGCTACTGGTGGATTAGCGGGAGTCTCTCCGGTCACCCCGGGCGCGGGCGCTGTGCCGCGGCTGGCGGGTCACGCGGCGGACGGCCGGGCAATCGACAATTGCCGGTCGCACATCGACAATAGCCCCATGATCCGCGCCCTGGCGCATACGCTGCTTTCGGAGGCGGCGCTGGAACCGTCGCAGTCCGTCGTCGTCGGCGTCTCCGGCGGCGCCGACTCCATGGCGCTGCTTCATCTCCTCCTGGGCCTTAACCGTGTGGCCGGTTGGCACCTGCGCCTGCACGTTGCCCACCTTCACCATGGGTTGCGCGGAGCGGACGCCGACGCGGACGCGGCGTTCGTTCAGGCCGCCGCCGATGCCCTCGGTGTCGGCTGCACTGTGGAAAGTAGAAATGTCGCCGACCTGGCCCAGTCGAAGTCGGCCGGCGTAGAAGAAACGGGGCGGGACGAGCGGTTCTTGTTCTTCGAGCGCGTCTGCCTGCAAGCGGGCGCCAACATCGTGGCCGTCGGTCACCATGCGGACGACAACGCGGAGACGATTCTGCACCGCATTTTGCGGGGCACCGGCTTGCGGGGCCTGGCGGGGATGCGGCGCAGCCGACCTCTGGGGCCGGCTAGCCCGGTGCGGCTGGTCCGCCCCCTGCTGCATCTGCCCCGGAAGACGCTGCGCGATTACCTGGCCGGCAGCGGCATCACTTTTCGCGAGGACCTTTCCAACTCCGCCCGGGAGCCCACCCGCAACCGCATCCGCCATGTGCTGCTGCCGCTGATAGAGGAGCAGATCAATGCCCAGGCGGGCGAGGCGCTGACGCGCCTCGGCCTCCAGGCGCGCTGGCTCGACGACTTTCTTCGTGATCTCGTGTGTCGCACGTTTGACACCCTTCTGATCTCCCAGGACGCGGGTGCCGTGGTGCTGAACGCCGACGCCCTGGCGCGCAAGAGTCGCATCGTGCAGACGGAGCTGGTGCGCATGGCCTACGGGCGCTTCGGGCTGGGGGAGCAGACGCTTTCCTTCGGGCACCTGGTGGCGGCCGTCGAGCTGCTTGACGACCCCGCGAGCGGCAGGCAGGTGCACCTTCCCGGCGGTCTGGCGGTGGAAAAACGCTACCACCAGCTCGTCTTCTTCCTGCCCGAGGCGGAGGGTACCCCTGCCGAAGTCGTGGAAACGCCGGTACATCTGCCCGGTATCACAAGATTGCCCGGCGAACGCGGCGAACTGGTCTGCACGGTGCGAACGCTCACGGCGGAGGAAGTCGCCCAGGTGCCGCGGGCCGCGACCTTGACCCGTGTCTTCCTGGACTACGACGTGCTGCGGCTGCCGCTGACGCTCCGCGGCCGGCGGGCCGGAGACCGCTTCGTTCCGCTCGGCGCTCCCGGAACCAAGTCGGTGTCGGACTTCCTCATCGACACTAAGGTCGGTCCCGCGACGCGCCAGGAGTTGACGCTGCTGTGCGACCAGGCGGGGATCGTCTGGCTCATCGGGCAGCGCATCGACGAGCGCGCCAAGTTGACTGCGAACACCAGGCGCGTGCTCGAGGTCTCGGCGCGGCTGACGGAGTAGCGGCCGCGACGCGCGATGCGGCCCCCACGCCGCCGCCGTTCCGGGGCCGCGGTACGCCGCGGCGTCCCTCAGATGTGCGTTCGGCCCCGGAGGTGCCTGCCAAAGCCATGGAACATCGCCGGACCGCGATCTCCGCTCCCTCGTTACGAGCCGTGGCGCTCATCTTCCTGTTCGCCCTGCTGCTGCGCGGTGGCTGGGGCGCGTTCTCCTGGAACCGCGACGGCGGCCCCGCGGCACTGGAGTTCCCCGATGAGCAGCAGTATTGGCTCATGGCGCAGAACCTGCGATCCGGGGAGGGGCTCAAGGACGAGTTCGGTTTTCGCGCGACGCGGATGCCGTTGTACCCGGCCACGCTCGCGCTATTTGCCGGGCTGAAACACGGGATCATCGCAGCGAAGGTGGCGAACTGGCTTGTGGGCGCGCTGGCGGCCGTCGCCGCGGCCCAACTCGCGGGGAAGCTCTTTGGTTCGCGCGTGGGGGTTGTGGCAGGGCTGGCGGTCGCCGTGGATCCGTACCTGGTGGCCTCGTCCTCGCTGCTGCTCACCGAGACGCCCTTTGTGGCCGCCCTGCTCGCGTTGTACTGCCTCGTCACACCTTCCAGCGGCGGTGCCGCAGGTAGCGCTCGGCCTGGTCGAGCCGTGGTAATAGGTGCGACGGCCGCCGTCTGCGTCTACCTGCGCGAATCGAGCGTTGGATTGGTGGTCGCGGTGGTTGGAACGTACGCCCTTTGGGCGGCAGGTGACCGGCGCCCCTGGAAACCGGCGCTGCTGGCCGGATCGATCGTGGTACTCGCCCTGCTACCCTGGGTCGTGCGCAACCGGTTCTTGCTCGGTGAGTGGCTATGGTTCACCTCACGGGGCGGAGTCTCGCTGTACGACGGCGTTCGCATCGGTGCCACCGGCAGTAGTAACCTCGCCAACGTGCAGCAGATGGCCGCGGTCCGCGGGCTGTCGGAAGGGGATTGGAACCGCTACTTCTGGCGTGAGTCCCTGCGCTGCATCGCCGACGACCCCGGGCGAATCGCGGACCTGGCCGTGCGCAAGCTCGCCCGCACCTGGAACCCCGTTCCGAATGTAGAAACTTATCAATCGCGACTGGTGCGTCTGGTCGCCGGCGGTTGGAGTGTACCGGTTTTCGCTTTGGCTGTGGTCGCGGTCGTCGGCCTGCCGAGAATAAGGGGGCGCGGCGGACTTGCCAAAGTGGCGTGGCTGTTGTTGCCGGCACTGTATTTCAGCATGCTCCACGCGGTTTTTGTGGGGAGCGTTCGTTACCGGCTGCCGGCCATGCCTATGATCGAGATACTGGCGGCGGTTGCCCTGGTTGGGTTCCTCGATCGGTTCCGCGGCGCGTGCCGCGTGACGCCGCACTCCGGAGCGCCGTAGGGTCCGGTTGCGCTCGCGGAGGAGGCTGCGAGGGGAACGCCATGACAGCGAAGCACATTCCGTTGCGTTCGGGCAGGGGTCTGGCCCGGCCGCGCGGTCACCATACGACATCCGGCCAGGACTGACGTGAACCAGCTACCGACCCATGAGACCCTAGACACGGCGCGCGACGGCAGACGCCGGCGCGTGCGTCTTCCGTTTCTGCTCGCGGCCGCCGCCACCACGGTGCTGGCGATCTGGGGGGCCGATCGGCACTTCGCCGACCCGGAACGGATCCGAGCCCGCGCCGAAGCGTCGTTGCAGGAGTATTTCCACGGGCGAGTGGCCGTCGGAGCCGCGCGTTTCTCCTGGCTGGAGGGAATCACGCTCCGGGACGTTGCCGTATCAGAGGTTCCGCACGGAACAGGCGTGCGGCCCGACAGTCTCGTACCCAAACCGCCAGGCAGTGTGTTCTACTGCGACCGCGTGGAGCTCAAGCCCCAGGTCCTTCCGCTGCTTCAGGGGCTGCTTCGCATCGAGTCTGTGGTCGCACATGAGCCCAAGTTCGCCATCGTTCGCAGCGCTGACGATGGGCGCACGAACCTCGATGGACTGCTGAACGCCGCGGCCTTCGGCGACTCGTCGCCGGAGCGTCCGCCGCCGCGCGTCGAGCTGCGCACCGCCAGCGTGCGGGTCATCCAGCGAGAACAAAACGTCGATCGGCTGGTGGAGAACATCACCCTGACCATCCGCGGCCGGCGGTCGGACCGCAGTGCGGACGTCTACGACCTGGTGTGGTACCGGGATGGAGAGCCCCCTGCGAGCGGGCATTCCCAGGTGGACCTCCAGACGTACCAGCTCCGCAATGTTCGTGGGGGACTTCCCTGGATGTCCCTGGAGGCGGTGATGATTGCCATCAACGCCAAGTACCAGGAGGTCGGTGCCTGGCGCGACCTGCTGGGGCTGGAAGGGGCGGTGCGCGCACGAGACTACAACATTGGTCGCTCGGCGCAAGGCAAGGATTCCAGTTTCGCGGCCATCGACCTGGAGGATGCCGCGCTCTCGATCCCGCTGGATCGCTCCGAGGAGCCGCTGGCTCCCCAGGAGCGCTACCTGCGCTTTGAGCGCGTTTACGGCACTATCGAACTGTCCGAGGGCGGCATCCAAGCCACCTTCGACGCACAATTCCACGGAGCGGCCTGCAAGGCGAAAGCGCGAATGCGCGGCGGCGTGGAGCGGATCGCCTCGCTCGCCGACGTGGAGTTCACCGCTGAGATGATGCTCTCCGGGCTCGAAGTACCCAATGCCCCCGCGGGCGATGCCACGCCCGAAGGGCGCTTCATCCGCCGCTGGCCGCGCATGGCCCGCTTCTTCGCCGACTTCGAGCCGCACGGCCTGGTGAACGTGGAGGTCGAGGCAGAGAAGCGCGGCGAGGCGGAGCAAAGGATCAGGGTAAACCGCCTGCGCGCCACGGCGCGCGGCGCCGATGCCTCATTCCGCCTCTTCCCCTATCGCGTAACCGGCCTGACCGGTAGTGTGGAGTTCTCGCCCCGCGGCATCGTCATCGAGGGGCTACATGGCACGCACGATGACGGCACGGTCGCGGTGACCGGCCGCTTCGTCGGCTCCGGCCCGTGCAGCCCGGCGGAGGTCAGCATTCGCGGTGAGGGCATCGCTTTTGACGCCGCCCTGTGCAGCAGCACCGCCACGCGCTACGGCGACATCTGCGACATGTTCGCCCCGCAGGGCCGCGTGGCGGTCACGGTCGACCTGACACGTGCCGCCTGCCACGACGGGCGGCCGTCGCCTTGGCAGACCGACACCATCGTCTCCTTCACGGACCTCACGGCCACGTACGCCGGCTTCGCGTATCCCATCGAGCGCCTGGCGGGAACCTTGCGCGCCACGGGCGATCGGCTGGAGATCAGCGAAGCGACGGGATGCGCGGGCGATGCGCCGGTCTCCCTTCGCGGCCATGCCACGCTGCACTCGCGACGGGTAGAGGAGATGGACGTCGAGGTAACCGCGTCCAAGGTTGCCATCGACGAGACACTGCTGGGCGCGCTGCCGGCCGAAGTGCAAGGCCGCGTCCGGTCCTTCGACCCCCAAGGTCGGGTCGACGCTAGAGCTCACCTGACACGTGCGCCCGGCGAGCCCCGGACCTGCACAAACGTGGAGGTCACGCTGCACGACGTTGGCGTACGGCACGGGCGTTTCCCGCTGCCGATCACGGCGCTGTCCGGCCGATTGCGGGTCGGGCGCGATCGGCTCGACTTCGAACAAGTGTCAGGGCTCTTTCAAGGCGGCGATGTCAGTCTCACCGGTTCGCTGCAGGACTGGATCGGACAGGCGCAACTGGACCTGAATCTCTCCGCCCACGGCGTTTGGCTGGACGACGCCGTCTACGGCGCGACGCCCGAGTCCGTGCGCCGGAGGTTGAGCGACTGGCGCGTGACCGGAC
This sequence comes from Planctomycetota bacterium, assembly GCA_016208685.1. GTDB lineage: Bacteria > Planctomycetota > Phycisphaerae > UBA1845 > UBA1845 > JACQXM01. The sequence continues at coordinate 61,593 of JACQXM010000040.1, read as the reverse complement.
CACTGGACGTTGATCTTGTGCTCGCCGGCGACGCGGAGGATCGCGGCGACGTATTGGCGAGCGCGACGGCATGGATCGTCGGTGGAATGGCGCGACACCCGCGCCTCCCCGAACCGCTGCAAGTGCGCGAGGCCCGGCTGCGGATCGACGGCGACGACGTTCGCATAGCGCCCCTCCGTGCGGATTACGGCCCCGCGCGGCTTGAGGCAGATGTGCAGGTTACCGGCAATGGCAACCGGCTCGATATGACGCTTGCGGCGGACGGCATCCCTCTGGACGACACGGTGCGTGATCTCCTGCCCGAGGCCATGCGCGGGCTGTGGGATCGCCTGCAACCTACCGGCTCCGTGGACGTCCGTCTCGCACAACTTACGGCCGCACCGGCCGGCGAGGACGAGGCACGCGTGTGGACCGTTGACGGCCGGGCGGACCTCCACGACGTCGCGCTGGCAGGCTATGCCGGTCTCGCACATGCGGAGGGCTCGCTGGGCGTCTCGGGTACCTTGCGCGACGCCCTGGGCGGCGCCGCACTCACCGGCGACCTCGAGCTTGACCACGTCGAGCTGCTGGACCGGCGCCTGATCGCCGCACAAGGCCTGTGGTCCCTGGCACGTACCGCGCAAGGCGTTGGTCGTTGCGCGATGGAGGAGTTTTCCGCGCGACTCGCCGGTGGGGCGCTGACCGGCCAGGCGGAGCTCCTGCTGGACCCGGCGCAAACCCGGTACAACGCTTCTGCGATGGTGCACGAGATGGATTTGCACGGGTTTCTCAACCCTCCGGCCCCGCCCGACGTAGCCGCCCGCAGGGGGCGGATCAGCGCCGATGGAAGCGTTGATGCCCGTCTGCGCATGACCGGTGTACTGGGCGACTCCGCGTCGCGACGCGGGAACGGCGCGGTGCGGGTTTCCGAAGCCCGCATCCAGCAGTTGCCGGTGATGCTCGCCATCTTGCAGGTGCTGAACCTCTCCATACCCCAGGAAGAACCGCTGGACGATGCCGAGGCCGAGTTCTACGTACACGGTCGGCGCGTCGAGCTTCGGGACATTCTGCTTCGCGGACGCGCCATCGCCCTGGTAGGCTCGGGCTCGATGTCCGTGCCTGATTGGGGCCTGAACCTGCGCCTCGTGAGCGTCAACCCGCGGCGCTGGGCCGAGATTCCGGGACTAACCGACTTCATGGAACGGGCCACGCGCGAGCTCGTTGAGTTGCAGGTGGCCGGTCCGCTGGCACGCCCGACGGTGCGCGCCCTTCCCATGCCGGGAGTGACCGAGGAACTCCAGAACCTGTTCCAGAAACGCAAACCTAAGCGCATGCAACGCGCGTCGCGATGAACCGCGTGAGAATGGCGAGTAGCGAAGCCGGACTGCGCACGCCCAATCCAGAGCCGCGACCGTCAGGGAGCGGGACGGGTGGCCCACTGCTTCAGCAGTGGGGGAGACGGGTGGCCCACCGCTTTAGCGGTGGGGGAGGCGATTTGCATAGCGAATTTCAGATGGCGAATAGCGAAACGGAGTTCGGAACACACCTTACAGAGCCGCGACCGTCAGGGAGCGGAGCGAATGCCGCGGCCCCTGGGGCGAAACGCGACCTTCGCAGCACTGAGGAGCAACAGCGCCAGAACTACTGCGCCCCATGCCGACACCGCGGGCACGTCCTCAGCGCAGTCCGGGACGCCGTCGCCATCTGTATCGCGATCACTCACCCCGCAGCCGCAAACGCCGGGCACAGACTTGTCGGGATCGTTCGGGCAACCGTCTACACAATCGGCCGTGCCGTCGCCGTCGGCGTCCATATCGGTATTTCCGCAGCCGCATTGGCCCGGCGCGATCTTCATCGCATCGTCGGGGCATCCGTCGCCGCAGACGGCGTTTACGCCGTCGCCGTCAGCGTCGCTGTCACAGAATGCGACACTCGCCAACGGCGAACCTCCCGCCGCCTGGCACGCCGCTTCGTTAACCTCCGTCGAGCACGTTCCGTCGGAATGGCAGCAGGGAACGGCGATGGTGATGGTGGCGGGGACGGTGTACATGCCGGGGCACAGGAAAGAGCACCCCCCGTTCATCGAGGTTTTGTTAATGTCTTGCACGAAATTGACGCGATAGACCCCGCGCGCGGCCGGCGGCACTTCCAGGGCCAGCGTCCCACAGTACCCATAGGTCGCCGCGTCCACAGATGGATCTGGTGTAGGGACGTCGTTACAGCAACCCAGCAACTGGTCCGATGCGCCGAACTCGTAGTCCAACGTCACGCGCGCTGTCGCGTGGAATGGGTCGCACGATGCGAGGATGTAACGCGGGTTGTCCACGCAGGTTCCCTCAGTCAACGGATCACACGGCGAGATCGGTGGGTCTGCGGAATCCGGGGCGCAATTCCGCATGTTGAGGCTGCACCACTTAACCGCCTGATACGCCCCGCGTTCGCGCTCACACGGCCCCGGCGGGCTGGAGCCCATCGGCTGCAAGCAGGACGTGGTGTTACCGAGCGGGTTGAGGTCCACGCCGGGGTTCGGCGGAACGGCGTTGATCCCGAAATAGCCTGACGAGTCTATCGTCGCCTGCCAGGCGCATGGCTTGCAGCACACGTCGTCGTCGTCGCCCCATTCCGACAGCAGAATCTCGAACGTGACCAGCGCGGGACCGGGAGGCAGCACAATCTCATTGCCGACGATGCGGTGCGGGGCGGTGCAGGCGACCGGCCGAAGTTCGAATCGCACGCCCAGGGCAGGCGAAGCGCCGACGATCAGAAAAACACCTGCCCCAAACCCCCATCGTCGAGCGTCCATGGTTAGGCCCCCGCCGTGCGCTTTCCACCGCGGGGCGGCCTGGAACGTGGGCAGGCACCCCACGGCGAGCACGCACTCGTTACTCTACCAGATCGGCGAAGTGGAAGCAATGCGCGCGGACACGGGGAAGGAGCCCAGAGAACGTTCGCCGATGCAGTTGGGGAAAGCACGGCTCCGGTATTCACCGGGGCGGAGCGGCCCGCCAGCCGGGAGCGGCCCGCTGGCGCCGCAGCACCAGTGCGCCGGCGGTAAGCAAGAGCACTGCCGTCAGCGCCAGCCCCCCGCCTGACACCGCCGGTACGGCGGCCGCCGGATCGGCCACTACCAGCACCAGTCGCGGCGGCTGGCCGGCCTCACGGCTGTGATAAACGCGCAGGCCGGCAAGCGCATCGGCGTGGGCAAACGAGATCACCTCATCGGCATCGGCGGTGAGCTCCGCGGTTACGTCCGCCGCGATCGTCCCGTCGCGCGTGCTCTGGGGTACGGTCGCCACCGCCGCACCCACGGCCGGCGCGTTGTTGGCGGTGATCGACCCCTCGCTCCAGCTCGAATCGTTCACCAGCGAAACCGTCCCGCCGCCTACGCCGCCGGTCGTTACCCGCAGACTCAGCTTGGCGAGCAGAATCGGGGCGGACACCGCCGAGGCGTCAAACCGCAGGTAGGAGCGGATCGGCGCCGCCCCGCCCTGCACCTGAAGCTCCGGCGCCGTGCCGAAGTTAGTGGTCGGCGCCGCGGTCTGCACGTAGGCGTCCGCCTCGGCGTCCAGCGTCACCAGTGTGACACCCGGCTGCGCTACATACCAGGGTTGTGCCGAGGCTTCGGAAGCGAAGAACGTGGAGAGCAGGTCCGCCGCCTTCTGTTCGCCCGAAGGCGCTGGATGTACGCCGTCGCTCTCCAGGTCGGGATGCTGCCAGGTGAGCCCATCGCTGCGGGGAACGACTCCGTCGGCCCAGAGATACGGCCCCCAGAGCAACAGAGGCGCCTCAACCGGCCCCGCTTGAGCGTCGTAGTTGAGACCCGGGTCGGCGCCGCCGATCTGGTCCTCGATCAGCCATTTGACGGAAAAGCCGGTTTCATACGCCTGCGGCTCCCAGGCGCCGGCGTAGCCTCCGTAAATCCGGCTGGACAAGTAGCACAGTCGGAGGTTCGGGAATTTGCCGTAGAGGCTCTGCACGATGGTGCGGAGGTCCGCCTTAAGCTGCAGGGCGTGGCCGGGAAAGTCGTTCGGCGGCGAGGAGTTGGCCTCCTTGAGCCAGACGGCCTGGACCTGCGCGGACGTCAGACCCAGCACCGCCAGTCGGTCGCTGACCGCCTGCCAGTACGGGGCGTTGGGATCGGCGATCATCGCCGCGGACCAGCCTCCGATCGCGCCGTTCACGAGCACCACCCGAGCGTTACGCGCCCCGCCGGCGTCCTCCTGTCGCTCGAAGACCGAGAACTCGTGACAGGTGTTGGACATTCCGATGGAGAGCAGCACGATCCAGCCGCCGGCGTCCGGGACGCCCGTGCCGCTGCGTGGCACGATCTGCTGCGCCATGGAGGCCGCGGCCGCGGCGTGCGCCGCGGGCGGGCTGTTGATCCCGCCGGGATACAGCCCGCCGGTGAATCCCTGGTACACCCCGGCGCCGAGATCCGTCAGCGGGGTATTCCCGGTGCTCGGGCCACCGGCGACCACGTGGGCCCCGAAGAACCACCAGACGAACAGCAGGGTGTACACAGTCAGACGGTCGGTCTTCATGCCGGGTCTCAGGAGATGAGCCGATTGTAATTCGGACAGCGGAATGGTTCCAGAGAATTCCGCAATTTGGCGGACGAATCGGCTCCCCCACCGCTAAAGCGGTGGGCCACCCGACCGTCGCCCGCTTCCTCACGGTCGCGTCTCTGTTTCCGCATTCCGCATTCACGATCCTTCATTCACGAAGCGGTGCGGCACCTGGCACTCACCGTGCCTTGTGCAATGAGATGTTGATCGACTGCCCCTCGATAGTGACCTGCGTCGCCGAGGCGCCGTCTCCAGGCGCGGACGCGACGATGCCGGTGGCGAGCGTCTCGCCGGCGATGTACTCGCTGAAGGCGTCGACCGCTGCCCGAAGGTCGGCCGACTCGCTCACCAGACTGAGCCGGATGCGGTCGGCAATGTCCAGTCCCGCATCCTTGCGTAGATTCTGAACATTGCGCACGATGTCCCGCGCCAGGCCCTCGAGCTTGAGCTCGCGAGTGACCCGGCGATCCAGAAGCACGACCGTCGGTCCATCGGCCGCCCCGGCCCAGGCTTCGCCGTAAGATTTGGTGATGACCACATCCGCCGGCTCGATGGTCACGAACTCGCCGCCCACCGGCAGGGATAGCATACCCACGCGGGCGAGGTCCTGTTCCAGTTGCGCCGCGTCGGCCTTCGCCAGCGCCGCGGCCGCCGCGGGCGCGGCCGCGCCCAGCTTTGGACCGAGGGTCTTCATCACCGGCGTTACCTTCACCGTTACCTCGGTGACCTCCTGAGCGCTGCCGCGAACCGTGACCTGCTTGACGTTGAGTTCTTCAAGGAAATGGTCGCGGAACAGGTCGACCGCCTGCCGTTCGACGTCGTCGCGCGGGACCACTACCAGCTCCGCCAGGGGCTGGCGGACCTTGAGGTTGGACTCCTTCCGCGCCGAGCGCGCCAAGGACATGATGCGCAACGACGCAGCAACCAGCGCCGAGAGCGACTCGTCCACGAGCCCCTTGTCCGCCTGCGGGAAGGGCGTGTGATGAACGCTCTCCGGCGATCCTTCGATCTGCCGCACCACGAGGTTCTGGTAGATAGCCTCCGACAGAAAGGGGACGATGGGCGCGATCACCCGGTTGAACGTCGTGAGGACCTGATGGAGTGTCGCATAGGCGGCACGTTTGTCCGCCGGCCAGCCCTCGCCGTAAAACCGCCGCCGCGAGCGCCGCACGTACCACGTGCTCAGGACGTCGATGAAGTGGTGCGCCTCGGAGCACAGCCGCGCCACGTCGAAGGCGGAGTAGGCCTCGTGGGACACTTCCACCAGACGCGCGAGGTCGGAGAGGATCCAGCGATCCAGCACGGCGCGATCCTGCGGGGCCGCGGTGTGTTCCAGCGGATGGAACCGGTCCACGCGCGCCAGGTTGCAGAAGAAGGCATAGACGTTCCACCAGGGCAGGATCACGTCACGGCGGATCTCATCGCAGTGCCGGGGCCCGAAGAGCACGTTGCGTTCCGGCGGCGTCTGGGCATAGAGCCAGCGCATCACGTCCACCCCGATGGTCTCCGCGGCGTCGTCGAACCAGATGGCGTTGCCGTCCGACTTGTGCATGGGCTTGCCGTTATCGTCGAGCACCAGGCCGTGTCCCTTGAGTGCCTTGAAGGGCGACTTTCCCACCATCATAGTGCTCACCGCCAGCAGGGCGTAGAACCAGTTGCGAAACTGCCCCGGCAGCGCCTCGACCACGAAATCCGCCGGAAACCACTGCTCCCAGTAGGCGCGGTTCGAAAAGTAACCCATGGTGGAAAGTGACACGATGCTGGCGTCCAGCCAGGGGTTGCCCACGTCCCGGATGCGCGACATGTGCACGTCACCGCACTGCGGGCAGCGGAGCCTCACGTCGTCCACCCAGGGGCGGTGCGGGGAATGGCCCTCAAACTTATCCCACCCCGACACGGCGCGGGCCTGGAGCTCCTCCCGCCCGCCGATCACCTCAAAATGCCCGCAGGCGTGGCATTCCCAGATGGGTAGCGCCAGGCCCCAGTAGCGCTTTTTGGAGATCATCCAGTCGCCCATGTGCTCCAGCCAGTCAATCTCCCGCTGCAAGCCCCACTCCGGAATCCACCGCGCCTGTTTGGCGGATTCGATGATCTCCTCCCGCCAGTTCATGTTGATGAACCACTCGTCGACGAGGCGATAGACCAACTCCTCCTTGCAACGCCAGCAGTGCGGATAGCGATGGTAGTAACTTTCTTTGGCGAACAGCCGGCCGCGCGACTTCAAATCCGCCACCACGGCGTCGGCCACCTTGTCGAAGCGCTGCCCGGCCAGGAACCCGAACTCCGGCCGGAAGGTGCCGTCCTCGTAGAGCGGCGCCACTTGCGGCAGCCCCAGTTCCTTGCCCAGGTGGTAGTCTTCACTGCCGCAGCCCGGGGCAATGTGTACGATGCCCGTGCCCTCGGACTCGGTCACGGCGTCCCACGGAATGACGCGGTGCGCCGGGACGGCCTCCGCGGCCCCGGCAAGCATGTCGAACGGTCCCTCGTAGCCCTCGCGCGCCAGCGCGATCAGCTCCTCGCCCGTCAGCTCGGCGGCGACTTCGAACGGCCCGTTGTTCTTGAACATGGCGTTGATGGGCGACAGGCCGGGGAGCTTGGAGACCTCCAGACCCTGCACCGGATGCTTCCGCGTGTTGTTGAAGTTCGCTTTGCGGACGTAGTACGCGGCGCCGCCCTGCACGATCTTCAGATAGGTCATGTCCGGCCGGACCGCCGCCGCCACGTTGGAACTCAGCGTCCACGGCGTCGTGGTCCACACCAGCAATTGCTCTCCCGGCCGCGCGCGAAGCGGGAACTTGACGAAGACCGAGGTATGCGGCACTTCGCGGTAGCCCTCGTTCATCTCCATCTGGCTGACGCCCGTGCCGCAGCGGGCACACCAGGGCATGACGTCCACGCCTTTATAGATCAGCCCGCGCTCGAAGCACTTCTTCAGAAACGCCCAGATGCCGTAGTTGTTCTCGTCCGACATCGTGTAATAGGAGTGATCCCAGTCCATCCAGTAGCCCAGGCGGATGGACTGCTGCGTCTGGATGGCGGCGAACTTGTTGGCCCGCGCCTTGCACTCCTCCACGAACCGCCCAATGCCGTAGGCTTCGATGTCGCGCTTGCTGGAAAAGCCGTGTTCCTTCTCCACCTCGACCTCGACCCACAGGCCCTGACAATCGAAGCCGTTCTGATAGCGCAGGTCCCGACCCATCGAGGCGTGGTAGCGCTGGTAGATGTCCTTGTACGTCCGCCCCCAGGCATGGTGCACGCCCATAGGGTTGTTGGCGGTGATCGGTCCGTCGAGGAAGGACCACTTCTTCTTGCCCGCGTTGAGCTTCCGCAGCTTGTCGAAGGCCTGCGTGCGCTCCCAGAAGGCGAGAATCTCGCGCTCCTGGGCGGGGAAATCCGCCTTGGGATCGACCTTGTCAAACGGCATTGGATTCCTCAAAACGAAGTCTCATGTCCAGCACCGTATTGTGGCGGAAGCGGCGCGGCGTGCCAAGCGAGACCGGCAGGCATCCGCCGACGGGGAGCCCATCCCGAGTTTGGGGGCGAAAATCTTTCCGTGCGCAGCCGCGCTATGCCGTCAGGTCGATGCAACGCGATCGATCGTTGATTCCAGCGGCAGAGTGCCGCGCCCGCAGCCTGACGTGCCGTGCCCGCAGCCTGTAAGGCTGCCCGAGAACAGCCGTGGGCAAGCGCAGCGCCGCCCACGGGACGCGTCGCAAGAACAAATCCAACCCTGTAAGGGTTGTCCGTGGTCCGACAAGCCGACCCTTACAGGGTCGTTGGGAATGATGGCCGCCGGAACCGGTGGCGGCGCTGCGCTTGCCACCGGCTACTGTCGGTCAGGCCTACGGCCTGAAGTGCCGTGCCCGCAGCCTGGGGTGGCGTGGCCGCAGCCTGGGGTGGCGTGCCCGCAGCCTGTAAGGCTGCCCGAGAGTAGCCGTGGGCAAGCGCAGCGCCGCCCACGGGACGCGTCGCAAGAACAAACCCAACCCTGTAAGGGTTGTCCATGGTCCGACAAGCCGACCCTTACAGGGTCGTTGGGAATGATCGCCGCCGGATCCGGTGGCGGCGCTGCGCTTGCCACCGGCGACTGTCGGTCAGGCCTACGGCCTGAGCTGCCGCACGTCAGGTTCTCCTATTCCTTGTGGCGCGGAGGAGCCAACCACGCCCCAGGGAATGCGATGCACTCGCCGCCGGAAAGCCCTACCGGCGCTGACCGATTCCGCTTGCCACGACCCCGTTCGAAAGCGACGATACGTCGGCACCCGCGCGTCGGACAGGCGCCGCGCAGCCGCAGCCGGACGCGCATCCGTCGACGAAGGAGGATCCTATGGACCGGATTGGCATGAAGGTGGCAGCTTTGACAGCAGCCTTCTGGTTTGGCGGCACCTACCTTTCCGCCGCCGAGCCAGGCGGCGATGGCCCGCTTCGCGCCCACCGCCCCGTCAGCACCTACTCCATCGTGGCCCGCGACCCGCAAACCGGCGAGATGGGCGTGGCCGTTCAGTCGCATTGGTTCTCCGTGGGTAGCGTCGTTCCCTGGGCCGAGGCGGGAGTTGGCGCGGTGGCGACGCAGTCCCTGGCGGACCCGACCTACGGACCGGCCGGCCTGGAGCTCATGCGGCTGGGTCGCAGCGCGCCGGACGCACTCGCTTCCGTCCTTGCGGGCGACGGCGGGCGCGAGGTACGGCAGGTCGCTATGATCGATGCCTCGGGGAAGGTAGCGTCGCACACCGGCCAGCGCTGCATCCCGGCCGCCGGCGGCATCACGGACACGGAGCAACAGTTCTCGGTGCAGGCCAACCTGATGGAATCGCCCACCGTTTGGCCCGCCATGGCGAAGGCGTACCGCGAAACTAAGGGCGACCTGGTGGAGCGCATGCTGGCAGCGTTGGAAGCCGCGGAGAATGAGGGTGGTGACATACGCGGCCGGCAATCCGCTGCGCTGGTAGTGGTGGCCGCAAAGGCCACAGGAAAGCCGTGGAACGACCGCCGGTTTGACCTGCGGATTGAGGATCACCCGCAACCGATTGCGGAGCTCAAACGTCTGGTGCGCCTCCAGCGCGCGTATCTGCACATGAACGCCGGAGACGCGGCCATGGAGAAGGCTGATTTTGCCGCCGCCGGCCGGGAGTATGGCGAGGCGCAGAAGCTGGCGCCGGAGATCGTGGAGATCCCGTTCTGGCACGCCGTGGCACTGGCGGGCAACAAACGACTCGACGAAGCGTTGCCGATCTTCAAGCAAGTGTTCGCCCAGCAGGCGGTGTGGGTGGACGTGGTCCCGCGCCTGGTGCCTGTGGGTCTGCTGCCCAACGACCCGGAGATGATCAGCGCCATCAAGGCGCAGGTTCCCCGGTAGGAGCGGCAAAGCGGCTGTGGTTGAATTCGCCGCCGCCTCGTTGAATAATCAGGTGTCGGGCGGAGTCCGGCGCGGTCACGTTAGGAGCGAGGTGAGCCATGAACGAAGGCCTGGGCGCGGTATGTGATGACTTCTTCATCAACAGCCGCCTGTTCCTCAAACTGGACATGTCGCCCGATCGCGAAACCGTCCTGCACTTCTTCGACCGGCTGCGCAAGGAGTATCCGGAGCTGCGGCGCCTGCGCCGCCGGGACGAGGCCAGCCTCATTCTCGAGGAGGAGCCGGACGACCAGGGGTCCCGGCGCTGGGTGCGCCTCGACCCCGCCAGCCTGCGCTTCGGGCACTTCGCCCCGGCGAACATCGATGACGTGCGCCGCTTCGGCGATTTGATTCTCACTCAGGCGCCGTATCACCTGACGCTCAGCGACCTGGACGTCGACCACCTGGAGGTGGTGTACGGGTTCGACCTGCAGTACCGCGGCAACCATGACCAGCTCGTGGCCGAGACCCTCCTGGGCGAGACGGCCGCCGCCAGCTTCCTCTTCGGCGACCGCGCGGCGCACGTGATCGACGTGCAGCCCTACTTCGGCGTCGCGCTTTCGCCGGAGTGCGATCTGCAGGCATACGTGGAAGTGCGCTCGCGAACCACGACCTATGAGGTACGCCGCGAGGCCTATGAAGGGCAGCCCATCACCGTGTTCCTGACCGTGCGCAAGTACTGGGGGGTGGCGCCGCCGCACTCGCTGGGCGAGGCCCTGGGCTTGCTCTTCGACGTGGCCACCGACTTGGCGACGGAGAAGGTCGTCCCCAGCTTGGTGAACCCCCTGGCGGCGGCCATCGCCAGCCGTTCATGACGCGGACGGCCGCGGAGCCCGGGTTCGGCGGAAGACACGACTTCCGCTTCGTGAAGTTTCCGACCTCGCGATGATCTCATGATGCCCTCGACACCAACCGTACGGCCGATCATCGGCCTGGAAATCCACGTTCAGCTCCAGACAAGAACCAAGATGTTCTGCGGTTGCCCGGTGCGTTACGACGCCCCGCCCAACTCCTGCGTCTGTGCCGTCTGCCTGGGACACCCGGGCGCCCTGCCGGTCATCAACCGCCGGGCCCTGGAGTACGCGGTGCTCACGGGTATGGCCCTCAACTGCACCATCGCCCGGCACACGAAGTGGGATCGCAAGAGCTACTACTACCCCGATCTGCCGAAGAACTATCAGATCAGCCAGTACGACATGCCCCTCGCCGAGCACGGCAGCTTCGAGTTCGACGTGGACGGCACCACCAAACGCGTGCGCATCAAGCGCGCCCACCTGGAAGAGGACGCGGGCAAGAACATCCATGACACGCCGGGGTGCACGCTCGTGGACCTCAACCGTGCCGGCACCCCCCTGCTGGAGATCGTCACCGAGCCCGACATCAACTCCGCCGAGGAGGCCTATGTCTTCTGCGTGGAGTTGCAACGGCTTGTTACCTGCCTGGGAGTCAGCGAAGGCATCATGCAGAAGGGGCAGATGCGCTTCGAGCCCAACGTGAACCTCGCCATCCCCGCGGATGGGAGCGAGTGCCGCACTCCCATCGCGGAAATCAAGAACCTCAACAGCTTCCGCTCAGTGCGCAACGCCATTGCCTACGAAACGCAGCGCCAGCTCGCCGCCTGGCAGGAAGATCCGGAATATGTCCACGGCAGGCGGCCCAACGAAAACCGCGGCTGGAACGACGACCGCGGCGTCACGGAGTACCAGCGTCCCAAGGAAGCGGCACACGACTACCGCTACTTCCCCGACCCCGACCTGGTGCCCGTGGAACTGACGGATGCCATGTTGGAGGCGACCCGCGCTCTGATGCCGGAACTGCCCGTAGCGCGGCGACGGAGGTTGGTGCAGCAGTTCCGGCTTTCGCCCAAGGACGCCGAGACCATCGCCGAGCACCGCCCCACCGCCGAGCTCTTCGAGTGCGTGCTTGCCGCGGGCGGACCGCCGGAGACGGTGGGCAAGCAATTCGTGAACGTATGGCTTAAACTGGCGAACGATCGCGGTGCCGCGGTGACCGATCTCGGCGTCTCCGCCGAACGCATGGCGGAGTTGGCGCAGATCACTACAGAGGGAATCGTGAACAAGACAGCCGCCAACCAGCTTGCCGAGACGATGCTCACCCGTCCCGCGCCGCCGCGCCAGATCGCTGAGGAGCTGGGTTTAATTCAGGTTCAGGATCAGGCCGCCACGGCGCGGTGGGTTGAACAGGCCTTCGCCGAAAACGCCCAGGCCGTGCGCGATGCGATGGAGAACCCGAAGAAGGCCAAAGCCGCGGCGGGGTTTCTGCGCGGGCAGGTCATGAAGCTCTCCGGCGGAAAGGCCGATCCGAAGCTGGTCGGCGACTTGATCGAGAAACGGCTGGCAGGAGGGTGAGGTTTCCACGGGCTCGTCATGGCGCCGGCGGGGAAGTGTGCGGCCCCGCCGCCCTCCAGCGCCGGCCGCCGCGTTACCCCAACGGATGGGCGATGAGCTTCTTACGACAGTCGTCGCAGACGTCGAAGCGGAAAGAGCGGTAAGTCTGGTCTTCCATTTCATCGGGGTCGGCTTCGGCGAGCTGCCGCATCACGGCGTCCAGCTCCGATTGCGGATCGTCGCGTGCGTCATCGCTCAGCTCGACGTGCCCGGCGGCAGCGAAAATCTCGAACTTCACGATGAACCGGCGGGCATCGTTCGCCCCCAGACTCTCGCCGCATCGGTCGCATTCGTATCGGATCATGCCCGGCAGTTCCCCGGCTCGCGGTCTCGTCGCGCCCGCTTTGAGCGACACGAGTCTACCCGATACCATCCAGGCCGTCCCCGTGCGAAGGCGGAACACCCGCGCGCAGGCAGGCGCTGCGGGCCGCGCCTCGCCCGGTTCGAGCCCGTACCCCGATGCTTGAACGCCTGGATGAGACGATTGTCGCCATCGCCACCGCGCCGGCGCGTGGAGCGGTGGGAATCGTACGCCTCAGCGGGCCGACCACCCTGAAAATCGCCGAGGGCATGATCCGCTTGCCGCACGGCGCAGCCCTGTCGGCGCAGCGCGGTTCGACGCGTCATAACGGCGAAGTCGGCGTCGACGAGTCGCATTGGCTTCCGGCGACGGTCTACCTCTTCCGCGCCCCGCGCAGCTACACCCGGCAGGACCTGGTCGAGATTCACTCCATCGGGTCACCGGCCATACTGGAGGCAATCCGCCGCCGGGCGTTGGCGCTCGGCGCGCGACCCGCAGAGGCGGGCGAGTTCACGGCTCGTGCCTTTCTGCATGGCGCCATGAGTCTGGACCGCGCCGAGGGCGTAGCCACCCTGATCGGCGCCCAGACCGACACTCAGCTTCGCGCATCCCGGCGGATGATGGAGGGGGCACTGTCGCGACGGACGGCAGAGGCGCGCGACACGCTGGCGGAGCTTCTGGCACTCGTCGAGGCCGACATCGACTTCGCCGAGGAGCCCATCGAGTTCATCGCGCCGTCGGAGCTGAAGGCCCGATTGGGCGCGGTCAACGAACAGCTTCATCAGCTCATGGCCGGAGCGGCGTCCGCCGAGCGGTTGGAGCTGCTTCCGCGCATCCTGCTGTTCGGTGCCCCCAATGCCGGCAAGAGCTCGCTCATGAATCAACTGAGCGGCACGAGCCGCGCGATCTGCTCTGCCGCCGCCGGTACCACGCGCGACGTGCTCTCCGCCCCCATCCGCGTGGGACGCGCGGAGGCCATCCTGTTGGACACGGCGGGCGTCGATGAAACCGTGGAGGAGGTAATCACCGCCGCCCGCGCCATGACGCTCTCCACCGCAGAGCGCGTCGACGTAGTCTGCTGGGTCGTCGATGCGACGACCGCCGATCCCGCTGCCCTGCACACGGTACTGGAGTCCCTTGCGGTCGCGCGAGTCGTGGTTGCCGTCAACAAATGCGACCGTGCCTCCGCAGCGGAGATCGATCGCGCGGTGGGCTCCGTCGGGGCCGTAGGGGGTGCGGCAGTGTGCCGCGTGAGCGCGACCCGCGGCGAAGGTGTCGAAGTGCTCCGCGCGCGGCTGGAAGAGGCCCTCACCGCGCACTCGACGACGGTGGACGCCGAGGCGCTGGTGCTGACCGAACGCCAACGCCAGGCAGTGGTTGAAGCGGCGCGAACCCTGAGCCGAGCTGCGGAACTGGCCTCCGCTGCGACCCGGACGGTCGACTGTGCCGATCTGGTGGCATTCGAGTTGCGCGAGGCGCTGGACGCCCTGGGGGCGATCGGCGGCGAGGTCACGACCGAGGACCTGCTCGGTCGGGTCTTCGCCCGGTTCTGCATAGGGAAGTAACGGTCGCCGCGTTTACGCCTGCCCGGCGGGCAGCGGCATGCGTTCCAGTATGCGGTCCGCCAGACCGTAGGCCACGCATTCGGGCGCGTCCAGCCACTTGTTGCGGTCGCAGTCCTTCTCCACCTGCGCCACGGGCTTGCCGCTGCGCGAGGAGATGATGTTGTAGAGCAGCTTGCGCAGGCGGATGATCTCCTCCGCCTCGATGGACAGGTCAGTGGCCGACCCCTGCATCACGCCGCCGATGAGCGGCTGGTGCAGCAGCGTGCGCGAGTTGGGCAGCAGGTAGCGCTTTCCCTTGGCCCCGCCGCAAAGAATAATCGCCCCCATGCTGGCGGCGAGGCCGACGTTGTAGGTGGCCACGTCGCAGCGGAGGAACTGCATGGTATCGTAGATGGCCAGCCCCGCGGAAACCGTGCCGCCCGGACTGTTCACGTACAGGTGTACGTCCGCCTTAGGGTCCTCGTTGGAGAGGAAGAGCAGTTGGGCGATGACCAGGTTGGCGATTTCGTCGTCGATGCCGCCGGTGAGGAAGACGATGCGGTCCTTGAGCAGCCGGGAGAAGATATCCATCTCCCGATCGCCGCGCCCGGTGGACTCGATGACGAAGGGTACTCGTTGGTTGATTGCGTGCATGGTTCCTCGCTGGACGGCGGTTGGCGCCGCGGGACCTAGGCAATTCGCCGCGGCGCGATCAGCTCCTGGTGCTTCAACACAAACAATCCTACGGGTTGGGTGCCATGCCCAAACCCCGTGCAGCGGAGCGCCAGCATGTTCATCACTCCGCATGGCGGCGCTTCGCGTGGCCATGCCGCCCGAGAAATAAGCTGCGTCGCGGCACTAATGCGCCTGCTTCTTTTTGGGCTCCTCTTCCAGAATCTCGTCGACCAGGCCGTATTCCAGGGCTTCCTTGGCGTTCATGAAACGGTCGCGTTCCGTGTCCTCGGCCACGCGCTCGATGGGTTTGCCGGTGCACTTGGCGATGATGCCGTTAAGCCGCGCCTTGTCGCGGAGCACCTCCTCGGCCTGGATGCGGATGTCCTCGGCCTGCCCGGTGATCCCGCCGTAGGGCTGGTGCAGCATGACCTTGGCATTGGGCAGGATGTAGCGCTTTCCCTTGGTGCCCGCCATGAGGATGATCGCCGCGCCGCTGGCCGCCTGGCCGATGCAGTAGGTAGCAACCTCCGAGCCCATGAACTGCATGGTGTCGTAAATGGCCAGCGTCTGGTCCACGAGTCCGCCGGGCGAGTTGATGTACAGGTGCACGTCCTGGTTGCGGCGGATGGACTGCAGGTAGAGAAGCTGCTGGATGACCACGCTCGCAGTGCGCTCCGCAATGGGGCCGGCGAGGAAGATGATGCGGTTCTCCAGGAGCATGTCGGCCAGAGACATCTCCCGTGTCCGCTGATACGGTGGGTACTGGTTGAACAGCTCCATCGGCCCGTGCTTGTCGTGCATCATGATCACCCTAATGCTGCGTTGGGTCGCCCCAATCCTGAAAGCCCCGCGACCTGCCCGCGGCGGCCGTAACCTGTTTCTTATCGACTACGTAGACTCCACCACGGAGTTCGCCGCACCCGGCTCAGCCGCCTCAACGGCTGCCTCCGCCAGCAGCGCGTCGAAGACCGCTTCGTCGCGCACCTCAAGGTACAGCGCGCTTAAGCGGTTGTCGCTCATCAGCTCGTCGCGCATGCGGTCGAAACGCTTGCCGGCCCGTTTCGCCATGCTGGCGATCGCCGAGTTGATGACCTCCTCCGAGACCCGAATCTTGCGATCCTCGGCGATCTTCTCCAGGATGAAGAACACCTTCAGGTCCCGTACCGCCTGCTCCAGGGCCCGACCGCGCGATTCATCCGCCCATTTTTCGATCTCCGCTTCGGGATAACCCTGGCGGTACATCTGCATCTTTCTTCGGCTGATGGTCTGCTCCGCCTGACGTTGCGACAGCCCCCCGGGGATCTCGAACTGCGTGTGTTCGAGCAGATACTGCGCGATCTGTTCATGCGCCGCCTCGCGCGCCCGCGATTCCAGCCCTCGTTCCTGTGCCCCCCGTACGAGTTCCCGTAGCTCGGCCTCCGTGGTGCATCCGAACCGCTCGAGCTGTTCGTCGTCCCACGGCGGAACTACCAGGCGTTTGATCTCACGGATGGTGAACGCGACTTCCGCCGCCTTGCCGCGCAGCTCCAGGTTCTCGTGATCGTCCGGCCCCTTCGCCTGCACCGTAACCACGTCTCCGAGCCGCCTGCCGCGAAGTGCCGCGCCCAGCCCTTCCAGGTACAGGCCGCGGACGTACCCGTTGCCGGCGCGAATCTCGAAATCGGTTTCCTTGACGATCTCGCGACCCTCGACGCAAATCGTCATGTCAGAATAAAGCATGTCGTCCAGCTCAACCCCCCCCTCCTCGACGGGCTGGAACGTCGCGCGATGCATGCGGAGGCGGCGCATCTCGGCATCGACGTCGGCATCGGTGACCTGGATCGTCGGTTTGCGGACGGGAATCCCCTTCAGTTCGGGCAGTTCCAGCTCCGGACGCAGCTCCACCTCGCAGGCAAAGGTAAGCGGACCACTCTTGGGCAGCGTCACATGTTCCAGCGCCTCGGTGATGGGCAGCAGTTTCTCCACGGTGCCCGGGGCCGAGGGTTGGCCCTCCTTCGCCTCCTGCGGGACGGTGACCCTGAAGAGCGGGTCTCCCAGCGGTTTGAGGTTCTCCTTGTCGACGGCCGCGAAGTAGCCATTGGCCACGAGCTGGCTCTTGAGCTGCTCACCCACGTCGGTGGCGAAGCGCTTTTCCACCAGTCGCATCGGCGCATGGCCCTTGCGGAAACCGGGGATCAGGGCGTCGCGCTTCAGCTCCGCGAATTCGTCGCTCATGATCTCGTGAATGGTCTCCGGCGGCACGGTAATGGTGAGCTTCATGCGCAGCGAGCCCAAGTCCTCCTTCCGCGTGATGACCGCCTCCTTGAGCTTGGCCTTGGTTTTCTCCTCCTTGGAAAGCTCCGCCTCCTCATGTACCGCCGCCGAGGACTCCCCCCCTTCGGAGTCGGTCGAGGTGGCGTCGTCGTCGAGGACCTCGTCTTGCTGCATCGCCAGTCCCTCGTCGGTCATCGTCTCAAGCTCCTCACGGATCAGGCCGACCCGAAAACCGCCCGCCACGCAGCCGGCAGCCGCCCATCGGCCGGCGGGAAGGCTAACCGACGCCCCGCCGACTGGCAACGCCGCGTCCCGCCGCGAACCGCCCCCCGGCACAGCCGCGCCGAGAGGGCGGAACATGAATCTCACCTTCCCAATTGGTCGATGTACCGGTAATATGCCCAGCGACTTAGTTCACACGACCGGTCACGCGTAACACGCATCGGCCGACGGAGGAACCACCATGAGTGCCATCGTAGATCTGCTCGGGGCTGAGGCTCAGGCGCTGTTGAGCCATCAATCGCGCAGCATCGAAAGGTCGTTGCTGACGCTTCCCGGCCCGGACTTCGTGGACCGGGTGCTGGCCGCCAGCGACCGGCCCATCCCGGTCCTTCGCAACATGCAGGCCGTTTTCAACACCGGCCGGCTCAAGGGTACGGGGTATCTCTCCATCCTCCCCGTGGATCAGGGCATCGAACACAGCGCCGGCGCGTCCTTCGCGCCCAATCCCATCTACTTCGACCCGGAAAACATCATCAAGCTGGCCATCGAAGGCGGATGCAACGCCGTGGCATCCACCCTCGGCGTGCTGGGCGTCGTGGCCCGCAAATACGCCCACAAGATTCCCTTCATCCTGAAGGTCAACCACAACGAACTGCTCACCTACCCCAGTAAGTTCGACCAGATCATGTTCGCCGATGTGCGGCAGGCGGCGGACATGGGTTGCGCCGCCGTGGGAGCGACCATCTACTTCGGTTCGGACGAATCGGCGCGGCAGATCCAGGAAGTCAGCGAGGCATTCCACATGGCGCACGACCTGGGGATGGCCACCGTGTTGTGGTGCTATCTGCGCAACAGCGCCTTCAAGAAGGACGGTACGGATTACCACTCGGCCGCCGACCTTACGAGCCAGGCGAACCACCTCGGCGTGACGCTCGAGGCCGACATCATCAAGCAGAAGCAGGCCACGAACAACGGCGGTTTCACCGCTATAAACTTCGGTAAGACCAGCAAGCTCGTGTACGACAAGCTTACCACCGGCAATCCCATCGACCTGACGCGCTACCAGGTGGCCGGTTGTTACATGGGTCGCATCGGACTCATCAACTCGGGTGGCGAATCGTCCGGTGCGTCCGACTTCGCGGACGCCGCGAAGACCGCGGTGATCAACAAACGCGCCGGCGGCATGGGGCTGATCTCCGGCCGCAAGGCGTTCCAGCGCCCGATGGACGAGGGCGTCAAACTGCTGAACGTCATCCAGGATGTGTACCTGGATAGGTCGATCACGGTGGCGTAACGGAAGCGCCCAACCTCGGCGCGCTCATCCAACGATTTCTTGGCCACGCCCCCTACGCGTGGGCGGCAACGCGCCACCGCCCACGAGTCGCCCGGGCGCAGTACGCAAGTCGACTCTTGATCGCAGCGCGCGAGCACCTCAGTAGCCCGTGCGGACCCGCCCCTCGTGCTGCCCGGCGCGTGCGCCGGTGGTTCGCGCGAGGCGTCCGCCGCCGCCCCCTGCGTTCGACCCGCTCCACGACCCACCGCGGCCCTGACTATGCTCTGCAGCAACGTTTCGGTCGGATACTCGCTACATAGCTGCCGGGAAGGCCTAACGATGTTCAGGCTGTGGTGTTCGCTGTTCACAGTGGTCATGCTCCTCATACCTGTTGCCGGCTGCCCAAGCGGGGGTGGCGGGTTTGTCAGTGATAGCAACAACGCCGACGAACCGTGCCATACAGGGGAAGCAAGCCTCACCGCGCCGCTAACCGGCGCCGGCGTCGAACGGGACGATATGTTCTATCGTGAGTTCGCCGACGGCTGCCGCGAGTTCATCGTTCGCGTCGAAGGCTTCGCCGAGGGCTCGCACGACGTTGTCGTCGACGGTTCCTCCGTCGGCGCCGTCCCCCTCGGACCGGACGGAACCGACCATCCTGGCCTAGAACCTCCGCCAACGCCCGGCTGTGATTCCGCTCCATGGCTTGGTATGCTTGCTTCACGGTGGTGCCTCCTGGGAGAAGTCACAACCCTACCCGCCTACGCAACGGATAGGATCGAGCCACCACCGCTTTCTTCAACCTTCAACTACGAACGGGACATGCTCATAGAGAAACGCTGCGTGAAGGAAAGACGGAATGAACCAAAGCACAAGACGCAAGAGTTACGTGTTTCTTTGCGCATTTCCGTTCCTGGCTGGTGCGCTCATGGCACGCCCGCTTCGCGTTCCTCATCTGTATCAGTCGATTGGAGCAGTCCATTTTACTATCGCCTGCTTAGCGGCTTGGAAACTTGGTGCGAGGTCGATCCGAGCCGGCACGGACGAAAAGAAGAAGCTCGCTCTCGCCGGGACGCTCTTCTTCGCGCCTTTTGCGCTGGTCTCGCTTCTCTGGGTGGGCCTGGGTCCGCCGTGGGTTGCAACTCCGACGGAGAATCGAATGCGCTACCTGGTGCTCCTGGCCAGCGCGATGGCCGTTTCGGTTGCGTTTGTTGTTCTCAAGGAGGCGCTCAACGAGATTGGCGAACGCATCTACTCGGCCCTTGGAGTCGCGGCGAACATCTTTGCCGGCACCGCCTATATGATCTGGTTGACGATCCACCTTGCCGTTTTCGCTGCCAAGGTGCGTGATGGACACGTTCCGCCTGAGATCATTCCGCTCATCAACATGAGCGACACCCTCCTGTTTGTCGCGTGTGTCCTGACCTATTTAACGACGGCCGGTTTTGCGGTGTCCATGGGGCGGGCTGGGTGGCTCAGGCGGGGTGTGGCTCGTGCGTACGTAATCGCAAGCCTCGTCGCCTTCCTGTTGATTGCCATCAGAGGCTTGTCGTTCCCCGATCCTACTGCCGGTTCAACGCCGTGGTACACGCACCCCGGCTTCATTGCGGGCATACCTGCCGCCCCCTGGATCATGCCCTATCTGCTGGGCGTCGTCTTGTTGAGGCGCGCCGGCGAGGATCCATCGTGAACCGACGATCGCCCAGCTCTGCTAATTGAGACGCGCAGGAGCGCACACGAATCCGCCGTTTCGAGCCCGACCGGGGATCGTATACTGCCGTGTATCGTCGTACTCGAAAAACGGAGCGTGACACGGAAGCAGGGTCAAACCGCCGATCGGTGCCGTAAACGTGTGGACAACCCCACGCGTGAATAGCACGGCGTCGCCAGGCGGGAATGCAAGATCACGGTCGCCCAGGATACCGATGTGCACACCATCGCAGTGTGGCGCTCGCCGAACTGAGGCCCGCGCCGGCGCCGACGAAACTGCGGGGCAATTCTGCCCATCCGGCCATCGATCGCCTGGCACGCGCGCCCGCGGCGTGAGTACCTCCAAGCCACGGCGGCCGAGCCGCTGACCCGCGAAGCGGAGGAGCCGGACTGCTTCCCCGAAGTTGCGGGGCTTCAGCCCTCTGGCTCGTCGTGCGGCACCGGCGGTTCGCCGCTGCCCGCGTGATCGCGCTGCGCACCGCAGGTCTCCCCTGGCGTCACCGTACCCTCCCGGATCGCGTCGCGGCGGCGGATAGGCACATCCTTCGGGCAGGCAAAACCCATGCGGACGACGCTTTCCCGGATATCGACGACCGACACTTCGATGTCGTCACCGATCATGATCGACTCATGCTTCTTCCGAGTGAGCACGAGCTGCCGGCGAACGGCCCCAGGAACGCTGGCGGCCTCCTCGAGCCCTTGCGTACCAGAATCGCCGTGGTGATCAGGCGGCCGCGCGGGAGCGCCGGCCTTGATGGCGTCGAAGATCTCGCGTCGGTGCACCGACACCGTAGCCGGCGCGCGGACCCCGATACGGGCCTTGCCGAGTCCAATCTCCATCACGCTGACTTCGATGGCGTCCCCGATCAGCACGACATCGTGCAAGTGACGTGCAAGGAACAGCATGTTTGCCCTGCCTCGCCCAACGCAGCGGTGCCGACATCCCCATGCTGGAAAAGGCGGCGCCGAGTCGGCAAGGCCGCGTCTCGCCTCAGGTGGTCCCGTCGACGACCTTCGTTTCGGCCTTCCAATCCCGCTTTTCAGGCTTCGTAACCAGCCCCATGCGGATCGCCTTGGCCGACACCTGGATGCGCACAACCTTACCGTCCACCACGGCGCGGACCCGCTGAATGTTGGGCTTGAACTTGCGCTTGGTGATGCCTGTGGTTTTGCGTCCGACGCCGCCGAGGTACTTGGCCTTGCCCTTCCGGGCGATCTGACGGCCCGCTCGAGTCTTCTTACCGGTAAAGTAGCATTTCCGCGACATACTCGTTCCTACCTCGCTGCAAGGCCCCAGCGGAGCCAACCCAAACCACACGAAGCGGCGAAGTGTACCGGCCCCTACGGGGATTGCAAGCGCGGCTATAGGACTGCACGCCGCGTTGAAACCCCCTTGCCCGGCTGATATGATGCCATGTGCTCGCACGGGGAGGGGGTATGCGTTTGTCGATCCGTCGATTCTCCACGGCTTTTGTGCTTTCGGGCATCGCCACGGCCATCCCCGTGGCCCTGGCGTTCCACACCGGCGCCGGGCCGGGCTACACCGGCGGACCCATGGGCGGAGGAGAGAACTGCACCGCCTGCCATGAACCGCCGGACCACGGCACCGTGGGTGGCGTCGAGTTGACGGGCGTTCCGCAGCGTTATCGGGCCGGGCAGCAATACCCGCTCAGGATCCGCATCTTCGACGCGGAACAGGTGGGGGCGGGGTTCGAGATCAGCGCTGAGACTTTGGCCGATCACGTAGGTGACTTTCTCATCGCCGACCCGGTCACCACTCAGTGCGCGGCCGCAGGGCCGGTGTGCAACTACGCCACCCATACGGAGGACGGCTACTTCGATTCGCTCGATCCGAACTGGCAGGCCAACGGCGGTGCCTACACCTATGAAGTGGTCTGGCGGGCACCCGGCGCCGACGCCGGGCGCGTCACCTTCTTCGCCGCCGGTAACGCCGTCAACGACGCCGCCGGATTCGGTGGCGACCGCTTCTACCGCGCGCACCGCACCATCGGCTTCGCCCAGCCCGGCGACGCCGACGGGGATTCGGATGTAGACCTGTTGGACGCCGCCGCCTTGCAGCAGTGTTACGACCCCGGCACGACCCTACCGGAACCGTGCGCGTACTCCGACCTGACCGGTGACAGCCAACTCGACTCGGCCGATCTCGCCGCGCTCGGCAACATGCTCACCGGGCCGACGGCGCTGTATCCTGCCGGGTACGTACTGGCCGATCCCATCCGTGGCGGCCTGCTGTACGACCGCTGGTGGCTGGAGGCGCGACTGCCGGCCCCCACCGGCACCCACCCCCTGTACCCGCCGGGCGGCATACAAACCGGCAGCACCACCTTCCGTTGCAAGGAATGCCACGGCTGGGATTACAAAGGACGGGACGGCCAATACGGCGCGGGCACGCACTACACCGGCATCCGCGGCGTGTTCGGCACTACGCTTTCGCCACAGCAGATCTTCGACCTGCTGAAGGCCGATCCCGTGCAGACGCCGAACGGCCACAACATGGCCGCCTACGGACTGTCCGACGCCGACCTGTGGGACGTTACCCGGATGGTCCGCGAGGGCGTGGTCAACACCAGCACCTACATCACCAGCAACGGGTTCTTCATCGGTAACGCGGTGTTCGGCCGCCTGGTCTACGAAAACCGGTGCTACACCTGTCACCTCGCGGACGGCAAGCACATCAACTTCGGAACCGCCGGCGATCCGGAGTACGTGGGCACGGTTGCCAGCGACAACCCCTGGGAGTTCCTTCACAAGGTTCGCTTTGGACATCCGGCGAGTCCGATGCAGGGGCTGGACCTGCTCGGCGTCTCGGCCATCAACCTCGCCAACCTGGGGGCGTACGCCGCGAGCTTGCCGGAGCAGTAGCGCCCTCGACCCTGGCGCCATTCTCGTGTGTGGGCCGCTGGCCACCGCGCGGCTGGACACGCGCGACGTTGGCCGGCCCCCACTCCCGAGCTATGATGCCCACCAATCGCGGCTGTGGCGGAATTGGCAGACGCGCAAGACTTAGGATCTTGTGTCCTCGTGACGTGGAGGTTCGAGTCCTCTCAGCCGCATGATCTCGGGGAGGAGCGTTCGCGCCTCCGCGGCTTGGCCCGCAGCTCAGGTACCCTCACTCTCCTGTCCGGCTGCATGTTCAGCGGCAAGACCAGCGAACTACTGCGTCGCGTGGGCAGCTATAAGCCGCGTCGCGTGCTGGCCGTCAAACACGTGATCGACACGCGCTACGCGACCGCGCAGATCGTCTCACACGCCGGGAAGGCGTGCGCGGCGCACCGCTTATCCGAACCGTGGGCCGTCATCGATCTGTTGGCCTCCCACACCGCCCTGGTGGCGATCGACGAGGCACACTTCTTCGACACCAGCCTAGTCGAGGTGGTGCTGCACCTGAAACAACAGGGCGTGGACGTGGTTCTGACCTGCCTGCACCCGGATAGTTGGGGGCGCGCCTTCGCGGTTCACGACCGGCTGGTCGAGGTCGCGGACGAATTCGCGCTGCTCTATGCCGTATGCGCGCGATGCGGCATGCGTGCGGAACGCACGCAACGCACCGCCGCGATCCTCGATGGAAACCTGGTCGGCGGGCCGGAGAGCTTTGAGCCCCGCTGCCTTGCCTGCTGGCATCCGCCGCCCTGATCGCCAGCCGTCAGGCTCGCTCCCACATGATCCGCGGCGCGGCGAACACCGGGCCCTCGGTGCAGCACAGCCGGTAGGACCAGCCTTCGGCATCGGCATCATCATGCACGGCCACGACGCACGACTGGCACGTACCCGTGCCGCAGGCCATCGCCCGTTCCATGCAAACGTAGCACTCCACGCCACGCGCGGCGCAGAACTCCGCCACAAAGCGCATCATCCGTTCAGGACCACAAGTGTAGACCACCAGTTCGTCGCCCGCGGGCGGGCTCGACGCTACGAACGCCTGCAACGCCCCCCCGACGTGCCCGTGAAAGCCGAGCGAACCGTCGTCCGTGCTGAGCACCACCGGGATGCCGTAGCGAGCGAACTCCACCGCCGCCAGGGTTGCTTGCGCGCCGGCGCGATCCGGCGACACACCGGCCTCCAGCGAAAGGGGCATCAGCGACGCCGATTGTGCGCCGCAGAACGCCGTCGTGTGAACCCCCTCGGCATGCAGCGCCTCGGCGAGCCAGAGCATCGGCGGCAACCCCACTCCCCCCGCCACCAGCCATACCCGTCGTTTCCCCTGCGGGATGGGAAACCTGTTCCCCAGGGGGCCGAGCACGCTTACAAAGTCACCGCTTCGCAGGGACTCCATCCACCGGGTCGCCGCGCCCACGACGCGGTAGATGACGTCGATCTCCGCCGGTCCGCCCCTGCCGGTATCACCCGCGGCGCCGCGTTCCGTTCGACCCGGTGACC
The DNA here is from genome assembly GCA_016208685.1 of Planctomycetota bacterium. Taxonomy (GTDB): domain Bacteria; phylum Planctomycetota; class Phycisphaerae; order UBA1845; family UBA1845; genus JACQXM01. The sequence continues at coordinate 36,873 of JACQXM010000040.1, read as the reverse complement.
TCCGTCGCAGGCCGGCGATGCTGAACGCACGACGGAGCATCGGTCGGGCGTATTCGCGAGCCCAGGCGTCTGGCGCGGATGCCGGGCCTGCGTCGTCCACACCGGTTGGTACGCGTCGGAGTTCCGGGCTAAGGTGAACAAACTGACCGGCACCGGCCTCCGGGAACCTCTCCGTGGAAAGAGCGAGGCGAAAATGCTCGCGGCACAGGGCACGGTTCTCCACTACTACCGCCGTCTGGATGAGCCTGGGGGACGGACGTTCGCCGTCATCCTGTTTCGTTCCCGGTGCGAGCGTGCGTTGCAAACGGTGGGACCTTTCGGCATGTGACAATTGCCTATGCGCCGTTCCCGGCGCCCCTCCGAAGCGCGTAAAAAACTTCCGGGACCGGAGAGTATCCCCGATCCCGGAAGTCCGCCACGGCTAGAAGAGCCGCAATCCACGTCTGGCCACCGCCATCGCGATCACACGCGAGCAGCAGCCGAGCATCGTCAACATCACATCTCGCCGCTTCTACCCCATCGCGGAGACCGTGTCAACGAAACCCGCCGTCGAATACCACAACTCACAGGACTTGCAGCAAGCTACCCCGCAGATTAGGACAAAGTAGAGCCAGAGCGCGCATTCTGATAGACGCACTTTATGGTTGCGAATGCAATTAATGCTGTACGCCTGTTCGGCAGATTCGGCCCGGCTTGGGAACGTGAGCGAGTTACGCGTGCCTCCGCGCCTCGCCCGCGGGCGCGGCGGTTACCCGTGGTGCGTCAGGAGCGGCGTGTCTTCCGCGAAGCAGACGTCCGAGATAGAAGACTGGGCCGCTTACCCCGTACCAGAGCACGACGAGCAGCAACGTAGGTGCTTTCCACATCAGGAAGAGCGCCAGCACCAGCATGATGACCAGGAACTGACCGAACGGCTGCCGCCCCAACAGGTAGGCGCGGTAGAACCGCTTGTAGGGAATGCGGCTGACCATGAGCAGCGCCGCACACACCGCGACCACCGGCAGCGCGTACGTCACCACCCGGCGCCCCACCTCACCGATTTGATCGGTGCAGATGATGAGCGTAGCGACGATACACGCCGCGCCGGGGCTGGGAAGCCCGCGAAACACGCGATAGTCGTAATCCGCTTCGGCATGCTCCACGTTGAACCGGGCCAGGCGGATGGCGGCAAACGCCACGTACATGGCCGCCGCCACCCAGGTGGCGCGCCCCAGGAAATGCTCGCTGAGCGGCGAGGGCTCGATGGCGTCCCGCGCCAACTGCGTCGTCATGTAGGCCACCATCAACGTGGCGGGTGCGACGCCGCACGTCACGATGTCCGCCAGCGAGTCGAGCTGCCCGCCGAAGTTGGTCGTGCTGCGCGTGGCACGTGCGATCAAACCATCGAAGCAATCGAAGATCATCCCCGCGATCACCAGCCCGGCCCCCACGGACAAGAACGAAGGCAACATGCGTTCGATCAGGGCGCTATGCAGGGTCTGGCTGGCCGATGCTGAGACACCGGCCCCGAAGTCGTACATGCCGCGCATGGCGAAATGGACGGCCGCGAAGCCGCAGGTGAGGTTCCCGAGCGTAATGAGCGTCGGCAGGAAGGCCAGTGACTTGAGCCGCCGCCGGCGCGGGCGAAGATGCTGGCTGTCAGAAACGGATGGTAGCACGGTCATGCAAACAGTCCCGGGTCGGACGCAGGGCCGTCAGCCCGTGCCCGCGGAGCCCACCTCCGCCGCCGGGCCGGCCGGCCGGCGCTCCGATGCCGGCGGCGAGCAGTCCTCGGAGACCAACGGCTGTCGTGCGAGGATCGTCAGCCCCCCGCGCACGCGGTCGCCCACGCCTACCAGAATTTCGGTGTTCTGCCGCCGCGGAATAATCAACTCCGTGCGCGAACCGAACTTAATCATCCCAAAGCGGGCTCCTATGGGCAAATCGTCGCCCGGCTGGGCGTGGCAGATGATTCGTCGCGCAACCAGCCCGGCCACCTGCCGGAGCACCACCGGCCCCGGGAGCGGAGGGTCTGGATCGAACCACAGCGTATTGGATTCGTTACGGCTTCCCGATTCGGGATGTCGCGCGTCCAGGAACTCCCCACGGCGGTAATGGACCCGGCGCACCCGTCCGGAACATGCCGAACGATTCACGTGTACGTTAAACAGGCTGAGGAAGATGCCGATGCGCAGCACCGGCCCGGAGATGCCCTCGTATCCCTCGAGTTCGCTGACCTCGGTTACCGTGCCGTCCGCCGGCGAACAGAGCTCACCCGGGGCGTAGGTCCGCCGGCGAGGCGGATCACGAAAGAACGACAGCACCCAAATCCACGCGATCAGCGGCAACCCGGCCAACGGCGACCAGAGCCACACCGCGCCGGCCGCCAGCACGCCCAGCACCAGGGTAGCCAGGACGATCTCCCGCAACCCTTCCTTCGCGATCAGCATGGCCAAGACTCGGCGGCGGAAAACCCATCCGGTATCCGCAGTTCCCCGCAGCCGCGGCGAAAGCGCCGTTTGCCACGCCGCATGGATCCGCGGGACGCAGCGCTAAGTCTTCTGATCGTGCGCTCCATGAGCCACCCCACCCTCGGCCCCAAACCAGCCGCGCACGGCAGCGGCCTGCGCCTCGGAGAGCTTACTGATGCTGTTCTGCGCCGGCAAACCCGCGGCGCGGCAGCGGTCCAGCAGCGTGCGCGAGGTTACGCCCAACTCCCGCGCCAAGTCCTTGAGCTTCACACCGCGCTTCGCCACGATCGGTCCCTGGCGGCCGCCTCACCCGATCCGCTGTCGGCGGGGGCGCCGCGGCTACGGTGACCACCCACCGGTTATCGGCCTGCCACACCTCGCATTGTCGCGACCGCCTCTCGCTCGTGCAACGTCTCATAGGCTCGCCGGTCCTCCCAACTCGCTACAACTCCCGATCCCCAATCAAGCACTTGGCCGCTTCGTCCGACGAATCTGCGATCGCCGGCGGAGCTATGGGCATGCTTGACGCGTTGGATCAACAGATCAGTGAAGCGCAGGCGCTGGTCGCGCGCCGCGATCAACTGCGGCAGGCGCTGGTCGAAGCCAAGGAGCAGCGCGGCCGTAGCGAGTACCAACTCCGCCTGGTCGAGGCGGCGCTGGAGCAGCTTACCGAGCGCTTAGAGTCCATGGACGGCTTCAGTCTCGGCGGGCTGGCGCGGGCGCTGCTCGGGCGCCGCGAAGCTGAGCGGGCGAAGGCGCAGGAGGACGTGGTATCGGTTCAGGAACATCGCGAACGGGCGGTTGCCGCCCTTCAAGAGACCGAGCAACACATACAGGACATGGAGACGGAGCTTACGGAGCTGCGGGACATCGACGCCACGCTCAAAGCGCTCTGCGACCGCAAGCAGCAACAACTGCTGGCCAGCCATGGTGGCGCCGCCGGCGAACTGCGGCGCGTCATCGAGGATGTCAACAGTGTCAAAGGCGATCTGGCGCGCGTCGAGAAGGCGGTGCAGATCGGGGAACACCTTGTCGAACGACTGAACTCCATGCATTCCTCGCTTCTGCGGGCGCGCGGGCGGCACCTTCACGGCCACGGGGCGTTGGCCAGCCTGGTGGTCAACACCGTCATGGACCGCTCCGCCGGTGGAGCCGTGGGCCGCGTTCGTGACGGGCTGCAACAACTCGAGAAGGCGCTGGGTGATCTTCCCATCGATCGTGCCAGCAACCTGGACGGCGAGCTGGTGCGCATGTCTGTCGGCGTGGCGGAATTGAAGGCGAAGTTCGCCGCCGCCGGTCCGTCGACCCTGGCGATGGATGATTCCGTGCTGGGGCCCACCGTCGATGTCGTGCATCAGGTGTTGGCACTACTCACGGAGAAGCGCGACCGGCTCCGCACGCACGTCAAGGAACTGGAAACCGCGCGAGCCTCTTCACTGAGCGTGGGCGGCAACGGTAGCCCTGCAAAGCAGTAGACGCACGGCCCTTCGCCAAGCACTGTCGGACGTCTAGTGCTCTGACGCACCCGATTCTGCGGGTTGAGTGGCATGCCCAAGCACGGCACAGCCGTGCGTCGGCATGTCTTTCCTGGGCATGGCGGCGCCGCGCTTGGCCATGGCACCCTAAGTATAGACTGCGTTGGAACACCAGCCATCGTCACCATCCCCCGCCACGCGGACCGCCCGCCGGGTTCGCACGCATCGGTACGTTCCGCTGGACGATCCCGCGTTCACCCCGCCGACTGCCCCTTACCGAGGTCGCCCATTCGGTTTACATTGCAGCTCAGCCGCGACAACGACAGGCTCGCCGCGGAATGGAACCCCGGCCGGCTAGGGTCACTGCGGGGCCGCTATGACAGGCCACCAGGAATCACCCACGAACGTGGCGGACGCCGCACCCGACAAGGGCGGGAGCGCGTGCCTGCCGGATGCCGCCTCCGACCTGTCTCCCATACCCGACGACGTTTACTGTCTGCGCTGCGGTTACAACGCACGCGGCCTTACGGGCACGAATTGCCCCGAGTGCGGCGAATCGCTGGAGTTGCTTCGTTCGGAAACATCGGCGATCCCCTGGACGCGGCGGCGCGAGATCGGCCGCTTCTCCGCCTATTGGCGGACGGTGTGGCTGGTGATGTTCCGGCCTCGCCGCCTCGCCGCGGAGATGGCCCGGCCGGTGAGCTTTGCGGATGCCCAGGCGTTCCGGTGGGTGACGGTGGCTCATGCGTTCTTGCCGCTGGCGCTTTGGGTGATCGGGTTCGCACTGCTCGTTCGGCCCGCGCCCTTCCAGATAGCTCTTCTTGACGAGGTCGTTAAGGAGCCCGTCGCGGCAGGGCTTGCGACGTTGGGGCTGTTGGTCTTCTTCGCGGCCGCTACCGGCATGCCGAGTTACTTCTTTCACCCCCGTGACGAGCCGGTTCACCGGCAGAACCGCGCTATCGCGCTAAGTTACTACACCTGCGCCCCGCTGGCGTGGACGATCCTGCCTGCCCCGTACCTGGGCGCCGGCCTACCGCTGCTGGTGCTCGCCTGGGAGCCGCGCGGGCGGATGTATCTTTCGATCGCGATGGGCCTGCTGCTCCTCGAGGGGCTTGCCTGGTGGATCGGCCCCTACAGGCTGCTCCGCTGCATCCTGCCGCATCATGGCAAGCGTGCCGGTGCCCTACTGGCGTCACTGCCGGCGGCGTGGTTCGTTCTGGCGGCGCTCGCTTTCCTTGCGCCGCTGCTGATAGTGCTTCTGCTCATCGCGGTGTGGGCGAGTTTTTCCTAGTGTCAACCGAAGTGGGGGCCGTGCGCGGCGTTGCTTGCGGCGCGCCGGGCTTTGCCGCGGCAGCGACGGTCCGACGAAGGACGAACACCTCATCCGGAAGGTTCCAGCGGTCGGGACGGAACGCTCCGCCGTCGTCGATTCCGTTGGCACCGACGGAATACAGAACCGCCGGTTGCGCGTCGGGAAGGTAGCGGATGTTGTCTCCGGTCGGTGAAAACGGGTCGGACGGGACCTTCGCGAGGTAGTCCGGCACGAGCTCCCCCAGGCGTTCCGGCTTGCGCCCCCGCTCCACTTCAAACATGCGGATTGCCAGAGCGGTTGCTGACAGCCTGCGGCACGCCACGGACCTGAAGTGCATTTCTACGGCACGGCCGGGCCAGGAGTCGTGCCCGGTGGAAAGCGGGCGGTAGATCAGCCCAAAAGCGGTGTCTTCCGTGCCGCCCGGTGTGGGGTTGCGAACGACGAACCGGAAGTTCGCTTGCTGAACGGCGTCGATATGGGCGGTAATGCCATGCGATGCGCGGAGCGCGTCGAGAGTCAGCATCGGCAGAAAGGCGCGATCCCACACCCACTGCCACCAGCCTGCCGCTACCGCCGGGCGAGAAAAACCGGATATCAAAAGGGTCGAGCCCAACGCCCCTTGGCGCACGGCCGTTTCCATGTCGACGCACAACATGCGCTCCGCGTGTAGCGCGTCGACAAACGCCTTGTCCCACGCCGAATCGTCGAGCAGCGAATCAACGAGAGATCGCACGCGGTCCGTGTCAACACACTTCTCCATTGGTTCGGTTGTCCCACGGCGCAGACACAGCGACGGCAGGATTGCCTCCAGCGGGTCGCGCACCGCTTTCGCGTGACAAGCCCACGCGGACACGATCCCAATCAGCAGCGGCTGCCGCGCCAGGTTTCGGGCAAGAAGATCCGCATCGCACACCACCTCAATCGCCGCAGCGTCCCTCCCCTCCGCGTGGTAATGCCACGCCGCCAGCGCCATCAGACCGGCCGTGTCACGTGCGGCGCCGAGGTTCGTCCAAACCGGCGTCGTGATCGCCGGCGTACGGTATCGCAGGCCCCAGTCGATAGCGTGCCGGGTCCGTGCCCCGCGAAGGAGGTCGAAGAATGCCGTTCGACTGCTGATGATCCGTCCTCGTCCGGCGCATTTCTCGGCGGACGGATCCATCGCCTCGCTGCACTCGTAGATCAGTTTCGTTTCGTCGGCTGTAAGCCCCAGTGCCATGAACGCCGCTTCGTACAACTTGGCTGCGTTCTCGTCGTCGGACACCGCGGGCGGGTAGAAGTCTTCGGGCAGGATGGGCTCGCCGGCGGCACGGATGCGGGCGATCTCGGCGGCGAGGCGGCGGTTGGCTTCCCATCCCCACCACAGGCGGAGCGCGACCAGGCCGGCGAAGAGCAGGGCGGTTGCCAGCGCGATCCGCTTGAGCCACCAGTACCGCGGGGGGTAGGGGGCGGAGTCGTCCACCGCCGAAGCGGCGAGCGCCGCAGGCGCGGCGGTTCGATGTTCAGTGACGGTCATGGGTCTTTCCACCTGAAGCCCAGACCGTTTGTAACCCAACTACGAAGCGCGTACAGAGCTCGCCACGGTCTCGTCGCGCCGGTCCGACACCAGTAGCGTAGCTACGTGCGCGCCATCGCCGATCACGCCACAGGACAGTCGGCAACAACTTAATTCGGAAACTGCAATGCACTCACTTCTGACCCACAGAAAGTTCGTTCTAACCGGAGACCATCGCATTCCCAGCACTCGTCACACGGTCCGCAGAAGAAGCCCTGGGGGATAGGATGCCGCGCTGCGGGGTTCTTGCAGACGACAACACGGAGAACTGTCAGTGGTTGTCGGGCTCCGTTGGCCGCAGGGAGGACTCCGATGCACGTACTTCGCTTGGAAGCCAGTAGCTGTTGCTCCAAAGCGATCACGGCGCTCACGGTGCGGTTCTGTTGGATCTCCTTTGGCCCATGCAACATCGACCCGCGCCCAGGGACAAAGACCCCTCGTGCGGATTCAGGACGGGCCCGTCCACGCGTTGGATCAAAGTCCATCCCGATTCCCTGATCACCTAGCATCGCGGCAAAGATGCTCTCGTGGTCCAGCCTTGTATGAGGATCGCCAACGTTAAAGATCACTAATCTTGTTACGCGTTCCCCGATACGGGTCAAAGTTCCGAGCCTTATCGTCGTCCCTGGGCACGCGGTCCTTAACGAGGTCCTTAACTTCAAGGACCACACCGTGGTCGCCGTGTGGTACAAGAAAGTCAGGACGCTTCATTCTGCCGGAGACACTCGGTTCGAAGTCGAACTTGTAACCGTGTATTGTGAGGTAGTCCCAGAGGCGCTGTTCTCCCGCAGTCATTGTGGGCTCCGCAAAAAGGGTCGCGGCGGCGCGGACAGCGTGCACCCGCAGCGTGAGTGTCGAGGTTCATTGCTAACGATTGAACTCGCGAAATCAAGGGCATCGTCCCCTTGAGCAATCCGGGCCCGCGGGACAAACGGCTCGTCCGCAGCGGCGAGCTCGCGCCTGGCCGTGCTGTAGTCGGCCCTGGCCTTCGCAAGCCACTCCCTAACGGTTCCGTTCATAGAGCACCCGGCCGTGATCCAGGGCTTCACGAATGAGCGGGTCGTACTCCGAATAGCGCCGGGCAGTGTCATCCGGTCGCCGTGCGAGAAGGTCGATCGCAAATCGGGGCCGCGCCAGCTTGAGGATCTCCAGCGACTTGTCAAACCCGCTCCCCTCGAAGGGCAGGATCACCAGCAGATCAACGTCGGAATCGTCGCGCGGGGCGCCGTAGGCGTGCGAACCGAAGAGGATGATCCGGTCCGGGTCGAAAGCCTCCGCGATCCGCCGGGCCACTTCCTGCACGTCGCTCATCGCTACCATTTGACGGCTCCCGCGCCCACCGGCGCGACGATCATTCTAGCGCGTAGCAGCGACCCCGCAACACGCGGGCAGGAGTTCGAGCCGCTGGCGCCTGACGCTTCGAACGGTGGGTTGTGAGACAGGTCGGCGAGGCATGGCCAGCCCCCGACTCGACGTTGAACGCACCATTCCAACGCCCGGCGGTTCGCGCGTTCGGTTGGGACTCAAACTCAAGGGACATGCGGCTCGCGTGGGCAGCCCGCCCGCCAGGTGGGATCGTCGGGGTCGACCGTGGAACGACATGGCAGCGCTTCGCTTAGCCACGCCACCCCACTGAGACAGCCGCCTACCGCCTCCTCCGCGTCGCCCGGTCCATCTCCCGCTGATGATCCTTCGCTTTCAGGTCCTCGCGCCGATCGCGCACGTTCTTGCCCCGCGCCAGCGCAACGGTCACCTTGGCCAACCCGCGCTCGTTGAAGTAGACACGAAGCGGCACCAACGTCAGCCCTTTGATCTCCAGCCGCGGGCGGAGCTTCCGCAGTTCCCGGGCATGCAACAGCAGCTTGCGCTGCCTGCGCGGATCGTGCCCGCCGGTGTGCCCGAACTTGTACGCCCCGATATGGAAGCCGATAAGCCAAAGTTCGCCGCGCTCGAAGCGGGCGTAGGCCTCGTCGAGCGACGACGCCTGGGTTCGCAGGCTCTTGACCTCCGTTCCCAGCAGCATGATGCCGCACTCCAAGCGCTCCAACAGCTCGAATCGCGCCAGGGCCTTCTTATTCTGGCAGACGGGCCTTACGTCCGTCGCACGCTTGGTCATGTTACCCTCACTGGAAAAACTGGGCCGGAAGCGGGGTGCCGGCTAATCGAGGGTCGGGTTTGTTACCGATTTTATACGCGGCACGGGCGGCGGCAACACTTGGCGGCCGTTACGATTGCGTGGTTATAATGGATATTCGAGGAAGGATGGTGGCCGGTGAGCGAACCACTTCTCAAGATGAACCGCGAGGACGAACGGCTGCTGATTGCCCGCGTGCGCGCCGGTGACCGCATGGCCGTGCGCGAGCTGGTGGATCGGCACAAGGAACGCCTCTTCGCGTTCATCTGGCGCATGGTACGCAACCACCACGACGCCGAAGAAATCTGTCAGGATGCGTTCCTCAAGGCGTTCGCTTCGCTCGACAGTTTCTCCGCGGATTATCGTTTCAGCACCTGGCTGTTCACCATCGGCTACCGCGTGTGCCTGAACCGCTTGCGGCGCCGGCACCCGGTCAGCGGCGAAGTGGACCTGTCCGCTCTCGCTGCCGGCGGCGCGCCGGAGGCCGGTGCGGTTGAGTCTCAAGAGGCCGGCGAGGTGCGGCAGCTCGTCTGGTCCGCGGTCGACAGCCTCAGCGCGCCGCAACGGGCGGCGATCCTGCTGTTTTATCGGTACGAGCTAAGCTGTCAGGAGATCGCCCGGGTGCTCGAGCTTCCCGTGGCCACCGTCAAGAGCCACCTGCATCGCGGGCGAAACAGCCTGCGAGAGACCATGGAGGCGCTGGGCGAGCAGAAACTATCCGAGCTCCGCAATCTTTCGCGGCACGCCGGGTAGAATGGGGTGAAAGTGACCGCCGGGGCGCCGAAGGGCGCGCGCCCGACGGGCCTTGGTGGATCGGACCAAGAGGGTAGCCGTGCGCTGCGAACAGGCCCGACAACTCTTTGACGCCTACTTGGACGGCGAGCTTTCGCCGGCGCTGGCGACCGAGCTGGGAGCACACCGCCTGCGCTGCGCCGAGTGCCGCCGGGCGCTGGCACTCCTTGAGGTGGCCGGCCACATCGTAGGCGCCGACGCCGACCCGGTCCGCCCCCCCGAGGGTTTCACCGACCGCCTGCTGGCGTGCATGGAACCGTCGCGCGCCACGTGGAGCCATCGGCTCCGCCGCTTGGTGTATGCCGGATCGGCCTTGGCGGCGGCGGCCGTGGTCGGCCTCGCCTTCCTGGGCGTGTTTGACACTCACCGCCCGGGACAGGTGGCCGGCAAGAAGGTGGAGCGGTCCGTCGCCTCCGCGTCCGTTGCCCCGGCACCGGTCGCCAACCCGCCCGTCGCGGACTCCGCCATCGACGAGTTCGACGAAGAGTTCGACGCGCCGGACTCGCCGCTTCAGACCTGGATCGAGCGAACGCAGGCGAATCTGGAAGCCAAGCGTCAGGGCGGCGAATCGCTGCAAGAGGTGTTCGACCTGACCATCCTTCAATGGCTAGACGTCCTGGAGCAAGCCAAGCAGGCGACGGCGGACGCACCCACCGCCCCGCCCGCGCTTGATCCGGCGCCGACGGCGCGCCCCCTTCCGCCGACTCCGTCCGAAGACGATTGACCCCCACCGCGGCTCGCGACGAACCTTCGATCTACGGCAGCGCGCCGGTTGTGAACCGGGGCAGGGTACGGTTGCTCCAGCGCTACTGCCGTGACCTACGCCGCCGGGAACGGGTGAATTCTCCGGCCCACCCCCCGCGATATTCGAAGCGGATTCAAGTCGCGCGCTCGACGGCGTGGGTGTTCCGCAGCTTGACCGTCGCCCCAGCGCGGGACTCGGGGGTTGGAACGGTCCGCCGCGCTACGCCGAGTCTGTCGGCGCTGTGTGGCCAGCGAAAAAAAATGGAGGGTACCGCCGTGGCGAGGGGTACCCTCCATCTTCTTGGATGCCGCCCAGCCTCGTGTTCCGCCGTCCGGACTCGGTTGTCGGCCGCCGTGGCGAGAGCCGACCCGAGTTAAGCTACCTCCGGATCGTCGTGAGGTGGCGCATCACAGTCTGTTTGTGCGGCCTACTTCTTCTTGGCCTTCTTCTTCCCCTTCTTAGCGGCCTTACGTTTCTTGGCCATGGTATCACCTCCTTTCCGAAGCAAAATGTTACACGCGGGTTTCGCGCTGTCAAAAGAAATCTTGTCGTTTGTGGAAACTTTTCCGCGCCGCGCCGCCGCCACGAGGGGGCGCGCCCCGCACGGCGCGGATGTGAAATGTTGCACGGCGCGGCTCTCCAGGAGTGCCGCATATATGGCACTTCCCGCCGGTCGGGCGACGGCACTGACGGTTCGCCGGCGGACGGTCGGACTGCCAGATGGTGGCACGCTGTGGTCGCTGGCGCCGCGCCCGGCGCCGGTGCCGTTCGCACGTTGCCGGCGGCGCGGCCCGCGCCCGCAGCGAAACACGGAAGGGGCCTCAAACCCTTGAAAAACAAGCAGTTTCGCCCTGTCCGGGGCCGTCCGCCCCTGCCCCGCAGCGCGACGCCGCCCCCACCGTGCGGGCGCACCCGGCGGCGCTCCGCGGAGCGCTGCCGGCGCGCCCGCCGGAGCCGCGTTCATGGATGCCACATCGTGGCATCCTTCGCTCCGCTGCGCCGCGCGGTGCCGCCGCGCGCCGTGCCGCCGGCTCGGGGCGCGGAACGGCGGGGCAAGCCGCGGCGCAACGCGTGCCACCGCGCGGCGCGGGAGGAAAAAATTTTTCAAAATCTGATTTTTTTCACGTGGTGCGCCGCGCCGTTTGGCGCATCGAGGCCGCGATGCGCCGCGGCGCGGGCGTCGATGCGTGACGCTGGAACGCTACTTGGCGCGCTCCACGTACTCGCCGGTGCGCGTGTCCACGCGCACTACGACCCCCTCCTCCAGGAAGGGAGGCACGCGAATACGCGCGCCGGTCTCCAGCACCGCGTCCTTAAGCTGGTTGGTGGCGGTGGACCCGCGCACCACGGGAGGCGTGTCGACGATCTTCAATTCCACCACGAAGGGGAGCTCAAAGGAGATCATCTGCCCGTTGTAGAGCTGGCAGGTCACCTTCTCGTTGGGCTTAAGCCACTGCGCCCCCTCCCCCACTACGTCGGCGCTTACCGGAATCTGATCGTAAGACTCCAGGTCCATGACCACGAACCGCTCCCCCTCCTTGTAGAGGAACTGGTATTCGCGCGATTCCACGAAGGGAATCTCCACGCGGTCGTCAACGTTGAACCGCACGTCGCTCATCACCCCGGATTTGAGGTTCTTGATCTTGGTCTGCATGTAGCTGCGCTTGTTGCCTTTGGCCACGTGCTGGGCCTCATGGACGACGCAGATTTCCCCCTCATGTACGATGGTCCTGCCCTTGCGAAGGTCGACGGCCTTAATCATATTCCACGGCTCCCTGCTGAGTATTCGTGCCGGGGTGATGATGGCAAGGCGACCGACCACGGTCAAGAGCGCGGTGTTTCTCGAAGGGACGGCGAATGAGCGTACAACGGGCGGTGCGGCGGGCGGTGGTGGCGGTTGTCGCGGCGTCGTTCCTCCTGCCTGCGGAGCACGCGGCGGCGGAGTTCGAGACCCCCATCGCGCTTACCAGCGTAACGCTGATTCCCTCGCCCGGAACGGTTGTCGAAAACGCCACCGTGCTCATCTTCGAGGGCCGCATCGTCGACGCAGGGGCGAACCTGGAGGTCCCCCTGGTCGCGGAACGGATCGACGGCAGCGGCCTGTACGTGTACGCCGGCTTCCTCGACGCGCAAACCCACCTGGGCATCAGCGACACGAAGCGCCCTCCCGAGGAACGGTCGCGGACCGAGGACGTCGTGCCGGATCCGCGCCAGGGGCCCCCGGCCGCGACCCGCTTCGCGGACCGGAGGGGCGTACGGCCGCAAGCCCGCGCATTGGAACAGTACGTGCCCAACGAATCGCAACTTCTGGAACATCGCGGCGCGGGGTTCACCTCGGCGCTGATCGCCCCGCGCGACGGGCTGCTTGCCTGGACCGGCGCCGTCATGCAACTCTCGGGGGCGCCGATCCGCCGGTCGGTGCTCGCCGCCGACCTGGGCATGCACGGGTCGTTCACCACGGGGGAGGACGGCGACTACCCCGAGTCGCTTTTGGGTATCTTCGCCCAATTCCGGCAGGTGTTCGGCGACGCCCGGCGACATGCGAAGCTCCAGAAGTTCGAGCAACGGCATCCCACGGCCGCTGAACCCGTGCCTGTCGACGCCGCGCTCGACGCCTTGCAGCCGCTCCTGGCGCGCGGACAGCGCTTGTTCTTCGAGGCCAACACCGACAACGAGATCAACCGCGCCCTCGATCTGGCCCGCGAGTTCAATATGGATGTCGTCATCGTCGGCGCGAAGGAGGCGTGGAAGGTCGTCGACCGCCTGCGCGCGGAACGGGTGCCGCTGGTCGTCAGCCTGAAATTCGACGAAGAGCCGGAGTACGGTAAGAAGCCTGCGGCGGGCGACGGCCCGGGCGCCGGTCCGCGAGGCGGTGCTTCGCCGGCGGAGTCGGCGACCGGAGAAACCGACCTGGCGCGCAAGGCCAAGCTGGAGGAAGGACGCTTCGAACCCCCCAGGCTCCGGCAGGAACGCCGGCGCCTTTGGGAAGAGCAGGTCTCCAACCTGGTCCGGCTGCACGAGGCCGGAATCCCTTTCGCCCTGCGCACCCGCGACCTGAAAGCACCGGCCGACCTGTTCAAGAATCTCCGCCTGGTGATGGACCGCGGTTTGCCCGAGGCCGCCGCCGTTGCCGGCCTCACCGCAAACGCCGCCTCGCTCTTTGGACTTGGCGAGCAGGTTGGCACGGTACGTCGCGGCGCCCGGGCCGACCTGACCGTACTCACGGCTCCGCTCCGCGATCCGGGAGCCAAGGTCGCGATGCTGTTCATCCTCGGTAAGCGGATCGAGGTGGACCAGGAAGCGCTCCGCAAATTCGAGCGCCGCCGGAGGCTGGAGGAATCCGACGCCCCGCCCACCGAACCCGCGGTGCCGCCCGCCGGTGCTCCGGCGTCCAAGCCGGGCCCCGATTCGACCGCCTCGCCGGCAAGTGCCGATGGCGCTGCGTGGGAGGTAGAACTCAAGGCGGATCGATTCGCGACGACGCGAACCGGCGGGACAGTGCTGATCAAGGATGCGACGGTCATTCCGGTCACGTCGCCGGCGCTCGCACGCGCGTCGGTTCTGGTTCGGGACGGCAAAATCGCCGCCATCGGCGCCGACATTACGGCACCGCCCGAGGTTCCGATCGTCGACGCGGCCGGCCGCTACGTGCTTCCGGGAATCGTCGACTGCCACTCCCACCTGGGCGTGGATGCGGTGAACGAATCGCCCCTGGCGATCAGCGCCGAGGTTCGCATCGCCGACGTCATTGATCCCCACGACGTGGGCATCTACCGTGCCCTCGCTGGAGGAGCGACGACGCACCACGTCATGCACGGGTCCGCCAACCCCATCGGCGGCCAGAACGTTGTGGTGAAGCTCAAGTACGAACGCCCGGCGGCGGAGATGCTCATCCCCGACGCGCCGCGCGTGATCAAGTTCGCTCTGGGAGAGAACGTGGTCCAGGCGAACTTCCCGTCCCAATGGGACAAGCGATACCCGGGCAGCCGGATGGGGGTTGAGACTACGTTACGCACGGCCTTCGAGGCGGCGAGCGTGTACCGCAAGGAGTGGGACGAGTACAACGCGGCGACGCAGGCGGGACGGGATCTGCCGCTCCCTCGGCACGACCTGCGGCTGGAGGCTCTGGCCGACGTGCTCTCCGGCGACATGACGGTCCACGCGCACTGCTACCGCTCCGACGAGATCCTGCGGTTGCTTGCGGTGGCCGAGGAGTACGGCATCCGGATCGGCACGCTGCACCACGTACTCGAGGGTTATCGGGTCATTCCGGAGATCGCGCGGCACGGATGCGGGGCGTCGACCTTTGCCGCGGATTGGGCGTACAAGGTGGAAGCTTACGGCGCGTTACCGCACAACGCGGCAATGATGACGGTGCAAGGCGTCAGCGCCTCCGTGAATTCGGACTCGGCGGCGACCATTCGCTACTTGAACCAGGAGGCGGCCAAGTCGGTCCGCTGGGGCGGCCTGACGGAGAACCAGGCGCTGCGCCTGGTCACCATTAACCCGGCGATGCAACTCCAGCTCGAGCACCGCATCGGTAGTCTGGAAGTGGGCAAGGACGCCGACGTTGCCATTTTCAACGGACATCCGCTGAACACCTACAGCAAGTGCGTGATGACCCTGATTGAGGGCGAGGTGTACTTCGAGGATCCCCGCCCGCAGCCCGTGGCCGCGGACCTCCGCTTCCGCGGCGTCGGCGAGGTCGATCGCACGATTCCCACGACCCCGCACCGCGCGTATGCCATCGTCAACGCCACCATCCACACCATGGCGGGCCCGGTCATCAAGCGCGGGACCATCGTCATTGTGGATGACAAGATCCACGCCGTAGGCAGCGACGCCGCCGTTCCCCCCGGCGCAGGCGTGATCGACGCGAATGGCCGCCATGTGTACCCGGGGCTCATCGACGCCGGTGGACCGCTGGGCCTGCTGGAGATCGATTCCCTGCGATCCACGCGCGACAACAGCGAGCTGGGGCTGTTCAACCCCCACGTTCGCGCCGCCAGCGCCGTTCATCCGCACAGCGCGCACCTACGCATCGCGCGTACCGCAGGCATCACGACGGCGCTCGTGAAGCCGGACGGAGCGCGGATCGCCGGGCAAAGCGCCATCATCCACCTCGATGGCTGGACGGCGCCCGAGCTGCTGATCTCCGACGCCTGGGCGTTGCACATGCGCGTGCCCAGCCTGCCGGTCCACCTGCCCGAGGAAGTGGAGCCGCGCAACAAGCTGATCGCCGAGCATAAGAAGGCCACAAAGGAGCTCGACGACTTCTTCGCCCGCGCCAAGCACTACGCCCGCGTTGGGGCCCTTCCACCGGATGACGCGACGGCGGACTTCGACGTGGACCTGGCGCTGGCGGCGATGGTTCCGTACGTCCGCGGGGAGAAGCCCGTAGTGTTTCGCGCCGAGGCCGTCAAGTCGATCCTCGACTCCATTGAATTCGCTGAGAAGCACGCGCTCCGCTGCGTGCTGGCCGGGGCGAAGGAGGCCTGGAAGGTGGCGGAGACGTTGGCACGGAAGAAAATCCCGGTCCTGCTCGGCACTCCCTTGAGCTACCCGGACAGCGAGTTCGAGCCGTGGGACTCGGTCTACCGTTGTGCCGCAGAGTTGGATCGCGCCGGCGTGGCGTTCGCGTTCGCTTCCGAAAGCGCTGCGGAAGCATATAACCTGGGGACGCAGGCGGGGATGGCGGTGGCCCACGGATTGCCACCGGAACGGGGAGAATACGCCGTGACCCTGGGGGCCGCGACCATTCTCGGGCTGGCGGATCGCATCGGTTCCATCGAGGTCGGCAAGCAGGCGGACCTGATTGTCGTAACCGACTCGCCGCTTCAAACTTCCAGCGTAGTGACGCACATGTTCATCGATGGCCGTCCTATCGAGCTCACCAGCATGCACACCGAGACCTACGAGAAGTTCAGGAATCGCCCCGCGCCCAAGCTCCCCCCGCCGGCAGCCTCGCTCAGGGGGCCGAAAGGCCTGACGGGCCGATGAGCGACCGCTCCGCCGGGGCGCTTGCCAGATCGGATTTCCGCGGTTGGCCGTCCGCGAGCCCGGGGTATACTGGTCGTCCGGTCCTGATTGAAGGGAGTCGGCCATGCTCGATATCGATGGGTTTCTGACCTCGACGGAGTTCCTGACCCAGTTGGCGGCGTTCCTCAGCGCCATCATCACCACGCTGTTCGGCGGTTTCCTGGGGAATCTGTTCGGCCAGGCGTGAACCCGTGACCGGCATCGGGGCGGCGATGGCCCCGGTGCAGGCCCGTCCCGTGCCGCCGCGAGCCGGCCTGGTTCTGGGGCGTGGGGGACCGGCCCGTGGACCCGGGGAGCGGTACGAGAGGTTCGCGCAACGTGAGCGAATTCCCTTGACCGGTCATGCCGATGTGTTATATTGAAGTAAGGGTGTGATCCGCCCCGATCGGAGACGGCGGATCATCGACCTTAAGGTGTTGAACACGCGACTGGGAAGGTCGCGACGTTTGCTGAAGCGGCTCAACGCTTGATGACGCGCCAAACATGTTAGTCCGTGAACCGGCTCCAGGTTGGTAAGGGAGCTACGGGCTTTCGTGCGTCAGCCAGCGCTGTGCCGCTTTTTCGTTTGGACGGAGCGCATTGGAAGTCGTTCGTACTGTTGGGAGGCAGTCTCTGAAAGTCACTCTACCGGACGGTTCGCAGCGTGAAGCGCCCTCCGGCGCCACCACGGCCGACATCGCCGCTGCCATCGGCCCGGGATTGGCCCGTTCGGCGATCGCCGGGCGTGTCAGCTTCGCGGGCCACACGCAAGTGTACGACTTAGACCGTCCGCTTCCCGGAGACTGCGCTCTGAAGATCCTCACCGCGTCGGACGACGACCCCGACAGCCTGATGGTGCTGCGCCACAGCGCGGCGCACGTCATGGCCGAGGCGGTGTGCCGGCTCTTTCCTGAAACCAAGCTCGTCTACGGTCCTCCGCTCGAGGACGGTTTCTATTACGACATCGACCTGGGCCGGTCGGTCAGCGCGGACGACATCCCGCGAATCGAGGCCGAGATGGCGCGGGTGGTGCAGGAGAACCGGCCGTTCTGCCGCTACGAGATGCCGCGTGTACCGGCGATGGAAAAGCTCCGCGACGAAGGCAATCGTTACAAGGTCGACAACGCGGAGCGTGCCGAAGGAGACACACTGAGCTTCTACGTTACCGGGGAGAACCGCGGCAAGGACTTCGAGGATCTCTGTCGCGGCCCGCACATTCCGCGGACCGGCCTGATCAAGGCCTTCAAGGTACGCCAGGTCAGCCGCTCGCACTACCGCGGCGACGTGAACGACCAGCCCTTGCAACGGCTATACGGAACGGCGTTCTTCAAGCAGGCGTCACTCGCCGCGTACCTCGAACAGCTCGAGCAGGCGAAGAAGCGTGACCATCGCGTCATCGGCAAGGAGCTGGGGCTGTTCGCCATCAGCGAAGCCGTGGGCAGCGGCCTGATCCTCTGGCTGCCCAGGGGCGCCGTGGTACGCACGCAGCTCCAGCAGTACCTGACCGAGGAGATGCTCAAGCTCGGCTACGACCTCGTTTACACGCCGCACGTGGGACAACTCGGACTCTACCGCACCAGCGGGCACTACCCCTACTACGAAGACTCGCAATACCCCGCCATGTTCGAGACGGAGCGCGGCAAGGCCATCCAGGGGGTGCTCCAGTTGGCGCTGCGCGTGAAGGATCGGGCTGGGGCGGAGCGGGACCAAGGGCTGGCGGCGGTGCGCGGCATGCTTCGCGCGGTGGAAGGCACCTGGGGAACGCTCGAGGGCCTGCGCGGCGACGCCGCCCTGGAGCAGGTGATCGAGCGGCTCTACGCCGCGCTTACGGATGAGCCGGGTTACCTGCTCAGGCCCATGAACTGTCCGCACCACATTCAGATTTACGCCGCCCGCCAGCGCAGCTACCGCGATCTTCCGGTGCGCCTGGCGGAGTACGGCACGGTTTACCGTTTCGAACAGAGCGGCGAAATCAGCGGCATGACGCGGGTGCGCGGCTTCACGCAGGACGACGCCCACCTGTTCTGCACCACGGACCAGCTTGCGGCGGAGCTCGCCACCACCGTCAAGCTCACGCGGAGCGTGCTGGAGACGCTGGGGCTGCATGATTACCGCGTGCGCCTCGGTTTGCGAGATGAGTCCAGCAACAAGTACGTCGGTTCACCCGAAAACTGGAAAAAGGCGGAGGCCGCCATCCGCCAGGCTGCCATCGAGAGCGGCATGCAATACACCGAGGAACCCGGAGAAGCCGCCTTCTACGGCCCGAAGATCGACTTCCTGGTCAAGGATTGCATCGGCCGCAACTGGCAGCTCGGCACGGTGCAGGCCGACTACAACCTCCCGGAGCGCTTCGACCTGACGTACATCGGTTCGGACAACGCGCCGCACCGGCCGGTCATGGTCCACCGCGCCCCGTTCGGCAGCATGGAGCGCTTCGTCGGCATCCTCATCGAGCACTTCGCCGGCGCCTTCCCCCTGTGGCTCTCACCGGTGCAGGTGGCGGTGGCGACCGTCAGCGAGAAAAGCGACGAGTACGCCTCCTCGGTCTATCAGACCGTCAAAGCGGCGGGCCTCCGCGCCGAACTGGACACCAGCAGCGAGAAGATCGGCCCGAAGAAGCATCGCCTGCGGAATGCCAAGATCAACTACATCCTGGTCGTCGGCGAGCAGGAGACCGCCGGACGCAGTGTGAACGTCAACGATCGCGACGGGCGGAGCGTCGGGAACATGACCCTGGACGCTTTCATCAGTGCCTGTCGCACAGAGGTAGAAAGCAAGGGGCGTACCCGCGTGGGCGGCGCGTAGCCGCCCGGAGGGTCGCCCGGCGCCTATTGAAAGGTAGAAGGCCATCGCTAAAGCACTTCGTCTCAACGAGCAGATTCGCATCTCACCGGTGCGGGTGATCAACCACCTACAGGAGCAACTGGGGGTCATGCCCACGCATGAGGCGCTGACGCTGGCGCGGGAAGTGGGGTTGGATCTGGTGGAGGTCTCGCCCATGGAACGACCGCCGGTGTGTCGCATCATGGACTTCGGCAAGCACCAGTACGAGAAGAAGAAACGACAGAAGGTCGCGGGGCACGGGCACGTCATCACCCTCAAGGAAATCCGCCTGCGCCCCAAAACGGACGCCCACGACCGCATGATCAAGCTGAACCACGCCCGGGGCTTCCTGGAAAACGGGCACAAGGTGCAGTTCACCATGCTCTTCCGCGGGCGGGAGCGCTTCCATCGCGAGATCGCGCAGGAAGCCTTCGGGGCCATCCTCGCCGAGCTGGGCTCGACGGTGAAGGTCGAGCGGGCGCCCGCGATGGACGGGCGGCGGATGACCATGGTGGTCTCTCCGCAGAAGGTGAGCGCGAAGTCGGCCGCTCCGGCGCCCGCGGTGCCGGACTCGCCCCCCACACCGCGGCACCGCCTGCCGGTCGAGGCGAAGGTGCAGCCGGCGTAGGCCGCGCCACGGCCATGTGTGCCATTTGGCGCCGCGGACGCAAAGCCGCAACCGGCCAGGGGCGCGCAAAACCGTGGGTGGCGGCGCAAGTTCGCACACGGTCATTCAGGGCACGCCGCGAGAGGGCGGTGCCTGATGGATGGCCGGGGCTCGCAAAGTCGGGACCGGTTGCAGCGGCGATCCAGACACCGTACGCTGGAGAGAGGGAACCTTCCGGCCGGCCTGCTTTGCGAAACCGCCAGGGGCAACGGGAAGTTTGCTGAAAGGACTATGAATGGCCTCACCTGAACTGATCGCGCCCCACGGCGGGCGCCTCGTCCAAAGAACCGGCGCCGCCGCAGTCGCCACGCCACCCGCAGTCACCATCACGCTCACTGAACGCCAGCAGTGCGACTGGGAGATGATCGCCATCGGCGCCATGAGCCCGCTCGAGGGCTTCATGGGGGAGGCGGACTACCACAGCGTTTGCGACCATTTGAAGCTCCGGGACGGAACGCTCTGGCCCATGCCGATCACCTGCGCCGTGGGTGCCGCGGTAGCGTCGCCGGTAGCACTCGGCGCCAAGGTCGCGATTCAGGACGACGCCGGGCGGCTGCTGGGGTACATGACGGTCAGCGAGAAGTACAAGCACGACAAGCGCAAGCAGGCCGCCAAGGCCTTCGGCACCGAGGACAGTGCACACCCCGGCGTGAAGGTGCTGATGGAGGAAGGCGACATCTGCCTGGCGGGCAAGATCGACGTGGTCACGCCGCGGCATGCACCGATGTTCGCGGACCACCGCCTGACCCCGGCGCAGACTCGTGCCGAGTTCCAGAAGCGCGGCTGGCACACGGTGGTGGCGTTCCAAACGCGCAACCCCATCCATCGCGCCCATGAATACATCACCAAGTGCGCGCAGGAGATCGTCGACGGGCTTCTGATCCATCCTCTGATGGGTGCCACCAAGGAGGGCGACATCCCGGCCGAGGTACGGATGAAGTGCTACGAGGCGCTCATCAAGAACTACTACCACCCCGATCACACCATGCTTTCGGTCATGCCCGCGGCCATGCGTTATGCGGGACCGCGCGAGGCGCTGCTGCACGCCATCCTGCGGCAGAACTACGGTTGCAGCCACATCATCATCGGGCGCGACCATGCCGGCGTGGGCACCTACTATGGCACCTACGACGCGCAGCAGATGTTCGACAGGATTCCACCGGGCGCGCTGCGCATCACGCCGCTGAAGTTCGAGAACACCGCGTGGTCCAAGAAGGCGGGCGGCATGGTGAGCGACAAGACGTTCCCCGACATCGAGGGCGACAAGGTCGTGCTTTCGGGCACTAAGGTGCGCGAGATGCTGACACGCGGGGAGCGGCCGCCGGCCGAGTTCACCCGGCCGGAGATTGCCGACATCCTTATCGAGGCGATGCGAAAGCCGTAGGTGTGTACGATCGGCCGGGTGCTAGGGTCGGCGCTGCCTGGCGAGGTCGACCAACGCCACGAATAGCAACGGGCGGTAAAACAGAGCCGCCCCGATGAAATCGGGATCGGGGAGCAGGCAGCGAAGCGGGCGCCGGATATCGCCGGATTATCTCTCGGATGCATCGAACCGCATCAAACGATGTGACTGCGTGTGTGCCGCGGGCCACAGGGGCGAACGCACGGGACGCGAGCGCCGCGTCGACCGGCACGGAGGTTCCCCGCGACGTGCTCGCCGCCCTCGCCGCGATGCACCGCCCGGTGGTCATCGCTCACGTCGTCCCGGACGCCGACGCTCTGGGTTCCGTGTTCGCCCTCGCCATCGCCCTGGATAGTCCCACCTGCCATCCGCGGGTGTCGCTGCCAGATGGTTCGCTTTCGCAGCGCCTGCGCTTTCTGTACGACATGGCCCGCGTGCACGTGGCGTCGCCGGAGGACTTCCAGACGGCCGACGGCTTCATTGCCCTGGATACGGCGAAGCTTGATCGCTGCAACGTCGGCCCGGCGCTCAAGGGGACGGACTGGTTCGCCGGCCGGCCGCTGGTCAACGTCGACCACCACTCCACGAACACGAAGTTCGGCACCGTCAACTGGGTCGTCGATACGGCGAGCAGCACTTGTGAACTCGCGTACTATGTGCTGCGTGCTGCGGGCCGGACCATCAGCCCTACCGCCGCCTCATTGCTCTACGCCGGCATCCAGACGGACACGCTGGGCTTCTCGCTGCCCACGGTGATGCCCGCCGCCCTTCGCGCTGCCGGCGATCTGGTGGAACTGGGCGCGGACGTGGGCGACCTCGGCGAGCGGCTCTGCCGAAGCCAGAGCAACAGCGAATTCGACCTGCTGCGCCTGGTCTATGCCAACACTCGCGTGCTGGCCGAGGGCCGACTGGCCTACAGTTCCGCCAGCTACGAGGAGATCCACGGCGCGGGGTGCACCGCCGCGGATATCGACGATCAGATCAACGTCCCCCGCTCCTTAAGCGGCGTCGAGCTCGCCATGCTGTTCACCGAAGGCCGCAAGGGCAAGACCCGCATCAACTTCCGCAGCTCCGGCGCCGTGACGGTCATCGATCTGGCGGCGGAGTTCGGCGGCGGCGGGCACATGCAGGCGGCCGGGTCGGTCATCGACGGATCGCTGAGTGAGGTCATCGAAAAAGTCGTTCCCCGTGCCGTGGAGCACTTGCGGAAGTTCGGACCCACAACGTAGCGGCGCCCAACGGCAGGCGCCTGCGTCCCCGACACACCCTGGCGACGACCATCGGATTGCGGATGCGTATCGGCCGGTTCGAGTTCGACGTTCCCTTCGTTCAGGCGGCCCTGAGCGGCTACAGCGACCTTCCCATGCGCCGACTGGCGCGCCGCTTCGGCGCACCGTACGCGCTCAATGAGGTCATGCTCGATCGCCTCGTCCTCCAGCCGGGGCGAAAGCGCAAGGAAATCCTCCACGTGGCCGACGACGATCATCCCGTCGGCGGTCAGCTCATGGGCGCCGACCCCGAGCAGTTTGCCCCGGCCGCGGCCGCGATGGCCGAATCCGGATACGACGTGATCGACATCAACTTCGGATGCCCGGTCAAGAAGGTACTTGGGCGCTGCCGCGGCGGGTTCCTCCTTTCCCAGCCGCAAACCGCCCTGGACATCATCCGTCGCGTGTACGACGCCGTCGGAGCGACGCACCCGGTAACCGTCAAGATGCGCCGCGGCATGGACGACGGCGGGGAAAGCGAGCGGAACTTCTTCACCATACTCGACGGCGCTTTCACCATCGGCGTCTCCGCGGTCACGGTGCACGGCCGCACCGTCAAACAGCGCTACGTAGGCCCGAGCGACTGGTCCTTCCTGGCGCGAGTCAAACGCCACGTCGGCGATCGCACGATTCTGGGCAGCGGCGACCTGTTCAGCGCCGAGGCCTGCCTGCGGATGATCCGCGCGACGGGCGTGAACGGCGTAACCATCGCCCGCGGGTGCATCGGAAACCCCTGGATCTTCGAAGAGTGTCGGGCACTATGGTCGGGCCGGCCGCTGCCGGAGCCGCCCTCGATCGCGCGGCAGCGCGAGGGCATCCTGCTGCATTGGCGGCTCGCGGAGGAGCAATACGGGGCACAGCTCGCGGTGCGCGACATGCGCAAGTTCGGAATCAAATACTCGGAGCATCATCCGCTGTCGCGGCCGGTGCGGGATGCGTTCATCGCCGCCTCCACGCCCGCGGAGTTCCTCGCCGTTCTCGATGAATGGTATGATCCCGCGGGCGACTGGCCGCCCGTCGTCCGGCGCGAAGGGCATGGGGACCTGGTGGCCGCGGGCGCGTGTGCGTGAGGCGGGCGGCGCGTCCGGAAGTGCACTACGTGTCGGCACCGTACGACGAGCCCCCCGCGAGACTCACCGAGCTCCGCATGTCCAAACCACGTCGCAAGGCGGTGCAGAAATACCACGACCGCGTGGCGCACCTCTATGATCACAGCTACGACGACGCGTACTGGCAGTGGCATGATGCGCTCACGTGGGACTACCTGACGCCGCACCTTCCGCGCGATCTGGGTCGTCGGGTCGCCGACCTGGGCTGCGGCACGGGCAAGTGGGCGGCCCGGCTGCACAAAAGCGGGTATCACGTAACCTGCGTGGACATCTCGGCCCAGATGCTCGATCAGGCGCGGGCGAAGCTCGCGGAACAGGGCGGATCGCACCGCGCTGAGTTCGTGCAGGCCGATCTCTCCGATCTTTCCGCCCTGCCGGCTGGAGCCTTCGCCTGCGCCGTCGCCTTCGGCGAGCCCATCGGCTCCACAGACTCGCCGGTTAAGGCCATGCGGCAGATTCGGAAGCTCCTCGCCGACGACGGATTGCTGGTCGCCACCTTCGACAACCGGCTGGCCGCCATCGACTTCTACCTTGCCGGCGGCGACCCCGACGAATTGAGCCGCTTCCTCCGCGACGGGCGGACGCACTGGCTGACCAGGGATCGCGATGAACGCTTCCCCATTCACACCGTGGCGCCGCGTGACTTGGCCGGCCTGGCGGAATCGAGCGGTTTTTCGGTGGTCGAGGTGGTCGGTAAGACGGTTCTGCCCATGCGGCAGCATCGCGAGCTGCTGGCGGACTCGGCGGCCCGGCGCGCCTGGGAGCGGATCGAAAAATCGCTCTGCCGGGACCCGGCCGCGATCGGCCGCGCCGCGCACCTTCAGGTCGTTTTTCGGGTGGCGCGCGCGTAGGGCGCAGCGTGCATCAAGCCCTGTGGCGGCGATCGCCGATATGCACGCAGGTGAGCCGCGGAGCGTGTCGCCGATTGTCCCGCGCCGCCGCCCGGCGTCACCACGGTGTCGGGGTCATCATGCAGCCGCGTGTTCTCGTCATAGATACGTACTACTCGGAGTTCCTGGCAGAACTCTACGCGCAGGACCCAGGCCTGGCCAACCTGCCCTCGGACGAGCAGTACGCGCGGCTGTTTCGTGCGGCCTTCGGCACGAGCGATGCGTATGCGGACGGACTGCGGCGGCTGGGCTGCGAAGCGTTGCAAGTGATCTGCAACGCCGATGCGGCGCAGGAGCGCTGGGCCGTCGAGCACGGCGTTCGGCCCAGCGGTAACCCGCACGATCGGCGCCGGCGGATCATCGAGGCACAGGTCCGGGACTTCCGCCCGGACGTAGTGTACGTCTTCGAATGGTCTCCGCTCGGCGATGCGTTCCTCGCCGACCTGCGGAACTCCGTACGATTGCTCGTGGGCGAGCTCTCCTCCTCGGCCCGTCCGGATCGGACCTACGCCGCGTACGACCTCATGGTCTCCTCCTGGCCGCCCATGGTGGAGAACTTCCGCCGCAAGGGCACAACGGCCGAGTACGTGCGCCTGTGCTTCGACGCCCGCCTCCTCGACTCGCTGGAGCGGCGCCCGCCATGCTATGACGTGACCTTCGTCGGTGGGCTTTCGCCGGCGCACGCCGCGCGGATCGAGCTGCTGGAGAAACTGGCGGATGAGCACGAACTCGCGATATTCGGTTACGGAATCGAGCACACGGCGACGAACTCGCCCATCCGCCGCCGTCACCAAGGACCTGTGTGGGGGCGGCGCATGTACCAGGTGTTGCAGCAGTCCCGCATCACGCTGAATGTCCACGGGCGAATCGAAGTCGACGGAGCGACCGACACGGCATGGGCCAACAACATGCGCCTGTATGAAGCCACCGGCGTGGGCGCGCTCCTGCTTACCGACTGGCGCCCGCACCTGAACCAACTGTTCGACCCCGAGCGAGAGGTGGCCACCTTCCGCGACCCCGACGACTGCGCCGCGCGAATCCGCTACTACCTTTCGCACGAGGCAGAGCGCGAGGCGGTCGCCCGGGCCGGACAAGTTCGAACCTTGCGCGAACATTGCTGCACCGACCGGATGCAAGAGCTTCTCGCTACGCTTCAGCGCCACCTGGCCGCGAGCCGGGGGGCGCGCCGCGCGACGACCTGTGTGCCCTAGCTCCGGCGGCGCCTTACGGAGCGCTCACACCGCCTCCCACAGTCCGAGAAAACCAACAGTTTGCAGCCCCGGATGCCGATATCCCATCGAAGCGATGGAGGCCGCGCCGGCGCTGTGGGTGCGCGCCGTGAACGACGAACCTGTCGAAAGAGGCTCATGCGTATCGGCATACATCCCGCATTGAAGCGCTTCGACGGCGGCATCTACCAGTACACGGTCACGTTCCTCGGCGCCCTGCACGCGCTCTGCGTGGAGGGCCTGGACGATGAGTTTGTGGTTTTCGCCCATGATCCGTGCGACCCCGCGCTGCACCGCCTTGACCATCCCGCATGGAGCATCAAACCGTTCCTCCCTCCAGGGGTGCCGCCGGCGCCCGAGACGTTCGACGGCACCCCTGATCCGGAAGTTCCGCGCGCGCAGCCGGTCATGCGCGCCTGGCTCGAGCGCTGCGGGGTGGATTTCATGATCTACCCGGCGCCGCATCGACTGTCGTTCGAATGCGGCCTGCCGTTTGTGATGGCGATTCACGACCTTCAGCACGTGCTTCATCCGGAATTCCCGGAGGTCTCGGCGGACGGAGAATGGCAGCGGCGGGAGTACCTTTTTCGCAACGCCGCACGGAGCGCCACGCTGCTGCTTGCCGAATCGGAGACCGGCCGCGAAGACATCCTCGCCGCGTACGGCGGCTATGGAGTTACCGCGGAGCGTGTGCTTGTCCTTCCGTACCTCCCGACCTGTACCGCCAGCCTGGATGTCGCGAGGAAGGTCCACCGTCGGCTCAAGGAACAACACGATCTGCCGGAGCGCTATCTCTACTACCCTGCGCAGTTCTGGCCGCACAAGAACCACCTGCGGCTCGTGGAGGCGATCGGACGGCTGCATCGCAAGTCCGGACTGTCCGTGCCGCTGGTTCTCACGGGTTCCTCCACGGGCAGGCTGCGCGAGGCGGTGCGCCGCGAGGTCGAACGCCTCGCGGCGACGCTGGGGATCGAACCTCAGGTTCGCCACCTTGGCTACGTCTCGGACGAAGAAGTGGCGGGGTTGTACGCCGGGGCGACGGCCCTGGTGATGCCGACCTTCTTCGGCCCGACGAACCTCCCCTTTCTGGACGCCTGGTCTCTGGACTGCCCGGTGTTGACCTCGCGGATTCGCGGCATCGTGGAGCAAGTCGGCGATGCAGCGTTCCTCGTGGATCCCCGGGACGTCGGGGATATCGCCGCGGGCATAGGACGCTTGTGGACGGACGCGGCGTTGCGCGCCGAGCTGATCGCGCGCGGCCGGCGGAAGGTGGACCAATACACACCGGACGACTTCCGGCGGCGTCTGGCGGTGGTACTCGGGGACGCGAAGGTGCGAGTTCGATCCGGGGCGCGGGGGTTGGTGGAGGTTGGTTGAATGAGTGCGGGCGTCGCCGACAGCAAACTTGTGGAACAAATCGTGCACCGCGGGGTGCCGCTGGCGTGCATCATCCGCGCCGGGCTCGTCCCGTCCTCCACGCAGTTCATGACGCCGGAATCGTATACGCAGCAGGTGGGCTTCGTGGTTTATCCCGCGGGCGGGCGGATCGCGCGCCATCGGCACCGGCCGTTGAAGCGGCAGCTCGTCGGCACCTCCGAGGTGCTGGTGGTGCGGCGAGGCCGCTGCGAGGTCGAGCTGTGGAGCGACTCGGGCGAGCTGGCCGCGCGACGCGAACTCCGCGCCGGCGACGTGCTGATCCTCACCGCCGGCGGGCACGGGTTTCACATGCTGGACGATACCGTGCTCCTGGAGATCAAGCAGGGCCCCTATACCGGTCTCGACGAGAAGGAGTACTTCTAACGCGGCCGCGGGCGCCGCAACCAAAACCGACCCATGTCGGGCGTGGCCGCGAACGTCCAATGCTGAATTCGGAATGCTGAAGGGGCGGTTCGTCGCGGTGCAACGGAGCCGTTTTCGTCTACAAGAGGATGCGCGCAGAATGCGAACATCTTTCGCCGCAAGGAACTAAATCGTGATTCCGGTCAGCGAACCGCTGTTGGGGGCGCGGGAGCAGGAGTACGTGGCGGAGTGTCTGCGCACCGGTTGGATTTCGTCGAGCGGTCGGTTCATCGAGCTATTCGAGCAGCGCTGGGCCGCGTACTGCGGTCGCCGCCACGGTGTGGCCATGTGCAACGGGACGGCGGCGCTGGTCGCGGCGGTCCGCGCCCTGGGCTTGCGTCGCGGCGACGAAGTGATCGTGCCCACCTTCACCATCATCTCCTGCGCCCTGGCGGTGCTGGAAGCCGGCGCTACCCCGGTGTGGGTGGACGCCGATCCCGACACCTGGACCCTGGACGTGGCGCAACTGGAGGACAGGATCACCCCCCGCACCCGCGCTATCATGGCCGTCCACCTCTACGGTCACCCAGTCGACATGGACGCCGTGCTGACGTTGGCGCAGCGCTGCGATCTTCGCGTCATCGAGGATGCCGCGGAGGCTCATGGGGCCGAATACCTGGAGCACCGTGGTCTGCCCGACGCGCGCTGGCGCCGGTGCGGCAGCTTCGGCGACGCCAGTTGCTTCAGCTTCTACGCCAACAAAATCGTAACCACCGGCGAGGGCGGAATGGTCCTCATCGATGACGCCGTGCTGGCGGAATCGCTGCGCGCCGGGCGCAACCTGGGGTTCCAAACGTCTCGCCGCTTCGTGCACGAAGTTCTCGGCTTCAATTTCCGCATGACCAACCTGCAGGCGGCGATCGGCGCCGCACAACTCGAACGCGTCGACGAACTTGTGGCGCGTAAACGGGAAATCGGCCAGCAATACACGCGCCGTCTGGCGCACCTGCCGGCCCTGCAACTGCCCGTGGAACGCCCCTGGGCCCGGACCGTGTACTGGATGTACGGCGTGGTGCTGCACGATGACGCACCCATGACCGCGGCCGACCTGGCGGCGGTGCTGCACCAGCGCGGCGTGGAAACCCGGCCGTTCTTCCTGGGCATGCACGAACAGCCGGTTTTGTGCCGCATGGGATTGGGAGGCGGCGACTCCTGCCCTGTCGCCACCCGTCTGGCGCGGCGGGGGCTTTACCTGCCCAGCGGCGTGGGGCTGTCCGACGACGACGTCGCCCGGGTGTGCGACGTTCTGCACAAGGTGCTGGCGTGATTGAACCCTTTGGTGCCGTCTACGCGGACGCCTACGACGCGCTTTACGCCGACAAGGACTACGACGGTGAATGCGACCTGATCGAACGGCTGTTCGATCGTTACACACAGCGCCGCGTATGCGACATCCTCGACTTAGGATGCGGCACGGGCGGACACGCCCTGCGGCTGGCGCGGCGCGGCTACCGCGTGTTGGGCGTGGACCGTTCCGCGTCCATGATCGCGCAGGCGCGAAACAAGGCCGCTCGATCCGACGACGCCGCGCGCTTGGAATTTGCACGGGCGGACCTGCGGCGCTTCCGCGCAGAGCGGCGCTTCGACGCGGCGCTGATGATGTTCGCGGTGCTCGGATACCAGCTCGAGGATGCCGACGTTCACGATGCGCTGACCACGGCGCGCGTTCACCTGCGGCCTGGCGGCCTGCTGCTGTTTGATTGCTGGTATGCGCCGGCCGTGCTGCACTTGCGCCCCACCGATCGGGTGAAGACCGCCGATACGCCACAGGGCAGGCTTACGCGCACCACTTCCGCGGAACTCGACATCGCCCGGCACCGCTGCACGGTGCGCTTTCAGGTGTGCGGCGAGGGTACGGCACGGCCCGCGCCAACCGAGGAAACCCATTGCGTTCGCTACTTTGACGCAGGCGAACTCGAATCGCTGCTGCACGGATGCGGCTTTGCCACCTTGCACATCGGGGCGACCGACGAGTTCGACCGCAAACCGGACGAGACCACCTGGAACGTGTTCGTCGTTGCCCGCGCCGTCGCGACCGCACCTCCGTGACCGATGCCTGGGCAACTCATGTCATGACCTTCCGGGGCACCTGCCCTGCCGGCGCATCGCCGGTCACGGGCTGAATCCGGCGGCAAGGTTGCTTTGATCAGCAGGATGACCGGCTGGAAAGCCGGTCCCATAGCGCTGACCAGTCCCGCGGCGCCGACCGATCTCACTGCGCTGACCAGTACCGCGGCGCGGTTCGTCCCGGATGAGGGACCGATCGTCACGCTTCGCCCTCTGCGCGGGGGCGAAGCAGCGCGAACACCTCTTGGTTCCCGCCGTGCCCGCGAAGCGGACTGACGACCGTGCCTATGCAGGTCCAACCGGATGCCGTCACACGGTCGATCACCTTGCCGACGATGTCGGGCACGGCTTGGTCGGGCAGCGCTCCGTCAATCAAACGGTGCCCGCCGCATTCGTAATGTGGTTTGATCAGGACGAGCACCTGCCCCTCCGCCGCGGTGATCCGGCCCAAGGTGGGAAGGATGTGCTCCTGCTTCGTCCAGCCGACGTCGACGGTGACCAGCGCCACGCGCTCAGGCAGCCGCACGTGCATGGCGTTAGTCCGCTCACGGACGACCACGCGAGGATCGCGACGCAGCGACCAGGCGAGAGTGCCGTACGCGGTGTCGACGGAGTAGACCT
This sequence comes from Planctomycetota bacterium, assembly GCA_016208685.1. Taxonomy (GTDB): domain Bacteria; phylum Planctomycetota; class Phycisphaerae; order UBA1845; family UBA1845; genus JACQXM01. The sequence continues at coordinate 6,480 of JACQXM010000040.1, read as the reverse complement.
TCGCGGCGCCACGCCGGAGCAGGCAATCAACGAACCCGCCGACGTGGCTTCCGAGGTCGGCGCAGGTCAGACCGCTGACATCGATCCCGAAGTGATCCAGCGTCGCGGCAAGCTTCTCGCCGCCCCGCGAGACGAACCGGTGTGAGCCGTCATCGCCCATGGCCCGGACCCGCACTCCCCTGGCCTGGTCGGGCGGCGCCCCGGTGCCCCTTCGCGCGCCCTTGCCGGCCACGTTGGCACGGAAAGAACCCGAGTGGAAAGAGTTGCTGCTATGCGGGCTTCTTGGCGCGTAACGCGTTAAGGCGCCGTGCCAGGCGCGATTTGCGGCGGGCGACGGTGTTCTTGTGCAGCGTGCCCTTGGCCGCGACCTGGTCCAGCTTCTTGGTCAGCACCACGAACTGCTTCTCCGCCGTCGCGGTATCGGAGCGGGTCAGTGCGTCGACCAGTTTTCGCGTCTGGGTCTTAACCGCCGAGCGACGCGCGCGGTTGCGCTCGCGGTTCTTCTCGTTCTGTTTGATGCGTTTCTTCGCTGAGGGGAGGTTCGCCACCGATCAATCTCCGAAAGCCCGCGCCGGCCGGGCTCTGCCTTTAACGCCGCTACACCGCCGGCAACTGGTCCAGTTTAGCACGCACGTCGCGATAGTTGTAGTCGAGTTGCAGGATTTTGCCATAGGTCTCCCGGGCCGCGGAGATATCTCCGGCCGCCTCCTGCGCCCGCCCCAGCCAGTAGTTCATTTGCTTGGCAAGGTCGTCATCGGAGTAGGGGTACCCGGCGATCTCCTCCTGCAACGCGGCGATCGCCTGGGGAAAGTACTTCTTCTTGAAGAAACACCGGCCCAGGTACATGCCGCAGGCGGTGCGGTTTTTGGGATCGGCGCGGGCGGCCTGGAACAACGGGATGGCATCGTCAAACCGCCCGGCGTTGAACAGGCGGACCGCGTATTCGAACTTGATGCGGTTGTCCGTGGGGTAGCGCTCGATGCGCTCCTTGAAGACCTTCAGGTCGAAACGCAGGCTGGCGATCTGCGCCTCCTTGGCGGCGGCCTCATCGCCGGATTTCTGCGCTCGACGGAGGGCCCGCGTCAGTTGCTTCATACGGATATCGTCGGCGAGGAGTTTGTGGCGGTATTCACTGGTCCGCTTGAACTCGGCGACCAACACGCCGATGGCCCGCGTCTCGTACTCGTCCTTTTCCTGCCGGCACAACAGGCCGACCAGCTCGTTCAGCGCCCGGGGCTCACCGGGATTCGCGTCGTAGGCCGCCTGAGCCTTCTCGATGAGCTCGTCCATCCGCTCGTCGCTCTGGAACGTGCGCTGGCGGTCATGCAGGTCCTTCTGCGCCTCCTGGTCCGCGATACTCTCGCGGAAGGACTCGCCGCCGTCCTTGTACTTGCCCTTGGTGATGGTCAGCTTGGTGGAAAGATCGCGCAAGGCGTTGTCCACGTTGTTGTCGCCGGGGTGGCGGGCGCGGAGCGAGTGCAGAACGTCGACCCCCATCTGGTAGACCTCGCACGCGAACGGCGTTTCGCCGCGTTCGACGGCCCGATCCCCCAACTCCTCGAGGAGCTGAACCGTCGCCTGGAACTGCTTGACCGACGTCTTGGGGTTGGATTCCAGGGCCTTGATACCGATGGCCGCTGCCCACTTCGCGACATCCTCGGCGCGGAGGCGGGCGGCGTTGCGGGCCACGTGTTCTATGTAGGTCGGGTTCTCCGGCTCGTGTCCGAACAGCCACAGCGCATTGATGAACGCCTTCTTGGCGTCCTTGTCGTTCAGCGATCGCTTCATGGTGTCCTTGATGCCCGGCTTCTTACCCCCGGTCTGACGGCGGGCGACGGCACAACCATGGAGCGGCTTGCAGGCCTCCTCCACCGCGTCGGGCCAGAACTCCAGCCCGCTCACGTAGTATTCGATGGCGTAGTCGAATTGGCGCTTGTCCCCCAGCTCCCGCGCGCGCTGAAACCATTTCTTGGCTTTCGCACGGTCCTCGGGGCTGGTGGCGTATCGCTGGTTGGAATCTACCGGGGTCTGTGCCCCGGGGTCTTTCTTCTTGAGCATCGACCACTCTTTACACGCGACAATCAAGTGATACTATCGCCGCCCAAGCCGGTGTCAAGCAGCCTGGGGAGCGGCCCCGGGCCCACGCGCGTGCCCGCGAGGAAACCGCCGCTGGTGAAGCTGCCCGCCCCCGCCAAGTTGCGCCTACGATACTACCCGGAGCCGGTCCTGAAGCGAAAGTGCCCGCCGGTGACCGAATTCGGACCCGCGCTCCAGGCAGTCGCGGAGCGGATGCTGGCCCTCATGCGCGAGGCCAAGGGCATCGGGCTCGCGGCTCCGCAGGTTGGAATACCGCTTCGCTTCTTCGTTTGCAACCCCACCGGCGAGGGCGGCGACGACCTGATCTGCATAAACCCTCGCTTCCTCGAACTCGGCGGCGGCGCCGAGGCCTCCGAAGGGTGCCTGCGCCGCGCCCAGCGCGCCCTGATGCAGGCGTTCGACGCCGCCGGTCGATCGTTCGAAGTAAGCGGTGAGGATCTCAAGGCCCGCGTCTGGCAACACGAGACCGACCACCTCGACGGCCGGCTCATCATCGACAACATGTCCGATGCCGACGAGATCGCCAACCGCCGGGCCATCAAGCAACTCCGCGAGCAACACCAGGGGCGAAAGAAGGCGTAGCGGGCGGCGGCGCGATCCACCTCGGCGGATGCGCCACTGCTTCCGCGGTGGGAGAGGCGACCGACGATCGCGGAAGGAGAAGGCACGGAGCTACCGAGGTAGGCTCAGTAACGCCAGTGCAAACGAGCGGTCATGCACGGTACACACGGCTGCACACGGTCCAAGAGTTGCGCCGCGTAGATCGACATAACCAAGGAGCATGGGCCGCAATTGGCCAGACGAGGCCGGCGCCCGGCGACTTCCCGTCGAGCGCCCTCGACGGATATGTCGCCCGTTGGGCGTGCCCCCCCTACTTCTGCTTCTCCCCCTGCTGTTTGAGCGAGTTGAGCTCGGCGCGCAGGCCGGCGAGCTTGTCGAGTTCCTTCTGGTGTTCCGCCTCCGCCTCGGCGTCGATGAGCCGGTCGATTTCCTCGTCGGTGACCACCTCGCGGTCGCCGGCGGCGGAGAGCTCGACGTCCTGCGCCGCGACGTCCTCGACGGCGTCGAGGAACATGTTCATGCGCTCCTCCATGGTCTGCGACTGGACCATGGCCTTCTCCCAGTCCGCCTGAGTCTTGACGAGGTCGGTTTCGCCGAAGAGCTTGCCGATCTCGCCCGCCATGAGGGCCATGCTCTTGGCGAAGTCGGCGGACGCCTCGGCCTGCCGCTTGATGATCAGGGCGTTTTTGACCGCCAGAAGCTGCCGTTCCAGCATCTTACGGATGGTGGCCGTCTTCTTGAGCGAGTTGCGGATGAAGGCGTACTGGTTCGTGTCGCCGATGCGCCTGGCCTGCTGCGCGTTGCGGATGAACTCATCCTGGAACTTGGCCTGTTCGCGGATGGACTTCTCGATGCGCCGGATGCCCTGGCGGATCTTGATGTCGCGTTCGATGCGGCGTTCTTCGGCGGACTTAAATAGGGCCATCACTCAGCCATCCTCTGTTCCACCACGGTGGCGGCACTGGTCATTCTGCTCTTCGCGGCCTCGTTGCTACGCCGCTCACCTTGCCCGCTCCCTCACAGTCGCGGCTCTGTTTCCGCATTCCGCATTCACCATTCTTCATTCGCGAAGCGCTCGGCTCCCCCACCGCTGAAGCGGTCGGCCACCCAGCCCCTACTGTCGCCAAGGCGTCGCGGCGACGGGCGCGAAGTCGCGGCTATGCCTCCTTCGCCGCCTGGCGCTCGCGGACGGAACGGTCCGCCTCGTCGAAGGCCTCGGTGCTGTCCGTGAGGACGCCTTGGTCCATTTTGTCCCACACGTCCAGCACCGTCTTGCCGGCTTCGCTCAGCGACGCCGCGCCCTGATCCACCTCCGCGCCCAGCGAAAGGATTTCGTCCAGGCGCTCCTGGTAGAGCTCCGCCTTGACGGCGTCGGATTCTATCAGCTTGCCGAGTCGGAGGATGTCGGCCTCGCTGACCAACCCGAGCCTGCTGGAACGCCCGGCGCGGTCGGCGTTCTCACGCAGCATCCGCAGCCGCGAAACCGTCATCATTTCCTTGCCGCGGATGTTGAGCTGCCGGCTGAGCATGAGTTGCTCGCTGGTGCGAAGCTCGAACTCCTGCGCCAGCATGCGCCGGACCTCCGGCGTCTTCTCCTGCGCCCCGCGCTCGAAGAGCCCCTGCTTGTCCTTGGCGAGTTTGGTAACGCGGTTGAGAAGCTGGTTGCGGTCCTTCTCCAGAAGCAACTCCTGCCGGCGCAGCTCGGCGCGGGTCATCTGCGAGAGCGGCTTCTTGCGTTTGGTGAGCCAGTCAAGAAAGGCCATCAGTACGATCCCGCTGTAGCCACATACCCTGTGCGCCTGCCCCTGGGGAGACTGGCGCAACCGAGGCCACGCCACCGGACCGGGTGGAGCCTCCGCATGCGCTTAGTGCCCAAGTTGCGGCGTGCGCGCTGATCGGTGCCGCGGTCACGCATACAACAACCGTCCCTTGGCGCGGGGAACGTCACGCCCAAGTTCCTTCGCGACCGCGATCCATTGTTTGGCCACCCGCTCGACCGCACGCAGGGCGGCCTGATACGTTTTGCCGTCGGCCATGCAGCCCGGAAGCTCGGGAATCTCCGCGATGAACGCATCGTCCTCGTGCGACCAGTAGAGAATCACCTCGTATTTCATGAATGCAGCCCCAAACGGTACTTGAACACCAACTGCCGGACCTGCTTGACCTGATAGGGCTTGGCCAGCGAGCCGCGCGGCTGGAGATTGACAATCTCGACAACTCCCTCGTGTGTGAAGATATGATGGTCCCCGCGCGTGCGCTCCTCGAAGCCAAGCGCCTTGAGCAACCGTCGGCGATCGCCAAACCGGATGCCGGCATCCGAGGTGCCCCCGACCACTGCTTGCAGCACTCGCTTCGTTCGCGACATTCTGACTCCGCGCCCGGCGTCGCGCCGGCCGTTACGTCAACTCCGCGTCGCCGCGCCCGCCCAAATCCTCGTGCGCCGCCGGCGCGTGGCCTTCCTCAGGAAGAGCAGGTGCCGACCTCGAATCCGCTTTTGCATTCGGCGGCGCCTTTACGGCACGCGCCTCCGGCGCCGGTGGTTGTTTGGCTTTCTCCGGCCTCTCTTCTCCCCCCTCGAACTCTCGCAGGATCGCCTCCTCCTCGGCGCTGACCAACGATTGTTCCAGTCCCATCCCCAGGCCGCCCACCAACTCGGCGTCGGCCTTCAGTGTCTCCAGCATCTCCTCCGCCTGCACCGCGTGCTCGGTAAGCGTTTCGGTGTCCGGCAGCTCGGCCAGCTTACCCTGCTGGATGAGCGTGAGGTTGTGGATGTCGGTGCTGATGATGTTGATCTGCTGGTTGAGCATGGCCGCGGTGGTGTTCTGCCGCGCGATGTCCTTGCGCATCTGAGCCAGCTGCGCCGCCAGGCGGCGGCGGGGCACGGCGGAGGTGGCGGCCTTTCCGGCCGCCAGCAGCTCGGCTTCCTTGTGCTCCAGCTTCGCAATGTCCTCGTACATGCGGTCGCGACGCTGGGCCAGCAGCGCGCGGCGCTCGGAAAGCACGTTGATCTTCTGACCCGCATCGCCCTCGCCGGAGAACAACTGTTTGATACGCTCGATGACGTTCACCGTTTTCTTCTCCTGCCGCGTGGCCGGTGCTCCGCGGAACAGCACGAATTCATTCCCGTGCGCCGCCACCCGCAGCTCCGGATCCTCCGCCGAGAGGTTCTCCAGCGCCTGGCGGACGGCCGGTTCCGGGAGGTTGGCCTCGCGTACCAGCGTCTCCAGCGACACGCCGCCGGTGAGCAGGTCGGCGCTGTGTTCCTCGACCAGCCGTCGGACCCGCTCCACCTTCTGCTTCGGCCCCTCAGGATCGAATATTTTGAGCAGCCGCGGGTCCACGGCGTCGCCCGAGGCGTGCACGCTCCAACCACCCTCGGCGCGCGGTTCGACCAGCACCACCGTGACGTTTTCGGCGTCGAGCCGCGCGTTGCGCGCGTCGTCGGTGAAGCCGGTCGGGCTGCACACCCCGATAATATGGGGCACACGCCTGTCACCCACCAGCCGCTCCACATGGTCCCGTAACGCGCCGAGGTCGATGGGGGGAGCGTTCCCGCCGGCCGATGCCGCAAAGTGGCCCAGCGGCGACAGCACCGACGCCACGGCCACCCCGGTCGGCCTCTTCCAAAACCAGAGCCGCCGGGCGTAGCCGCGCAGGATCATCCGCCGGTTGGCGGGAAGCGCCTTGAGCAGCCGCCGGTCGTAATTGCGATTCTCCGCCAGAAGCTGGCGCAGGCGATCGCCGTCGTCCTGCTCGGAGCTCTGCCAGATCGAGCCGCGGAAGTGCTTCCCCTTGGCGTTCTCGAAGTTGAGCGACATCCCG
>JACQXM010000027.1 GCA_016208685.1 Planctomycetota bacterium | reverse complement strand
TCCGATAGGACACCCCCGGAAATGTAGTGAAGACTTTTGACCACAATCGGCCCGGGCGCCGCCCCCAGGCCCGATTCACTCGCCCAACTGCGCAACCTGGGCTAGGAGTGGGACATCCTCCCTTCCTGAACCTTGGAAGGACTTGGCCGAGTATCCAGCCCGCGATTCGAGACGCAATCCTTGCCATCGCCCGGGCCACCGCCGTTTCCGACTCAGCCTGGTAAAGCAACGCCCAGCTCTCCCCGTCTCATCTACAGTCCAACCGACTTGCTCAAGACTCCCGCGAGCGCACCGCATCCTACGATCGCTACGACGCCGACTTTGAGCCGAACGAGTGCGATGAGGGCCGCAGCAGCGACCAGCACTGCAAACCAATCAACTCGCGATTGCTCCGGCCAAAGCACGTGAAGGCCGAACCAGACTGCCAAATTGAGCACGACCCCGACCACCGCGGCAGTGATGCCTGACAGGCCGGCCGTCAGCCATTCGCTTGTACGAAGATGCTCGATGTACGGCGCCCCCAGAAAGATCCACAAAAAGCACGGGACGAATGTCACCCATGTTGTTATTAACGCGCCGAGTGTGGCCGCTAGCAATGGCGGAAGGTCGCCCGGATTGTTCCACGCGCCGACGAATCCGACGAACTGAACAACCATGATGAGCGGCCCAGGGGTCGTTTCCGCAAGGCCAAGACCGTCGAGCATTTGGCCTGGAGCAAGCCAACCAAAGCGATCTACGGCCTGTTGAGCGACGTATGGAAGGACGGCGTAAGCTCCGCCGAACGTGACCAAGGCGGCTTTGCTGAAAAAGATGCCCTGGTGAAATACAGCATGATCGGAACCCAACCAGGCGAACACCAGCAGAATCGGCACCCACCAAAGAAGGCCGCAAACCACGATGACACTCATGGAACGCCCAAGTGAAGGTCGTGCGTGATCAGGCGAAGCGTGTTCATCGCCGATGACTGCACTTTCATCCTGCATCGGTCCGTGAGCCTTCAGCACCTTGAACCGAGTCGGCCAGAACCTGAACCCCAGCAAACCGATGATTCCGGCCGCAAGTATGATGACCGGGAAGGGAATGTCGAGGAAAAAGATGGCCACGAAGGCGCCGCCGGCGATGGCCCACATGACGCCGTTCTTGAGCGCTCGGCGTCCGATGCGAATCACCGCCGCGGCCACAATGGCGAGCACTGTCGGCTTAAGGCCATAGAAGGCCGCGGCGATCCATCCTACGTCTCCGTAGGCCACGTAGACGTAGCTCAGCAGCCAAAGGATCGCCACGGAAGGCAACACGAAGAGCCCGCCCGCTACGACTCCGCCCCACGTACGATGGAGGAGCCAGCCGATGTACGTGGCGAGTTGCTGGGCTTCCGGACCTGGAAGCAACATGCAGTAGTTCAAGGCATGCAGAAACCGGGCCTCGCTGATCCAACGTCTCTTCTCAACCAGCTCGGTGTGCATGATGGCGATCTGCCCGGTTGGACCTCCGAAGCTGACAAACCCAAGCTTCAGCCAGAACCGGAGGGCCGTGGCAAAACGAGGGTGTTGCGTTGTTGCGAGAGTTGCCGACTCGTTAATGACCTGACTGGCTTGCTTGTTCATGCCCTACATTCTCAGAATCGCGCGACCTTAGCGTATCGAACGATGCCACCATCATTTCCAGACGTTACACTCACGGTCCTGTGGGGTCCAAGTCTTCATCTTCGGTCAACACGATGATCGTCCCATCGCAGTCCTCGACGACCAACGGTCCGATTCCGCGTGACCGTCGTCTTGACTGGCTTCAACAAGCGGACGCATGGACCGAGCTTCGCGCAATACTCATCAATGCCGGTGACGGCGATATGGATCATCGTCGTCGAAGCCAGTACACCGAACCGCCGCAAACACACTTCGCCCGGGAGCATCCGCTGAACGAGCAGGTGAACCTCATCGAGCTACAACTCGGCCGATCCCAACGGGTCGTCACTGTCCAGGCACGTGACCTTGCACCCAAGCTTTTCCGCGTACCAGCGATAGGTACGATCCACGTTCGGCACCCGGAGCGTGGCGAAGACAAGACCCGACCGTCGCGGCAATAACGCTGCCTCCGGCCGACAGCGCACCTTAGCGCGTGACACAGGAGTTCCCTCAATGGACCGCACCCTCGTGTCGTCGTCCAGCATCCGCGCTGCGGGCGGGGGGGGCGTAAAGAAGCTCTGCAGCGGACCGAGAGGGGCGTTGTGCGACAATGCCGCGCCGGGGGGCGCGGTGCCGACTCTACGCCGCGGAAGCCGCCTTGGGCTGGTGTTGCTTGGCCAGCGCCACCAGAGCGTCAAAATCTTGGGGCGCGTGGATGGCAAGCTCGCTGAGCTGCTTGCGGTCGAGTTCCACCGCCGCGGCGGTCAACCCGAAGATGAAGCGACTGTAACTGATGCCGCGGCTGCGGCATGCGGCGGTGAGCCGGGTGATCCACAAGGCACGGAATTCGCGTTTCCGCAGCTTGCGTCCGCGGTAGGCATACACGCCGCGGCGGACGACGGCCTCCTTGGCAAGGCGATAACGATGTCCGGGCCCGCCGCGGCCGCCGCGCGCCGCCTTTAGTACGCGGACCTTCTTGCGATGCCGTGCCGCACCGTACGTTGCTCGACCCATAGCCAGCCAACTCCTGCGAAAACCGCTGCCCTGGCGGGCAGCGGGAACGACCACATAGCGCGCCGCCGCGAGTACCTGCCCGCATCGGACCTCGCACGGCCGGCGAGCGCCCGTCGCCTGTTATGCGCAACCCAGCGCGCGGAGGATGCGCTTCTTCACGGCGCCGCGGATGACGGAGGGCTTACGCAGCTTGCGACAGCGGTCGCCGCTCTTGGTGCTCATCAAGTGCCCGGAGTTCGGGCGTTTGTGCACGATTCTCCCGGTCGCGGTGACGCGGACGCGTTTCTTGAGTCCCTTGTGGGTCTTCATCTTAGGCATAGCGTTTTCGTTCCTCGCAACCGCCGTCCTCCGTCCAACTCGAGCCGCGCATTGTACGCCGGGTGGACCGCCTTGCAACACCCCCCGAAAAAACGTCGCGCGGGGCGGGGGCGGGCGGGCGTGGGGGCCGTCTCCGTGCCCCGGGGCAGGGTCGCTTGGGTCCGCCGCGACTCACCCTTCCCGTCGGCGGAAGCCGAGTTGTGAACGCCCGCCGGCCCGCTATTCTTACCCCGCCGTAGCGCACCGGTGATACGCCATGAAGCCCGGATTCGTGCCTGGAATCACTCGCGAGCTTTCGTTCGTCGTGACGGACGAAATGTGTCCGGCGTTCGACGGCGTGGTGGTGCACCGTTGTGCTTCCACGTGGTCGGTGGTGCACCAGATGGAGATCGCGGCGCGCATGGTGCTGGTGGACTTCCTGGAGGACGACGAGGAGGGCATTGGTGCCCACGTCAGTTGCGACCACCTGGCGCCGTGCCGCCTGGGTCTGTCGGTCCGCGTGCGAGCGGAGCTGGTGGAGGTCTCGCATCGCAAGGCGGTGTGCGCCGTGACGGCGTGGGAGGGCGAGCGGCTGCTGGCCCGCGGCACCCAGGTGCAGGCGGTGATGAACAAGGAACACCTCAAACGCCTCACGGTTCGCCGGGTGGCGAGCCGCGATACTACATGGCGGCGGAGCTCTACTTCGACTCCAAGGAGGCGATGTTCGCCGCTCTCGGCAGTCCGGAGGGCAAGGCCGCGGCCAAGGATGTCATGGGCTTCGCCGGGGATCTCATCCACATGATGTTCGCCAACGTCGACGCCTGATCCAGCCGGACCCACGCACGGCGACGCGGAACGCCGTGCGGCGTAGTACGTGTCAGGCGAGCTTCATTGGCGCTTTCCCGCGGAGCGCGCTAGGCCGCGCCGGTTACCGGACGAAGAGTCGCCGGCCGCGGATACGTCCGAGTTCTTGTTGACTCCCGCCGCGCCACGGGCCGTTGGGAACCGATGTTCCACCGCGCATCGTACATTCCGATAGACACTTGGTGTCGCGCCCCGACATCGACGTTGGGGCAGCGCCGGAGGCGAGCGTCGGCTGCCGGGCGGCGAGGCCCAAGTGGTACAGGCGGCGAGGTTCACCCGCCGCGCGTGGGCGCCCATCGCCGCCCTTTGCCGTGTCGAGCCGGCTGAGCCGGTTGCGAGCCGGCGATGCCGAAGTTCGGGACGGTTCCGCCATGACCAGACAGGGAAGCGCGCCAGCAAACCCGAGTGGCCAGGTCATCGAGACCCTGGTGGAGGGAGCCAAGCGCGCCGGCGAGCCGGACCGGTACGCCGGGAAGCGCGCCTGGATGCGGTTTAAGGCGGCGGAGCGGTTGGAGGTTACCGGCGCCGTCAACGATCCCCTGTCGTACGCCAGTGCCACGATGCACAACGTATCGCGAGGCGGGTGTGCGTTCTGGTCCAAACGGTCGTTCGAGGGGGGCACGATCGTCTACGTGCGTCAGTTCCTTCCCGACACGAGCGCCGCATGGCTGCGGGCCCGCGTGCGGCACTGCACGGCGGGGCTGCGAGGGTACCTGACGGGGGTGTCGTTTGATCTGCCGGAAACCGACGCGCCGGGCATGCCGCCCGCGCTACGTTCTTCACCCGTCAACCCGCGCATTCAGGCCGCACGGCGCTTGCGCTAGCACTCCTTCGTTTTCGCCCAGAAGTCATACGAAGTGGATCGGCCCCAGACAGGGAGCTCGCGCACCCACGGCTAACGCGTGGCGCCGCGAACCGCGGCCCGCGGTCGGCGGCGCGCCGCGGCCTCGACGGCGAGTCCCGTGGCTTCGTCGATAGCCGGGGGCAGTTCGCGCATCCGCGTTTTCATCACCCGGCCGACCTTGAACTTCACGGTGCGCTTGGGCGGAACGTTCACCTTGGCGAGGGTCTTGGGATTCTGGGCTTTGCGCGCCGCCCGGGTGCGGCACTCGAACACGCCGAAATCCCGGAACTCGAGCCGGTTGCCCTGGCTGAGTTCCTCGATGATGGCGTCCAGAAACGACTGCACGATGTGCTTGACGACCATGCGTTGCAGCTGGTGCTGCTCCGCAATGCGGTCGATCAGTTCCTTCTTCGTGATCGTTGCCATGTCCGAGCCTTGTGAGAACTCACGTCGCCGGCCCGGGAAGTGCACCAGAGATCCGGGTCCAGCGTCCCGACAGCCATCCTCCCGGCGAGCCCAGGGTCGAAAACGGACAGGCCGCTTGAGGCTGATGCGCGCCGCCTGCGCCGGACCCTAATGATCTGCAAATGATTCTACAGAAAGAGGTTCCGTCAATCAAGCCGTTTGGCGAGGAGCCGCCGTGGGGCCGTCGGCGGGACGGCCGGGGTCGTCCGGCCCATCCGAATCAGAGGCTTGACAAGTAAGGCAGCGCACAAACTCCGCCCCGCGACGCCTGGAAATGCACAGGGGTTGCCGCGGCGGCAATCGGTCTTGTCCGCGCCATGCGGCGCGGCCGGGCATGGAGTTGCGCCGAAGACCGCGTGCCTATCGATACGCACGCCCAGTGCGCACGGAGTCAAAGCGGCGATAGTGCAGGTCCTGATCGATCCCGAAGCGGCCTTGGCGATCAATGATGGTCTCCTGGTATTCGACGACCTCGCCCAGCTCGTTGAAAGAGCTGGTGGCGGGCCAGTCGCTGCGGCCGTATTCGACGATGGGGAAGGCCTCCGGATCGGGATTGAACAGCAGGTAGGGCGCGGCCGCAATGCGCGCTGGGTGGCCAGTTGCATGAGGACGCTTCCCCGCACACCCCAGCACCGTGAGCAGCATCGTCAGCACCACGATGAGTCCGTGGGCGGTGCGCTCTGATCGCACCCGGGTTGATACCCATCGGTGGGACACATGTAGGTCGCGCACCTCCGCCGCTCGCGTTCGCGCCATCGGCAACGGCGCGTGGCGCTGGATCCTCTGAAGGTCCCGCATGGACTTTCCCCTTCGCCGGGTGAGCGCGACGTCAAAGGCACCCGTGATCCCGCCGGACAGACCCGCACGAACGGGACGGGCAGCGCGGGCGATGCCTCGGTTGGCGGCCTCTTCCCCACTCATTCAATGGCGCGTTCCGTGCGCAGGTCAACGGTCCCATAAGGCACGGGTATCGGCGCCGCTGGGCATGTGGTGGACCTCGCTGACGGGTGTGTGCAGGATAGGCGGCTGGCGAAGCGCGACCTGCTACGGTGGCTGGAGCCGTCGTTGGGGCGGAGGAGGACGAGCAACTTGCGGGCCGGCGAACCTTGCCGTCGGCGCTGGAGCGCACCGGCGGCCGCGACCCGGCACGTCAATCGGGAGCCGGTGTCGCTCGGGCGGCAGGTCGCGGCTGCCGCGCTCCCTGCCGGACACAGTTACGACCCGCGTGTTTGGCCGCATACAGCGCCGCGTCGGCGGCCCGGATGGTCTCGGCGAGCGGCAGCGACTGGCCGGTGTCGACCGCCACCCCGATGCTGACAGTCACGCGCGGCGGGGCGAGATCGCGGGCATGCGGGAGATCCAGCGCCCAAACCGCCTCGCGCATCCGCTCTCCGGCCGCGACGGCGCCGTCGATGCTGGTCTCAGGCATGAGAACGACGAATTCCTCTCCTCCATACCGTCCGGCGACGTCGGTGACGCGGCAGGTGCTCTCGATTGCCTTGGCCACGTCGCGGAGACAGTCGTCCCCCTCCCGATGGCCTCGACTGTCGTTGAGCATCTTGAAGTGATCAACGTCGATCATGGCCACACCAAAGCAGCCGCCGTAGCGCAGGCTGCGCGCCGCTTCCGTCTCCGCGGCCTCGTACCAGGCGCGGCGATTGAGCAACCCGGTTAACGGATCGGTGCGGCTGAGGATCGCCAGTTCGGCGTTGCGCGAGGTCAGGTCCTGGGCCAGCCGCGCCAGTTCTACGTTTTTGGCGATCAACTCGCGCTCGGCGCGGCGCAGGCGGAGCTGCACGGAGATGCGGGCGACGACTTCGGCCATCACGAAGGGCTTGGTCACGTAGTCGCTGGCGCCCAGACCCAGGGCCCGCACAACATCCTCGGAGCGTGCGCAGGCGGTAACGAAGATCACGGGGATACCTGCGGTGCCGCGGTTTGCCTTGAGCCGACGGCAGACCTCGAAGCCGTCCACGGCGGGCATCATGATGTCGAGCAGGATCAGGTCCGGCTGCGCCTGGCGTGCCGATTCCAGCGCCGCGACGCCGTCCCGCGCTACGAGCACTTCGTGGCCATGCTTCTTCAACGTCTGAGTGAGCAGCAATGCGTTCGTGGCGTTATCATCCACCACGAGGATTCGGCCGCCGGTCGGAGCTTCACTCATAGATGCACGCCCCGTTCCGCCGCGAACGCGCGCAGCCGGTCAAGTTCCTTCTCCAGCTCGCGTACCGCAGTATCCGGCGACCCGGCGGCGGACGACGCGCAGAGATCCTCGAGGTGTCGCGCCGCGTCCCGCACCGCCGTGGCTCCCAGACTTCCCGCTGCCCCCTTGACGCTGTGCGCGGTCGATCGGAGCGTTGCCAGGTCGGCGGCCTGCCGCGCCGTGTGGATGGTGTTCATCAGTCCGACAGCCTCGCCGAGGAACTGTTGCAGGCAGTAGAGCAGAGTGCTTTCATCCATGTCGAGGCGGTGAAGGGCGTCCTCGATCTCCAGCGGCGCGCGGGGCTCGGCCGGTGGGGTGGCAGGCGCCGTCCCCAGACTCGGGGTCGGTTCCGTTGGCGCGCCGCGCAGCCGGCGGCCCCAGACTTGCAGGCGTTCACGGAGCTCGCCCGCGTCCAGCGGTTTGGCGACATAGTCATCCATTCCCGCCTCCAGGCACCGGTCTCGGTCGCCTTGCATGGCGTTGGCGGTCATGGCGATGATCGGGATGTGTCCGCCGGCCTTGGCTTCGTGCACGCGGATGAGGCGTGTAGCTTCGTAGCCGTTCATCGCAGGCATGTCGATGTCCATGAGCACCAGGTCGATGTCGCCGGCCAGTACCCGGGCTACGGCCGCCGCACCGTCGGCCACTTCCGACACGGTGTGTCCGCGTTTCTCCAGGATCACTCGCGCGAGTCGTTGATTGACGGCGTTGTCCTCGGCCACCAGTACCCGCAGCAAGATGGGATCCCGCTGGGCGTCGGCTGCCTCGGGGCCGGCCGCGACGGGCTGCGACGACGGATAGAGCGCCGTGAGAACAGCGTCCAGCAGGCAGGATTCGCGGATGGGCTTGCTGAAGTAGCCTGCAAGCCCCAGGCCGCGACATCGGGCGGCGTCCATGGGCTGCCCGTCGGATGAGAGCATCATCACCACAGCGCCGGTCGGTGAGGGGTCCTTGCAGACGCGCTCCGCGACTGCGAAGCCGTCCAGACCCGGCATCATGGCGTCCAGCAGAATCAACCGGAACGGGGCCCCGGTGTTCGCCGCCTGGCGTACCGCGGCGAGGGCCGAGGGACCGTCCACGCATTCCGTCGGCCGCATCCCCCACTTGGTGAGCAGCAGCCGCAGGAGGCGGCGATTGGTGTGGTTGTCGTCAACGACCAGCACGGGCACGTCGTGCAGTCGCGTAACCACCTCGGGTTGCTCGTCCGGCGCCGCCGCACCCCGGGCCAAACGCACCGTGAACGAAAACACGCTCCCGCGGCCCGATTCGCTTTCGACCCATACCCGTCCGTGCATCAGGGCAGCGAGTCGTGACACGATCGAGAGACCCAGGCCGGTACCGCCCTGCCGGCGCGTCGCGGAGCTGTCGACCTGGGCGAAGGCCTCAAAGATGTGACGCTGCATCTCCGGCGCGATGCCGATGCCCGTGTCTCGAACGTCGAATTGCAGGTCCACGGCGTCGTCGCTCTGCCGCAGACATGCGGCGCGAAGGAGGATCTCGCCCCGTTCCGTGAACTTCACCGCGTTGCCGAGGAGGTTCACCAGCATCTGTCGCAGCCTCCCCGGGTCGCCAACGAGTTGCTCGGGTACGTCGGGGGCAACTTCGCAGTTCAACTCCAGTCCTTTCTGGTGCGCGGCCAGAGCGTGCGACATGATGACGTCGTCGAGCAGGCGCCGGAGCGAGAAGGTCTCCGGCAGTAGCTCCAGCTTGCCGGCCTCGATCTTCGAGAAATCGAGGATGTCGTTGAGCACCGTAAGCAGTGACGCCGCGGAGGTTTTGAGTAGTGTGAGGTACTCCGCCTGTTCGGGCGTGGGGTTGGTTTCCAGGGCGAGCTGCGCCATCCCCAGCACGCCGTTCATCGGCGTACGGATCTCGTGGCTCATGTTGGCCAGGAACTCGCTCTTGGCGCGACTGGCGGCTTCCGCGGCCTCCTTGGCCTGGGCCAGTTCGGCGGTTCGTTCCGCGACCCGACGCTCCAGCTCCTCATTGTGCCGGCGCAAAGCGGCGTCCTTGGCCGCAAGCGCGTTGGCCATGGCGTTGAAGCTGCGCGCTAGAGACCCGAGCTCGTCGCGGCGGCCTTGCGGCAGGCGGATGTGGACCTCGCCCGCGGCAAGCCGCGCTACGCCGCCCTCGAGCATGCGAACGGGGCGGGTCAATCCCCGGGCAAGTGCCATCGCCACCAGGGCGCCGACCGCGAGCATCAGGGCGGAGACCTTCCAGAGAAGGGCCCCAAACTCCGCCGACGGCGCGAACGCCTCCGCCTCGTCGAGCTTGACGATCAACCCCACGCCGCGGCGGGCGCTCCACCGATGTACCGCGAGTGTCGGCACTCCACGGGCGTCCGGGGCCAGCACGAACCCGGTGGCCCGTTTCGCGCATTCCCGCGCGGCCACGGAACGGTCGAATTCCGCGCGCGAGGGAGCCGGGGTCTCAAGTCGGGGCCGTGTGAGGTACCGGCCCTGGAGATCGACCAGATACGCATCGTCGCTGCGCCGCAGCCCGGTGCGGGCGTGCAGGAGCCGGGTTGCCGGTTCCATTCCCGACCGGTTGATGAGCACCGCAAGCGTCGTTCGGTCAGGTCCGCGCAGCGGCGCCGACAGAAGAAACGTAGGCTCAAAATGGTCAATGTCGATAAGCGGTCCTTCGATGACAACCGCCTGCTTGCCGCGTTCGAAGAAGCTGCGGCCGGAGAGGTCACGACCCACGTCGTGGGGGTCGGTGGCCGCGACGCAGCGACCGGTGGCGGCGTCCACATACATCAGGTGCTCCTCCTCCCCCGGGTCGCGATGTTGGAGGAGCTGTTGCAACACTTCTTCGGGGTCGACATGCTGCGCAAGGTGGGAAGTGGTAACGTGGTCGAACACCGACGCTACGGCCGTCAGCTCCCTCAGCTCGCGCTCGATCCAGCTTTCCAGCGCCGCCTCCTTCTCGAAGGCGGTTGAGAAGAGCTCTACCACGTTCGCCGCCTGAAGCGCCTGCCGCCCGGCCTGGTAAGAGATCCCTCCTACTACCACCAGCACCGCCGCGATAAAGAATAGGAAGACGCCGGTAAGCCGCGCGGTGATCCCGAAGAGGAGCGGCCCGGGCTTGCCGTTGCCAAGAGGTTTCATACCACGGCCCCCGAGGCAACACTCGTTCGCCGGGCGCACGACGCGGCGACGGCGATCGCCGCTGCCGCACCGGCCAGCGCGGTCGACGGCAGCCACCGCTCGACCGCCAGCAACGCAAGGCGCTCGTTGCGCGCCCGGACCGCCATCCGCTCCCGTTCGCCGGACGCGCTCCATGTCCGCCAGGCGGCGATCGGCGCGACGGGCTCGGCGCTGCGGGGGTCAACGAAATCCGACTTCCCCTGGTCGACGAGGTCGACGACGATGCCGGACACCGGCTCGACCCAGGCCGTTGTAAGCGCGCTCGTCCGCACCTCATATTGCTCCGGGACGCAGGCCAAAAACTCGTACGCCACCGTGTCGTTGATGCGATCCGCGACCAGGTCAAAGACCAGAACAGGCAGCTCGTCCACAGTATCCTCCCGGACGAACTCGGCCCGGCGCGGACCGACGAGATAGGCGTCCCAGACCGTAAAGGAGCCGCGCTGTACATGGCGGGGGAACAAGAACTGCCCGTGCCGCGGAACGTCGCCCAGGTCGGGGACGTTGGCCCGGGTGTTTCGATGCACGGCGTAGACACCGGCGGATTCGTAAGTGAGCGTGCCGTCGTCCGTGAACCACGAGGTAGTGCTCTGGACGATCCGCGCGGACCCGGAGCTCAGCAGCGTCTGGTCCACGCGCACCGCCACCTGGTGCTCTGTCCGCAGGGGGAGGTCCGGTGACTCTCGGAATCCGCCGTCGCACTCGTAACGAGTTTCCAGGTAGTAATTGGGGGGCAGTTCGTGAAGGGCCGGTGCCGCGACGAAGCGCAAGCCCCACGCGGCGCAGAGCAGGAGGGCGGCACATACCAGCGCGTTTCGAGTTTTACGGTTCATTCCGGCACACCGCGACGCCAGGGAGCGTACCCGGCGCCCGTCGTGTGAGTGAATCGCAACCCGCCCCTGAGCTGTGCCGCCTGGCTGGCACTGAGGACCACCCGCTTAATGATCGGCTGCTCGGAGTCCGAACGTGAGGCGCCTGCGTGGGCGACGAACCCGAACGGGGGGGCCGGATGGGAGTTTTCGCGGCTACCCTGGTGTTCGAGCGGACGACTGCCGGGCGACCGCACCAGGGCGAGCGGCCGCGCTGTCGGTTCGCGACAGGGACGCGGCCTGGCGGAAGAATAAGGCCCGAGAATCTCACGGGGAGGAGCCAGGGGCGCCAAGCGCTGCGGCGCGCGGCCGGCGGGGGTCCGCCGGCCGGCATACTGGGCTGCTAGGACTCGAACCTAGAACCTTCTGATCCAGAGTCAGACGTGCTACCGATTGCACCACAGCCCAAAAGTCCGCCGGAAGCCGCGAAAAAAACGGAATCCCCCGGCGATTTGCTGCAATCTACGCGATCGCCGGAAGTTTGTCCAGAGTCAGCGGCACTGGCGTTTCGCGAGGTTCGGACCCACCTTGCGGGTCGTCGGTGCAACACGGGGTGCAACACCCTGCGCGCCGGTGTCGCACGTCCCGGTTGCGCGCAACCGCTGGCGGGCCGGTGGCAGCGGTGCCGACGGCGTGCCCGGGGGCGGTCAATGCGCGGACTGCGGCCGGTGTAACCCGAACCGCACTCTGGCGGCGGCGGCCAGGGCGAGCGCCGACACTGCCAGCCCCGACGCCGAGGTCGCGGGAATCGCCGTGGCGCGGCGGGGGGCACTGTTGGGTGTGCCACTGCTGTTGAGCAGGGGTCGTTCGTGGGCGGGAGCTTGGCGGCGAGTCAGTAATCGTGTAATCGTCCGGTCCGCGTCCTATCGTATACCACTGCTGACACAGCAGTGGCACCTGGCTGGCACAGCAGTGGCACCTGGCACCTGGGATCGCGGCGTAGAGAGTCGCGTGGGGTGTCGCACCGCCGGGACTCGCCCACAGGTTCTGCTCGGCCAGCGCGGCGTCGTACGCATGTACCAGCGAGCGCGCTGCGGCCCGCCTGCGGTCGTTTACGGGCACGCCGGGCAACCTGCTGGAACCGTAGCGAACGGGTACGGATATCCCTGGAAGGCCCTTACCAGAAGGAACACGTCGGTGAAATTCACCGAGCGGTTGAGGCACGCCTCGAACCCCGGCAGGCCTGCGCCGCCAACGTCTACCACACTGAGGTGCGGGCTAAGCGGCCCGCCCGGGTCCTGAAACGCCTTCAGCGCCGCCACGAAGTCGTTGATATTCACCACTCCGTTCGGCGCCGACCAGCCGGCCGGTAGCAGCTCGCCCACCGTGTCACCCCAGAACTTCGGGCTCGGACGCGGAGTCGTACCCACCGGGAGCGGCGGTGAGATCGCAACGCCTACGACCTCCGCGGCGATCTCGTACAGGGCATCGGGAACGACCTGGCAATCTCCCACGTGGATCACCACCTCCGGCCAGGCCCGCGTAACGGGTGCCGTAGTCACCGCCGCAAGACCGTTGGCATCCGGCACGCCCACCCATCCGACGGCCGCCGACACCGGCGCCACCTGGCTGATTCGATGGGCTACAGGATTGGCGGCATCGCCGGGCGCGAACGAAACGTAGCGGTTCTTGGGGTAATTATGCGGGGCGGGCGCTCCCACGGGTTTGCGCAGGCAGTCGTCGGGGACCCCGTTCAGATCCAGGTCCTGTGAGGTGCCCAGAGCGATGTCGCACCCGTCGGGAACGGTGTTGCTATTGCAGTCGGCACACGTGGGTGAAGTCCCGCCGCAACCTCCGATCTCCACACAATCGGGCACGGCGTCGGCGTCACAATCCGGTCCGTCGTCTACTCCCGGACATTGGTCGCATCCGTCAGGAACGCCGTCGCCGTCGGCATCAACGGCATCGTCCGAACCCTGGCAACGGTCGCAAAGGTCGAGCACGCCATCGCCATCCGTGTCGTTGTTGGTTAGTTCACAGGCGTCGAGCACTCCGTTGTCATCGCAATCGGTCCCCAGGCCTCGCGCGATGTCGCAACCGTCGGGCGCACCGTTCTGGTTGCAGTCGGCTCCGCCGATTTCGACGAAATACGCGGCGCCGCTGTTACCCACGACGCCGTCAGCGCCTCGCGCCCCAACGACTGCGGTACGTCCAAAGAGCGACAGGGCTACGCCGAACTCGTCACCGGCGGCAATGGCGGGTGGCGTTACCTTTCGTTCATCGACCCAGTTCGTCCCTATTCGCCGGTACGTGTACATGGCGCCGGCGCCCAACGGCATGCGGGCACCAACGACGGCGACATTCCCGTACACGGAAACGGCGTATCCAAACTCGGCGAACATCGCGCCGTCGCTCGCCAGCAGTTTGGCCTCCTGCGCCCATCCTCCGGGCTCGCGACGGAAAACGTACGCAGAACCCGAGTTCGCCCCTGAATCGCTGTCCGCCGAAGCGCCTGCGAGGACCAGGTCGCCGCTGATCGACACCGCGTGCCCCAGGCGATTTCCGGCACCGGCGTCGCTGGCCAGCAGCTTCGCCTCCTGGGTCCAGGCGACGCCGTCGAAGGCGAACACATACACCGCGCCGGCCCCGGCCGCCGCCTGCGGATCGGTCTCCGCCCCAATGGCCGCCTGTGTTGCCTGCATGGCAAGCGAGAACGCGAATAGAGCGTTGGCGACGCCGTCGGGGGCGTTCAGCTTCGCCGACTGCGTCCAAACCGTCCCCACTCTCTGGAATACGTAGGCCGAGCCCGAACTTGTTCCCCGGTCGTCATCGTACGGCGCACCGATGAGCACAGTATCACCGCTTATGGCCACAGAGCTGCCGAACTGGTCTCCTGCGGCCGCGTCGAGGGCCGTCAGTTTGGCATCCTGGACCCAGGTACTCCCGGTCCAGCGAAACACGTAGGCGCTCCCCGAAGCCACCCCGTCGTCATCATCCTGCGGAGCCCCAACGACCACCGTATCGCCGCTGATGGCGACCGCGCCACCGAAGTCGTCGTCCGCGGCTCCATCGCTTGCTGCCAAGACTGTCGCCGGTGCCCACTGCGTCCCCACGCGGGCGTACACGTAGGCGGCGCCTGTGGCGGGGACGACGCCGTCGTCACCATCGGCGCCCAATACCGCAACCTCGCCACCGAGGGCAACCGCCGACCCCACGCGCGCGTTCAGCAGGCCGTCATCCTGAACTCGCTGCTGGTCACAAGGGCTGTATGCGACCTCTTCACAACGTCCGTCGATGCCGTTGTTGTTATCATCGCCCAGGCAGCCGATGTCGGGGCCGTAGTAGCTACCATTCAACTGGAGGCAGCACGCCCCGTCAGCCAAGAGGCAAGCGCTGCCTACACAGCACGCCCCCAGCTCGGTGCATTGCGAGCCGGCGCCCGACCATGTTCCTCCCAGCGCCGTACATTCCGATTCCAGTAGCGAGCTCGAACATCCTGCTCCGGTGCAGCATGCACCACATAGCCCGTTGTCCGGGTGCGTACACGTGCTGCCAGCACAGGCGTCATAGGTGCAAGACGACCCATCGTCGGAGCAGGGCGTCCCGTCCGGCTGGAGGGCATCGGCTGGGCACGAGGCATCTGCTCCACTGCAAACCTCGCCCACGTCGCATTCATTGGCGGCCGCGCGACATATCGTGCCGGAGGGGACGAGCTGGTCCGTCGGGCACGGCGCGGAGAACCCGTTGCAGGTTTCCACTACGTCGCAAATGCCGGCCGCCGGGCGGCACACCACTCCTGCCCCCAGCATTCCATCGTTGGGACAGGCGGGCGCGATGCCGTCGCAGTACTCCGCCGCGTCACACGGTGCGGCAGCGGCACGGCATTGCGCGCCGCCGGGCGCGACCGTGTCCGGGGGACAGGCGGCTGACGAGCCGGTACACGCCTCGGCGAAATCACAGTCGCCGGCGGCACCACGGCAAACCGTTCCCGCAGCCACGAGTGTGTCCGGAGGGCACGCCGGAGCGACACCGTCGCAAAGCTCTGCAACGTCGCACGGTCCCGCCGAAGCGCGGCATTCCACGCCGCTCGGCCCTGGTGCATCCACGGGGCACGCCGCGGACGAACCGCTGCACGCCTCGGCAATATCGCACACTCCAGCCGCAGCCCGGCATACGGCCCCAGCAGCGGCGAACCCGTCCGACGGACAGGTCACCGAAACGCCGTCGCAGTACTCTGTCACATCACACGGGCCCGCCGACGTTCGGCAAGCCGTGGTGCTGGGTTTCACGCCATCGGATGGGCAGGTTGTCGACAGGCCGTTACAGAACTCGGCGGTGTCGCAAGGGCCCGCGGACGCGCGACACTCCGTAGTACTCGGGGCCACGGTGTCTGCCGGGCACTGGACCGAGACGCCGTTGCATGCTTCCGCGACGTCGCACACCCCCGCGGCCGCTCGGCACACGGTCCCAGCCGCTGCGACCGCGTCCGCCGGGCAGGCAGTCGACGATCCATCGCACGATTCGGCGACATCGCAGGCGCGCTCACGCGGACGACAAACCGTCCCGGCCGCCGCCCGAGCGTCCGTGGGGCAAGCGGTGGAAACCCCGTCACAGTACTCGGCGGGGTCGCAGGCGCCTGCCGACGCGCGGCACTCCTTGGTCGTGGGCTCAACTACGTCCGTCGGGCAGACGGTCGTCAAGCCATCGCAGAATTCAACGACATCGCAGGGTCCGGCCGCGGTGCGACACACGACGGTGGGTGCCGCCGGTGAATAGACGCATGCGCCGGTTACGCAGGTGTCGGCCGTACAGGGGAGCGAGTCATCGCAATCGGCGTCGACCGAACACTGGGCCCACGCCGAACTGCCTAGGCCAAGCGTGAGCACGCAGGCCCACGCCGCAGCGCGTGGAACGCCCCCAAGTGGCCCCAGGCTCCGGCTGTCGACGGGTCTGGAGAGCCTTGATTTGCTGTCCATTTCTTCTCCCTCCGTATTCTTGAGGTGAGCGACTCCTTTCGGTCCGCATCCCACTCGTGGGCCGGGACCGCAACCTGTGGCGTTGTGCCGGCCGGTCGCCGCGCGGTTGCGTGCGGCGCCTCACGCAGGAACGGCATCCCGAGCGCCCGCGGTGCCGAACGACGGACGAAACGGCACGATCGAGGCCGCCGTGCGTCCAGTGTCTCCGGTGGCATGCGTCGAGACACAACGTAGGTGCTTAACGCGGCCCTCGGCGACAACCTCGTGCAGCCGGCCGTGTGACCGCTCTCGATTCCGCTCCCCGCACGCGTCCGCGCGGCGTGCCACGCAGAAAGGAAGCACGTCCGCGGTCATCCATCGCGGTCGTATCCTATGCGGGCCTGCCGTGGCAGAGTCTGCGCGCCACATTTGAGTTGCCTGTCAAAGCCCGAACGTGCTGATTCTAAGGGAAGCGCGACGCCGGCTCAAGGACCGACGCGCGCCAAATCCGGGCGAGGGCGACGTGCGTGCTTGTCTCTCCGGCTTTCGGATTGCTCTGGTCGCCGCGCCGTCAGGCCGTGCGCACCCGCTGCTGCGGGGCATTCTGGGTATCGATCTCGCCGGCTGAGCGCTCTTGGCGGCACTGGTCACAGGTTCGCCAAGCGGCGCAGCTGCAACGCGGAGGCGAAGCTCGGCGCTGCGGCGATGCGCCGGGGTCTCCAGCCGCTCCAGGGCCGCGAGATCGAGCTCGACACCGCCTTCCGTCGGGCTCCCGGCGTAGGCTACGGGCACGGGGGACACGTCGCCGGGTCGGTGGTGAAGGGGTACGGATCGCCTTGGAAGGCCTTCAGGAGCAGGAACACGTCCGCAATGTTCACGACCTCGTTTAAGCAGGGGTCCGTGCTGCTGACGGCCTGAACGTCCACGGTGGTCAGGTGCGGGGCCGCGGGGACGCTTTGAAACCGCTTGAGTGCGGCGACGAAATCGTTGGTGTTCACTACGCCGTTGGGGCCGGACCAGTACAGGCCGTCGAAGTTGCCGACGGTGTCGCCCCAGAATTTGGGCGTCGGGCGGCGGGCGGTTCCGGCGACACGCACCAGCGTCGAGGTCTGCCCACCGTCCGTGCTCATCCAGAATTCGTACGATGCCTCGGGCATCACCTCGCAGTCGCCCACGTATACGATCGATTCCGTCCAGACACGGGTGATGCGGTTAGGCACGATGCGCGAAATACTGTTGGCGTTGGGGGCGGAGACCCAGCCGAGGTGGCCGGGCGGCGAGGGCGCCCGGCGGACCACGCGGAACTCCGCCGGCTGGGCGCCGGTTCCGGGGGTGAAGTAAACGTACCGGTTCTTGAAGAAGTCGTAGGGCTGCCGTACGACGCAACGGCATCTTTGTAGCGCGACGTTGCACTCGAAGACCCCGCAATCAGCGTCCGTGGTGCACGGAACCGTTATGATATCGGTGCCGGAGCATTGGTTGGCGGCATCGCAGGTGTCATTGATGGAGCAGAGACGGCCGTCGTCGCACGGTTGCCCCGTGCGCTGCGGGTGGGTCACAGTCCCGGTCCCGGCGTCGCAGATGTCGTCCGTGCATTGGTTCCCGTCGGAGAGCGCCGTCAGGCCTCCATTGGGTCCGACGGTTGGATCGCAGCAGTACTGGGTGGGGTCATAGAGGAGCAGCAGGTCACAGCAGTCCGTCGGGTTGCAGATGCCGCTGATACAGAGGTTCGGGACGCAGATTCCCGGTGAACAATCGTAGCAACTACTCTGCCCGCTATTCGGCCCGCCGCGGCAGATGTAGTCCATGCAATTGGAGTTGATGTGGCACTCTGCGCAGCCGCAATCCCAGCAAGTAAGACCGGGCAGAAAGGGCCCCGTGCGCGGTAGTTGGTTGCAGCTCGGTTCCGTCAGATGCTCGCATCCAAACTCGCCTGGCGAAAGGCTGAAACAACAGCGCCCGGTCACAATGTGAATCACGGCACCTACGGTGCTTAGATTCTCGATCGGGAAGTCCGCTTGGTCACGAACGAAGGTCTTTGCGGGATCAGCGTCAAAGCCAATCGAGTACGTAGCCCGCGCGTTGGCCGGCACTTGCACGATCAGCGTGCCGGCGTACCCGAGGCTTGGAGCGCCCGGGTCATCCGCGCCGGCTCCCGGCATGGTTGACTCGGCGCCCAGCCGGTAGGCCAGCGTACTCGTGTCCGCCAGCGTCGTCGGGTTGCAGCAGCTCAGGAAGAACCGCGGGTTGGGCACGCACGCGCCTTCGCCTCCCGCGCACGCCGGCTGGCCGGGGCTGCAATCACGGTTGCTGGTGGCGCAGACGGTCGTAGTCTGAAAGAAGCCGCCCGCACGAGTCCCGCCGGTGGGATCCGGCGGCGCGTACCCTTTGGGGGTAAGGTCGATCCCCGTCCAGGGCGGATCGGCGTTGGCGCCGAGGTAGCCCGCGGGGTCGATCCCGGCATAGGCGGTTCTGAGCTGGGTGCCGGCGACATGCCCCCAACCGGCGAAAAGCACTTCGAAGGTGACCTCGACGCCGCCGTCCGGGAGCGAGATTTCCTGTCCGGCGATAGTGTACGGACCCGTGCTCGAAACCGGTTGCAGGATGACCTGCGGCTGGGCGCGAACGACGGACGTCGTACCGGCGAACACGAACGTCACGGTCAATAGAACGAGGATCGAGCGCATGGACTTACTCCCATGTTGTCTTTGGGCTGTGCAGCGGCGGCGGCGGGACGAACCAACGTCGCTGCGCCGGCCCTTGGGGTTGGCCGGGCAGGTTGGGTGTCATTGTAACAGAGGCCGGCTCGGCGTTCAAGCCTGGGTCGAGAGATTCTGTGAGAATGGCCATCGCTTCGGGTGTTCGTTCGGAGCTTTCCGGCTGCTTGTTCGCTGCCCGCGCAGGCTCGCGTGGCTCGGGCTCCGCAAACCTCCCGCCGGCCACATGGCGCTTGGCCGCCTTCCGACCGCGCTACGACCAGCCGGCCGCGGGACGCGCGACGTAACGACGGGGATGGGGCTACTCGCCGACGGGCGTGACCACGTCCGCAAAGCGGGCTGCGACGAGTTCGTTGCCGGCCGTGCTCAGGTGGTTGCAGTCGTGGTAGTTCGCCGGATCGGCGGCAATGTCAGTCACGGCCGCGATATCCACGAGCGTCGCGCCGGCGTCGGCGGCCGCGCTACGAATTCGATCGTTAAGGCGGTTGATGTAGACGTTGGCGCGGTCCGCCTGGGCGGGCACGATGAAGCGGAGGAAAAGGGCGTCGCAGCTTTGCAGGTCGCTGCGGATGGGGAAGTAGGTGGCCACATACGCGGTCAGGCTACGCGCCCCTGCCAGCTCGAGCGCCGCGTCGATGTTGGCCTGCGTGGCGTCGAGGGCCGCGGTCAGCTCCGCCGTAAAGGGAAAGTCGGGGTCATCCGGCGAACGCAGGAGCAGCGGATCATATTGCCGGATGAAGCGTATGACGTCGGTTCCGCCGAGCCACAGGAGCAGCACCTGAGCATTGGGGTAGAGGCCGTCGTCGAGAAGTCCGCGCAAGCGGTCCAGGCCCTCGGCGGAGGTGTCGCCGCCGTGGCCTTCGTTGGCGAAGCGCTCGGGTGTTTCGCCGAGCCTCTGGCGCAGAATGTCGGGGTAGTCGCGATCCGCGGGGCCGTCGGTGGCCGAATCGCCGAAAGCGAGGTAACGGACCTCCGGCCGGGGGACGGGAATGCCTACACAGCCGGCAGGGAAGGCGGTGCACGCGAGATGGCACCACGCGAGGCGGGTACCGCGCCAGATCGCAGGTAGCGCCGCCCGCGGCGGGGGCGCTCCGCGGAACTTACGCGTGGCGGGCTCGACCCTGGAACTGCTGCAAGTGAGTTCTACAGTGTGGAGCATGATCCTCCGTTGCCGTGCGTGAGACTACGTGGGTCCGCCTTCGTAGCGCCGTGGCGGCGCCGCACTTGGCCAGGGCACGCCGCCGCTCCATTCTGTCGCGGTATTGATCCGGCATCGCTTCGGCGCGAACTTCGCCTGCTCCCTTACGGTCGGGGCTCTGTGTCCGCATTCCACATTCACCATTCCTCATTCGCGAAGCAATCGGCTCTCCCATCGCTGAAGCGATGGGGCACCCGCGCGCCACGTCAGGTGAAGCGTCGCGCCCGTCCCTGCACGTGAATTACTGCTGTCGCAGCGACGCCGAGCAGTAGTGCCATCACCACGACACCCCAGCCGGAGGCGGCGGGCACGGCCTGCGCGACGCACCCGCCCGGCGGCGGGCTCATGGGTTCGAGCGCCAGGGTGATCGCCACCGGCGCGGCGCTTACGGCGACCGTCAGTTCCTGTTGTGCATAGCCGCT
This sequence comes from Planctomycetota bacterium, assembly GCA_016208685.1. Lineage (GTDB taxonomy): Bacteria > Planctomycetota > Phycisphaerae > UBA1845 > UBA1845 > JACQXM01. The sequence goes on along the minus strand of JACQXM010000027.1, from coordinate 137,108 downwards.
CTGCGCGGCGCGCACGGTGTAGGTGCCGTTTGGTGGCACCAGATACGTCCACCGGCCGTAGGGTGGGAAGGTGGCGCGGGGCAGTTCGCCGGTGTCGTAAACGTAATCGGTAAGCGTCACCTCGGCCTGCGTCGGCGCGCCGGTGCAGGCGTCGGTCACGTGCACGTCGATGCGCGCCCCGCCCAGCCGGCGGTACAGATATTTCCAGCCGCCGCGGTTGTGGTTCACGATGCCCGCCACCTGGGAGAACGGCGGCTCGAACGCGGTTCCCACCTCGATGATGAAGGCATAGGTGCCGCGGTGCGCGTAGTACCAACTGGTGTCGTCGCCGTTGACTCCACCGAAGGGCACGGGCGAATAGACGTCGTACTGGGTGCCGTCCACGGCGGCGATGGCGTCCGCCACCCCGAACATCATCTCGTGGATCACGGCGTGCTCGGGCATCTGCCCGCTGGGCGAGCCGTTGCTGCACGCGTACGGGTAGTCGATGAACTGGCCGTAGGAATGGTACGAAGTGGCCATGACGAAGTGGTAATCGTCCGCCAGACCGATGAGCGCTTGCGTCTCCAGTTCCGATGCCGCCGTCGGCCCGCGGTAAAGGTCGTTGCAGGTCCCGCTCGAACCACACCCCGGCCCCCACAAGTAGGGGTAGTTGCGGTTGAGGTCGACGCCGGTGCAGGAGGGGTAGACCTTGCGGTTGCGCCGCCACATGCTGTTGACGTTAAACACGTGTTGCACGCCGTCGGGGTTGACCATGGGGACGCAGACGGTCTTGTAGCGGTTGACCCAGTCGGTGATCTCGGCGTCGGCGCCATAGCCGTTGGTGAGGGTGGTGACGACGTCCATCACTACGTGCGAGGTGGCGACCTCGCGGGCGTGGTGCTGGCCGTTGAACTGAATCGCCGGCTCGTCCTCCGCCACGCCCGGCTGGTCGGAGATCTCGATGGCGTAGATGGTTCGCCCTTCGGGTGTGGTTCCGATGCCGAACACCTGGGCGATGTCGCTGTGGTCGGCAGCGATCTGCGCCAGCAGGGCGGCGATCTCGCCCGGGTCGTAGTACTGCGATTGAGTGCGCAAGCCGCCCTCCAGGGGCGCCGGATCGAATTGACGCAGGATGCGAAAGCCCGCGGCAAGCAGCGCTTGGCGCTGCTGGTCCAAGGTCACATCGACGACGAAACTGCCCTGCGTCGGAAGGTGGCCGCAACGGTCCACGGCGATGCCCTGCTGGATGAGCCAATCGCGCCAGGCCGGCAGGGCGCCGGGGGCGATGGGCGGCAGAACCTCAAGCGAGGCGGCGGCCAGCAGCGGGGCATTGCCCAACAGCAGGAGACACGCCCAATACCGTGGCCGGGGGTTTGGCATCACCATACTAACGGACGATTCCGCTCCTCGTTGCAGCCGGATCGTCGCGTGGGGGCCCGCGCAGCGCTGCAACCGTCGGGGCGGGCGACGTCACGCGTGCCGGCAATCGCCAGCGCGGGGCGATCCGGCAGCCCCCACACCGTATCAAAGAAGGCGCCCTGAAGTCAACGCGGCAGGGGCCGCGGAATTGAGCGGCGCCTCGCGGAGCTCTATAATACCCTGCAACAAGGGCGGCGAGCCCCGGTGTACCGGCCATGGCCTTACAGATCACGCTCAACGGCATGCGGGAGACGGTCGAGGAGAACATGACCGTCGCCGCTCTGCTGCGCCGCCGCGAACTGGAGCCCATCCGTGTTGCCGTGGAGATCAACGAGGACCTCGTGCCGCGCCGGAAGTTCCCGGAAACGGTCATCCATGACGGCGACCGCATCGAGATCGTGACCTTCGTGGGAGGGGGATGATGCCGCAGGATCGCTATCGCGTGGGGTCGTTCGAGTTCGGCTCGCGGTTGTTCGTGGGCACGGGCAAGTATGCCGACTTCGACGTGATGACCGCCGCCCTGGCGGCGGCGCAGTGTGAGGTGGTGACGGTGGCCGTGCGTCGTGACGTGCTTGACGCGGAAGGCGCGACGAAGAACGATCACATCCTGAACCACCTGGACCTTGCGCGTTACACGATTCTGCCCAACACTGCGGGGTGTTTCTCGGTGAAGGATGCGATCCGCTCCGCGAAGCTCAGCCGCGAGCTCCTCGAGGGGCTGGACAACCCCGGCGCCCGGTGGGTGAAGATCGAGGTGCTGGCCGACAAGAAAACGCTCCTGCCCGACCCCATGGGCACGCTCCAAGCGACGGAGGAACTGGTTCGTGCCGGGTTCGAGGTGCTGGCGTATTCCAATGACGACCCGATTCTCGCCAAGCGGCTCAAGGACGCCGGCGCGACCAGCGTCATGCCGTTGGGGTCGCCGATCGGCAGCGGGCAGGGGATTCTGAACCCGGCCAACATCGCGCTCTGCCTTGAATACTTGAAGGAAGGCGACCCCGCGTACCCGGTGATCGTTGACGCGGGCGTGGGTACGGCGTCGGACGTGACCATCGCCATGGAGCTGGGCGCCGATGGCGTGTTACTCAATACCGGCATTGCCGGGGCCCGCGACCCGGTTTTGATGGCCGGCGCTATGGCGCATGCGGTGCAGGCGGGGCGGCTTGCCTTCCGCGCGGGACGGATACCGCGGAAGCGGTATGCTTCGGCTTCGTCGCCTGTAGAGGGCGTCATCGCCGCCACGGCTCGGTAACCCCGCCGCGTCCACAAGGATCCGGAAATGCCGAGACTGCGAACCGACGACCCTACCGCGTCCCTAAGCACCTGGGGACTAGGAGAGTCCGGCAGGGTGTGGATCGGCGGACATAACGTCCCCGGGAAACAGGCCTTGGAGGCGTTCCTGGCTTCTTCGCCAAACCTGGAGCGCCCCGCGGAGGGACCGATCGACATCGCCTTTGTGGTGCCGCTCACCGCCGACGAAGCGGTTTACTTCGCGGCCAAGATGCGGGCGCGGCTGACGCCCGAAGGCAGCGTTTGGATCGTCTACCCGCGTCCGGGGTTGGGGCGCACGGGGGAGTTCAACGGCTCCCTGGACGATGTCGCCCTGAACCTGTTCGAGCGCGGATTCGTGGAGATCGGGCGGGCCGGCGTCAGTGACGAGTATTCGTCACTCGGCTTCCGGACGGAACCGTTGGTGCCCGGCGCGCAGGGGGGGCCGCTGTACTGACGGCCCGGCGCATTGCGCGTCGAGAGAACGCTCCGCACGTTGATCATCGGGCCCAGGCGATCAGCCCCGCCTGATGCGGGTGACCCAGGTCGGGGTGGTGGGGGAGCACTCGAACCGTCAGGCCCTGCCGACCGCTGGTGTGCCAGATGACCGGCGCCCGGAAGAGCACGCCGTCGGATCCGCCCGCCGAGGGTTCGTCGGCGGTCATGGGCTGCATGTGTCCCTCGACGATGTTCTCGTGTTCGTTGATTCGGCCGTAGTAAGCCTGCACCGCTACATCGCCGGGCGCAAGCGGCCCCAGGTGGACCCGGGCGCGGACGTCGAAGGCGTCTCCGACGACAGCGTTTGCGGGCCAATCTGCCTCCACGAGGCGGACCTCCACCTGGCGCCAGGCGTCGCGGATGCGCTGCCGCCAGTTGGCGGTAAGGCGGGCCCGTTCGAATCCGCCGGCTTCCAGCCGTTCGCGGCGATCCCGCGCGGGGTGGTAGGCCGCGACGGTGTAGTCGTGAACCATGCGGTTGGTATTGAAGATCGAGCAGAGGGCCGCGACGGCGCTGCGAATCCGCTCGACCCACCCGCGCGGTAGCCCGTCGGCGCCGCGGGTGTAGAAGAGCGGCACCACATCGCGTTCGAGCAAATCGTATAGCGTGGCGGCCTCCAGGCGATCCTGATAATCGAGGTCCTGATACTCCTCGCCGTTGCCGATGGCCCAGCCCACATCGGGGGTATAGGCTTCGTCCCACCAGCCGTCGAGAATGCTGAGGTTCAGGGCGCCGTTGAGCGCCGCCTTCATGCCGCTGGTACCACTGGCCTCCAGGGGACGGCGGGGGGTGTTCAGCCACACGTCCACGCCCTGCACCATGTAGCGGGCGACGGTCTGGTCGTAGTCTTCGAGGAAGACGATGCGGCGGCGGAACTCGGGCCGGCCGGTGAGGCGCACAATCTCGCGAATGAGCGATTTGCCGCCCTCGTCGCGAGGATGGGCCTTGCCCGCGTAGACGATCTGCACGGGCCTTCCTGGCGCGTTCAGGATGCGTTCCAACCGCTCGGGATCGCGGAGCAGAAGCGTCCCCCGCTTGTAGGTGGCGAAGCGTCGCGCAAAGCCCAGCGTCAGGGCTTCGGGGTCCAGAGCCTCCTCGGCGAGGGCCAACTCTCCAGCGCCCGCGCCCCGTGCCTTGAGCTGGCTGACCAGGCGGCGGCGGACGAAGGCCACCAGACGCTCGCGACGACGCTCGTGCGTGCGCCAGAGCTCCTCGCCGGGAATCTGCTCCGCCCGCGCCCACGTCTGGGGTTCGCCGGGCTCTTCCGCCCAACGCGGCCCCAGGTAGCGGCTGTAGAGCTGATTCATCTCCTCCGAAACCCATGAGCCGGGATGGACGCCATTGGTGACGTGCGTAATCGGAAGCTCGTCGACCGGCACGCCTGGCCAGAGGTCCTTCCACATGTTCCGCGACACCTGGCCATGCAGCCGGCTCACCCCGTTGACGAACCCCGAGCTGCGCATGGCGAGCACGGCCATATTGAAGGGCTCGCCACCATCGCCGGCATGAAACCGGCCGAGGTCGAGGAAGGCGTCGCGTCCCAGGCCGACCTCGGCACAATAGGCCGCGAAGTATTTGTCCATCAGCCCGACGGGGAAAACATCTATGCCGGCAGGCACGGAGGTGTGCGTCGTAAACACAGTGCTCGCCTGAACCACTTCGAACGCCTCGTGGAACGACAGCCTCTGGGCTTTCATCAACAGCCGGATTCGCTCCAGTCCGACGAAGGCGGAATGCCCCTCGTTCATGTGGTATACGCGCAGCCGAAGGCCCAGCGCCTTCAGCGCCCTCATGCCGCCGATGCCCAGCACGATCTCCTGCTGGATGCGCATCTCCCCGTCACCCCCATAGAGCTCGTCGGTGAGGTCCTGCCGATGCTTGGGGTTCTCGGGCGTGTTGGTATCCAGCAGGACCAGCGTCACCCGTCCGACGTTGGCGCGCCAGAGTTGGGCCACCGTGCGCTCGCCGGCCAGGTCCACCTCGACGCGGGTGTGTCGTCCCTCAACGTCCAGCCACGGCCGGATCGGCATGTTGTAGAAGTCGTTGACGGGATAGCGCTCGTGCTGCCAGCCCTCGTGGCTGAGGTACTGTCGGAAGTAACCCTTCTGGTAGAGCAGTCCGACGCCGATCAGCGGAACACCGAGGTCGCTCGTGGATTTCAGATGATCGCCCGCGAGAATGCCCAGCCCACCGGAGTAGATGGGCAGACACTCGCTGATGCCGAACTCCATGGAGAAGTACGCCACCAGCGGCTCGGTGGGCGCGCCGAAGCGCCGGGCGTACCACGCCCCGGCGCCGCCGAGGTAGCGTTCCAGGTCGCCGGCGCAACGGTCGAGATGCGCGAGGAACGCTTCATCCTGGGCCGCTTCCTCCATGCGCGCCTGGGCCACGGTGCCCAGCATCAGCACCGGGTTGTGTCCCGTCGTTTCCCAGAGATCACGGTCCAGCCTGCGGAAGAGGCTGATGGTCTCGTGGTTCCAGGACCAGCGGAGGTTGTACGCGAGCTGCTCCAGCGCCCGCAGGCGCTCGGGTATTCGCGGGTGTACATAGAGCAAGTGGACGGGTCGCATGGACTGGACCTCCCGATGTCGGCCGGGGATCCGATGCTGGGCACATCGCACGGCCGCGAACATTGTAAGCGAAACGGCCCGCGGTTGCCGCAGGCTGCGTGTCGCTGCGGCCGGGATGGCACGGTGCGGGCCCGCCCGGCGGCGGTGTAGCGCTCGCACCGCGTTCTTTCCCATTACCTATTCTCGGCGAGTGGAGTAAGCGGAATAACCTGCCGGAGTGGCGCACCAGCGCCCGGGGCCGATAGCAGGGGCACGGTCGGCACGTTTCCACGTCCGAAAGAACGGTCCCCCGTCCCGGGCCGGTCGCGCGGCCTGCCAGCGAGAGGTGGCCGCCTACGGCAGTGGGGGAGAGGCTCGATCGGGTGCCGCGGAGCCCGCTCCGGCGCGGTCGCGTTGCGAACGCCGGTCGCCGCCGTTCAACTTCCGGGGAGCCGCGCGCGGTGTAATGCCGGCTGCCCGCTATTCGACGCGGCCTCTTCGGCCTTCGCATCCGGCGCCGCGCTCCGCGTTGTGATGCCGGCCTTCGTGGGGCTGGGCAATGGGCAGGGCGTATCGTCGTTGAAGTCCACCCAGTCCGCCTCGCCCCAGGCCATTCCGTGCCCGTGACACACTTGGCAGCCGGTGCAGTAGCTGTGGAAGTCGTAGGCCTGCTCCCACTCCGCGTGGCACGCGGCGCATAGCCCGTTCGCAGCTCCCCAGGAAACATCGACGCCGGCCGCCGTCACTACGACGGCGCGTGAGGCGCCTGTGGTGTCCCAGGGCGGTCCGTTGAAGCCCACGGTGCGGGTGCCGTCGTCGATGAAACCACTTCCATCGACGAAATCACGGATCATGTAGGCGTTGCCCGCCGGGTTGGCGGCGGTGTAGGAGCCGTGCGCATCGTGGCAATCGATGCAGGACATGGCGGCACCCGGGGCTCCGGAATAGCCCAGCCAACCGCGCTTGGAATCCGGGCCGTGCGCCGAGTGCGTCCAGGAGTAGTCGACGTACCACGGCCCCGCCCCGTAGTCGCAGGAGTCTATGCCGCGGATCGCGGAACAGGGCGACGACAGGCACGCCCCACCAAGGATCGTGGACCAGTTCACGCCCGCGGCGGTCCAGCGGGGATCGGCGGTGTCGATCGCGGGCATGAGCACGCCGGGCGGCGTACCGGGATCAAGAGGACCGGTGCCACCTGAATGGCACGCCAGGCAGAAGGCATCGACACTGCCGTTCCAGGCCGCGGTGGGTTGGAAGGGGTCCGCGATGGGGGTGGCTTGGGATGAGCCGTGCGCCGAATGGCAATTCAGGCATTCGAGTCTGGCGCCGCTGAACGCCTGGTCGGCGTCGCTGATGTCGTGGTGGCTGTTCACCGGGCGGAGCATGCCCTCGTTGCCGAAGCAGAAGTCGCCGTACTGCTCCTCCCATTGCAGCGTGCCGAGGAAGCGCGAAGCCACGTCGGGCGGCGCGTCGCCACCGCCGAACGGGTCCAGCGGAGCCGCAAGCCGCGCGGCGCCGTCCGCATCGTGACAGCCGGCGCAGAAGTCGGAGACGTCCGGTGAATGCGTCAGGTCGGCCGCCCGGACGAAGCGATACACGCTGCCGTCGTCAGGGTCGAGCAGGTCCACGTAGCCGTCCATGTGGGTGTCGTTGCTGTGGCACACCAGGCAGGCGCCGCCGTCCAGCGCTGCGCCGTAGTGGGCGTGGGCGCTGCCGGCGGGGAATTCCCCGACCACCGCGCGCCGCCCGCCGGACGGCAGGTTGTCGCCGTTATCCTGTGCCACGGCATGGCACGACATGCAATCGCCCCCCGCGGGAAGAAACCCGTTGGCGTGGGGATGACATCCCAGGCAGTTCTGACCGTTGTTGTGTGCCGCGCCGCCGCCGTCGTGCCGGTGGTAGCTGGTGGCCGTGTGACATACCTGGCAAATGCCGTCGTTGCGGGTCGGCTCGCCGTCATCGTAGCTGCCGGCTCCGGTCCGCGCCGTGAACACTACGTCCTTCGTCGTTCCCAGGGTGCGGTTTTCGATGCGGGTGGCGATCAGTCCGAGGTTGGCGCTCCGCGGATTGTGCATGTCGTGACAGTCCGCGCAGGTGGGCTGCCAGGAGCCGCCGGGCGTGTGCGTAACGTGGTCGGCGTGGCACTGGAGGCACAGGTGGCCGTCGGTGTTGCCGGTTCGCAGGTAGGGCGTCCCGGCGTCGTGGTTATGTTGGTTGTGACAGGTGGCGCACTTGATGAGCCCGCCGGACGTGTAGCGCGCCATATTACTGCCCGCGGGAGGTCCGAGCGATCCCGCCGCGGCATTGACCGCCGGCACGTCCCAGGCGTGGGACCGCCCGCCCGATGCGGGAGGAGGTTGCGAAAGGGACATCGCATCGATTGTGCGGAAGGCGGAGTCCAGTGCGTGCCCGCCGCTGGTGTGACACGAAAGGCACAGGTTCGTCTGCCCGTCCACCGACGCCTCGTGTCCGCCCGGCTGGCCGTTCACGTTATGACACCGCGCGCAGGGCGTGTCGGCGAGCATGTGCGGCGGTTGCCATCCACCTGCCGCCAGTGTCCACGCCAGAACTCCCGAGGGTCCCAACTCACGTACCGACGGGCGCAACTTACGCATCACTCCTGACGCAGCGGTCGCGGCGTCCGTCGCACTGGTGTTGGTTCCCATGAAGTTGACCCCCGCGGACGCCAGCGACGAACCCGCAGGACTGAAAGTCTCCACGGTTCCTCCATCGCTGTTGGCAACCAGCACCCGGCCGCTGGCATCGAGGGCAACGTCGCACGGGTTGCGAAGTTGTCCGGGCAAACTACCGTAGCCGACGACCTTCCCCAGCTCCGCCCCCGAGGGGCTGAAGAGGCGGACGGTGCCCATGTGGGCGTCGGCGACGTAGATGCGACCGGCGGCGTCGACTGCCAGCCCGGCGCTGCGTTGAAACCATGCCTCGCTGCCGCCGCCGGGCAGGTATTTGATGCGGTAGCCGAAGGAGAAAAGAAACACGCCCGAGCCATCAAACACCTGCACACGGAAGTTGTCCTGATCGGCGACCAGGACGCGACCCGCCGCGGGGTCGATCGCAATGGCGCTGGGGTACTTGAATTGGCCAAACCCCGACCCGCGGATGCCGAACACCAGCGCAAGTCCGCCGCCGGAGTCGAACGCGTATACGCGATCGGCACCGCTGTCGACCACGAAGATCCTCCCGCTGAGCGGGTCCGCGGCAAGGTCGGTGGGCCGCGAGAAAGTGACCGCGCCCGCGCCAAGAAACGCGATGAAGGCGAAGTTGGCGTCGTAGATTCCCACCCTGGCGTCGTCGCGGCGGGACACGAACACCCGGCCGTCGGCGGCCACGGCTATGCCCACAGGGCCGGCGGGTTCGATCCAAGCGCCAACGTAGGTGCCGGCGGGATCGAATCGGACGATGCGGTCGGCGCGGGTGTCGGCGATAAGGATGCCGGTCGCGGTCACCGCGATGCGTGCCGGGCTGTCCAGGCCTGTGGAAAGGGTCGCTTCATGGGTCAGCGGGCCGATCTGTGAAACGACCGCCAGTCCGAACATGATGCCGCTGGTGCAGGTCATGTTATTGCCTTTCTTTCCGGTACGGCGCGCACCCCACGCGCTACCCCACAAGACTCTGGCAGGGATCATGCCACGCGGCGCGATGCAGGCGGGAAGTCGCGGCCGGCGTGGGCTCCGCCGATGCGCGACGCGGCTGGGCGTGGTCAACGGGCTGGCGCCGGATCAGCCCCAGGTCCTTCGATGCAACGTGGTTCCCGTTTTTGAGAATTTCGCGCGTCCGCTTTCTCATTTTGGGGAAGGCTGCTGCCCGTCAGCCTTCCGTTGGTCTGACCGACCCGCGACGCCCGGAGGGCGGAACAGGTGACACCGCGCGAGCGGCGGAGATAATGCGGCCATGACCGCGAAACTCACCACGGCGGAGCTGCGGGTGCTCGGAGTGCTGATCGAGAAGTCGCTTACCCAACCGGGAAGCTACCCTTTGACCCTTAACGCCCTGGTGCTGGGCTGTAACCAGAAGCAGAACCGCGACCCGGTAGTCGAATTCGGCGAATCGGACGTATCGCGGGCGATCCACACGCTCCAGCTCCCCGGGCGAACCGGTTCCTCCATCACCTTGTGGAAGCGCTGCACTGGGATCGCCGAGAGCAGGCGGTCATGGCGGAGCTGATGGTCCGCGGGCGGCAGACGCCGGGTGAGCTACGCACCAATGCCTCGCGGATGACGACCTTCGCGGACCTGGCGGCGGTGCTGGCGACTCTGGAGGCGCTGATGCGGTACACGCCGCCGTACGTCGAAGAGCTGCCGCGGGAGCCCGGCCGGTCGGCCAACCGGTATCGACATCTGCTCGGCGACGAAACACCCGCAACGACTCCGGATGCCTCCGCCGTGGCATCGGCGGCGATGGCGCAACCGGCGGCACAGGCAGCGACCGAGCCCGCCGGGGCATCGCAGGAAACGCGAGAGGCCGACGACCGGCCGCTGGGCGAGCGCGTGGGGCGCTTGGAGGAACAAGTCGCGGCGCTCACACGGCGCGTGGATGCACTAGAGCGACCGCCGCATGTGGTGTAGAGCAGCCGAGCAGCCGGCTTGCCCGCGGGGCCGGTCGGCGTGGACACGCGCCTGGCGGGAACGCGACCTTGAACCGGAGCCCCGTGTCCATCGCAACCGGTTCGCGTGCCCATGGCCGGGAGGGTAGAATTCAGCGCCGAAGGGCGCTTTGCCGTGCTGACAGGCGCGGCGGAGCCCGCTGCGGCGGGAGCATACGGACAGGAAATTGTCATCGTTGAAGGAGTGCCGGTCATGACGTTCCGACCCTTTTCCGCGGCTCAGATGTCCCTGGGGAGTTTGCAGGACGAGATGAACAGCCTGCTGGAGCGGGTGTGGCATGGAGGCGTGTCGACGGGGCCGTTCGACGGGCAGGAGTGGGCGCCCGCGGTGGACCTCGTTGAACAAAGCGACCGCTACCTGCTGCTCGTGGAAGTGCCGGGGGTGGACGCGGAGCGTATCGATGTCAGCCACGTAGGGCGCGTGATCACCGTTCGCGGGGAGAAGTCCCGGCCGGGAGTGGTAGGGGAAGCGGATCGGGGACTGCGTACAGAGCGGCGCTACGGCACCTTCTGCCGTACGCTCGAGCTACCCGGTGAGATCGACGCCGAGCGTTTGTCCGCGGCGTGCCGGCAGGGCGTTTTGCAGATCTCCGTTCCCAAGTCTAAGGCAAGCATGCCGCGCGCGGTGAAGATCAACGTGTCGGAAGGCTGATCGTCCCTCGTGCGTCATCGCGGCCGTGACGACGAACGTACAGACCCGGGGTGTCCCGGGCGCGGATGATGAACCGACCCTGACTGCGGTGCGGCGTTAGCCAATGCCGCGGAGGCGTGTGGGGACGTTCCCGTGGATGCGGAGACGATGAACCGATGGTACGTATGACTCGCGGACTTCTGACGATTGTGGTGGTTGCCGTCGGGGCGTCGCTTTTCGGCTGCGCGGCGGGCGTTACCGCAGGCGCCGCCGGCGGCGGGGTTCCCAACCAGCCGGGTGACGAGGCGGCCGGGTCGGTAGGGGAGCCGGTCGCCTCGGCCGCGGTGTTGCCGGATTTCTCGCTCCGGGACGTAAACCCGCGCTCGGCGCGGTACGACAGCGAGGTCTCGCCGCGCGATTACCTCGGGCAGGTCTCCGCCTGGTACTTCGGACACTCGACGTGAGGGTACTGTCGAAGCCAGTTCGGCTTCCTCGATCAGATGCAGGCCGAGTTGATGTTGGAGGACACGGCGCGCCCGATCCAGATTCTAGGGGTTAATGAGATCGGACTGGAATCGGACAACGAGCTGATTACCTCCGGTCGGACCATTCCGTGGCTGCAATCCACCAGCGACGACGACGCCTGGACGCTCTGGAACGTCGAGTATCGGGACGTCTACGTCGTGGGGGCCGACAGCGAGCACGTCGCCACCTATAACCTTACGGAACACGACCTGGCCGAGCCCGCCAATTACTCCGCGCTCAAGTCGATGCTCTTAAGCGCCGCGAACGAGTAGGCACGCCGGTGGAATTGTGGCGCGGCTACGGGCTGGCATGCGTCACGCGGCGCCGTCCGCGGTTGCGGCGGCGTGGTAGCGGTCGACGCGACCGGTGACGATTCGAAACACATGCAGCGCCAGGAACGCGGCCACGCCGATGCCGGCGTACACGATCCAGATGTAATGTGCATGGGCGTATTCCGCGGGAAGGGCGGAGCCGGTTTCAATCGCCGCCTGCAGACTCGCCCGCACCTCCGCCGGCATCTTCGCCGGGTCGGGGCAGAACCGATCCAACAGGTGTCCGGAGAGAATGAAGCCCGCGAACCATGCAAAGAACGTGGTGAGGTGCTGGTACCCCATGTACAGCCCCTCCTCACCGGGAGGCGCCTGTCGCGAGGCATACTCGAGGAACTTGGGCGAGAGGAAACACTCCGCCAAACCCTGGATGGCGATCCCCACGATCACCAGAGCGGTCACGGGGTGCAGCGTGAACCACCCGAACACGGAAAGCGATTTACCGGTGACGGCCTCGAGCAGCGGGCTGCACGCGATGGCCACCGCGGAGAACGGAATGATGAAGAGCCCGATGCCGATGGCGCTTTCGGGCTTCAGCTTCCGGATGGCATGGGTGATGGGGACGACGCAGAGCACGACCACGAGCGGGTTGACGTTCGCCAGCCATTCCGGCCTGGCGCCGGGGCCGAGAAGGCGAAAGACGTACTTGGACATGGTGGCGTAGATCTGCCCCTGAATGATCCAGAACCCGGCGACGATGAGAATCAGAGCCATGAAGCGGAAGTTCGTAAGCACCCTGCCGAATCCGCGGCAAATATCGTCGAAGGTGCGGGTCGGCGCGCTCCGGTTTACGTTGCGGTAGAACAGCGTCACCCACAGCAGGGCGGCGAAAGCCGCCGCGGCCGAGAAGTAATCGATGTAGGCCAGTCCGTAATGCTCCCGAAGGGGCGCGGCGAACGTCTTGCCCGAAAAGGACCCGATGTTCACCGCCCAGTAGAACACCGAGAACGCCCGCGCCCGATGACGTTCATCGGAGCACTGGGCGGCGGTCCCGGAAATCACCGGCTTGACGATGGCTCCGCCGAAGGCCACAAGGGCCAGCGAGATCACCGTCGTGGGTTTGTAGGGCAGCGCGCCGAGCAGAAAGTAACCCGCGCTGAGGCTGGCGAAGGCGACGATCAGCGCCGCGCGGAAGCCGATCTTGTCGGCCAGGGCGCCCAGGAACGGGGGCAGGAGGTAGAGCAGCGCGGCGAATCCGGCGGCCACATTCCCGGCTTCGATGTCCGTGAAGCCCACAACGTCCGACAGGTAGACGACCAGCACGATGAACATGCCGTAGAAGGCGGCTCGCTCGAAAAGCTCGGCGACGTTGGCGATCCAGAAGGTAGCGGGAAACCGCCAGGAGAGCTTGGGTTCGGCGAGCATTCCACGGCCTTCCAACCGACACCTCCGAGTCCGCCAGGGCGCCGGCGGGAGTCCCCGGCCGGCGCGGGTTGCGGCAGAGTGTAGGCGTTTTCGGTGCCGCGGGCGACGGGCACTAATCCGGGGCCTTCGCCCCGCGGAAGCGGTGCTCCACGCCCATCCGACTGCCGCTGCTGCCGGGCGCAGGGACCCACCACCAGGTTCCCACCTGCACGAACCCCAATTCCCTGCTTCCCCGGGTGGTGTTGACGGTGAGGTTGAACGTCTTGGCGAGCGCCACGCGGTTGTTGTCGAGGTTGCCGAAGTAGTAGGCGCGCTCGCCGGCGCCGCGCTGCGCCGCCGTGGGGTCGGCGGGCACCCAGCCCACGCCCGGCAGAAGGAACTCCGCCCAGCAGTGCCACTGATTGTCACCCAAGGCCCAGCAGCCGGCCACCGGCCGGGCGGGCACGCCGCCGGCGCGGCAAAGGGCCACGAACAGCGCCGCGTACGACCCGCAGTCCGCCTTGCCCTTTTGCAGGCATTCCAGCGCCCCCTGGGCGGGCGAGGGGCTGACGTACTCCGTGTGGTCCACCACGTGGTCGAACGCGGCACGGGCGTAGGCGTAGGGGCCGGGCGCCTGGCGCCGCAGCTCCTGCGCCAGGGCCGCGATGGGCGGGGCGTCGGCCTCAATGAGCTTCTCGCCGCGCGTAAAGCGCCGGTAGTCGGGGCTGCGCTGGTCGTAGGATGGGTATCGCCGCGTCGCCAGCGCCGCGGAGTCGGTGCGGATTTCCCGGCATTCCAGGCGGTAAGTCACAGTGAGGGTCCGCGATTCACCCGGTTTGGGTCCTTGCCCGGCCTGGCGGTAGAGGCTGCGCACGATGGTGCCCATGCCTTCAAGGTCGCGTAGGCGAAAGGTGGCGTCGCCGGTCACCGCAACGTCGCTGACGTGCTGCTCCGGCCAGTTCTGGGGAATCGGCAGGTTCAGTTCCAGGAGTTCCAGCGCTGAGACGTCGGTGTTGGTGGCGTTGATGCTCTGTGTGATTTCGTATCGCGCGGGGTTGACGTACTCGATGAGTCCGGGCGCCGGCGAACGCGGCGCGTCGCCCGGCGCTGCGGATACAGAGCCGGTAAGCAGAAGGAGGTGGAGGATCATGCGGTGGTGGATTATCCGGGCGGCGGCGGCGGGCGTCGAGAGATGCCGGCGAGGTGGGGGGCCGCGGCGACGCGACATCGGGCGGGCGGGGGGAAGAAACCAGGAAGTCCTACTACAGGGGACTGGAAGTCCCAGGCAACAATCGTGCACCCTCCGGGCGAAGCGAGCTATGGCCGCCATGGACCCGGGACTGAGCGCCTGGCAACCGCCGTGCGCCCGACGGCCGTGGATCGCCTACGCCCGGAGGGCGAGCGCTGGTTGCCAGGGGCTTCAAGCCCCTGGAGGTAGGCCCGCCCCCTCTGGCTCGCCCGGAGGGCGGACGAGCCTCATGGGAAGACTTCACCGTCCGCATGCTCGATCCCGTGCCGGCGAAGCAGTTCCAGGAACTCCGCCTTGAAATCCTGGCGCTGGTGGTGCTCTTTCTGTCGCGCGATGTAGGCTTCCACCTCGGGGACCGCGGATTTGCTCACGGTGAAGCCACCGTAGCCTTCTTGCCAAGAAAAACGTCCGCCGGTGGGGAAAGTCTCGTTGATCCACTTCGACGACCGGCCTTTAATGTGACGAAGCAAGTCGGAGTGTGACAGATCGGCGCGGTAGCGGATCAACAGATGAACGTGGTCGGGCATGCCGTTAACTGCCAACAGCGTGCACCGTAGATCGCGCACGATCCCGCCCAGGAATGGGTACAGTCGGGCCTCGACCTCCGGTGTGATCAAGCCCGCCCGGTCGTGGGTGCTGAAGACGGCGTGATAGAAGTTTTGCGTCCAAGCGCTGGGCATTGAATGCCTCGTCCGCCCTCCGGGCGGGGAAAAGAACCCAAGAAGTCCTTCTACCAGGGACTGGAAGTCCCTGGCAACGGTCGTGCGCCCTCCGGGCGAAAAGAGCTATGGCCGCCATCGACCCACCACCTGTGGTCGTCGCGGATCACCCTCCGATACAGCGTATCCCGCTCCACCGGCTCACAGCCCGCCTCGCGGATCAGGCGTTGCAGGCGGTCGACCGTGAGTTCCTGGTGCGTGCCGTGGCCTTCGCGCTTGGCGATGTCGTAGTACACCACCGTGCCGTCGATGTCGTCCACGCCCCAGTTGAGCGATAGCTGCGCGAGTTTCGGCGTCTGCATGATCCAGAAGGCCTTGATGTGTGGAATGTTCAGGCACATCAGCCGCGAGATCGCCAGCGTTTTCAGATCGGTCAGGCCGCTCGGCCCCGCAAGGTGCGAAAGGGCGCTGCCGTCGGGAATGAACGACAAGGGTATGACACAGTTGAAATGCGCCCGCCGGGAGCGCAGGCTTTCTTCCTGATGCGCGCGCAGTTTGGCCAGGTGCACGAGGCGTTCGCGCGGGGTCTCCACGTGGCCGTAGAGCATGGTGGCGTTGGTAAAGATACCCAGCTCGTGCGCCGTGCGGTGCACTTCGAACCACTCCGCCTCGCCGACTTTGTTCTTGAAGGCCTCATCGTGCACGCGGTCGTCGAAGATTTCCGCTCCCCCGCCGGGGAGGCTTCCCAGCCCGGCCTCGCGAAGCTGCGTGAGCACCTCGGCGATGGACAGCCGGGGGCGGGCGATCCGCGTAAAGTGGATGATCTCGATGGCGGTAAAGGCCTTGATGTGCAGGTGCGGGCAGGACTCGCGGATGCTGCGGCACATGTCGAGGTAGAAGGAGAAGGGCAGCTTGGGATGCAGCCCGCCGACAATGTGCACCTCCGTGGCACCCCGCGCGTAGGCCTCGCGCGCCTGGGCGACGATCTCATCGACGGAGTACTCGTACCCGGCGGCGGTTGAGTCGATGTCGCGGGCGCTGTGGGGGGCAAGCGGTAACTCCACGCGGTTGGACCGAGGGCGAGCTTTCGAGTCATTGACCGGCTGGAGAGTGACCGGCTGGAAAGCCGGTCCCCCAGCGCTTGCCGGTCCCACAGCGCCAGCCGGTTCCGCAGCGCCTGGTTCCCAGTTACCTGTTCCCTTTTGCGTCGAACCTCTGCCGCTTTGTCGCTTCGTCGCTTCGTCGCTTTTGGGCCCGCTCCCTGACGGTCGCGGCTCTGTTTCCCCGCTCCCTGACGGTCGCGGCTCTGGGCCTTCGTGCCTACGTGCCTCCGTGCCTTCGTGCCTCCCTCCCCCTTCGTGCCTCGTTTCCCCTCCGTCGCCTTGTCGCTCCGTCGCGTCGTCGCTGTCCATGAGTCCGCGCGGGCTGAAGCCCGTGGCTCGGGGGTACGGCCGGTAGAACGAGCAGAACTTGCAGCGCAGGACGCAGTAGTTGGTGTAGTTGATATGGCGGTTGACGTTGTAGTAGGCGTTGCGGCCGTGGAGACGCTCCCGGACCTCGTTCGCCAACTCGCCCAGGGTGTGAATGTCCACCAACTCATGAAGCTGCATCCCCTCCTCGATGGAGAGCGGAAGTCCGCGGCGCAGCTTGTCGCGAATGTCACGCACGTCGGGTTGGGGCTGGGCGTTAGCCATGGGTCATGGAGACTCAGGCAACCATACCGGTCGCGCCCGGGGCGGGCAAGCCGGCGGTCCCGGGGCGGGCAAGCCGGCGGTCCCGGGCCGGTGCCCGCGGGCGGGACAATCCGACCGTCATCCGGCACGCGCAAAGTTTGCCGGGCGTCGTGCGGCCGGGAGGGGACTGTTGTATACGCGCCGTGCTTCGGGTATAAGGAGGGTCCGGTATCGGATGGCTATTCTCGGCGGCGCCGCCTTAAAGCGAAAGGAAATGCCCATGAAACGTGCCCTTGCCCTGGCCTTGGTGTGTGCAGCGGTTGATGCTTCCCTCGCCTTTGCCGGCGCCGGCACGGAGGTCGGGCTGGATCTGGCCGTCGTAAACAACGGCGATCCGGTTTTCGTGGATCAGTTCGACACGGGCACGTTGGAAACGCCGCCGTGGGTGGTGCTTACGGGGACGCCCGGTCCGGAGAGCGGGTCGGCGCTGGCGATGCGCGGGGGGGATTTCATTGCGCTACCCGTGACGCTCAACCCCACGGTAGACAGCGCGATCGTCGCGGCGCTTAACCTGACGTCCTTCCCCGCAGGGTCGGCGGCTTCGCTGGTACTTTTCGGTGACCAGCCCGGTGAACTGGTCACGCTCACCGCAGCCCCGGGGGCCGTGACGCTGGACGAGGGCGGGACGCCGCTCGCCAACGCCGGGCTTCCCCCGTTGGGAGCCGTGGCCCTGGGTTTGATTCTCGAAGCAAACGGATCGCTGATCGCCGGCGTCAATGACCAGATCCTTTTTCACGGCCCGGTGGCCTTCGGACCGATTACGGCTATGGGAGTTGCGGTGGTCCCGGAGCCCGCGACGCTGGCGTTGGCCGGGTTGGTGGTGACGGTTGCGCTGGCGCGGCGCCGTCGAGCGGCGTAGCCCCGGCTGGTAACGGGGCGGCGCCGCCGGCTGGATTGGCGCGCGGTTCGCCGCAACTCGAAAGCGTGCCGCCCGCTGGCTGACGGTCGCGGCTCTGTTCGGCGAGTGCTAATGCGCGCCCGCCGACCCACTGGGCGGGGCAACGGATGCCCCGCGTTGCGGTTTTTCAGCCAGGAGGGCTGCCTTATGCGGCGTTTGTTGCGTTGCCTGGGCGTGGCCGTTGTGCTGAGCCTGGGTCCCTGCCTTCCGAACAACTACTTCTCAAGCCTGTTTTCCAGCAGCCTGTCGGCGGTGACAGGCGTAGTGCTTTCGGATTTCCTGAGCGTTGTATTGCCGCCTCCGCAGCCGTAGCCGATGGGGAGGGGTCGCCCAATGGACGGGGCGAGTGTCATGCAGGGATGGACCTACCGTTTCCGAGGCTCGCTGGCCGTGCTCGCCGTGGCGGCCGGGACCTCCGCATTTCCGGGGTGCCAAAAACCGGCCAAGCCCATGGTTCGGGTCTCGCTGGCGGAGTCCCCGTTCAACCCCGAGGCTCCGGCAAAGTATGTGATCTACCCCGGTGACGTGCTGCTCCTGAAGTTCCCCACGGACTCTACCCTGGACCAGCAGGCGCCGGTACGTAGCGACGGCATGATCTCCGTGCCCTACCTGGGGGATGTGCCGGCGGCACAGCGAACGCCCGAGGAGCTGGTGGCGGAGCTGGAGACCCGGCTGGCGGGGTTCCTGCAGAAGCCGGAGGTTACCGTGATTGTCTCGCAGGAAGCGGGACGGCGGGTGTACGTTGGCGGTCAGGTTCTGCGTCCCGGCGCGGTGCCGCTACAGCCAAACCAAACACTCGCGCAGGCGATGTTCGAGGTGGGAGGGGTCACCGAAACCGCCAACCCGGCCAGCGTACTCGTGCTCCGTACCCGGCTGGGAGAGGGCCGGTACGTGCTGCAAGCCAACCTGGGGCGGATTCTGGCGGGGCAGGAGTCCGATATTCGGCTCGAGCCGTATGACGTGGTTTTCGTGGCGGAGTCCGGCATCGCCCGCGTGGACCGGTTCGTCGAGCAGTACATCAACCGCATCATCCCCCGTGCCGCGGCGTTCCCCTTCACGACAGAGCTGAGTACGCAACCCGTCCGAGTCGTCAATCGTAACGACAGCGTCATAACCCCGGTAACGATCACTCGCTGAGCCGGCCGAACGGGTTTCAGGACTCGCCAGGAACAGTCCGTCGAACCCGAGGTCCCGGGCACCGTCATTATGGGCGGCCGTGCTCACCAATTGCAGTTCGACCCTCTCATGGGCTATACTAGACGAGATTCCACAGGGCCCAGGCGCATAGGACCGTAACTGCCGAAGGAGGGGGCCAAGGCGGTCCACGTTTCCCACATGCGACGCAGAACCGTGCGCCGCGCGTCGGATGTGGCCTAGCCAGAGTCGGCTCAGGGCCGGGTAGCGATTCGGGGAGAGACGCAGAAGTGAAGGCCATACTACTTGCCGGCGGCGAGAGCCCCGTGCCCTATCCCCTGGCGAGTTTCTGCCCGCGGCCGCTGTTACCGGTCTGTAATCGGCCGCTCCTCGAATGGCAACTTGCGGCGTTGAGGCGGAACGGGTTCGATCACATCGCGCTGGCGCTTTCGCCGGAGGATATGGCCGCCGTGTCCGGTCGCTTCGTGGACGGCAGCGCGCTGGGCGTTCGTCTGGAGTACGCGGCGCACGACGTCCCGTGTGGGCCGGCGGGCTGCCTGCGACTTTTCGAGAAGTTCATCGGGGGAGAGCCGTTCCTGGTCGTCAACGGAACCACGTTCCCGGGCGAGGCCGATCTAAGCGTCCTGGTCCGCGCCGCGACCGAGCACCAGGCAATCGCGGTGCTGGGGGTGCGAGCCGGTTCGCCATCTCCGACGCCCGCGTCGCTGGAGAACCTGGTGGTGGGCTCCGACGGATGCGTGGAGCGATTCGACCTGCGACACGCGTCGCGCGAACGTCGCCGACGCCACGAGTTTTCCGGCGTGTACTTCTTCCGGGGCGACGTGCTGCGGTGGATTGCCCAGGACGGCTATGCGGACATCAAGGAACAACTCATCAGCGACCTGCGCGGCCGGGGGGAGACGATCTGGGCAGAGGTTCTACCAGGTTCCCACGCGATGATCGATGGCATCGGGGCGTATGTGTGCCTGCACCGCGAGCTGCTGCGGTCCGGGGGAGCGTCCGACCCGGGTGCGTTGCGGTCTGAAGGCGTCTGGGCGGCGGCGGGCGCGCGCATCGCACCCTCGGCGTTCCTCCTGGGGCCGGTGCTCCTGGGGCGCGGCTGCACGATCGACGAAGGTGCGAAGGTGATCGGCCCGGCCGTTCTGGGCGAAGGTGTCGTCGTTGGTTCAGGGGCGGTGGTCCGGGAGTCGATCCTCTGGGACCGCGCCGCGGTCGGGGATGGCGCGTGCCTTGAGTATTGCACCGTTGGCTTCGATGCGGCGATCACCGCCGGCGCCAGGCTTCGTCACGAGGTCGTTCCGTCCCGGGGCGGTTCTCGTGCGAGTGTGCCGCTCCAAGACCGCGACGGCAGAGGGGGAATGCCGATCGTGCTGCCGGCGGGCCGGCGATCGGGAACAGTGCGCACCGCCGTGGGCCTGGCCCTGAAGCGTGCGTTGGACGTCGTTGTTGCCGCCGCGGGGCTGGTGGTTCTTTCCCCGCTCCTCCTGTTGATCGCCCTTGCCATCAAGTTCGACTCGCCGGGTCCGGTGTTCTTCGTGCAACGGCGTTCGGGCCGGGGGGGCAGGGAGTTCAAGATGTACAAGTTCCGTGCCATGGTGGAAGGCGCGGACAAGATGCAGAAGGACCTGGCGGCGCTCAACGACGTTGACGGCCCGGTCTTCAAGATTTTTGACGATCCGCGGGTGACGCGCGTGGGGCGCTTCCTGCGGAGAAACAGCCTGGACGAACTGCCGCAGCTTTACAACGTGCTGAAAGGCGAGATGAGCCTGGTGGGGCCGCGGCCGCTGGTCATGGACGAGATGCGTTTCAGCCCCGCGTGGCGCGATCTGCGGCTGTCGGTCAAACCGGGGATCACGGGCATCTGGCAGGTGAACGGACGCAGCGAGACAGGGTTCCACGACTGGGTGCGGCACGACATCGCCTACGTAAAGAACTGGTCACTGGGTTTGGATGTTCGAGTGCTGATGAAGACCGCGCTGTGGGTGGCGCGGCGGACCGGCGCGTTCTAAACGCTGCCCAGGGGAGACGATTTCATCATGACTACGGTTTACCTGGCCGATCTGCGTCACAACTACGGCGGCGTTCTCGCCACGGATTGCATGCCCATCGGGGTGGGGTACATGAAGGCGGTGATGGACCGCGACCTGCCCGATGCGCGGTCGCGGCTCTTCGCCTATCCAGACCGGCTCATGGCCGCCATGAAGGAGAACCCGCCCGACGTGCTCATGGTCAGCAACTACGTGTGGAACGAGGCTATCAGCCTGTTCTTCGCGCGGCTGGGCAAGCGGCTCAACCCCGAGATGCTGGTGGTGATGGGCGGGCCCAACATACCCGTCGAGCCGGAGCGACAGGTGGAGTTCGTAGCGAAGCGGCCGGAAGTGGACCTGTACATCGTGGGCGAGGCGGACTTTATCGCGACGCAGGCGGTGCGTCTCTTCCTGGAGGCCGGCAGGTCCGTGCGGCAGCTCGGCGCCGCGGAGATTCCGTCATCGGTGTACCGCCGGCCCAACGCAGAACTGTACCGCACGGAAACCTGGGAACGCCGCCGCAACGTTGACGACATTCCATCCCCCTGGCTGACGGGCATCATGGATGAGTTCTTCGACGGCAAGCTGGCGCCGATGATCGAGACCAACCGCGGCTGTCCCTTCCGCTGCACGTTCTGCGTGCAGGGAACCGGGTTCTACAACAAGATCAACGACTTCGGCATGGAGCGCTTGAAGGACGAGATTGATTACATCGGCCGCCGCATCCAGGAGCGCTCTCCGACCATGGGTACGCTGCGCATCGCCGACGCCAACTACGGCATGTACGAGCGCGACGTGGACATCTCCGCCTGGATCGGCGAGGCACAGAAGAAATACGGCTGGCCGACCTTCATCGACGCCACCACGGGCAAGAACCGACCGGAGCGGATCATCCAGTCCATGGAGAAGGTCAACGGCGCGCTGGTGCTCTACCAGGCCGTGCAGTCGCTGGACGAGGGTGTGTTGCGCAACATCAAGCGCTCCAATATCAAGCTCGCCGCCTACGAGCAGATTCAGGTGCACGTCCGCGGCCGGGGGCTGAAGTCGAATTCCGACCTGATCTTGGGGCTGCCCGGCGAGAGCTACCGCAGCCACGTGGACGCGGTGTTCAAGCTGGTGGACGCCGGCACCAACCAGATGCACTGCTTCCAGGCGATGATGCTCAAGGGCTCGGAGATGGAGATGGTGGAGTCTCGGACGCAGTTCCAGTTCGACACCCGCTTCCGTGTGCTGCCCAAGAACTTCGGCGTGTACGACGACGAGAAGGTCTTCGACATCGAGGAGATCATCGTGGGGACGGACACGCTGTCCTTCGACGACTACCTCGAGGCGCGCAAGCTGCACATGACCTTCAGCGTGTTCTGGAACGACGGCTGGTTCGGCGACGTGGTGGACTTCCTGGTGAGCTGCGGCGTTAAGCGTTCGGAGTGGCTGTGGGCCATGTTGCAGGCGATGCAGGAGGACAGGGGCCGCGTCCGGGCCTTCCTGGACAGTTTTGTCGAGGAGACGCGCAACGAGCTCTTTCCCACCCGCGAGGCCTGTACCGAATTCTACGCCCAACCGGAGAACTTCCCGCGCCTGCTGGCGGGTGAGATTGGCGATAACCTGATGTACCGCTACCGGGCCATCGCCTCGTTTCCGCTGTGGCGCGAGGTCTGCCGGCTGGCGATGGAGGCGACGAAAAAACTGATCGTGGCGCGGGGAATCGCGGTGGAGATGCCGGAGCTGGATTCCTTCTGGCGCGACTTCCACCGCTACGTCGAACTCAAGCATGCGCATGGGGATACACCGACGGAGGTGCTGGCCCCGGTGCGGACGGCACTGCGGCACGACATTCCGCGCTGGCTCGGCGATGGTGCTCCGCGCGACACCCGGCCTTACGCCGTCGGCCCCGCCGAGACCTTTGAGTTCCGGCTCACCGAGGAAGGATCGCGGGAGATGGAAGCGGCGTTCAAAGTGTGGACCTACCAGATCAAGGGCCTAAGCAAGATGGTCACTCGCATCCGCGTGGCGTCCCAGGTCCGCGAGTGCCGGCGGCTCCCGGCCGGGGCGCCGGTCTTGGGTGCGTGAACGCGCGGCGGGCACGGCGTGCATGTCCGGCGCCCCTCAGCGCGGCCGCTGCGTCCGTGCAGCACAGCGCGGGGGCAGCGCCGCCGAGTGCCGGCGCCTACAGGAGCAGGGTTCGATGCCGAATGCTCCCCGCAGAGAGGATCAGTAGCGACGCCACGTCGCGCGCCAGGTAGGCGAGCACGCGCAGCAGTCGAAGCGGGCCCGGCAGGCTGCGCGTGGGCTCCGACCCGCGGCTGACTACATAGGGTAGCCACAGCACCGCGCCCCAGGGCGTCCAGAGGACGCTCGCCACCACCCCCGCGAGTCCCAGGACCAGCCACGCCTGGTGCCGGTCGAAGAAGTAGCGCCCGAACATGTGGCGGCGTAGCTCCGGGAATTTCCCCACCAGCCGCGGCCAGATGTAGAGCTGCTTGATCCAGATCCAGCGGCCGATGGCCCGGCTTTGAACCTCGTGACATGCCACGGCCTGGGCGCAGAATCGACTCTTACACCCGGCGCGCTTCACCCGCCACGCCAGGTCCACGTCCTCCCCGCCCAGGGGATGGAGCGCCCAGCTCTTGTACGCCGGGTCGAAACCCCCGACAGAATCGTATGCCGCGCGGCGGTAGAAGATGTTGGCACACTCGTACACATGGTTCTCGCGCTCCACGCGCACGTACCAACTGAAGATCCCCAGCGGTACGCCGGGCTCGGGGAGTGTTCGACCCTGGACCAGGCCCACCCCGTCCGCAAAAGCTGCGGTGCCTTCGCGGAGCCAACCGGGGGTGGCGAGGCAGTCACTGTCGATGAAGGCCAGGATATCGCCGCGCGCGTGTTCGACACCCAGGCGGCGCGAAGGTCCCGGACCTTCCGGAAGCTTCTTGAGGAGCAGCAGCTTGCACGGCGCCGTCGGTTGCAGGGCGCGCACGACGGTCACCACGCTGTCGTCCGGCGTGCTGTCCACCACGATGACCTCGTAGTCGCCCTTGTCGAGGTCCTGCGTGAACAACGACTCGACGGCGCGGCGCACGCTTTCAGCCTCCTTGTAGGTCGGGATCACGACCGAAACGCGGGGTCGGCATGGGGGGCCGCCACGCGCTTCGCCGGCAGGTTCAGGCGTCGTCTCCATCGGGCCGATCATAGTCAGGACGGACAACCGAGGGCAACGGTGGCAAGGACTACGGGAGAGACTCCGAGTGATCCCGGCCCACGGTGGCTGGTGGCCCCGCGACATCGGTGCGCCGGAAACCAAACCGCGCGCCACGGAGGGCACCAGGCGACGCGGCTTGCCTGTCCCGCCACGGCGACTGTACGATCTTCGCGCGTGGGGCGCGGCGCGGCGCCCGGGCGGACTTCCGGGAGCGAGCATGTCCCTCATCGGCCGATACATCGCGACGCACCGCCGCGGCCGGCTGGTGCGGCTGGTGGCGCGCAAGTGCGCCCGGTTCCTCGATTGCTATGAAAACGCCGACGATTACGCCTTCGACCACAACGGTGAGGCGTTCGTGCTTCGAGCCTGGTCGCGCTTCGGTTTCTCCTGCATCTTCGACGTGGGGGCCAACGTCGGGGACTGGACGAGGCTGGCCCGTCAGGCCTTCCCCGCCGCCGCCATTCATTGCTTCGAGATCATGCCCGACACCGCGGCCGAGCTTCGCCGCGGGGTGGAGGGCGTCAAGGGTGTCATGGTCAACGACTTCGGACTCGCGGACCGCGAGGGAGAGGTGCCGCTACGATACTTCCCGCAGGTGAGCAGCATCACCACGATGACGGAGTACCCGCACGAGTTCCCGCATCGCACGGCTGTGGGGCGCGTCATGACCGGGGACGCCTACGTCGCTTCGCGGAACGTCGAACGCGTGGAGATGATCAAGCTCGACGTCGAGGGGGCCGAGAGCCTGGTGTTGGCGGGACTTTCAGACACGTTTGCCGCGGGCAAGGTCGACGTGGTACAGTTTGAGTACGGGAAGGTGAGCATCCTGACCAAGTTCCTGCTCCGCGACTTCCATGCCTTCTTCTCGGAGCGGGGCTACCGCGTGGGTAAGGTCTACCCCGATCACGTCGAGTTCCGCGAGTACGAGTTTGCGCACGAGGACTTCCGGGGCAGCAACTTCGTGGCGGTGCGGCGGGAGCGCGAGGACCTGATCACCGCGGTGGCGTGATCCGACGGCCGCGCGGAGCGGCAGGCACCGATTCGTGCCCGCCGCGAAACGCCTAGTTGACAACTCGGGTCCAACTGCCGGCGAGCGGTGTCATGGGACGGTACGAGACTTCGAAACCAGGCGGCGGCGCGTTGATGAGATTGTTGTCGTGGGTGACCGTAACTGGGCCGGTCGCATTGAGGGTGCCGCCGCACACCATGGCGCCGTTGTAGGTCTGCGTGGCGCTGAGTGTCAGGTCTCCGCTGACATAGACCAGCCCCTTGATGATTCCGGGATAGGTGTCGGCGGTGTCTGTGTCGGTAATCCCCTGGTAGGGAGATCCCACAGGGTTGAAGTTTGGGTTCGAGCCGTTCGACTCTAGAAGGTCCCCCGTCCAGCCGAAGCTCATTGTTCCCCGAACCATGATCGCGGGCAACGCCGGATCGTCGGTCTCGATGTTCACGCTGCCCTTGAGCGTGCTGTTCGCGCCCGGATCAAGGAGAATCAGCGACCCGCGGATGCGCGAATCCTGAACGGTGATGGTGTTGTTGTTGCAACGGATCAGATACAATCCCTTGGGATGGGTTGTCGGACCATAGGGGTTTGCGCCGGGGGTGAGCAGGGCATTCTTGATAGCGCCGCCGGGCAGGGACGCAAACGGGATCTCTACGGCGTTGGCGATGTAATAATCGAAGGCGCTTGAGGTCGGCACCTGCTTTGCGGCGATTCCCGTTGTCGTTGTACCGGTGCAGCCCCCATCGAGCTGTATGGTCCCCACGGCCTCGATGTTGCCGTTGACCACCCCCGTGGCGCGCACTCTCGCGGTTCCATTAGAGGAAAGAGGCGCGCTGATCGTGATCGTCGTCGTGGTGTCGAAGGCGGTGTTGGTGTGCATCGCGGAGGCCAGACAATTCAGGCCGGCCGGCCCGAAGGGTTCCAGTTCCACAGAGAGCTTGTAGACCGTCGTTCCGATGGTGCCGATCCCGGTGAGAATGACGTGGTCCGACGCGTTGTTCGCGAAGTTGGCGTCCACGGGGTCGACGGCGTAGAGCGAGTACAGGCCGCGTCCCAGCGGCTGGTTGAGCTTCCAGGCGCCCTGCGGTTTGGTGGAGCGCCAGGTGGTGTCGGTGACCATCCACTGGCCGATCTCCACGGCCGACTGGGCGTAGAGGCGGGCCTCCAGAAAATCGCCGGTGCGCAGGGCGCCGCGGCGGTCCACGCGAACCGCAAGCACGGCGCCCACGGCTATGGTCATGGCCGCCAGCGAGCAGCCGAGAACCAGCACGTACACGCTGGCTCGTCGTCGCGTCTGTTGTTTACCCGTGCCTCGCATGGCTGTTACTCCAGCAGCAGGGCCGGCTCGATCACCCGCTGGATGAGCCCGCCGGCCACGGCGCCGCCGCGCAAAGCCACGAGTTGTGCCATGACGCGGCCGTTGCGCTTGACCACCACCGTGATGCGTTTCAGGCCCTGGTCGGTGAGCGAATTGAGCGCCAAGTTGTTGGGGTCGGCGTAGCTGACGGCCACGGTCCGCGTCCAGTCGGAGCGGTCGGTGTACGCCGTGCCGGCTTTCTTTTTCGGCGGAGATTCGGACAGGTTATCGTAATCATCCACGTCGTCGAAGTTTACCCGTGTGCCGCCAAGCACGTCCAACTCACCTACTTCGAGTCCAAAGAGCGGCGCTAGACCCAGGTCCTTATAGGGTTGCTGCATGATCTCCGTCATCAAAGAAAGGGCCAGCAATTGCCCGCACGCATGCTCGCTCGTCACCCGCCGGCCCAGCGCGCTGGATCCCACGGTGTTGAGGGAAACCACCACCAGCCCCGAGGCGAGAACCAGCGAAACGAGTACCTCCGCCAGGCTGAATGCCGCGGCGCCGCGCCCGGTATGGCGCCCTGGCGACGGACTCATGGTACATCCCATGACCCGACTCCTGAAACGTGGCCGCAGTCGCCGCACTGCCTGACTTCTCAATGGTTCGTTCCTCATCGCTGACACCAGGCATTCCGCTTCCGGCAAGCCGGACTGATCTACAGACCCGTCACCTCCGGCCCGTTGAGCACTTGTACGTCGGTATCGATGCGCGCGGCAGCGTCTGAACCAGCGCGCACCATCATGCGCACGGAGTCGAGCCAGGAACGAGTCACGGTGACGGTGTTGGTCGTCTGTGTGGTGTAGGTGCCATAAACATAGAAGCGGAAGTCCTGGTTATGGAAGTTCTTGGTTGGGGTCCAACTGGCCCCCGCCGTGGAGGTCCAAGTCCCCACGGTGCTGTCCGCCGGGGCGCTGGCGGAATAGAAATTCTCGGCGGATATGCCGATGGCGCCGAGGCCCTTGAGCACGAGGCAGAAGTCGTTGCGCGAGAGGTCCGTGATGGGCGTGCCGGAGAAAGTGGCCGTGACCCACTGGAATGATGTTCCCAGCGTGCCGGGTGCGATGGCGGCGCTGGTCAGCAAAGGCAGTGCCGCCGGGTAGTAGCTGCCGCTGCCCTGCGAGCGGCGCAGTTCCATGATGTAGCCGAGCGTAGGTACGGAAATGCCACGCTTCATGCTCATGCGGGCGCGTGTGAAAGTGATGGCGGTGGTGTTCGCGGGCGGCGCGACGGTGAAGTATTCGGAGATCCAAGCCACGTCGCTGACACTCTGCGACTGGCTGGTGGGGGTGATTCCCGCCCACCCGTCGAAATAGCCGAGGACCGTTTCGGCGCTGGTGCTGCTGCTTTGTTGCGTAGTCGTCTCATCCACGCTTCGCAGGCCGTAGGTGAGGGAGAATTCCCGGACGTCGCTGAGGAATTCCGTGGCAGCATCGTTGTTGAAACGCCGCATCACGGGAGCGCCGGCCACCCCCGACCACTCGTAGCGGATGGTGTCCGGGCTGGCATCGCCGGTGCGGTCGGCGACCGTGAACTCTGCCGCCAGGGCGGTTCTCACGGTGAAGGAGCGGGCGCAGTAGAGGTCCGCGGCTATCTCCTCCGCGGCGTGAAACGCCTGCGTCTGCGCCTCGACCGCCGTTTTTCCCGTGGGAATGGCGCGCGTGGTAAGAACCATCGCCGAGGCGAGCCCGGTCATGATGAGCGCGGTCGCCGCCATGCTCAGCGACAGCTCCACCAGGGTATACCCGGGGGCCCGCGTCCGACGAGTTGGGGTGGTTGGACGGCTCATTCGTAGGCGATCGCGGACTCGAACGTCCGACCTCCGTTACCCGTCAGGGTGATGGTCTTGCTCAGGTTGCCGACTTTCACGGTGATCGTTCCGCCGCTGTCGGGGACGCCATGGCCGTTGTAGATGACCGACGCGTCGCCGCCGAAGTCGGCGGACATGAGGCGCGCCTGATAGGGGTCCCTGGACAGGCGAACCATGTAGTTGCCCACGGCGTGGTCGGGGTCCGCCATGCCCACCAAGGTATAACTGCTTTTCACCAGGTCGAACTGCACTTCTTGTGCAGCGCTGGTGGATCGGGCCTGTTTCTGCGCGTACTTGAGGTCCGCTACGATCCTCCGCGACGCGGCCTCCACGCGCTGCCGTGCGACAAAGCGCCCGTATTGCGCTACCGCCATGCTGCTGAGAATGGCGATCAACACCATCACCAGCAGCATTTCGATGAGGGTGAAGGCACCGACGGGGCACCCGCCTCGGCACTTGGAGGGTCGTGAGAGTTTCATGGACCAATTCCCGTCGTGTCGGAACGCCGCGCCGGGCGTTGAAACAGCACGGCTTACGCCGCGGTCGGCTCCGGGCCGCCAGATTGTCACCCTGAATGGGCGTCTCACGCCGTCATGTTCCGCTGATGGCCGTCCCGACGCAGCGGAGAACATCCTTGAGCTGTACGTCCTTGACCCCGACGGTCTCCAGCACGGTCGCGGAAGCGCTGATTGCGAAGTACCCGTGTGAGAGAACCGCTACCCAGCCCACGGAGCCCTCAGCAGGATCGGCCGCGGCGGGTGTGGCCTTCACATAGACCGTCTGTAAGTTGTTCGTGGGGTTCCTGGGGAACGGGGCGCGCAGGTACGGACCGTAAATGTAAGGCGGAGAGGGCGTCGCGTTCGTCCGGCCACCTTCGTCCGAATACAGAAGGAGCTGATCCACGAACTTCGTTCCGTCCGGGGCGCCGTTGGCGGGGTCATAGCCGGGGTACCGGCCGTGCTCCGCGTAGTAGACGTCGATGGCCTTGCGCACATTGGCTAGAGTGGCCTCCAGGGCGTTGGAACGCGAGGCCGCCGCCGCCCCGGAGATGCGCGGCACGGCGATCGAAGCGATAATGCCGATAATGGTGACCACCATCACCATTTCGACGAGCGTGAACGCTCGAGCGTGGCGTCGGGTGCTGGCGGTTGACCGGCACGGCGTCATGGTTCCAACCCCGGAAAGAGAGAGCTTCCCGCCGGAAAGCGTACAATATTTGCCGAGGGGGAGCGCAAAAACGGGCGGCCGTGCGCCAGCGATGCCCGCCGCACGGCCGCCATGGCCTTTGCTGCACGCTCAACTGCCGCGGCCGGCGAAGCCGTGTCGCGGTGCGGCGCGCTAGTACGAGCTGTACGCCACCGCCGGGCTGCTGTCGTCCGTGGCGATGGTGTTGATAATCACCTTGCCGGTGTCGGTGCTGTAGATCCAACCTTCGCCCGTGGCCTCGGTGGCCGCCGTGGCCGTGGGGTCGCCGGTTACGATCTTGATCGTTTTCTTGCCCTTATTGGCGCCGACCGGTGCCGGCGGGAAGCCGCCGCGCAGGTAGGGGCCATAAATGTGCACGCCCGCGGTAGTGCCCACGTTGCCCGAGGCGTCGGTCATCTTGGTGAGCTTGTCCTCGATGGCCGTTTGGTCAGCCCCGGCGGGAAAGGTGCCGCCATGCTCCGCTGCGTACATATCGATGGCGTTTCTCAGACCGGCGAGACTTCCGCGCAAGGACGCGTCGCCGGCACCCTTGGCGCCCCGGCTGATGCGCGGCACGGCGATGGCGGCGATGACCCCGATGATCACCACCACGATCACGAGCTCGACGAGACTGAAGCCCCGCAACCGATTCCTGTGCGTCATCATAGCTGCACTCAT
Organism: Planctomycetota bacterium; assembly: GCA_016208685.1. Classification (GTDB taxonomy): domain Bacteria; phylum Planctomycetota; class Phycisphaerae; order UBA1845; family UBA1845; genus JACQXM01. Next base: position 106,988 of record JACQXM010000027.1, on the reverse strand, counting down.
TCCTCAGTTTGCCAGGCCGCTTCCGGTGCCTCCGGCAGGGGTCGGCCTGTGGGTGTATGGGTTCCGACCACTGATTTACGATATCGTCGCGGCGCGGGACTCGGTTTAGCGGCGCTCTTGGGTCGGGTCGTCGCCGATGGACAGACTTATGTCACCATCGTAGCAGCGGAAAAGCGCCTGATTCTCGGAAATGCCGATAAGAGCGCACCCGCCGAGGGCATCGCCGTCGCGCAGCCAACGTCCGCCGACCACCGCGATGTTCAGACCCTCCTCCACCAGCACCGCCTGCAGGCGGTGTTGTGTCGCAAATGTGTCACGCGAGAGGTGATCAGCGCTGGGAGCGCGGCGTGCGCTCCGGGGACCTCCCTCAGGGAACTCGCCCGAGTCGGCGGGCTCCTCTCCGGGCGGGGCGAACAGGTCACGCACCGGCGACTGAGCGTCGCGCCGCGGGAGCTGGCGCGGAAAGGGGACTTCCGGAATGCCGGGCGCCGCGGCGGGAGCCGCCGGTGCGCCGCCGGGCGCGGTTCCGGTGGGCAGCGCCGCAGCCAGCCGCGGCGCGGTCACCGATGCCTCTCCCAGCAGGACCCGGTCGACGAACAGTGCCGCGCCGCTGAGCCCCATGACCGCGAAGTAGATGCGTTTCTTGTGCTGCGTCATCATCCGCTCTCCGCAGGGGACTGCGGCGCGCCGGCCGGAGGTGTGGCGCGGACCGGGACCGGAGGCGCTCCCGGCGGCAACGGCTTGGGCGCCGCCGGTGGGCTGGAGAAGAGGCTGACGGTGAGCGCCGCCACGCGCCGGCCGACCGTCGGCTCGCCCGACGAGCGCCCCTCGTCGATCTTCAGGTAGCTGACGTCCGCCCAGTAACCCGTCTCCTCGATCTCCCGCAGGAAGCGAAGCAGGTCGCCGGTAGTGCCCGCGACTTCGTAGGTGAAGCACTGTTCCAGCAGGCCCGGGTAGGAACGCGACTCGCTGGGTGTCTGGCCTATGACACTCAGGCGGTGCCTGGCGGCGAGCCCGGAGAGCACCTGGAAGTACTCCTCCAGGGGTGCTGCGGCGGGCAGCCGGCCGCGCTGCGCCAGCTCGGCGTGCCGGCGGGCCGCCTCTGTCCGCTGCCGGTCACGCACGCCTTGCAGCGTCGCCAGGGCTTGCTGGGAACCCGCGATCGTCTGCCGAAGGGTGACGATCTCCTTCTCCAGTCTCTGGTTGTTCCACAGCGTCGCCCAGGTAAACACTGCGAGGCAGGCGGCGACCAGAGCGCTGCCGAGCAGGTCAATGGCGATCAAGGGCCAGTTAGCGTCTCGCCTCATGTTTACCACTCGCAGACCACATCGAACCGGTAATAGGAGCCATCGCGCACGGGCTCGCGCTGCGTGCCCACCAGGGTCACGTTCGTAAACACCTCGGCGGCCTTAAGCTGCGTGACGAAGGCATGCGGTTCACCGGGTTGTGCGGCATACCCCAGCAAGCGGAGCTTCCGCGGAGCCTCGATGGTGACCGCCTGCTTGTCCGTCTTGGCCTGGGCTGCGGCGGTCCCTGCGGCCGGGGTGGGCGGTGCCACGGTGGCGGGGCGGTTCTGGACGCCAGCGGGTCGCGCGGGGTCGGTGCCCACCGAGGTCAACCAACTGGTCTCCGGCAGGCAGGCTCCGACCAGAAGGAGCAAGTCCGACCACGCCCGCTTGGCGCGAAGGGCGTCGGCCCGCTGGAGCTGACTGAGGGCCAGTTCCGCTTCCGTCGTGACGGTTCGCAGTTCGGTGCGCACGCCGGCAAGCTCCTCGGCCAGTTGCGCCTCTTGCCGGCGGAGCGCGGCGGCCTCGGCGCTGCGCCACCAATCGAGCCCCAGCCCGAAGAGCGCCGCAAGCATCGCCGTGCCCACGGCGGTGGACCAGCGACGGAGCCGCCGCCCTCTCGCCAGCGAGATCACGAGCGAATCCGGGATGAGATTGACACGCACCATACGCAGCCATCTAAGCGGGCGACTCCGCGGCGCGGCCCCGGCAACCGCGTTCCAACCGTTGCCCGGGTTACGAATCTCCCGCGGCCAGGCCGCCTGCCACGGCGAACGTCTCGAACGGTTGCTTGACCTTGGGGTCCCAGCGAAGGCGACAGTCGCGGCCCTCGAGGTACGCCGAGGCGCCACGCACGGGAATACCCAACAGATGCGCCAGATGCGCCGCCAGGTTCGGCATACCGGCTCCACCACCGACCAGGACCAGGTCAGCGGCCTGCTTGCGCGGATAACAGCTCCGTACGTACTCGTAGGAACGCTTGACCTCGGCGGCCAGACCATGCACGTCGCTGCGCAGGATGCCCAGCAGCATCGCGGACAGCTCCGAGGGCGCGACCGCCGGTTCGCCGGCGGCCTCGCTGCGTGCCGGGGGGGCGACGCCCTGTTCACATTTCTGGACGTCGGCAGCCGTCGGACTGATGCTGAGGGACTCGGCGACGCGCTGGGTCCACGTTTGTCCGCCGGTGCCGACGACGCGCACCAGCACCGGTGCGCCTTCACTGCAAAGCACAAGTCGCGCCGCGCGTCCGCTGAGGTCAAGCATGCCCCACACGACGTCATCGGGCCATCGGTGCAGCAGCACGCCCAGTCGCGCCAGGGCGGTGGCGAAAGTGTCGACCACGGTGCACGTCAGACCGGCGTCGCGGCAAATGGCGAGCTGCTCGGTGATACGTTCCAGGGAGGCGGCCACGCCGATAGCGTTGGGCGCCGGCACCTTGGTGGCCGGCAGGGACCAGTGCTGCGTCTCCACCGCCGAGGTGGTTTCCGTCATCAGGCGTTCCACCTCGAAGCGCACGACCTGAGCCAGCTCGCGCCCGGTGACCGGCGGCAGTTCTAAGGCATAGAACTGCACGTCGGGCGAGGAAAGCGCCAGGATGGCGTGTCGCCCGCGGAACGCGGCGAGGCGCCGGCAGTCCTTCAGGTGCGCCGCGCGCTCGCCGGGCGCGGACTCAACGACAGGTGCGGCGGCTTCGAAGGCCGCGGCGCCCACCGGCACATAGTCGCCGCGGACGCGGGCCCACTGCACGATGCGCACCCCATGGGCGCCCAAATCCACGCCCAGGGGGCTGACGCGCCGCGACAATGTCAGGATCGAACTCATATCACCTTGCCCGCCATCACTTGATTGCCGACGTCAGATCAAACAGCGGCAGGAACAGTGAGATCGCCACGCCGCCCACGAACACTCCCATGCCGATCAGAATGACCGGCTCGATCAGCTTGGTGATCACGCCGATCAACTCCGTGTTGCTCTCGTCCAGCACGTCGGCGCAATAGGTCATGGCCCCACCGAGGTTGCCGCTGTCCTCGCCGGTGCGCACGGCCTGACAGATGTATGGCTCGATCAGGCGGCATTGCTCGAAGGCCGTGCTCATCTGCCCGCCCGCGGTCACGGTCTCCTCCAGGTTGGTGAACAGTTCCTGGAAGCTGCGGTTGCGCGTCGATCGCCGCGCCAGGTCCAGCGTGTCAAGCAGGCCCACGCGGCTTTCCAGCAGCATGCCCATAGTGCGCAGCACCTGCGCCTGGATCATGCGTGAGCGCAGCCGCCCCAGCCCCGGAATGCTTGTCTGCACGTCGCTTATCCACTTGACGCCGCGCGGACTGACCAGGAACCACACCAGTGTCGATACGACGACGCCGGCGCCGGCGAGCACCGCCACCCAGTGCGCCTGGAGGAACTGCCCGGCGGCGAGCAGGGCCTGGGTAGTGGCCGGCGCTTCCACTCCGAGCTGCTGGAACATTCCGTCGAAGCGCGGGAGCACAAAGAGCAGGAGAATCAGCGTGATCTTGAAGCACATGGCCACCAGCAACGCGGGGTACGCCATGGTGCCGATGAGCTTCTTCTGCAACGCCCGTTTCTTGCCCACGATTTCCGCCAGGCGCTCGAACATGTTGGGGAGGCTGGCGCTGGCTTCCCCGGCGGCGATGATGGCACAATACACGGGATCGAAGGTGTCCGGGTGTTTGCGGAGGCAGTCGGTCAGTGTGCTGCCTTCCTCCAGGTCCGATACCACCTGCTCCAGCAGAGCGGCGTGCGTCGGGCGCCGCATCTGCTTGCGGATGGCGGTGATGGCGGGCACGATCCCGCTGCCGGCCCGGAGCAGCATGGCCATCTGCCGCGTGAAGAGCACCAGGGTGGCTAACGGAAGCCGGCCTTTCACGGCGGACCGGTGCACCGCTTTTGCCTGTGCGTTCTGCGTATCCTCGGCGATCCTGGTGACGAACAGACCGCGGCGCCGCAGGACCTCGACGGCTTCGCGCGGGTTCATGGCCTCCACCACGTCCTTGGTGGTCTTGCCCTGAGTGTCCACGGCATCATAGGTCAGTAACATGCAGCCGATCCTCTGAAACGCGGCGGCCCACGCACGCCGGAGGTCGAGCTCCGGCGCCCACGACCCTCACGGCGTTGCCGTCAATCCGCGCCCCGACCCGTCGGGTCACCGACTTCGAGGTTCTCCGAACGTGTTACGCGCAGCACCTCTTCCAGCGTGGACTCGCCGCGCTGCACCACGTCCAGGGCCTTGTCGCGCAGCATGCGCCAGTTGCTTTGCGCCAGGTAGACGCGGATGTCGGTTTCCGAAGCTTCGTTCTGCACCATGCGCTTGAGTTCGGTGTCCATGAGCATCACCTCGAAGATGCCCACCCGGCCGCGGAACCCCGTGTTGTTGCACTCGCGGCAACCCTCGCCCTTCTGGAACAGCTCGTTGGTTCGTGCTTCCCACCCCACGCGTTTGAGAAGCGCCGGCGGCGGGTAGTAGGAGGTCTTGCAGGAGGGGCAGATCTTCCGCGCCAGTCGCTGGGCGACGAAACCCAGAAGCGAGGCGGAGATGAGGAACGGCTCCACACCCATGTCCATGAGCCGCATGACGCCCCCGGGGCAGTCGTTGGTATGCAGCGTGGAAAGCACCAGGTGCCCGGTGAGTGCCGCCTGGATGGCCACCTGCGCCGTCTCCTGGTCACGAATCTCGCCCACCATGATTACGTCCGGGTCCTGACGGAGGATGGACCGCAGCGCGCGGACGAAGGTCAGCCCCACGCCGTCGTTGACCTGAATCTGATTGATGAGCGGCAGTTGGTACTCCACCGGGTCTTCGATGGTGATGATGTTGGTCGCTTCGTTGCGCAGCAGGTCCAGCGCGGAGTACAAGGTAGTGGTCTTGCCGCTGCCTGTAGGGCCGGTGACCAGCATCAGTCCGTAGGGGCTGCGGATCATGGCTTCCACGGCCCCACGCTCCTCCGCCTGCATGCCGAGCGTTTCCAGCTCGAAGCTCAGCTTGGACTTGTCGAGAATGCGCAGCACGATCTTCTCGCCGAGGATGGTCGGCATGCTCGACACCCGCAGGTCGACTTCCCGGCCGTCGGCGATGATGTGCACCCGTCCTTCCTGGGGCAGGCGCTTCTCGGCAATGTCCATGCGGCCCACCACCTTCACGCGCGAGACGATGGCGGCGTGCATTCCCTTGGGCGGCTTGAGCATCTCGCGCAGGTGCCCGTCGATGCGGTAGCGGACGTGCGTGGCGTCGCGATCGGGTTCGATGTGGATGTCACTGGCGCCGGCGCGCAGAGCGGTGAGGATGGCGAGGTTCACGAGGTTCACAATGGGGCTGCCCTCGACCATCTTGTCGAGGTCGGTAATCGGTCCCTCGTCGACGGCCTCGGTTTCCGTGATGTGGATGTCGCTTTCCTCGACCGAGGCGAGGAAGGAATCGACGTTCACTTCCGCGGCGAGGTACTTCCGCTGGTACTCCTGGAGGTTCTGCTCCAGGACCAGCACCGGGCGGATGGTGCAGCCCGTCAGCGCCCGCAGCCGATCCTGCACCGGCAGCGACTGCGGCTCCACCATGGCCACGGTGAGTTCGTCACCCACCTTGAACAACGGCAGCACCCGGAGGCGTTCCGCTTCTTCCTTGGGGACGAGCTTGGCGACTTGGGGATCGATCAGACCGTGCCGCAGAAGGCAGCCCTTGACGCCCAGGCGGCGGGAGAGCGCCTGCACCAGTGCCCCGGCCGTCAGCGCCCCGGCATCCACAAGGACGCTGCCGATGCGGCCGCCCGAGGACTGCTGCTTGGCGAGTGCCTCGGCCAGTTGTTCCGGCGTGATCAGGCCGTCACGAACGAGCTGATCGCCGAGGCGAACCGCACTCTCAATCGCCAGATTGGCCATTGTGCTCTCGTGTTGCTACATCTGTGATGCGGACCTCACTCGGTCCGCAGGGCTGCTGGCGTTCGCGCCCTGTCGAGGGCGCCGGGATGCCGCCGCGCTACGCCGCTCCCAACCACGCGGCCTCCGGCAAGTCGGGTCCCCGACCGCTGAAGCGATGGGCCACCCCGCCCGGCTGCTCCATGCTGTCGCGGTACTGACCACCGGTCGCTTCGTCGCTGTCCTTGCCCGCTCCCTTACGGTCGTGGCTCTGATCCGAGGTCGCGGCTCGGTTTCCGCATTCGGCATTCATCGCTCCGCATTCACCATTCCGCATTCGGAGACCGTTCGACTCCCCCATCGCTGAAGCGATGGGCCACCCGAGCATTCGGCGCGTGGGCCTAGAGGTAGCTCTTCACCGCGTCATGCACCTCGTTGAACAGCCGAAAGCGATGCGACAGGCCGGTGAGCTCCAGCACCTCCCGACATGTCGGAGTCAGTCCCGCCAGTTTGAGGCTGGCGGCGCACTGCGCCAGTTCGTCGGCGGCGCCCACGAAACCCTCCAGCGCTGCGCTGTCCACATACGGAACCTCCTGCATGGCCACCACTACGCGCGGATTAGCGGTGCGCACGCGCTCCAGCAGAAGGCGCGAGAACTTCTTGGCGTCCTCGTCCACCAGAGCGCCGCACGGCGTGAGGACTTCGACCGTTCCGACCTTTAATTTCTCAATCTTCATACGCCTGCGGCGGCCTCCAGCGCCGGCTCCAGGTCGCTGGCGATGGAGCGTTCCTCCAGCCGCGCCCGGCGATTCTGTTGCAGTGACCGTGACACCAGGGCGCGCAGGTCAGGTGTCGAACTGCCGCCGCCGGCGATTCCGCAGCGCACTTCGATCGGCTCGCGCCAGCGCGTCAGGTCGCCGCACAGCCCCTTGAGACGGGTCATGATCTGGCTGACGATGAGCAACGCCAGGTCGGAATCAACGCGGCGGAACAGCATGATGAACCGCGACCCGTCGAATCTCCCCAGCCGGTCGTCGGGACGCACCTTGCCGCGGAGCACGGCGCTCACCTCGCGCACCAGGTCATCCGCCACCTCCCAGCGCCCGGCGTCATTGAGCGCCCGCATGCCCTCCAGTCCGATGACCGCCACCGCTGAGGGCTCGGCGTGCTGATGGCTCTCGCGCAGCGTTTGTTCCGCGAAGTGGAGGAAGGCCTCGCGCGTGAGGAGTCCGCTGACCGGATCGTGCAAAGCCGCCGCGCGGCTGCGGATCGCCTCCCGCAACGTGTACCAGAACATGCCGATCAGGTGTTCCACGGTTCGCAGTAGGGCCCGGTTCCGCTGCGGCGCCACGCCCACCTGGCCCACCAGTACCGCACCCAGGCGTTCCGTTCCCTGCGAACACGCGAAGCACCAGGCCAGCCGATCCACCGCGCCCGGGGCGCCGGGAACCTCGGAAGTGCCGGGATGGCAATCCGCCACGTAGGCCCGGCCGGACCGCACGACTTCCCCCACGATTCCATCCCGGGCATTCACCCGCCTGGCTTCGTGAAACGGATCTACATCGCGCAGCGGGGTCAGTTCCTCGCCCTCGCTCAGCAGACGAAAGGGACGCACGTGCGTGGCGCGGCACGACTGGTAGAGCACGGTGCGGATGAGCTCATCGAACGCCGGCCAGGGGTTGGCATCGTTGCGATGGTCCTCCAGCCAGTCATCGAATGTATCGCAGGCGGCCGACAGGCACTCCAGCGTCGCGGTGTGCTCGGCAACGCCGGCGCCGGGTGCGGCGGCCGCGGGCGCCGCGGGCGTGCCGCGGGTTTCCGCGGATTCACCCGCCCAGCCTCCCATGGCGATGATGGCGGCGGCGCCCGCCAGCACCGTGAGCATCATTCCCGGGCGCTGCCACACCGCCGCGCCGGCGGTGGCGTGCACCAGCACCACCCAAAAGAGCGCGCACAGGACTCCCAGGGCAAAGCCCCGCCCTCGACCCAACAGGCGTCCACCGACGCCCACGGCGAGGACTACGGGAAACCACGGCAGGAAGAGTGCCAGATTCACGTCATTCTCCCATCGTCTCGTCGCCTCGAACCGAGAGCTCGCTGAAGCGATCCGCCTGCGCCACCAGTTGCTGCCAGGCGTCGCCGCCCCGGTCGAGGATGCGGTGGATCAAGGCGTCGAAAGTCTCGCCGAGTTGTGGATCGATGGTCCGACCCGCCTCTTCCCGCATGATGGACAGCGCCTTGGTCCAGGTGTAGGCCGCCCGGTAGGAGCGGTTGGAGGTGAGGGCGTCGAACACGTCGGCGATCTGGATGATCCGTGCCTGCAAGGGAATGCTCTCGCCCTTGAGCCCGCCGGGGTAGCCGGTGCCGTCGTAGCGCTCGTGGTGGTGCAGCACGCCGTCCAGCGCCTCGGCGAGCTGGGGCACGGCCTGCACCACGCTGTGGCTGCGTACCGGATGCTCCTTCATGTGATCGAATTCCTCGCCGGTGAGGCGGCCTTCCTTCTTGAGCACGTCGTCGCGGATGCCGATCTTGCCCACGTCGTGGAGCAGGCCGCTCCATTGCAGCATCTGCAAGTCGCGATCGCCGAGCTTGAGCTCCCGCCCCAGCAGCGTGGCGTAGTACGCCACGCGCAGCGAATGGCCCGAGGTGTACTCGTCCTTCTGGTCCACGGCGTTGACCAGGGAGCGCACCATGGCCACCGACATCTCACGCAGCTCGCGCACCAGGCGGTGATTGCGGATCAGGTCGCCGCAGAAGGTGGTCAGCGACTGCAGCAGGCCCATGTCGCAGGCGCGGAAGGTCGCGGCGCCCTCGCCGCGTGTCAGCACAATGGCTCCTACGAACGACTCGCCCGCCAGAACCGGCCCCACCATGGCTTCGCGGACGAACTCCGTCGCGGACGACTCTCCCGGCGTACCGCCGATTACCGGCGTTGCCGGCGCGTCGTCCGGCGGCGCCGACTGCACCATGACGGCGGTGTTTTCGCGTGCCTGTTCCAGCAGACTGACCAGCCAGGGCGGGTACAACCGTCCGCGCGGGCCATCGGTCCAGCGGCCGGCGGAACTACGCCGCGCCAGGCCCACCGTCCGCCCCTGGAAGCTGCGTTGCAGGCTCTCCACGAACAGGTCGAGCACCGTCGATTCGTTCTCCACCGTGGGAAGCTGGCGGCTGACCTCGAAGACCACGCCAAGCTGCTCGTAGACAAAAAGCAGTTCCTCAGTCATGCCGGCGCAGTCCGTGAGGACCTGGTCCAGGGACGCGGACAGGCCGTCCAGGGCCTCCTCGATCGCCGGCATGTCGCCCGGTGCATGGTTCAGCCGGGCGCGCAGCCGTCCCAGCCACCCCCGCGCGTCGGGCGGTGCCTGGGTCAGCGGTCGGGTCTGTTCTGCTACCGGCGTCATGCCTGACGACTCCCGGTCACGTGGGCACCGGACTGAGCATGCGCTCGATGTCCGACACCAATCGCGACGGTACGAAGGGCTTGGGATACAGCCGTACGCTGTAGGGTTTCAGTTGCGCGTCGAGGTTATCCAGGTCGCATCGGGCGCTGAGGAGCATGAAGGGCACTTCCAGGCATAATACCTTGCGCACGGCGGCCACCAGGTCCAGGCCGTTCATCTCCGGCATGTTCATGTCGGAGATGATCAGGTCGAACGACTCTTCCCCGAGAACGTCCAGCGCCGCGCGGCCGTTGGTGGCCTCGCGAATTTGATGCCCGTGGCGGCTGAGCCACAGGGACATCACCCGCGCGATGTGGGCCTCGTCCTCGACGATCAGAATCCTGGCCATGACTTCAGGCCTCCGGCGCCGACAGGGCCGCGGCGCGACTTTCGCGGTGGGGCAGACGGACCATGAAGGTGGAGCCGCTGCCCTTTTCGCTGATCAGTTCGATGTCGCCTCCGTGCCGGCGCACGATCTCCCGCGCCGTGTACAGACCAATGCCGGTTCCGGACTCCGCCAGCACCGCGGGGTCGTTGGCACGCTGGAACTTCTCGAAGACGCGGGCGTGGTCCGCGGGATCGATGCCGATGCCGTTGTCCTTGCAGGTGATGACTACCTCGTCGCCGGAGTACTGGCAGGCGAGCACCACGTTGCCGTCCTTCGGCGTGTACTTGATGGCGTTGCCCAGCAGGTTGTTGATCACCACCGCCAGCTTGTCCCGATCGGCGCGGATGGGCTCCATTTTCGCGGGCAGCAGGAGCTGGATGTCGATGTTCTTCTCGTCGGCCAGCCCGCGCACGTCGCGCACGCCTTCGCTGAGCAGCGTCTTGAGGTCCACGGTGTCCACGCGAAGCTCGATGCTGCCCACTTCGAGCTGGGAAACGCTGAGGATGTCCTCGATGAGCCGTGAGAGCCGCCGCGTTTCCTTGGTGATTACGTTGTAACACTCGGTGATCACCTTGGGATCGTCGAACATGCCGCTGGAGAGGGTCTCGGCGTAGGCGCGGATGTTGGTGAGCGGCGTGCGCAGCTCGTGCGTCACCTGGGTGACGAAGTCCTCGCGGGCGCGCTCGGCGCGCACCTGCTGGCTGACGTCGCGAACGATGACCACGCACTCACCGCTGTGGTGAGCGCGTTGCAGGGGAATCACCCAGACGCGGTAGGAGCTGGAATCCCCGGAGGCGTCCTGCTCCGCGCTGACCACCTCGGTTCGCGACTCGAACGATCCGTCGGCATGCAGCGCTGAACGAACCACTTCCAGGACCCGGGCGCCGATTCCGCCGCAGCGGGCCTCGGGCAGGGTCATGCGCTTGGCATCGGAAGCGCTGCATCCCAGCAGCCGGCACGCCGGGGCGTTGAGGTATTCGAAACGCACCTCGTCGGTGATGTAGATCAGCCCGTCAGGGATGGAATTCAGCGCTTCCGCCAGGGCGCCGCCGCCCGACCGCGCCAGGGCCCGCGTCAACTCATCGTTGGCCGCCGCGCGCTTCATCGCCGTGGAAAGGTCCGTCGTCAGGTCCACCAGTTGGTTCCATGCGGTGCTGATTCCGTCCTCGGCATCCGCCAGCCGCAGCGCGGAAAGGTTCTCCGGGATGTGGTCGCGGTGAGAGTGGAGCCGGTCGGCGATCTGCGAGACGCCGCGAAGCTGGGCCCGCAATGCCCGATAGACCACGAAGAGCGCGCCCAGCACCACGAGCACCACGAACGAGGTGTTGGCCCGGCCCGCCAGGCTGGCGGATTCCTGGAGTGCCGGCGGCAAACGAACTTCCAGGTACCAGCCGCGGGCTCGGTCCCCCACGGGCACGCGCAGCAGCCGATCCGGAGCCGGGCCGTCGGAAGTCACAAGGGTCGCTTCCATCTCCGCGGGCCGCTCGCCCGCGGCGCGATCCGAAACGGCCGGGGCGCCAACTTCGCCGGGATTGCTTGCAGCGAGGACGCGCCGGTCCCCGTCGATCAGGCGCGCGTAACGCGTCGGAACATGGGCGGCGAAGTCATAGAGCTCCGTCTGGGCGCGCGCCGTATCCGGCACGGTGCCGCCGGCCGTCACGCCGGCCAGCCGCTCCGCCAGCGCGGCAACCGCGTAGCGGTCCGCCCGCCCCAGTTGCCGGTCGGCCTCCGCGCGCACCGCATTGACCGCCGAGAAGGCCGCCGAGCCCAGTCCGCACAGGTAGATGAGTACCAGCGACAGACCGAACCAGCGCGGGACTTCCTCAGCGGTCAGGAAGGCCCTGAACGCCGACCATACCCGTGTCACCGACATAACACCCCTTCCTGAGCTGCCCCCCGGGGAATCTCCCCTTGCTTATCGTGATCGCCTGCAAGGGCCTTAACTTGGCGGCTGGGACCGTTAACTCTCGTGCCGCGCCGCGGCACTGGTTATCGCCCGCCGCCCATGCAGTCCATCGAGTCTACCATTCGGACGTGCGGAGCCTGCGGGGGCCGATAGGTGTTTTCGCGCTGCCGCCGGCGCTCCTGCCGCAGTATCGGCCGTCGAACCGCCGTGTCGCACCGACGACGTGATCCGTCGCGGTGGTCCAGACGTGACCCGACCGATAAGCCGGCTGCCAGGGAACCACGCAAATGGCATTCGCCCGGGGGCTCGCCGATATGCACGTTGTACATCAGAAGAAGGTCCGGCGCGGGACCTCGCCGCGGAACCGATCGGGGCCGGCGGGCGTCGGCAGGCAGATCAGTCGCGTCCCAACCGGCCCCCGGTTCATGGTGTGTGCGGGCGTCACCGTTCCGCAACCGCCCACACACGGCGTCGCTCGCTGTTGCCCGGCGCCTACCGATGTGGTTGGGCGAGAGCACCCGGGCGTGACGGAGGTAATGCAATGACTCCCGGCAGCGGTGGCTTAGGTGTCCGGCTCTTCCCCCTTCGGTCTTTCCTTGCGCTGATCGCAATCATCGGTGCCGCCGAGCTGGCTATCATGGCGCTCGGTATTCCGGAGTGGGTCACGGACAACCCGTTCCTCGCGGGCGTCGTTGATTCCGCCATACTGTCGCTTGCCGCAGCGCCGTTGTTCTGGTGGCTGGTCGTCGGCCCCTTGCGCCACGCCGCGAGCACGATCACCCGGGAACTTCTGGCGATCAACAGGGTCCAGCAGGCGCTTTTCGAGTGTCGCTCGGCCGACGATGTCGCGCGCGTCCTCTGCACCACGATGGTCGACGCTTTCGGAGCCCACTTCGCCAGGGTCTGGCTGCGCCGACCCGGCGACTTGTGCTCGGAGTGCGCGCTCGCCGACCATTGCCCCGGCAAGAAGGAATGTCTACATCTGGTCTGGAGCGCCGGCCATTACACTCACATCGACGGGCCGCACCGGCGCGTGCCGCTCGGGGCGTTTAAGATCGGCCTGATCGCCCAAGGACGAGGAAAGACGATCTCGAACGACGTAACGCACGACGAACGGGTACACAATCGCGAATGGGCGGCGGCGCAAGGCCTGCAGTCGTTCGCGGGCTTTCCCCTCGTCGTCGAAGGGCGCGTCGTCGGCGTGATGGCGATGTTCTCCAAGCACGTTCTCCCGGACCATCTCCTGGAGACGCTCGACATCCTGGCGCGACTGGGCGCGGCGGCGCTGGAGAACACACAGCAGATTCAGGCGCTGCAAAAGGCGCGATTCACCGCCGAAGTGGCCACGCGCGCCAAGAGCGAGTTCCTGGCCAACATGAGCCACGAGATTCGCACGCCGATGAACGGCATCATCGGCATGACCGAGCTGGCGCTGGACACATCGTCGACGCCGGAGCAGCGCGAACAGCTCGAGACCGTACTCCAGTGCAGCAACTCCCTTCTCGGGTTGCTCAACGACATCCTGGACCTTTCGAAGATCGAAGCCGGCAAGCTCGACCTCGAGATGACCCCCTTCGATCTCGTGGCCGTCGTCGAGGGAATCGCCGACGTCGTGTCGCACCGCGCCGCACAAAAGAACCTGGAGTTGATTATCGGCGTGCACCCGGAAGTGGCGCAATACCAGACCGGCGACCCCACGCGCCTGCGACAAGTGCTCATCAACCTGGTTGGCAACGCCATTAAGTTCACACACCACGGCGAGATATCGCTCACGGTCGAACCCGAGCATCGCTCGGGCGAAGCCCCGGCCCTGGAGTTCACAGTTCGTGACACCGGCGTGGGCGTACCGCCCGAACGGCGGGAGGCCATCTTCGACCCGTTCACGCAGGCAGACGGCACGACCACCCGCAAGTTCGGCGGAACCGGACTCGGATTGACCATCTCGCGGAGGATCGTCGAAGCCCTGGGCGGAACGATCTGGGTTGAAAGTGAGGTCGGACAGGGCAGTTCGTTCCGCTTCCGAGTCCCGGACCGACCCACCGCCGAGGCGCCGCACGCGGAGACTGCCCCGCGCCACACCATGGCCGGCACTTCGGCATTGAAGAACGCCCGCATCCTGGCTGTTGACGACAACGCCACCAACCGCCGCGTCCTCCAGCTCATCCTCGAGTCGTGGGGGTGCGGCGTCACCCTGGTGGCGAGCGGTGCCGCATGCGTCGCGGCCGCTCGGGCGGCACACGCCGAGGGCGCGCCGTTTCAGGTGCTGATCCTCGACGTGCAGATGCCGGGGATGGACGGGTATGAAGTGTTGCGGCAGCTTGGCGAGGGTCCAGTTGGTTGTGCGTCGGCAGTCATCTTCCTCAGCTCCGTGGGAGGACGAAAACCCGAATCGGAGTCGGCCGCGACCCAAGTCGTCAGCCACCTTACGAAGCCGATCCGCCGGTCGTTGCTCCGGCAGGCGTTGCTCACCGCCCTCGGCGCCTCACCGCCTCCGGCGGACGCGCGCGCGGGCAAGTCGGCCTCGAACGAACGACGCCGCTTCCGCGCCCGCGTACTTCTCGCGGAGGACAACCCGGTCAACCGCAAGGTCGCGGCGGCGTTACTGCAGAAATGCGGGTGCGACGTGATCGAGGCCGAGAACGGCCTGGCTGCGATCGCCGCCTTAGCGCAACTCACCTTCGATATAGTGTTCATGGACGTGCAGATGCCGGAGCTGGACGGTCTTGATGCCACCCGACGAATTCGCGCCGACGGTCGCTGGAGCGGCCTGCCGATCATCGCCATGACCGCCCATGCCATGAAGGGCGACCGCGAACGCTGCCTCGACGCCGGCATGGACGACTACCTGAGCAAACCAGTGAGCCTGGATCGCGTACAGGAACTGCTGGCCAAGTGGGGACCGCGGGCCATGGCGGCGAGAATCGCCGGTAGCGCTCCGCCGCAAGCAGATCGACTTCCAGCCGCGGCTCCGGAGGTCCCCCTGTCGCGAGATCCAGCAACGGTAGAGTGACAGATTCCGCGACCTACATCCCCAACGACCGGCGGTAGGGAGGGGAGAAGCGTTGGGGCGGCGGCCGCCTTTCCCGTAGCGTGCCGGTCAGGGGTCGGCCCCCGGCGGGGTCAGGATATGTGAACCTGGTCGCTTGCGGCCGCCGGGCGGGGCAAGCGCTGTGTCGGCGGCCCGAGCGGGGAGGCTATTCGTTCCGTAAGCCGGTCGAGGTCGAAAGACCGGTGAAGCGCCGCGAACCAAGAACGGACCGCGAGAGCCCCTCCGGCCAGAGGCTGAAGGAGATTCCGAAGTCATCCTCCGCCTCGTCGAGCGCGAAGGACACGGAAGTGAACCAGCGCGGCAGTTTTCGGATGAAGGCGACGGTAAAGTCCAGCGTGCGACCGCGGTCCAGGTCGAAGCGCTCACGGAAGGCGATGGTGTGCTTCTCCGTGAGCTGGTAGTTCATGTCAAACCCCAGCAGGTTGGAGTCGGTTTCGTTGATGAACCGGTACCCGACGAGATAGCTCAGGCGCGGCGGGCGCTCGACCACCAGGGAGAGGTTGTACACGTCGATCTCGCCGTCGTTGACGTCATAGTTGATCTCATTGGCCAGAGCGGTGCGGTCGTTGACGCGCCAGATGGTCGAGGAGTTGACGAAGTTCTGCGCGATGCTGTTCTCCGGGCGGCTGTAGGAGGCGAAGCCGTTGGTGTACTCGTCGCCTTTGGCATCCGCGAAGAAGCCTGCTTCCAGGTCCCAGGTGAAGACATCGACGGTGCGACGGTTCTCGCCCTCGCCCCGCCGGGTCTGCCAGCGCTGTCGCAACCCCAGCGTAGCGCCGTCCACCTCGTTGATGCCCTCCACCGTCTCGTCGAAGGGGAACAGGTCATCGGAGTCTTGGGTGGAATGGCTCATCCACGCGGTGACGTCGGGCTTGATGACGTGCCGCACGCCGTGGACGTCGAAGAGGTCGGAATGCACGTCGGGGTAGATGCGCCACAGGTACATGCTGCTGCGCAGCCCATATACGCCGAATCCGCGGAGCAGGCCGCCCTCCTCGGGTGAATCATCCCAGGCCGTTCCGCGCAGCGCCGCGAAGGGCACCAGCCGCGCGTCTCCGACGTCGAGCGGCACTTCGACTTCCTGCCGCGTGTCCCCGCGGAACACCGAGCCGGATCCGTCAAGACGGCCTTCGCGGAGAAACTCGCGGAAGGTCTGGTCCTTGGGTCGGTAGCGGACGAGCCCGGCGCGGTTCTCGCTGAACCACGTGGCCTTGCCGCCCAGCGACGCACCCTCGACAAAGAAGGCGAAATCCGGGAGGCGTTCGGACTGGGTCACGAAGTCCATCAGGCGGTATTGCAGCAGGGCGGTGAAGGCCCAGTTGTCGCGCTGCTTCTTGAGCCGCAACAGCGTTTCCTGTTCCTTGCCGTTGTCAAACTCGGATTCGAAGAATTCCTCCAGGAAATTCTTGTCGGAAATGTAGGAGAGCTCGAGGGTAAGTTCCCAATCATCCTCGAGGTACTGCCGGTGCCGCGACAGAAACCGACCGCGGATGTCGTGCGCTGAGGCCTCCTCGCGATGCCGGCCGAGGAAGTCCTCGCCGTCGTCGGAGAGCAGGTAGCTCTTGATGAGGCCGTAGTAGCGGTCGCGTTCGTAATCGACATCCACGCCCACCGCCGGCCCGCGCTCGGAGAAATAGTCGAGGTGCAGCGTGGCATCGACGCCCTTGGGCGTCTCATATCCCAGCAGATTGAACAGGTGCCACTTGGTCTCCAGTTCGGCGCCGAAGTCGTCGCTGAAGCCCAGGCGCAGACTCTGGAGCGAGGTGTCGCTGGTCTCCACGTTGCCGCGGATACGCGGCCACCAGGCGATGGGCCGGCCCAGCACGTTGAGCGTGGCGGAGTCGATGCGGAAGCTGCCGGCACGAATGCCGGTCTGCCGGCCCGTGGGGTCCGGCGGAGTGCGGTCAATCAGCTCCACGCGGCGGGCCCCGACGTGGTAGTGGGGCGTGTGGAACTCACTGGTGGTGAGGACGGCCCGGGTCGCCGCGTAACGCGTGGAGGAAAGCTGCCGGATCTCCGCAGCGCGCAGGTAGAGCGGCAAGTTCCGCTCCACGAGCGTGGTGCGGACCACGGCGTCGAGGATCAGCGCCTGTTCGTGCACGAAGTCGTAATAGAGCTTGGTGGCGCGGATCATGTTCGGTCCCTGCGTCATGATCACGTCGCCTTCGAGGTATACCGCCTCCACCTCGGTCTCGCCCACGCCCAGGGCCATCATCTGCCGGTCCACGGCGCGACGTCGTTCGCGGCGCGGGCGCGGCTCGGCGGGCCGCTCGACGCCGGGGGCCGGCTCGCCGCCCAGGCCGGCCTCCGCGGGCACTTCCCCGCCGTTCGGTGGCTCCTGTGCCGGCAGGAACACCACGACCGAGTCGGCGCGGATTTCGAGAAACTCATTGGATCCCGGGACTCCGCGTGCCAGGTATACGCCGCCGATTACGGTCAGAACCTGAAGCTCGCCCACCGTGAACGGGCCGGTCATTTCACCGTCGGAGCGGAAGAGGATCACCGGGCGAGGAGCCTCCGGCTCCTTGGCCCCGGCGAGCCCGGAGGGGTCGAACACGCGCAGGGAAACATCCTCTGGCAGACCCTGAAACGTCCCGGCGTTGAACGCCTTACGGATGGCGTTGCCTTCCTGGTAAACCTGGCTGCCGGCCGACGATTCAAACGTCAGGTCATCGATGTGCGTATTCAGCGGACCGAAGGTGTTGAGGGTGACGAACAGCGCGGGACCGCTGGTGGCCGTCTTGCCGATCTCCTGGATTTCGGCGTCGCGCCACAGCAGCACCTGTATGTGCCGGTAGGGACGGCCGTCGTGCGTGCGGTTGTTGATCCACAGGACCGCCTCCCGGCTGCGGAGCTCCAGCCCGCGATCCTCGCCCACGGTCAGCGAGAAATCGCCCAACACGTGTGCCACATCTACGCCGTCTTCCTCATCCTTGAAGAAATAGCCGAGCTGGCCCGAGGCGTTCACCGGGAGATCAGAGATCCCGGCGGGAAGCAACGACTGCGCCACCTTGTCTGCCAGTGGGGTGGGACGTTGGGCCAGGGCGATCCCGGCGAAGAGCGCGGCCGACAGGCAGGCGATCCGCCGGCAAGCCGTCACCACGGTGTGGACCTTCCGGATTGGTTCCGTCGCCGCGCGACCGCAGGCACCGCGCCTTCCGACGATCCGCGCCAACGCTGGCGGCAGTATAGGGAGTGCGGGTGGGGCGTCAATGCGGGGATCGTGATGGGCCGGGATGCGCATGGCGGCCGAACGCGGCCGCGTTGTGAACCCCGGGATCGGCCGGTACCTTATGCGTACCGTGGGCTGGTGCGGCGCACACCACGCCGCGCGGCGCAGGCCGAACGTGCGTAAGTTCGGGCGCGAGATGGGTGCGTAACGGATGGGGGCAACGATGGGCGAACACCAGAGCCGAAACCCGGAGTGGGGTTTTGCCACGCGGGCGATTCACGTGGGTCAGGAGCCGGACCCGGTGACGGGTGCGACGGTCCCACCCATCCACCCCACGAGCACCTACACCCAGGCCTCGCCCGGCAAGCACAAGGGCTACGAGTACTCGCGCTCGGGGAATCCGACGCGCGTGGGGCTGGAGCGCTGCCTGGCGGCCCTAGAGGGCGGAGCCCGCGGCGCGGCGTTCGCCTCCGGCTCGGCGGCCACCGCGGCGGTATTCGCCACGCTCTCGCCGGGTGACAAGGTGGTGGCATATTCGGACGTGTACGGTGGCACCTTCCGGCTGCTCAAGCGGGTGTTCGAGGGCTTCGGACTGGTGCCGGTGTTTACCGACGAGACCTCGCCGGCGGCCTTCGCCCGGCTCATCGACTCGCGTACGAAACTTGTGTGGCTGGAATCGCCGACGAACCCGCTGCTCCGCTGCCTGGACATCGCGGCCATCGCCGAGCACACGCATCGCGCGGGCGCCAAGCTCGCCGTGGATAACACCTTTGCCACGCCGGCGCTTCAGTTGCCTATCGCCCTGGGCGCCGACTACGTGGTGCACAGCACCACCAAGTACATCGGCGGGCACTCCGACGTGATCGGCGGGGCGGTCATCACCCGTGACGAGCCGCTCATGGAACGCCTGGCGTTTCTGCAGAACGCCATGGGCGGCGTGCCCGGACCGTTCGACTGCTTCCTCCAGCATCGCGGCATCAAGACCCTGGCGATCCGCATGGAACGTCATTGTGCCAACGCCTTGGCGATCGCGCGGCACCTGAAAGGGCACGCCAAGCTGGCGCGGGTTGTTTATCCGTTTCTGGAGGACCACCCCGATAACGCCCTGGCGAAAAAGCAGATGTGCGGCGGCGGGGGGATCGTCACCATCGTGTTCAAGGACCGCGGCGGCGATCGCGGCGACCGCGCCTCGGCGCTTCGGTTCTGCGAAAGCGTGCGGGTGTTCTCGCTGGCCGAGTCGCTGGGAGGTGTAGAGTCGCTGGTGAACCATCCGGCGATCATGACTCACGCCTCGATCCCCAAGGAAGTGCGCGAGTCCCGGGGCATCACCGACGGCCTGGTACGGCTGTCGGTGGGCATTGAGGACGTGGTCGACTTGCTCGCCGACCTGGAGCAGGCGCTGGACAAGGCGTGAGCGAACTGGTACAAGCGTTCACCTCGCGCGACCGCAAGGAGTCAAGATGTGTCGCCTGTTGCGAACGTGCGCGTTTGGAGTTCGGCCGCGCGGCACGGCTCGGCGGCGCTCTTTGCGACGGTGCTGCTCTCGGTCGGCTGCGACCGGCCTCCGCCGCCGATTTGCTCGAACGTTGAGCTCGATCAGCTGCTGATGGAAGTCGCCGTCAATAAGGGAAAGCAGCAGCCGGCAGCGCAAGAGGCTCCGCCCTGTGATAGTCCGGCAGCGCCTTTCGCCGACGACCAATACTGGTTGCTTCATCTCGGACCGCTCTCCGGTCCAACTCCGGACGATCCCAATGCGGTAGTCGAGGTTGGGTTGCCTGATGGGGCCACGTTCCTAAGTGTATCGGGCGCCGGCACGACTGTGTACGACCTCTCAGTCGGCCTCGGGAACGGGACTGACTCGCAACCACGAAGACTCTGCCACGCTTTCTTCGACGCCGCGAACCAGCCCGCATTCACCCTCGACGGATACGAGTTTCGACTGGACGCCGAGCTAACCGACAGTCGCGAAGGGACTGAGTGCAGTGTTCGGATCGCAGGAACCGTGGAGCCGTGCCCAAGCCGGCAGTTGATCTACCTAGTTCTTGATGAATTCGCTCTAACGTCAGAGCAGAAGGTACTGGTCTGCGGCCACGAACTCGCGGCCGATCCACTGTTCCTGTACCGCAGTCACTGGCCGGCTCCTTGCAGGTCGAGCCCGACCGCCCTTCCGGCCGGATCGTGGCACATCGCGCTGACGGTTGCCGGGCATGACGACTTCTACGTCGTCGTCATGGGGATTGGTGACACAGTCAACTCCGCTACGGTATCGCGAATCGCTGAAAGCGGCGCGTTCGAGCCGATGTGTCGTGGCGAGCCACCAGTCGGCACGGTGACTTTCGACGGCGCTGAACTGGTTCTAGACCTCGACATCTCTGCCGAAACCAGCGAGAACGGCGGGGGAGTGTCCGACGCACAAGGAGACGCGTGTACGCTTAGCTATCGTGGCAGCCCGACCGAGTGCACGATAAATGCAGCCCCGATTGTCGTACCCGGCGTGTTTCAGGTTCTGGAATTCGAGGGCGCCGGCCAGTACGCACGCGGAACCGAACAGGCCGCGATCGTTTCGTTCACTCTCGTTGCCGAAGCCCCTGATTCCGAGTACCCCTTCTCGCAAGACTCGTCCGACGCCGATTGATCGGAGCCAAGGAGAGGCTCCCAATGCCAAAGCCCAGGGTTCGCAGTTCAGAATCGCGTAGGACGCGGCTCTCCGTCCGCCCGTTGCGCTCAGACGACTGGCCGGTGATCGAGGCGCTGTTCGGTGACAAGGGCGCCTGCGGCGGGTGCTGGTGCATGTACTGGCGCATTCCTCGCGGTGGCCGGATGTGGGAGGAGCGCAAGGGGGACCGCAACCGGCGCGATTTCGAGCGCTTGGTTGGTGCGGGCAAGGTGACCGGGTGTCTGGCGTTCGCCGCCGGCGAACCGGTGGGATGGTGCTGCGTCGGCCCGCGCGGAGATTTCCCGCGGCTGGGGCGGGTCAAGGCCCTGCAGACGGAGTGGAACGAGCAGACCTGGTCCGTGGTGTGCTTCTACATCCGCGCCGGATGGCGGAACCAGGGCGTGGCGTCGGCGCTGCTCAAGAGTGCCATCGCTGTGGCACGAAAGCACGGGGCACGAACCCTGGAGGGCTACCCCGTCAAACCCTACGGCACGCCGGAGAGCCGCATCCCGGCGGCCTTCGCCTGGACCGGTGTTCCTCGCCTCTTTGAAAAGCAAAGGTTCGTGAGCGTCTCTGTGCCCGGCAATTCCCGCGAGGTGGTGGTGAAGCGGCTGCGGCGCACGGCGACGCGCGCGGGCTAGGCGGGCATCAGCGCTTGTCCCCAGTCTTGTTCGCGCACGGCCGCGGTGATGCGCTCCGCCATGGCCACCGCCGCGTACCCCTCCTCGGCGCTGACCGCCGCGCTGGAACCGGTGCGCACCGAATCCAGAAACGCTCCAATCTCCGCCTTTAACGGCTCCACGTCGTCCACCTGGAGCGGCTCGATCCGCACCATGGAGCCGAAATCGAGCGTCGCCATCTGCGAGAGGTCCTCAAAGTTTCGCTCCCGCGCCATGCGGATGAGGTCGAGGTTGTCGGCGAGCTTGATGGCCACGCCGGACTTCTTCTGATAGTCCATCGAAACGTAGCCGGAGGGGGCGAAGACGCGGATCTTGCGTTCCGTCTTCAGCGCCAGCCGCGAGGCGGTAAGATTCACCACCGTGTGGTCCGCGAAGCGGATGCGGGCGTTGGCCACGTCCTCGCACGAGCCGAGCACGCTGACCCCCACCGCGTCCACGCTGTACTGCGGCTGTTTGACCAGATGCAGCACGATGTCGATGTCGTGGATCATCATGTCGAACACCACGCCCACGTCGGCGCTGCGGAAGGTAAAGGGGCTGATGCGGTGGGCCTCAACGAAGCGGGGGGTCAGCTCCATGCGCAGCATCGCCTGCACCACGGGATTGAAACGCTCCGAGTGTCCCACTTGCAGCAGGGCGCCGCTGCGGCGGGAGGCGTCCACGAGCTGACGGGCACTGGCGGTGTCCGGCGCCAGCGGTTTTTCGACCAGCACCGCCACGCCGCGCTCCATGAGCGGGATGGCGACGTCGGCGTGGTAAACCGTGGGGACGGCCACCGACACGGCATCGAGTGCGCCGTTAACCTCGGCGACGCTTGAGACCGCACGTCCTCCGTGTTCTGCGGAAACCTTCCGGGCGCGGTCGAGATCCTTGTCGATGACAGCGACCAACTCGCAGTCGGGAAGCTGTCCGTAGACCCGTGCGTGATGTCGCCCCATGTGCCCGGCGCCAATGACCGCCACCCGAAGCCGTGATTCCGTCATGAGAAACATCCCCGAACGGCGCGTTGAAGGCCGTGGGTTGTGCGGGAAAACGCCGCGCCGCTACCCCTGCCGCGCGAACGTCGCCGTGATCCGCTTGTGTCCGTCCAGCACCACGCTGGCGGGATTGCCCGCGCCGGAGAGGTTCCCGTTCCAGCCGGTGAAGGTCCAGCCGGGCTCGGCGTGCGCCGTGAGCTCGACCACTTTGAGTCCACGATCCTGCGGCGGCGCGGACCGCTGTTGCACCGACCCCCGCCCCACGACGTCCACGGTCACGCGGCGGTCCTCCTCGAGCCGCCAGGAGCGGCGGTGTACCGGGTCGTTTCGGAGCGATTCCAGGTACCGGCCGTGTCGACCCATGTCGAAGCCGCGGAGCAGGAACTCGCACAGATAGCGCACGTGCGGATTCGCATCCGGTGCGTCGAGCAGCGCCTGCACCCGGTCACGAATGGGCTGGGGGCTTTGCCGCGCCCGCCGCGAATAGAGCTGCATGAACGCCGATTTCAACGCGCCGATGTCCTCGTTGGAAAAGCCGCTGCGCTGAAGCCCGACGCCGTTGACCATGCGGATTTCGCTGCGCGATCCCCGCGCCGCCACCACCACCATATAGGGCGGAACGTCGGCGGCCACGCGCGTCATGCCGCCGATGAAGGCGTGCCGGCCGACGGTGACGAAGTGGTGCACGGCGCTGTTACCGCCCATGTTGACGTTGCTTTCCACGTACACATGCCCGGCGAACTGCACGTAGTTGGCGATGATGCAGCGGTTTTCGATGGTGCAATCGTGGGCCACGTGAACGCCCACCAGCAGCAGATTGTGGTCGCCGATGCGGGTGTATCCCAGTCCGTTGGCGGTGCCGGGGTGGACGGTAACCATCTCGCGGAAGACATTGTGTTTGCCGATCTCCAGGGTGGTGCGCTCGCCCCGGAACTTGATGTCCTGGGGCTGCGTACCGAGCACCGCCTGGGGGAACACTTCGCAGCCCTCACCCAGGGCGGTGTAGCCGTCGATGGTGGCGTGGTGGTGGACGCGGCAACCCTCGCCGAGGCGCACGTTGGGGCCGACGTAGGCGTAGGGACCGATGCTGACGTCCCGTGCCAGCTCCGCCCCGCGTTCGACGATCGCCGTAGGATGTACCGTTACCGCCACGAGATTCTCCACGCCTGGATCAGTGGGCCTCCGCGTCGCGGAGGACGAATTTGATTTCCGCCTCGGCTGCCAGTTCGCCGCCGACGCAGGCCCGCCCCCGCACGTGTCCGATGGAAGAGCGCACGTGAACCGCCTCCGCTTCCAGAATGAGCTGGTCGCCGGGACGGACCGCGCGGCGGAACTTCACCTTGTCCATGCTCAGGAGCATCGCCACTTTGCCCTTGTGCTCCAGCTCCTGGGCGAGCAGCACGCCACCGAGCTGGGCGATGGCCTCGATGATGAGCACTCCGGGCATGATGGGTTCGCCGGGGTAATGGCCCTGGAAGAAGGCCTCGTTGATGGTCACGTTCTTGACGCCCACCACGCGCTTGCTGCCCTCGATTTCCAGCACCCGGTCAATCATCAGGAAGGGGTAGCGGTGGGGCAGAATGCGCTGTACGCGGTGGATGTCGAGCGCCGGCGGGCGGCGCAAGAAGGCCTGGCGTTGGCGCGCCGCCTGCCGTTCCTGTAACACGCGGACCAGTTCATGGTTGAGCGCGTGCCCGCTCTTGCGGGCGTGGATGCGGCCCACGATCGGCCGGCCGAGCAGGTACAGGTCACCCAGGAGGTCGAGGATCTTGTGCCGCACGCATTCGTCGGGGAAGCGCAGCGTGTTGTCGATGGGGCCGTTCTCGCCGAACACCAGCACGTCGTGATAGCTCAGGTGCTTTCCCAGTCCCGCGTCACGAAGTTGCGCCGCCTCTTGCTCCAGCAGGAACGTTCGCGCCGGAGCGATGCTGGTGACGAAGGCGTCCGGCGTCAACGTGACACGGAGCATCTGGCGCCCGATGGGACCGGTCTGCCCGTAGTCGAGATCGTACGTGATCTCCAGGGATTCGCAGCCCGGGTCCAGCGGCGGCAAGGCCACCAGTTCGCAGTCGCCCTCGACGACGCGGGCCATCTCGTCAATGACGTGCGGTTCGCACGGCGCGTCCTGCGGCGCGATGCCCGCCTCGCGGAAGCGCTCCACGAAGGGCAGGCTGCTGCCGTCGGCGCCGGGAAGCTCGTTGGCGTTGAGCTCGATCTCGAGGTTGTCCAGCCCCAGGCCGGCGCAGGCACTGAGGCAGTGCTCCACCGTCTCGATGGCAACGCTTCCGTTGCGTAGCGAGGTCCGCCGGGCGCGCTTGGAAACATTCTCCACCCGCGCCGCGATGCGGATGGGGGGCGATTGGTCGGTGCGGACGAACCAGATGCCGGTGTAGGGGGCTCCGGCGCGGACGCGCATGGAAACCGGTTCGCCGGTGAACAGCCCCCGGCCTTCGATTTCCACCTCACGTGCGATGGTGTGTTGCTGCTTCAAGCCGCTCCACCTGAGCCATCAACTTCCGAACCTGGTCCACCAGCTCCGGCAGTCGGCGCAGTGCCGCGCGTTCGCGCAGTTCGGCGCGGTGGTCCTGCGCCGGGAATCCGGAGACCGTGGCACCGGCGGGGACGTCCCGTGCGACGACCGCGATCGCCGCCACCGTGGCGCGGTCGCCTACGACTACGTTGTCCAGGATGCCGGCACGGGCCGCCAGCACAGAGTAGTCACCGACGCGGCTGCTGCCCGCCGTCCCGGCTTGCGCCACCATCACGCAGTGGGCGCCGATGCGACAATTGTGGCCGATCTGCACGAAATTATCAATCTTCGTACCCCGCCCGACGACGGTGTGGCCGAACTTGGCCCGGTCCACGCAGCAACAAGCGCCGATTTCCACGTCGTCCTCGATAACGACGCCGCCGACATGCGGGACCTTGTGGTGCCGACCGCCCTCAAAGTAGTAGCCAAAGCCGTCGGCTCCGATGACGGAATTGGAGTGGATCACCACACGGTTGCCGAGCGTGCATCCGTCGCGCACCACGACGTTGGGCCACAGGACGCAATCGTCGCCCAGCACCGAGTCGCGCCCGACGAACACGCCGGCGTGCAGTGCGCTCCGCGCGCCGACGCGGGCGTGTTCCTGGATGGTGACGAAGGGGCCGATAGCGGCCTCGGGGCCGAGTACGGCCGACGACGCCACGATTGCCTGGGCGTGAACCCCCGGCGGCACCGTCGCGACCGGGGTCGCGAACAACCCCAGTAGTTGGGCCACGGCACGGTCAATCCGCTGGCACAGGATGGCGGGCATGGGCGTCGCGCCGAAGTCGGCGGGGACCAGGACCAGCCCGGCGCGGCTGGTCTTGAGCTTCTCGACGTAGCGGGGCTGGGTGACGAAGGTCGCGTGCTGCGGGCCCGCTTCGACGACGTCGGCGACACCGGTGATGGTGCCGGATTCCGGTCCGCGGAGCGTGCCGGCGACGGCTTCCGCGATCTGTCGCGGTGTAAAGGCTCTGGTCATGGCATTCCCAGCCCGTCGGCTCGACGTGGTGCCGCGGCCGGCCTGGAGCCGGGCCCGGCCGCCTACTTGCCCGCGGGGGCCTTGTACTTGGCGTTCAGGCGGGCCACCACGTCGGCAGTCAAATCGACGCGCGGGCTCCAGTATAGCACTTTCTGCAAGACGATGGTTTGACGCACCTGGGTGGGGTTTTCGCCCGAGGCGTCGGGCATGCGGTCGGCGGCGAGCACGACGTCGACTCCCTTCTCCTTCGCCACTTCGCGGATGACGGCCTGTACGTCGTCGAAAATGCTGCGCAGGGAATCCGCCAGCTCCTGCTCCACCTGCTTGCTTTCGGAATCGATGAAGTACTGGAGCTGGGCCTCGAGCATCGCCAGCTCCTTGCGCCGCTCGCGGAATTCGTCTGTGCCGGGCTTGAACTCCTCTTTCAAGGAACGGGTGAGCCTTTCGATCCTGTCGCGCAGGGCGTCACGCTCGTCGCTGAGCTTCTTGCGCTTGGCGTCGAACTGGGCCTCGAGGTCGGCCGTTTTCTGGTATTTCTCCGACACTTCGCCGATGTTCACCACCGCCACGTTCGCTTCGGCGAACAGCGCTTGCGCGGGCGCCAACAACACAATCGCCATCATCAAACGGGCGTACCGTACCATCGTCGTTCTCCCTTGGAGCGGACGGCGGCCCGCAGGCGTACCGCCGACAAACCTCAACTGGACCAGGGACTCCCGGGCCGCGGCGCCCCTCGCTTAGAACAAACTCCCTACCACGAAGCTGAACACCTGTTCGTCGTCGTCGGCATCCGAGGCGATGGGCAGGGCGATGTTGAACTCCAGCGGCAGGGGGCCGAGCAGATCGATGGTCAAGCGCACGCCCACGCCCACCGCGGCGCGATAGGCCCCCGAGCCGGCGGTTCCCGTGTCCAGGAACACGTGTCCGCGGACGTTGTCGCCGTAGACGGGAAAGCTGTATTCGGCGCCGAGGAGCACCAGGTAGTCGCCGCCGACGTTGTTGTCGTCCAGCCCCGCGCGCTCGCCCACGCCGCGGAACTTGAAGCCGCGGATGGAACCGATGCCTCCGGCGTAATAACGCTCGAAGACCGGCGCGTCGCCTACGATGATGCCGCCCTCGGCGCGAAGGTTGAGGACGCTCTTGCGATCCAGGGCGTCGGTGCGCAGCGTTTTATACCAACTGTATCCGGCGTTCAGCTTGCCGAAGGAATAGTCGCCGAAGAACTGCTCGTAGCTCACGCGGAGCCGGTCCCCGGTGGTGGGGATGAAGCGGCTGTCCGTGCGGTCGCGCAGCAACGTGCCTTTGACGCTGGGGAGGAAGTGATCGCCCTCGTCGTCGCGAATATCACGGGCGGTGAACAGGTCCAGATCGTCGATAGTGACCTGTTCCAACGAGAGGGCCAACTCGCCGGACCAGCCGGCGAGCCGCCCGCGTTCGAACCGCTTGCCCAGGCTCACGGTGCTCCCCACCCGCGTCTCGGCGTAGCCATCGCGGTCGCGCTCGAAGTAGAACAGCCCGGTATCAAAGCGCAGCGGCTTGTCGAAAAGGTAGGGCTCGGTGAAGTCGATGCGGAAGCGGCTGACCTCCGTTCCCGGCTGAAGCTCCACGCGCAACCGCTGGCCGGCGCCGTGGAAGGCCTTGAATTTGAAGAACTCCTTCCAGGTCTTCGGGCGATCGGCGATGTCGAAGTTCTGCAAATCAAGGACGATCGACCCCACCAGGCCGCTGTTGCTGGTGACGCCCACGCCGAAGAGGAAATCGCCGGTCTTTTCCGATTCCTGAACGTCCACCACCACGTCGCGCACCCCGGGCTCGTCGCCCACGGGGATCACCCTGGCGGAACTGAACACCCGGGTCTCCAGCAGGCGTTTCTCCGCCTCCCGCGCCTCGGTCAGGTTGAAGAGGTCGTCGGGTGGGTAGAGGTTCAGCGCGCGGCGAACGACCTTGTCCTTGGTGCGGGCGTTGCCGCGCACCACGACGCGGCCGACGCGGAATTGTTCCCCCTCGCTGATCTCGATAGTAACCCGGACCAGGCCCGGGGCGTCGGAGAACACGCGAACCGCGCGCACCGTGGCGTAGATGTAACCCGCCTCACCGTAGGCATCGCGGATGGCGCGAACGTCAGCATCCAGGTCGGGCTGCACGATGTACCCGCCGACCCGTGTCCGGCTCATGCGTTCCAGGTCCTCGGTGGAAAAGAACGTCTGCCCGGTGAAGGTGAGCGTTTCCACCGTGTACCGCGTGCCCTCCTCGATGGTAAACACCAGGCGAAGGTCGCTCGCTTTGATCTCCTCCTGGCGGACCGACACCCGCGCGTCGAGGAAGCCCTGGTCGCGATAGTACTTCTGCACCTGCGCCACGTCGGTCTCCAGGCGGTCCTTCTCCAGGGCTCCGGCACGGAAGAACCAGAACGCGGGCTTGGTTTCCACCTGTTTCTTGAGTTCCCGGGCGCGGATGGAGGCGTTGCCCTCGAAGACGATCTTGCGGACCCGCGTGCGCCGGCCCTCCTCGATGGTGTAGAGAACCTCGCCGCTGCGATCGACCTCGTCTTCGTTGAAAGAAACGCCCACGTCGCTGTAGCCCGCCTCGCGGTACAGCCTCAGAATAGCCTCCTGGGCATCGCGCAGGGCGAAGCGGTCGACGGGCTCGTTGAGCTTCAGACCCGCCTGGTCCCGGAGCTTGCGTTCGTTGAATTTGTGGTTGCCCGCGAACCGCACCACGGTGAGGAGGGCTCGTTCGGCCACCACGAACGTCACGCGTACCCCGTCCGGTTCGTCCGCAGTGGAGTAGCGCACCGAAAGGTAGCGGCCCGTCCGTAGCAACCGTTCGACGGCTTCGTCGAGGGTTCGCGGGTCGTAGGGATCCCCCGCCCGCAGTCGGACCAGGTCAGCGGCGAAGGCCGGCGTCGATCGCGACAGGCCTTCGAACTCCACCCCGGTTATGAACTTGCCGCCGCCGCCGCCGGGGGGTTCCGGCGGCGGTTGCGCGGCGACGGCGACCGTGAGGAACAGAGGCAACACGGCCAAGAGCGGGGTACGGAGCGACACACCGGGCGCCGCAACTTCGGGCGCATGGGCCACACGCAGTGCGCACGCCCTCGCCAGCGATGGAAGCCGGAGTGGCCTCAAGAATGCTTCCTGACTGCGTCGCCGATCCGAGACACCGCGCCGCGCCAGCGTTTGCGGTGCCCGTCTGCCCGGGGTGAGCAGGGATCGGACTAACGTCCGCGCCAATACTGAAACCGATGATAGCATCGGCGCGCGCAGCCCGCAAACTTCGCTTTTTGCCGGAACCCCTCCGCGGTCCGGGGTTTGGGATCCCGCGCTGCCCTGCGGCATTCGGGCCGTGCCCAGGGTTCGCGGAGGCGCTCCTGCCGCGTCGCCGCCATCTCCGTTTCGCCCGCCCTCCGGGCGGATGGGAGTTTGAGAGGCACTCTTCCAGGGGCTGGAAGCCCCTGGCAACAATCGTTGGCCCTCCGGGCCGAGCAGGCGTGTCGCTTTTGGCGCACGACACGGCCACGGCTTTACGCGGCCCGAACGCGCGCTGCGTGGGCCGAACGCGCACGGCACAGGCCGAATCCGCGCTGCACGGCCCGCGCGCTGCGCGCGCCGAACGCCCGCTGCGCGGGCCGAGCGTGGGCTTCACCCCGAACGGGACGGCACAGGGTGCGTCAGAAGGGCACGGTGTCCCGACTCTGGCGGTAGCTTTCCGGCTCCGGCTCGGGGGAGTAGCTGGCAAAGCGGGTGAGTTTCTTGTTGAACGACAGGGGCACGGTGTCCACGGGGCCGTTGCGCTGCTTGGCGATAATCAGCTCCGCCAGCCCGCGGCACTCCTCCTTGTCCGGGTGGTAGTACTCCTCGCGGTGGATGAGAAGTACGACGTCGGCGTCCTGTTCGATGGCACCGGATTCGCGCAGGTCGCTCATAATGGGGCGCTTATCCTGCCTGCCTTCGGCCATCCGGTTGAGCTGGGCCATGGTGATGACGGGAATGCCCAGTTCGCGTCCCAGACCCTTAAGCGCCCGGCTGATGCCGGCGATTTCGACCTGGCGGTTTTCCGCCTGGGGCGTGTGCATGAGCTGGAGGTAGTCGACGAAGACCGCCTGGATGTTGTGCTGCTGCCTGAGGCGCCGGGCCTTGGCCCGCAGCTCCAGCGCCGTCATACCCGGCGTGTCGTCGATGAGCAGCGGCGCGTCGCGAAATTCCTCACAGGCGAACAACAGCGACTTCATCTCCTCGTCGTTGAGCATGCGGCGGCGCAAACGCTGGGAGTCTATCCCGGTGTGCATGCAGATAAGGCGCTGCGCCACCTGATCCTGGCTCATCTCCATGGAGAAGAAAACGACGGGGCGGTGCTCGACGACGGCGGCGTGGCGCGCCAGGGCCAGACCCAGGGCGGTTTTTCCCATGGACGGTCGACCGGCCAGCACCACCAGGTCGCCGGCCTGGAAGCCGCTGGTCAACTCGTCGAGACGCGGGAACCCACTGGGAAGGCCGGTGCAGATGCTGCCGTCCGAGTCGCGTAGCTGATGCGCCAACCGTGCCACCACGTCACGCAGCGCGATGCTCTGCCCCGTAACGCGGCGCTCGGTCACTGCGAACAGGCGGCGTTCCGCGAAATCCAGTATGTCCCTGGTCTCATCGATGCCGCTGTACGCCTGGTCGGCGATTTCCCCTACACAGCGGATCAACTCGCGGAGCAGGCCTTTGTCGCGGACGATGCGGGCGTAGAATTCGGCGTTGGCCCATTCCGCGAAGCTCTCAGCGAGCTGGATCATGTAGGCCTGGCCGCCCACGAAGTCATAGAGGTCGCGGCGGCGGAGCTCGTCGGAGACGACCACCAGGTCCATGGCTTTGGCGGGGTCGTCATAAAGGTCGACGAGCGTCTCGAAGAGTTTCTGATGGACGGGGAGGTAGAACCAGTGGCTGTCGTGGCGTCCGATGATGGGCAGGACCTCGGCGACGGCGTCACGGCTCATCATCATGGAGCCGAGCAGCGCCATCTCGGCGTCCAGGTCCTGCGGGGCGGTTCGTTCGCGCCGCGCGGCCGGCGGCGTGGCCGTGCTACCGGTCGCGATCGTTGTCATCCTCGTCGGCCTCCCTGCCTTCCGCGGCGCCCTCGGCATCCTGGTCGAGTTCGTCGTCCTCGCCCGCGATTTTCTCACGTACCACCCAAACCTTGATGGTGCTGCGCAGGTCGTCGGCAAAGCGGAGCTCGACGGCCAGGTTGTCCAGGTGCCGGATGGGACGCTGAAGCACGACGTGATCCGGGAGAATGGGGTGCCCGTCGGCATTGAGGGCGTGGGCGATCTCCCGCTTGCCGACTGATCCGTAGAGCACGCCTTCCGTGTTGGCGCGGGCATGGATGGTGACTTCCACGCCGTTCATGCGCGCCACGAGTGATTCGAGTTGAGCGCGGTGTTGAGCGCGCTCCAGCTCGGCGGCCTTGCGGGCCTCGGCTAGTTTGCGCATGTTGCTTTGTGTCGGCTCCGTCGCCAACCGTTGCGGAAGCAGGTAGTTGCGCGCATACCCCGCGGAAACCTCCACGACGTCGCCTACGATTCCCAGGGGTGCCACGTTTTTGCACAAGAGCAGTTTCATGATGGTATCTCGATTCAGGTTTCCTTGCCCCGCACCCGGGCGACCGTCCCCGGGCGGGTGACCTCGCGGGACCGGCCCGCTAAAACGGTATGTCGTCCGCCGGCGGCGCGGGAGCATCCCAGCCGGCGTTGGCATTGGCATTGGCCGCGGCCCGCGCCGGAACCGCGCCGGGTTCCGCGTCCGTTCGGCGGCCGCCCGCCTCACCGCTGTCGCCGCCGCGCCCTCCGCCCAGGAAGGTGAAGTTGTCGACGATCACTTCGTGTTTGCTTTTCTTCTCGCCTTCCGGCGAGGTCCACTGGTCGAACCGCAGGCGACCCTCGACGAGGACGGAGCGACCCTTGGTCATGTACTGGTTGAAGGTCTCGCCCGCCCGCCCGAAGATCGTGCAGTCGACGAAGCAGACCTCCTCGCGCGTCGCCCCCTCTTTATCGCGCCACTTGTGGTTGGTGGCGATCCCGAACTTGCACACCGCGGTGTTGGCACCGGTGTAGCTGAGCTGGGGGTCGCGCGTAAGGTTGCCGACCAGGATGATGCGGTTGAAACTGGCCATGGGTTAATCCACCAGCGTTGATTCAGGAACGTCCCCCGGTTCCCTCGCGGATTCACCAGCCGACTCGCGAGGCGGCCGGTCTCCCGAGCGCCGCGGCCGGGAGCGCGGCGGAGCATCGGTATCCGCGTCTGACTCCCGAGACTCGCTTCGCGCCGCCGCCGCCTTCTCCATCGCTTCCAGCGTCAGCCCGTCGGCGCGGAGCACCAGCAGGCGCAGGATATTCTCGCTGAGCTGCGCGTCGCGTTCCAGTGCACCGATTTTGGTCGCGGCCGCGCGGAAGTAGACCAGTACGTACACGCCCCGTTTGCGGCCCTTGACCTTGAAGGCCAGACGGCGCTCGTCCCACTTGCGGCAGAGCAGGATCTCGCCCTGGGCGCGGTCCATGAGGCGGCGGATCTCCGCTTCGCACTGTTCGAAAGCGGCCCCGAAGGTGGGGTCGAACAGGAACATGGCTTCATATTGGTTCAACGTAACAGTTCTCCTTTGAGCCGCTGACCGGACCCGCCGGTCGTCGGCATGTTTCCGCGAGCTCCCGCGAGCTTCGATTCCCTCGCCGGCGCTAGGGCAGCACGTCACCGTTGTAGCGCGTCATGGCGGTGTCGGGGCCGTGCTCCAGCCAACACTCAATCGCGTCCGCGGCACGATCCACCACCCGGACGACCAACTCCGCTTCCGGGGGATCGAAGCGATCCAGGACATAGTCGGCGGCCCGGCCCACCGCGGCACCGATCCCAAGCCGCAGACGGCACCATTGGTCGGTGCCGAGACGCTCGATGATGTCCTGGAGCCCCAGGTGGCAGCCGGACGACCCGCCGCCGCGCATCCGCAACCGCCCCAGGGGCAGCGCCAGATCGTCCGAGATCACCACCAGGTCCGCCGCGGTCGCCTGGTAGAATCGCAACGCGCCGACCACGGCCTGTCCGGAGCGATTCATATAGGTCGTGGGCTTCAGCAGCGCCGCCCGCACCCCGCGCAAATCCCCATCGCCGAACCAGGCGTGGAATTTCTCCGTTCTGAGGCTCACGTTCCATCGGGCCGCGAGCCGGTCCACCACGTCGAACCCGATGTTATGCCGCGTTCCCGCATACTTCGGACCGGGGTTGCCCAAACCGACGACCAGTTTCACCGCTTACATCACCGCGAACCCGGGTCACTACCGCCCTTACCCCGCTGCATCGCAGCCGGCGCCTACGAGGCTTCGGCTTCGCCTTCCTCCTTGCGGATGCGTCCGATGCGCTCGGGCTCCGCAGCAGCTTCCTCGCCCTCCACCGGCGGCGCGGCCGCGGGGGCTTCCAGGAGCGCACGGACCGTGGCCACCCGTTCCTCGGGCCCGGTCAGCGCCGTGACCCCCGGCGGTAGCACCAGGTCCTTCACATACAACGACTCGCCGAGCGCCAGATGCGTTACCACGGGATGCAGAGTTTCCGGGATTTCCGTGACCACGCATTCCACGTCCAGCGCGGACAGCAGTTGGTCAAGGACTCCGCCGTCGTGGACGCCCTTGGGCGTGCCGCGGAGTTCGATGCCGACTTTGACCCGCACGCGCTCGTGCAGGTCGACGCGCATCAGGTCCATATGGACCGGCGTGGTACCGAAGTGGTCATACTGTACCGCCTTGATGAGGTAGGGCTTGCTTCCCGCGCCCAGCGAAACGGTGAGCATGCGCGCGCCGTGTGCCAGGGCGACTTCGACTTCGTGGCGATCCAGGCAGATGCTCTCGGGCGGTTCGCCGTGTCCGTAAACGACGGCCGGTAGTTTCCCGGTCGCGCGCACCAGCCTGGCCCGCCTCGTGCCCCGTTCGCCTCGCGGCTCACCCTTGAGTGTTGAAGTTTCCATCGCTTGCTTTGCTCTTCTCCGTCATCCGCACGTTCTTGCGGCGTGCGTAGGTTCCCTAACAGAACAGGGCGCTGACCGAACGATGCTCGTGAATCCGGCGGATGGCCTCGCCCACCAGTTCGGCGACGCTGAGGACCGTCAGGTTCTTGAGCCGTTCAACGATTTCCGCCCGCAACGGTATGGTATCCGTTACCACGATTTCCGTCAGCCGGGCAGCCTCCAGGCGCTCCAGCGCCGGCCCGGCGAACACTCCGTGCGTAGCGCCGACGTAGATGCCCGTGGCGCCATGCTCGCGTACCAGCTTGGCGGCTTCCGCCACCGTGCCCGCGGTGGTGATCATGTCGTCGAACATCATCACCCGTTTACCCTTCACGTCGCCGATGATGCGCACCGCGACCGCCTCGTCGCCCGCGATGCGGCGCTTGTGAATGACCGCCAGCTCCCCACCGATGCGCGAGGCAAAATCGTTGCCGAACTTGATGTTGCCCACGTCGGGCGAGACCAGGACGGCATCCTGGAGGTGACGCGATTGGAAGTGCTGGGCGAGAACCGGCGCCGCCGTCAGGTGGTCCACCGGAATGTCGAAGAACCCCTGGATCTGGTCGGCGTGCAGGTTCATGGTGAGCACGCGGTTGACGCCCGCCTTGGAAAGCATGTTGGCGACCAGCTTGGCGGTGATGGGCGTACGGCCCTCGGACTTGCGGTCCTGCCGGGCGTACCCGTAGTAGGGAATGACCGCCGTGATGCGCTTGGCGCTGGCGCGGCGCAGGCAATCGATGAAGATCAGCAGTTCCATCAGGTTGTCGTTGACGGGGGGCGACGTCGACTGCACGACGAAGCAGTCCTTGCCGCGGACGTCGTCCTCGACCTTGACCAGCGTCTCGCCGTCCGGGAAACGGCTGATGGTGGCCCGTCCGCGCGGCAGGTCGAGGTACTTGCAGATCTTGTCCGTAAGCGCCGAGCCGGCGCTGCCGCCGAAAATGACGACCCCACCGGGATCGCGATCCGCGGACGCCTGAAGGTTCCAGCTCATGAGCTTGCCGCTCCGAAGAGGCGGGACGCGCCCACCGGTGTGCCGCCGGAAATCGTCTCGCCGTTGGCGACGTACGCAAACGGCCCCACCGTGCAGCCCTCCCCGATCGTGGCGCCGGCGCCGATGAAGGAGAACGGCTGAATGACCGTGTCTTTTCCCACCGTGGCTTCCGCTTCGATCCAGGTGTTGTCCGGGTCGACGATGGTCACGCCCTCGTTAATCAGTGCCAGTTGGAGGCGATCCTGCATGGCGCGACTGACGCGTGCGATATCCAGCCGCGAGTTGATCCCCATGGCGTCCTCGGCGGGGGCGGTGACGTGGGCCGACACGCCTCGACCGCGCCGGCGAAGGATGGCCACCGTGTCGGTCAGGAAGCACTCGCCGGTGGCCGGGTTGTGCTGCACGGCCTCCAGGGCCTCGAACAGCTCCGCAGAATCGAAGCAGTAGTAGCTGGGGTTCACCTCGGTAAGGGCCTTCTGTGCTTCGGTACAGTCGCGGTCCTCAACGATGGCTTCCAGCGCGCCTTGCGCATCGCGCACGATGCGGCCGTAGCCCTTGGGGGCCTCGAGCACCGTGGTGGCCATGGTGAGGGCGTCGTGCGTCTGCTCCCGTGTTTCCAGCAGGTCCACCAGCGTCTCCCGCCGAACCAGCGGCATGTCCCCGGCGATCACCAGGACGCTACCGCGAAAGTCCCTCAGCGCTTCGCGGCAGCACAGAACGGCGTGACCCGTTCCCCGTTGCTCCCGCTGCTCCACCCAGGTGATGTCGTGGTCGCGATGATACCGTTCCATCACCTGGGCTTTGCCGTGTCCCACGACCACTACCAGCCGATCCGTTCCCGCCAGCCGGCAGGCGCTGAGTACGTAGCTCAACATGGGCCGGCCGCAAATCTCATGCAGCACCTTGGGAAGATCGCTCTTCATCCGCGTGCTTTTGCCCGCGGCCAAGATGATGGCGGCCGTTTCGCTCAATCGTCGACTTCACCCGCAACAGTCGCCCGTCGACCGCGCGCCAAACCACTACCCGGCCAGGACTCGAACCTGGAACGCCAGGACCAAAACCTGGTGTGTTACCGATTACACCACCGGGCAATACTCCCCGGCCGCGCGCGGCAGAAGAGCCCTCCGGTGTTCGCACGACCACCAACGTCGCAGTGCGATGAAAGGATCGCGGCGGCGGACTCGTTGCCGAGGCCTGAGCACTCCGCCGCGAAGAGAAGTGCCCATCGGCCCTGGTCGTATCCGCCCGCCAGAGCCATGCCCCCATGGCGTCAAGTTGTCCCGCAATCTCCGCCGGCTACCGGCGTAACGACGGGTAGGGTAGGGGCGATCGACCCGGCCGTCAAGCCGCAATGGTTGCAGATCGGCGGGGCTGGGAAGCCCGTTGCCCCACGCGCGCTCCGACCCGGTGCCCGCGCCGCGGCTTCAGCGGTCCCTGAAAACGACCGATAAGCATGTGGAAATGGGCAACTTGTAGGCCCAACAGGGAGGACTTCAAGATGACTCCGAAGCAGGTTTTCGGGCGCACGATGCGGGGACTGGTAGCGGCTCTGGCGGGCGGCATGTTGGCAGCGTCGAGCTGTGAGACGGCCGACGTGCGGGCCGTGATCGCCGGGCTGGATGCCGCTGCGGATCAGATCAACGACGACGAGAACATCAGTTTCGGCGAGTGGGTCAGCAGCCAGCTCGACGACCTTTGATCCACCGGCAGCGCGCTTAGAGGCCGGGGAACAGAACGCGGCGCGTAGCGGCCGGCACAGGCGAGGGGCCGGCTCCGCTCCGGGACGGAGCGGCGTGCGCCGGGCGCGCCTGCCATTGCGCCACGGCTTGGTCGTAAAGCGCCGGGCTCAGCAGAATCACCGTCGGTTGCGGGAGGCGAAGGTCCTTCGCGAGTCCCGTGAGGAACTCGCGCTGCGCCACGGTGAGGGGAATCCGCCGGACCAGATCGCGGTACAGGTCGAAGGGGCGGTTTGGCTGAACCGGTTGCCGCCCGCGTTGCTGGCGCCGGTCGAAGTAATACACCAGCAGGACGATGGCGGCGAGGAAGCCGGCGATGGCGACGACATCGAGTACGGTTCCGCCTTCCGCGAACTGATTGCGAACCGCGCGCTGGAAGTCCGCCAGCCGAGCCGCCTGCGCCAGTACGCCCTTCATCGCGGGCCTCCCGGCGCGACTTTTCGAGGTCCGGAGGCGGCGGTAGGTTCGGCCGGCGCGCGACCGGTCGCACCATGCGGCTCCTCGCCCCGCAGTTCGCGCAACACGCGCGCCGCGCGACGCCGGACACCGGGGTCCGCGTCGCGATGGCTCATGTCGGCCACATGCCGCAGCACCGCCCTCAGCCGCAGACGTTCCACTACCCACAAGGCGCTGGCGCGCTGCGCCGAGGAGGGATCATCGAGCATTCCCAGCAGGGTTTCACCGGCCTCGCGCAGCTCTGTTCGCAGAAGTGATTTGACCGCGTTGGCGCGCACCCGCGGGTGCGGCGACCGTAGCTTGGGGCGTGTCGCGGGCACGCGGTCCGCGTGGTTGAGCCGGTCGAGCGCCTCGACGGCGTTGGCCTGCACGCGCGGGTCGGGATCGTTGACCGCCTGCCGCAGGATGCGTAGCACCGAGGGAATCGAGAGGCGGGCCAGTGGGGCGAGCGCTGCGGCGCGCACCAGGGGATCAACGTCGTGCACCAGCCGCAACAGGTGCTCTTCCACGTCGGTGGCGAGGTCCAGGTCCAGCACGGCGCGGAGGGCGCGGGCGCGATCGGCGGCATCGTTGCTGGAGAGCTTGCCGCGCAGCGCCGTCACGAGCTCCGGCCGGTGCTGCCGGACAAGCTCCCGCAACCCGCCGCGCGCCTCCCGTCGCGCCGACCCGTCTGCCGCGTGCCAGTAACGTTCCCAGGTGGGGCGGACCGTTGACGCGGCCTCCGGCGCGCTGGGTTGAGGCGCCGGAGCGGGGGCGTCCGCTTGCCCGCGGCGGTGCAGCTCGCGCAGGGCCACTCGTGCCAGTGGATCGTCCTCGCGGATGGCCAGCGACTTCAGCAGGTCGGTCGCCGCAGGATTGTCTTCCCGGGTGAGTTGCCAGAACGCGCTCCGCCGGGTTTCCTCGGAAGGCGAAGTGAGCGCGCCGCGCAACCTCTCCAGCCGCCACTCGGAAGTTCCGCACGCCGCGCTCAGCCATCGAACGATTGCCTCCGGGGGCACCGCGCCTCCCCCCGCCGCGCCGTCCACCTCGCACAGCCAGGGCAGGTCACGCAGGTAACGGGCGCCGCGTTCGACTTCCGGATCGGCGAGCAGCCATGACTGCGCCAGCACGGCGACTCGCAGGGCGGGGTCGGCGGCGCGGGCGAGGCATCGCGTCGCCGCAGCGCGGAGCGGCGGCATGGTCAGGGCGCGAACCAGGAAGCCCGCAAATCGTGGTTCCGTCGTGGTCTCCATCAGTTCGCTTAGGGCGCGGGCGATCTTGCTGCGCCGTTGCGCGAGTTTGCGCCGAATGGTCGGCTCCGTGCGCTCGGCGAGCATCATCGCTGCTGCGAGCGCCTTGGGCTGATAGTGAATCTCCCAGCGCCAGACGGCTTTTTGGAGGGCGTCCGCCAACGCCTCTACCTCGTGCAGCAGCTCCGCCAGGTGCTCCGCCGTCGACGATTGAAGGTGTGCCAGCAGACCCTCGGTCAGTCCCAGAAGCGCCGCGGCGGCCGACTCTCGCGTGCGGTGGCAGCGTACGCGAAGGGCGTCGGCGAGCAGGTACGCCAGGCGCCCCGAACGGGCGTGGACAATCAGGTCCATGCCGGCGATGCGCTGCGCCGCCTTCCCCGACCCGACCACGGAGCGCACGGAGGCGGACAGCTCGCCGATGTGGTCGACCATGAGCGCCTGAAGCGATCCGCTGGCGGAGGGGAACCCGGTGATGACGGCGGCTAAGCTGGGTACATGTCCGCGCTGAAGGAGGATCTCGAAGGCGGCGCGCTCGGCGCTGCCCTCCAGATGGGGGAGCGCCTCGACGAGCGCTGCGTCCGTGGCCAGGTTCTCCTGCCGCGGGAGAAAGGCGAATGCAGCGGGTAGTCGATGGGACACCATGCCTGAATGCCTCCGGAGCGATTGGCAACGCTCCGGTCCGTCCGGCGCCCGATGCCGGGCGGTGAGCTGCGGCCGGGGTGGGCTGTCCACCGTTCCCGGGCGCGAGTGGCCGCGCGCCGGTAGCCGTCGCCCGTGGGGCGGGGACCCGTCAGGTCCGAAGCAGCACTACGCCGAGGGCGCGCAACTCCCGGCGTACGCCGCCCGCCGAAAGGAAGTCGCTCGGCGGCCCCAGATACGCTCGGGGCAGATCGCGGACCACCTTGCTTATCGGCAGCGGAATCCGCGCCCCGGAGCCAGCGGCGGCGCCGGTGCGGGTTGGGTGTGCTTTGGATTATCGACCCTGGTTCAACCGGTGCCGAGGGCGTTTGGGCGATGTCGTGCGGCGCACCGTCGGCGGCGTGCGCACACGGCTGCCGTCTTGACGCTGTGGCGCTTCGGCTCCATGCTATGTTTCGCGGCGAAGGCGCGCACGTTGGCGGCGCAACGAAAGGACGGCACATGGCAGCGACACATCGGTGGGAGATCCTGGCGGCGACGTGCCTCGCCTGCCTGGCTGGTTGCGCGGCACCCAGGGGAGCGCCCGGCAATGCCGATCGGGACGCCGGCGCGCCCATCACGGAGTGCACGGGCCTGGAAGTGGCCACAAGGGAAACCAAGTCCGACGACGGCACGCTGCTGCGGCGCTGGCAGGTGGTGCAGGTGCCGGACGGTCGCGAGGTGTTCCACGGCACATGGACCGAGTGGTACGGGAACGGCAACAAGAAGCTGGAGATCGGCTACGATTGCGGGGTGCAGCACGGCCCGCGGAGGGCGTGGTTCGAAAGCGGTGAGAAGCGCAGCGTCGGCGGGCACTACTACGGTGCCGGCGACGGCGTGTGGACGGAGTGGTTCCCCGACGGCACCAAGGCCACGGAGTTCACCATGGAGCGCGGCGCCTACAACGGCTTCTTCACGACCTGGCATCCCAATGGCAACAAGCGAATGCAGGTGGAGTACGTAAGCGGCGTGCGTCAGGGCCTGTTCACCATGTGGGACGAGGACGGCAACATCGTTCAGCAACTTGAATACCGAGACGGCAAGCCGCAACCGACGCCCTGACCCCGGCCGGCGCTGCGGCCGCACCGCCGTCGCTTGCCCCCGGCGGCTTGCCGCGATGCGCCGGCGTCATATGTGGCACGGGCATCCGGCCCGTGAAGCCGTGGGCTGGAAGCCCAGGCCACGAGTTTCGCCTTGGGCTCTAGGGACACCCCCGTACTCCGGCGGCACAAGTTCTGACAACATCGCACACCATTGCGGTTCCACAACCGGCGGCCGCCTTCATAGTATGGAACGGCTCGATGCCTCGTCCCGCGACGCTGCCGGCGTCAAAGGTCGATGACACAGGTACGTCGCTTCTGTTGGTGAGCGACGACCCGCCCGCAGTGGGTGGGGCGCGGGGGCGTGACGGCAGGGGACAAGCGGGTGAAACGCAGCGGCTCTAACAGCGAGGTGCATCGGATGAGCAGGAAAGTGAACTGGATGGTGGTCGGCGCGGCGGTGGCGGGTTTCACAGGACCGGTTCGGGCGGAGCTCCCGCCGCTCATTCCCCGGGAGGTGCTGTTCGGCAACCCGGACAAGATGAGCCCGAAGATCTCCCCGGACGGCAAGAGGCTGGGCTACATCGCGCCGGACCAGGGCGTGCTCAACGTGTGGATTCGCACGGTGGGCAAGTCGGACGACCGCGTCGTCACCAAGGACCGCATCCGCGGCATCCGCTCCTTCTTCTGGGCGGAGAATAACGAGCAGATTCTGTACGTGCAGGACAAAGGCGGTGACGAAAACTGGCACATCTACTGCGTCACCCTGGGGACCAATGAAGAGAAGGACCTAACGCCGTTCGACGGCGTCCAGGCGCGGGTGACCGCGGCGGAGCCGGCATTTCCTAACGAGATCCTGCTTGCCATCAACAACCGTAATCCCCAACTGCACGACGTCTATCGTGCGGACTTGAAGACCGGCAAGCTGACGCTCGAAGCGCAGAATGACGCCGGCTTCATCAACTGGGTCGCCGACCAGCATTTTCAGGTCCGCGGGGCCATGAAGATCGCGTCGACGTCCAGCACCAGCCTCGAAGTGCGCGAAACGAAGGACTCCGCCTGGCGCACCCTGGCAACCTGGGATCCGCAGGACGCGCTATCCAGCGGTCCTGTCGCCTTCACGCCCGACGGCAAGGGGATGTACATCATCAGCAGCGCGGGCAGCAACACCAGCCAGCTTCGTGAACTCGATCTGGCATCGGGCAAGGAGAAAGTACTGGCTTCCGACGACGAGGCGGACGTGGAAGACGTGGTCGTTCACCCCACGAAGTACACCATTCAGGCCGTCGGTTTCAACAAGCAGCGGACCACCTGGAAGGTGCTCGACCCCACGATCGCCGAGGACTTTGCCGCGCTGGAACGGGTCCGGGCGGGAGACTTCGGTCTCATCAACCGTGACCACGCCGATCAGACCTGGTTGGTTTACTACAACACCGACAACGGTCCGGTCTATTACTATGCCTACGATCGCAAAACCAAGAAGGCCGACCTGCTGTTCAGCAATCGCGCTGCGCTGGAAAAGCTCCAGCTTGCCAACATGAAGCCCGTGAGCATCAAGGCCCGCGACGGCCTGGTGGTAAACGGATACCTTACGCTCCCCGTCGGCGTTCCGGGCAAGAACCTGCCCTTGGTGCTCAACGTG
The DNA here is from genome assembly GCA_016208685.1 of Planctomycetota bacterium. Taxonomy (GTDB): domain Bacteria; phylum Planctomycetota; class Phycisphaerae; order UBA1845; family UBA1845; genus JACQXM01. Next base: position 65,265 of record JACQXM010000027.1, on the reverse strand, counting down.
CACGGCGGACCGTGGGCGCGCGATTCATGGGGCTATGACGGCGAGGCCCAGTGGCTTGCCAATCGCGGGTACGCGTGCTTGCAGGTCAACTACCGCGGCTCGACGGGCTACGGTAAGAAGTTTCTGAACGCCGCGAACCGCGAGTGGGCCGGCAAGATGCACGACGACCTCATCGACGCGGTGAACTGGGCGATCGCCGAAGGAATCGCCGATCCCAAGCGAGTGGCTATCTACGGCGGCTCGTACGGCGGGTACGCCACGCTCGTGGGGTTGACCTTCACGCCTGACGTGTTCTGCTGCGGCGTGGACATCGTGGGTCCCAGCAACCTCATCACCTTCATGGAGACCATCCCGCCCTACTGGAAGCCGATCGAGTCCATCCTCTGGGATCGCGTGGGACACCCGGAGAAGGACGCGGAATTCCTCAAATCCCGCTCGCCTTTGTTCAAGGTCGACCAGATCAAGAAGCCGCTGCTTATCGCTCAGGGAGCCAACGACCCGCGGGTGAAGAAGGCGGAATCGCAGCAGATCGTCGAGGCCCTCAAGAAGGCGGGCAAGGTTGTGGAGTACGTCGAGTACCCGGACGAGGGACACGGGTTCGCGCGTCCGGAGAACCGGCTGGATTTCTACGGCCGCGCCGAGAAGTTCCTGGCCACGCATGTCGGAGGGCGATTCGAAGAAACAACCTCGAAGTCCGACGACGCCAAGCCTAAACCTGGGGCCAACTAGAGCGGGCGGCGCTGTTTAGTCCGTTTGACACCGCGAAAAGCGCCTTCGTACAATGCCGCCGCTGCGCTGTCTCCGCGGCGGCAACCGGAAGGGCGTGACGGTCACGGTAATCCCCAAGCGCGCCCTGCGACTACCCGGTTCGGCCTGCCGCGGTCGGCTCCGACGGCAAGCGGGGGCACCAGGTGGCCGAACGGCGACTTTCTGAACTCTGTCGCGTGCTTGCCGATCACGGCTTTGCCGCGCAGCTCGACGGCGAGGATCGGGCAGTCCGCGCGGTAAACACCCTCGAGGACGCCGCCGAGGGCGAGATCACGTTCCTCTCGAATCCCAAGTACGCCGCCGCGGTCGCGCAGACGCGGGCCTCGGCGATTCTCGTCAAACCGGGGGTGGACGTGCCGTCGCGGCTTTCGGCGCTGCGGTGTGCCGATCCTTACGCCGCCGTGGCGGTCGCGATCGTGTCCATTCACGGCTACCGCCGCCACCCGCAATGGGGCCGCAGTCCGGGGGCCGGTATCCACCCCAGCGCTCGAATCGGCGCTCGTCCCAACATCGCCCCCGGCGTGACCATCGCGGCGGAAGTCGTCATCGGAGACAACTGCACCCTCTACCCCGGTTGCTATGTTGCCGACGGCGCCCACCTGGGTCATGATTGCACGCTCTACCCCAACGTCGTTGTTTACGACCATTGCGTCCTCGGCAACCGCGTGACGATCCACGCCGGTTCGGTGGTCGGCGAGGACGGACTGGGCTACGCGCCCCTGGATGGCAAGTGGGTCAAGATTCCGCAGGTGGGGCGTGCCGTGCTCGGAGACGACGTGGAGATCGGCGCCAACTGCACCATTGATCGCGCCACCCTCGGCCGCACCGAGGTCGGGACCGGCACCAAGTTCGGCAACGTGGTGGTGATCGGTCACGGGACCAAGGTCGGTGCGGATTGCATGTTCGTCGGGCTGGTGGGCGTAGCCGGATCGGTCACCGTCGGGCGGCACGTGACGCTGGCAGGGCAGGTGGGCGTCGCCGGGCACCTGGCCATCGGCGACGAGGTATCGGTCGGCGCGCAGTCCGGCATTTCCGGCGACGTTCCGGACCACGCCAAGATGTTCGGCTCGCCCGCGATCGACGCGGGGGACGCCAAGCGCGCCCTACTGGCCATGCAGCGGCTTCCTGAGTGGGTCCGGCGGGTCAGGGAGCTGGAGCGCCAGGTGGAAGAGTTGCGCGAGAAGCTGGGCGTGGCGAGCGGCTGAGCCATGGCGGAGGCGAAGGATGCGACGCGGATCGGGATCATCGCCGGAGCGGGCCGCTTCCCTTTCATGGTGCTCGATGGCGCCAAGCGGCGCGGCTGTCACGTGACGGTTGTCGGCCTTCGCGGTTTCGTGGACGCGGCGATCGCGTCCGCCGCGGACGATTTCCACTGGGCGGGCCTGGCGCGGATCGGGCGGTGGATTCGCCTGCTAAAGCGTGCCCGGGCGGACGGCGTCATCCTGGCGGGCTCGGTGCGCAAGTCGAGCATGTACGGCCGCCTGCGGCTGCTGCGCCTCATGCCGGACCTTACAGCGCTGCGCATCTGGTTTCGCGAGATTCCGGACAAGCGCAACGACACGGTGCTGGCGGCCGTAGCCCGGGAGTTCGCCAGACACGGGATCATCATGCAGGACTGCGTTCGTTACTGCGCCGAGGACCTCGCGCCCGAGGGCGTGCTCACGCAGCGGCAGCCCACGCTGCAGCAGATGCGCGACATCGAGTTCGGCTGGCCCATCGCCAAGGAGATCGCGCGGTTGGACATCGGCCAGGCGATCGCGGTGAAGGAGACGGAGGTCATCGCCGTGGAGGCGATCGAGGGCACGGACCAGATGATCGCACGTGCCGGTCAACTCTGCCCCCAGGGCGGGTGGACGCTGATTAAGGTTGCCAAACCCAACCAGGACATGCGCTTCGACGTGCCCACCATCGGCCCCGAGACCATCGCCAACCTCGCGCGGCACGGTGCGGGAATGCTGGTCGTCGAGGTGGGGAAGACGTTGATGGTAGAGCGGGCCTCCCTGGCGGGGATCGCTCAGCAACACGCCATGGTCCTGCTGGCCCGTTAGCCCGCGTTTCTCACCACGAGGGTCACGAGGACCACGAAGCCAAAGTACTTGGTGCCTTGGCCGGTGCGGATCATTCGGCTCCACGGCCAACAGTTTGTTGTCGTCGTGCTGTGAGTCATCCCGCAGGGAATCTCACCCTCCGAGTCATTCGGCTCCGTGTCCCTCGTGCCCCTGGGGGTCTGGTCAGGAACTCAGGTTCCCGCGCTCGTGTAGTGTCTCGCAATGACCGGACCGTATGCGGATCGCCCTGGCGGCGGGCTTTCGGCCTTCGAGGGGCCGCGCGGGCTGAAGGCCCGCGGCTGGATACGGTTCACGATCGATGACACAACAGATCGGTGGCACCGGAACTCAGGAAACACATCGTCGCCGGCGCTTGAGCACGGCGGCGCCGCTCAGCGCCAGGAGTGCGCCGCACACCGCCGTGCCGACCGCCGAAAGCGCGGGCACCGGTAGCGTGGTGCCGCTGTTCTTCATGAGGATGACCACATCTTCGCGTTCGTCGATCAGGGCAAGGTCCAGATCGCCGTCGCGGTCGAAGTCCAGGCACAGCGAACATGATGCGGCGATCGGCGCCGGCACTTCTCCGAGCACGCTGAAGGACCCTTGACCGTCGTTGGTATGAATCCGCCAGTCGCCGCTGTAGCTGGCGGTGATCCAATCCAGGTCGCCGTCGCCGTCCAGGTCGCCCACGTCGCTGGCCAGCGGGAACGGGTCGGTGGCGTAGATCTGCGGGGGATTCAGGCCCCCCGAACCGTTGTTGAGGAGGATGGCGGCGTTGTTTGTATCGCTATTGACCACCGCCACGTCCTCAGCGCCGTCACCGTTGAGGTCTCCGGTGTTCAGCATCCACACCAGTCCGCCGCAGGTCTGGTTGGCGAGCGGCGAGAAGGTCCCGTCGCCGTTGCCGCGGCGAACCACGATCTGCCCGGAGGACTGGCCGCCGAGAACAAGGTCCAGGATGCCGTCGTCGTTCATGTCGGCGGCGGAAAGGGCCCACTCGCTCTGCGTGCCGCCGTCGAAGAAGGCGGCAGCGCCGAACACGCCGTTGCCGTCGTTGCGGATCAGGCACATGGAGCTGGTGCTGTAGTTGGTGTTGACAATGTCCGTGTCGCCGTCACCGTCGGCATCCAGAACCGCGATGCCCCGCGGGTCGCCGCCCACGGTGATGATCTGTTGCGTTCCGAAGGTGCCGTCACCGAGCCCCAGAAGAACCGACACCGTGTCGTCGTTGATGTTCGCCACGCAGATGTCCACGTGCCCGTCGAGGTTGAAATCCGAAGGCTCTGAGGGGCTGGCGCGATTGCCCACGGGGAAGGTCGGCTGGAGGAAGGGGTCGTATAGCCCGGTGGAGTCGGCGCGGTTGAGGAACACGCGAAGGTCCTTCGAGACCTCGTTGACGATCGTGATGTCGGTGAATCGGTCGTGATTCAGGTCGGAGGCGATGCCGCCGTAGGCTCGGCTGGTTTGAAGAGGAGTGGTACGCGTGCTCATTCGGCCGATCTCGACGAAATCCATGGGTGCCGGCTGCGTCCTGGTCCAGAACTGGTAGGAGTAGCCGGCGCCGCGCAGCGGAGAGCCGTCGGTTGCCAGGATGTTGTGCGACAGAATGACCATGACCGTCTCGCCTGCGGAGAACGGCTCCAGGGGGGTGAGGGTGACGGTCGCACCGCCATCGGAGAAGGAGTAGCTCCCCAGGGCTGTTCCGCTCCAGCGGCCGAAGGCCCAGAAGCTGCCTCCCGAGAGTATGGTCGCCGGCTGCACCGGTCGGTCGAAGGTGATGGAGATCGGCGTGTTTACCATCGCCGTCAGGCTGTGCCGCGGCGGCGAAACGCTCACCACCTGCAACTCGCCCGCCCGGACCCCTCGGATCGCACCGAGCGCCGCGCATCCCCAGGTACATACAATCCCCGCGCGTTTCAAAGCCATAGGTGAGCCCTCCGGTGGGGGTGATTATACCGCCGCCCGCCGGACAATGCTGCGCGCGTGCGCAGGCCAGTCCTGCCTGCCGGCAGGTCCGTGGCGAGGCTCCAAGGGGACAACATCAGGAACGCTACGGGACCGTCCAGGGAACGCCGATAGTTTGGCGTGCTCCGCGGGCAGGCCGTCACGATGCCGTAACATGCGCGGCACGGATTGACCTGTCCGCGGGAGGTATCCATACTGGGGCGTAGCTGGAGGTTAGCCCGTTTGACCCGTACCCGACCCATAACCGCGACGCTGCTCGCCGCCTGGGTGCTGACGGCGCAGCCGGTGCTGTGCACCGGCGGGCTGCTGGTCCACGCCTGCGGGCTGGGCGGGGACTGTTGTCCGGACCACGAGTGCGATTGCGACACACCCTGCTCATGCCACGGATGTCCGGATGATCCGTGTCAAAGCGTGGTCACGTCGAGGGCACAGTTTTCAACGGCGGGGCCCCGCGAGTGGCTGCGGTTGCTGGGCGCCCCGGTGCCGGTTCCCTTTCCCACGGAGTCGGCCTTCCTGGCCGACGGCCCTCGCGCCTCCGGCGCGCCCTGTGGTGCCGGACTCCCCATCGAGCCGCGCGCCGAGACTGCGCGCACGCTCCCACTCCTGATCTGATTCTGCCCAGCCTTTCCCGGTTGAAACGCGCGTAAGCAACAAAACTGCGCGGCGCGAACGCGCTCCGGCGCCAGGGGGCTGAGCGTTCCCTGGCGGTCGCAACTCCCATCCGGCGGCGTCACGCAGTGCGTGGGTACCGAGATCAATGGGCGCGAGATTGCGTCGCACTTCCGCGACTTGCTCGCGACCTTACGAGGCTGTCGAAATACCGTCGACGCGACCTCGGAAGAGGTACTTTTCGCCCTCCGAGACTGGGGTCCGAGTGGCAAAAGTGCCCTCAAAACAGGTGTCGAAATACCTCAACGGGAGTATTTCGACAGCCTCTTACGGTCGCGGTTCGGTATGGGGCGAGGTTCAAGTTTGATATTGGAAGAAGGGAATAGTGCATGCGTCTTTCGTGGTTTCTCACACCTACGTTGGTGATCGTATCGGCTTGGGCATCGATGTTCGCCGGGGCCTGCAAGAAGGAGGAGTCGAGGCCGCCGGCCGCCGCGCCGGCGCCCGCCGGAGGCGTCCTGCACGCGGTCGGTCCGGAATCCAGTCCCGTACCGCCGACCTTGGACAAGGGCTGGTGCAGCGGCCACGGCGTGCCGGAATCTGTATGCACCCGTTGCGACGCCTCACTGATACCCAAATTCAAGGCGGCCAACGACTGGTGCGGTGAACATGCACTGCCGGAAACGCAGTGCACCATCTGCAATCCGGACGTGAAAGCCAAGTGGGAGGCGCTGCGTCCTAAGGAGCCGGGTACGACGGTGCCCCAGCCCGCGTCCCCGGAGGAAGCGCCGCCCAAGGAAGGGGCGGGACCGGGCCGCGGCGCTGACGCCGGAACCCGGGACGGCGGCGCGCCCGCTCCGCTCGGGGCCGACGCCCGCGCCCTGTTCACCGGGAATGATCCCGCGTGCAACGTGGATCGCAACCAGGTCCGCTTCCTGGATCGCACTATCCTGGAGAAGGCCGGCATCAAGGTCGAGCCGGTAGAGCGCCGCCGGGTTTCGGCGACGCTGGAGTGCCCCGGTGAGCTTGACTTCGACCAGACGCGCCTGGCGCGGGTTACGCCCCGTGTGCAGGGCGTCATCCGCGAAGCGCGAGCCGATCTGGGGCAGACCGTTCACGCTGGCGAGGTGCTGGCGATTCTCGAGAGTCCGACGCTGGCGGAGGCCAAGAGCCGTTACATCGAGGCGCGGGAGCGGTATCTGCTTGCCACCGCCGATCATGAACGCGCCGAGGCCGTCTTCCGCGGGACGCAGCACATCCTCGCCTCCTGCGAGCAGACGGACTCGACGCAGGAAATGCGCGAGCGGTTCGCGTCCGTGAAGATCGGCGACGCCAAGAGCCGATTACTCAAGGCACATTCGCAGCGCGAGCTCGCCCGGGCGGCCTTCGAGCGCGAGGAGCGCCTTCGCCAGCAGGAGCTCAGCAGCGACCGCGCCTTCGAGACGGCACGAAGCAACCTCGACGCCGCGGAAGCCGAGTTCCAGGCGGTTCATGAGGAAATCGCCTTCAGCGCCGAGCGCGAGCTTCTCGCCGCGGACAAGGCGCTGACCATCGCCCGCAGTGCCATGCATGTGGCAGAACGGCAACTGCACATCCTGGGGCTCACCGAGGAGGCGGTGGCGCTGCTGGATGACGACACCGATGCGTCACTGCTGCGCTACGAAGTGCGCAGCCCCCTGGATGGCCATGTCGTGCAGCGCCAGGCGGTGGTCGGCGAATCCGTAAGCGAGGAGGGCGCCCTCTACACCGTCGCGGACCTGTCGCACCTCTGGCTGATCCTCGACGTTCATGAGCGCGATCTCGTGGTGCTGCGGCCGGGGCTGCCGGTGCACTTCAGCCCCGATGCCCTGCGCGGCCGGCGTTTCGCGGGCGAGATCGAATGGATCAGCAGCCAGGTGGACGACCGCACGCGGACCGTTCAGGCGCGGGTGCCCCTGGCCAACGAGTCGGGATTCCTTCGTGCCAACATGTTCGGCACGGCGCGGATCGTGCTGCACGAGGATGATGAAGTGGTCACGGTGCCCAAGGACGCGGTGCAGACGGACGGATGCTGCCAGCTCGTCTTCGTGCAGGAATCCGACGACACCTTCCGGCCGCGCAAAGTGGCGCTGGGGGCGGCGGCGGGGGCGTACTGGGAGGTGCGCGGCGGCGTCGATCCCGGCGAGCCGATCGTGACCGCGGGCAGCTTCCTGCTTAAGACTGAAATTCTCAAAAGCAGCATCGGTGCCGGGTGCTGCGAAGTCGAGCCGGGGAGGTAGGGCGTGCTCAACGCCATCATCTCCTGGTCGCTGCGTCACCGCGCCACGGTCATCGGCCTGACCCTGGTGCTGGTGGCCACGGGAGCCTTCTCCCTGGCGCACCTGCCCATCGACGCCTTTCCGGACACCACGCCGGTGCAGGTGCAGATCAACACCACAGCGGCGGCGCTGTCGGCGGCGGAGGTGGAACAGCAGATCACTTTTCCCGTGGAGCAGGCGATCGGCGGGCTTAAGGGCCTTACCGAGGTGCGTTCCCTCTCCAAGTTCGGGCTGTCGCAGGTCACCGTCATCTTCGACGATGCCACCGACATTAACCTGGCGCGACAGATGATCCTCGAACGCCTGGGGACCGTGGAGCTGCCGGAGGGCATCTCGCCGCCCGCCATGGGTCCGGTGGCGACCGGGCTGGGCGAGGTCTATCACTACCTGGTGACCAGTCCTACGCTCGGCCTGTCGGAATTGCGCACGCTCCAGGACTGGGTCATCAAGCCGCAACTGCGCGAGGTTCCCGGCGTCGCCGAGGTCAACAGTTGGGGTGGCCTGGAGCGCCAATACCAGGTCGTCGTCGAGCCCGACAAGCTGCTGAAATACGGCCTGACGCTTATGGACGTCGTGGAGGCGCTGCAACGCAACAACCGCAACGTAGGCGGGGGCAGCATCACCCGCGCCGGTGAGGCGGTGATCGTCCAGGGCGTGGGGCTGGTCACGTCCCTGGAGGAGATCGGCGGGATCGTGATCGCGGCGGTCGACGGCGTGCCGGTTTTCATACGCGACGTGGGCGAGGTGATCGACGGCCACGAGATTCGACGGGGCGCCGTCACGTTTCAGGGCCGTGGGGAAGGCGTGCTGGGCCTGGGCTTCATGCGCATGGGGGAAAACTCGCACGACGTCACCACGCGGCTGAAGGAACGCATGGAGCAGATCCGGCGCACGCTCCCCGGGCAGGTCGAGGTGACCGCGGTGTACGATCGCACGGAGCTGGTGGACCACGTGCTGCGCACCGTGGAAGTGAACCTCTTCGAAGGCGCCCTGCTGGTGGTCGTGGTGCTGTTTGCCTTCCTGGGGAACCTGCGCGCCGGGCTGATGGTGGCCGCCGCCATTCCGCTATCCATGCTGTTTGCCGGCAGCGCCATGCTCCGCGCCGGCATCGCCGGGAGCCTCATGAGCCTGGGCGCCATCGATTTCGGGCTGATCGTGGATAGCTCGGTCATCATGATTGAGAACAGTGTGCGCCGTCTGGGCGAGGCTCCGGCGTCCCGCACGCCGCTGGAAGTGGTGCGCGACGCCGCCATCGAGGTGCGCAAGCCCACGCTCTTCGGCGAACTGATCATCATGATCGTGTACCTGCCCATCCTGACGCTGGAGGGGATCGAAGGAAAGCTGTTCGCCCCCATGGCGCTGACCGTGCTGTTCGCGCTCACCGGCTCCATGGTGCTTTCGCTCACGCTCATGCCGGTGCTGGCGAGCCTGGGTCTGGGGCGCGCCGTGGCCCACCGCGAACCGTGGATTGTACGCCAGTGCAAACGCCTGTATCAGCCGGTGCTGCTGCGGGTGCTCTCGGCGCGCGGCGCGGTGCTGGCCGCGGCGGCGGTCGGCCTCAGCGCCGGCGTCGTCATGGCCCTCAACCTCGGAAGCGTGTTCATCCCGCGGCTGTCCGAGGAGGCGATCGTGGTGAACGCGGTCCGCCTGGCGGGGGTCTCCGTGGAGGAGTCGGTCCGCTACGGGACGGCGCTGGAGCGGCTGCTGCTCCAGCGCTTTCCCGATGAAATCAAGTACATCTGGTCCCGCACCGGCTCGGCGGAGGTGGCCACGGACCCCATGGGCCTGGAACTGACTGACATCTTCATGACACTCCATCCCCGGGCCCGCTGGACGCGGGCGTCCACGCAGGAGGAACTGGTGGGGCAGATGGAGGCGGAGCTCGCCGGCATGCCCGCCATGCGCACGATCTTCGCTCAGCCCATCGAGCTGCGGGTCAACGAGATGATCGCCGGCATCCGCAGCGACCTGGGCGTCAAGGTGTTCGGAGACGACTTCGAGCAGCTCAAGGAGATCGCCCGACGGGTGGAAACCGTGCTGCGCTCCGCCCCCGGCAACAGCGATACCACGACCGAACAGCTTACCGGTCAGCCGGTTCTGGAAGTCCGCCTGCGCCAGGATCAACTGGCGCGCTACGGAGTGCCGGCGAGCGAAGTGCTCGACTACGTGTCCGCCATCGGCAATGTGATCGTGGGCGAGATTCGGCAGGGGCAGTCGCGGTTCCCCCTGGCCGTGCGCCTGCCGGACGCGTATCGATCCGACCCGCAGCGAGTCGCGGACCTGCTCATCCCCACCAGCGCGGGGCAGCGTTTGCCGCTGTCGACGCTCGCCGACCTGAAGATCGTCTCCGGCCCTTCGACCATCAACCGGGAATGGGGCAAACGCCGGATCGTGGTGCAAAGCAATGTGCGGGGACGCGACGTGGGGGGGTTTGTGGAGGAGGTGCAGCGCCGGCTGCGGGACGAACTGGAACCCACGCTGCCCCCGGGTTACTACGTCCGGTACGGCGGCCAGTTCGAACACCTGGAGCGCGCCGGGACGCGACTGCTCTTCGTCGTGCCCCTGGCGTTGGGGCTCATCTGCTTTCTCCTATATCTGACCTACCGCCGGGTGGCCGACGTGGTGCGCATACTCACGACCCTGCCCCTCTCCGCGGTGGGGGGCGTGGCGGCGTTGTACCTGCGCGACATGCCCTTCAGCATCTCCGCGGGCGTGGGGTTCGTAGCGATGTCGGGCGTGGCCGTACTTGGGGACATGGTCTTCGTCTCCCACTTGCGCGGCATGCTGGCGCGCGGAGCCACGTGGCACGACGCCATCCTGCAGACGGCGCTGACGCGCCTTCGTCCGGTGCTGATGACCGGTCTGGTCGCCAGCCTGGGATTCGTCCCCATGGCGCTAAATACCGGGGTGGGTGCCGAAGTGCAGCGGCCGCTGGCGACCGTGGTGATCGGGTGCGTCATTACCTCGACCATGCTGACGCTGCTCGTGCTCCCGGTCCTTTACTCGTTCCTGGCCGCGGCCCCGCGACGCCGTCGGACGCCGACGACCGCCGCCGCGGCTTCTCCGGGATAGGGCGGCGCGTGCGATGCCGCCAGGGCCGGCACTGCGCCACCGGCCCGGCCGTGCTCACAACCCTGGCGCGGGGCGGGCCGCCGACGGCTCAAACGGCCGGCGGGTCAGTCGCAAGGTGACGCGGGGAGCTGCCGGCCGACCCAGGGGGAGAAAGCTCCGGCGCCGTTCAAAAGGTCGACGAGTCGGGTGATGTCCTGGGCATTGGGGACGCCGGAGCGGTTGATGTCGGTTGCGTAGGCGGGAAGGACTGCGCCGGGCACGTTGTTGAGTGAATCGACGAGGGCAAGAATGTCCAAGGCGACCGTGCGCCGACTGCCGTCCACGTCCCCCGGGAGCGCTCCGAGGCACACCAACCGCCCGTTTCGCCGGTCGGTGAGCACCGTCCACGCCCCGGGCTCAATGGGCCGCGAGAAGCTGACCCGCAGGCCCGTGGGCCCCAGCGGCGACACGGACGCAATGAGCGGCGGTGTTCCATCCCCACCGGTCTCGCTGAGTGCCAGATCGTCGCGCCGCACGCTGCCGGAATCTCCGCCGGAATAGACCAGGTCGACGCTGTCCCAGCCCTGGGGCAGCGCGGGGCTTGCCGGCGCGTGCGGCTGCCGGGCGTCGATCGCGCCGCTGGGCGGATCACTGTCCACGATCACTCCACACGTCGCGCCTCCATGCGCGCACACTCCCAGGTCGCAGAAATCGTCCGTGCAGGCGTCGGTGTCGGCGCAGTCTCCGTCGTCGTTGCACTCACCGGTAGTGGCGATGACTACGTTGTCGATGGCGGCCTCGATGACGTTGTCCGCTGTCGGTCCGTCTGCGGCGCGGAAGCGGATGCGCACCGCGTTCGTCAGCGCCATATAGTCCTCGAGCGCGAAGCTCTGCCTGGTCCAGGCGTTAGCGCTTTGCTGATAGTTCAGGGCGTCGAGGTTGAACCAGCTCGCGCCGTCGTCGCTGGAGATATCCAGCGCCAGGTAGTCGTCGGGGTCTTCGCCGAGGTCGCGGTTGAAGAACCAGCGAAGGAAGGACAGTTCCGCGTGGTAGGCGGTCGACAGGTCAACGCGAGCGGAGATGAACGCCGTCTCGCCGCCGTCGACATCGCCCTCCTCAGCGGTGGTGTTCTGGCCGGTGAACGCGCATCCGAGGCCGTCGAACGCGTTCTCGGGCTGCGCCGCGGCGCCGCCGGAAAGGGTGCCGACCGGGTCGCCGATGGTCCAATCCCCGCCCGCCGTGGGCCAGATGGTCCAACCGCGGATGTTGCCGCTTTCAAAGTCGTCGGAGAAGACGGCGTCCAGACAACTGTGGGTCGATTCGTCGCAGAAGGTGCCGGGGCAGGGCACGGCCCCCGAGTGGCACACGAGGTCGACGCAGGATTCAGGCCCGTTGCAGAAGCGCCCGTCGTCGCAGCCGGCGGCCGCGTCACAGCCGCAGACAAACACTTCGAAGTCGGTCAGGTACCATCCGTCGATTCCGGCGCACGCGTCCTTACCGAAGTCGAAGCGGACCTGGATCGTCTCCCCGCCGCTGACGAAGCGGCTCAGGTTAACGAGCGAGGTTCCGAACTTGCCGCTGACGCCGGTGAACGCGGGCTCGCCGGCCATCGGATTGCTGTTGCCCGCACCGGCAGTATTGAGAGTGGTGTTATAGGGGTTGTACGTGAAATCCGTTCGTGCAACGAGCTGCCAGGGGCCGCCATTGACGCGAACTCGAACGTTGCCGCCGTCCCATCCCGTTTCGCTGGCGAAGTAGTGCGTAAAGGCGAGGGTCGGCTGCGGGATCGTTCCCGGCAGCGCGATGGATGGGCTGATGAGGGTATGTACGGCGGATTCGTCGATGGTGGTGCAGTTGCCCACGTCGGGATCGGGACAGTACCAGGCCGTTCCCTGGCGGCCCGCCGGCAGGTCGGGTGTTTGCAGCCAGTTGTAGTCTGTGGGCGGGTTGGTGTTGGAAACCGCCCAGCCGTTGATCCCGGAGTCGAACTGGTCGCGAAACAGCGTCACGCGCGGCGTGCAGGTGGCCGGAGACGCCGGGTTGAGCAGATCGGCGCTCGCTCCGCATCGGCCCTGGGTGTTCATCTCCACGGCCAGTAGCGCCTCGTTCACCTCGGCGGCGTCCGCCGCGGTGAAGGCGCTCGTGGAAGGGGCGCCGGTTCGCGGATCGTTGGGGGTCGTTCCGATGAGGTCGGCGGCCGCCTGGTTGAACGCCACGTAGGCATCGGCGAAGTCCGACGCCGGAGTCAGGTACTCCGTGAGCGCGCGATACCACACCGCGCCCGCCTTGATGGGCCCAATGCCTGTCACCGCTTGACCGTTGAAGTTCTTCCCGTCGGTGAGCATGGCGAAGGCATGGTTGGGGACACCGCTGCCGCTGTGCACACCGCCGTTGTCGTCCGGGTCGCAGGTTTGCAGCGAGCTGTTGGCGGTACTGGGGTCGTTGCGGCAGGTGGGGTTCCACATGTCGCGTATGGCGAGTAGAAAGGCGGTGGCGTCCTCCGCCACCATCCAGCGCACGCCATTGGTGTACGAGGTGGAGTTATTACAGGCGTCTATGCTGGAGCTGCGGCGGAGGTTCGACAAGTCGCGGCCCGAGCCGACGTAAGTGGCGTCCACGGGCCAGGGGGTCCCGCCGGCGGGGCCCACGAACGCCGCGTTGCCGTTGAACAGATCCACCAGTTCGCCGAACACGTCGGAGAAGGACTCGTTGAGCTGGCCCGGTTGATTCTGATAGATGAGGTCGGCGGTGAATTGGGTAAGTCCGTGAACCAGTTCGTGGCCCACCACGTCGTCGGCGGCGGTGCCGGTGCAGAAGAGCGATTGCCCGCCGTTCCATTGCGCGTTGGGGCAGGGCACGGCGACGGAGTTCGCGGTGAGCACGAGGGTCAGGCCCAGATCGTCCAGGCTGTCGCGGCCAAAGGCTCGTGCGAAGTAGTCGTAGGTGTCGCCAGAGTAGTCGTACGCGCGGTTGACGTCCGGCGGCGAGGAAACCGGGGGTTGGCCCTCGCTGCGGCGCAGCGTGCCGGGCAGGGCGGCCGTCCCGCCGGCGCTGTAGATGCTGCGGACGCGGGCCGTGGGCAGCACCGACCACTGATCGAGAATCTCTCCGGTTTGGCCCTCAACAAAAAACGCTTCACGGACTCCCGCTTCCGCGCTTCCGAGGATGAGGTGGTACGCCAGGTGCGGCCCGCGCGGAGGGTCGCCGTACCAACCGGGATCGACGATCACCAGTTCCGCATGTTCCACAGCGGCAGGCCCGGGGAGGCGAGCCGCGGCGATGACGGTCGCAGCGTTTGGTGTCAGTCGTGGGGTGACGTTGAGTTTGTCCGCGACAGGGTAGAAGTCTCCGTTGGCGGCGGTCACGTGCGAGCCCGCGTTCTGGTGCACGCGGAGTACGCCCGAGAACACCGGCACACCGCGATGCACCTGACGGAAACTAGTGTGCGTGTAGCCCAATGCGTCCGTTCGCGGTCCGGCGGGGTCTGCGACCAATTGTCGCGCGGGGTCGGACAGGCCGAAGAGCGCCCCGTGGGCGTGAAGGAACGAGACAGGATCGGTGCGGCTGACGGGAATGGTGCCGGCCGGCACGCTGTCTGATACGGTAACAAACGTCGCCAGGCCGGTGGACGGGGAACGCCGGCGTACGACCAGGTCGTCCGGCGCGGCGGCAAGTCCCGTCGCAGCGACTCCGGCGGCGACGGCAACGAATGTCTGACGGAATGGTTGTGTCGGCCGGCGGAGTCGGCGCGGTGGTGCGTATCGACCGGAATGGTGCCCCCATCTCACGCTGGTCGTCCGTGCGCAAAAAGAGAAGCCCCGACCGGCGGGTGATCACGCCGCTCCTGCGAGGCTTCCCGCGTGAGGTTTGTCCCGAGGCGTTTCCCGGGACCAGGTCCACAGACCTTCATAACCAAGTATGCACAACACCATGTCTCAAGGCAAACCGGATCGACAAAAAGATGCCAGGCACGCGATGACGGCAGGAAATGGCGACCTATCCATCGCGCGCGAGGGTTGGGGCCGTGGGGTGTGCGGGGCGGCCCCGCGATCGGCAAGGCTGCCGCAACTTGCGCCCTGACGGCGCGGCTGCGGATCCCGGAGATGAACACCGTGGGACCGGCGTGCCCGAAGGCCAGGGGTGGCTGACATTCCGCGCGCGTTTGAACGGCGCTCGAGGGGGCGGAGCCGAATCACCGGGCTGACCCGGGAATCCGCCCGCCGCAAAGGCGTCCGTCAAGGCGTCGGCTGTGGCGCGAGCGGGGTCGCTCCCGGCGCCGGTGGTGGCCCCTCGACTTTGGTGCGCAGCCACTCGCGCAGCGGCTTGGGGGCGCGGGCCAGGCGCCATTCCCCGTGCTCCTGCACCAACATGCAGATCACTTTGCGCCGCGCGTCGCGTTTTCCCGCTTTCTGGGTCGGGTCCAGCTCGACTTCGGCATAGGTCGCGTAGACGGGGTCGGCGCGCGGCGGCGCCGGCCCATCGCCGGAGGCGAGCTGAACGCGCTCCAGGGCGCTGATGCGGATGGTGCGGACGGCCTGCCAGCCTTCGTCGTATTCGGCTCGGGAAAGGGGCTCATCCCGGGCGCTCCACAGGAGCCGGAATTCATCGTAGTTGCCCGAGGCCCCGAGTCGCATGGCCCGGTCGAGAAAGTCGTTCACTCCGGGGTCGGTGACCCGAAGTTCGTCGGGGAACACGAGTAGGGGCTTCGGGTCGATAGCGGGCGCTGGCTGGGCGGCGGGCGGCGGGGCGGGTGCGTCGCGGCCACAACCACCGGAGCCGCACGCGAGAAACCCGAGGAGCACGGCTACCCATTGCCTGTGTTCGACTGTCCGCCGGCCAAACAGAGCCGCGGCCATCGGCGGGCGGGCCGCGGCGCGCGGGATATCGAAACATCGCGCGCGGCGGCTTGGGGGCCGGATTGCGGTGGCGGGTCGACTCGTCACGGTGCCAAGTCTGCTAAGCATAGGGATCATCGTAGGCGCTCCGGGCGAGCAGGGCAAGTTCGCCGTCCCGGGGCTTGTCGGCCGGAGGTTCGGCCGCAGGGAGCTGGAGTGTTTCGACGATACAGAACGATATTACATAAGAATGTTATACGCTAATATAATACCAGTAGCGGGTCGACGACGATCCGGCAGGGCGTTAAAGGGTCCGGGAAAGCATGGGCGGCGGAGTAGGGACGAGCTCGGTTACGGGGCGAGAAAGGGACAACATGCGAAAGGCGAAACGTTTGCGACGCGGCAGAAAGACCGCGAACCCGGCACTAACAAAGGCCCGTGAGCCCACAGGGCCAGGCAACCGGCGCGCGAGCGGAGCGGCGAAGGCCTCCGCGGTCGCGTGCTCGGCGGCCCTGAGACTCGGAGAACGAACGGCAGGGGGGTGGGACCGGATCTGCGAGGTGATTCGTCTGCGGACGCGGGCCGCGACGACGGTCCAAGGCAGCCGCCCGGCAGAAACTGCGCGGCAGGGGGGTGGCGCCTCCGCGGCGGCCGTTGTGCGGGTTTGCGGGGCGTTCGCGGCCGCCGGGCACCCGCAACGGGCGACGATTCTGCGCATGCTGCTCGACGGTCCGGCCACCTACCGGGCGCTGCGGCGTGTGACGCGCGCCAAAGCAGGCCCCTTGTACCATCATATCAACCAGCTCCGTCTGGCGGGGTTACTACGGCCCAAGCAACGCGACCTTTATGAACTGACTCGTGGCGGACGGAACCTGCTGCTGGTGCTCGCCGTGGCCGCCCGAGTGATCCGCGATCGTCGCCGCCGGCCGTAGGCGGTTCGGAGGTCGTGTACGATAGCGGAGTCGCACCACCGGTAAGTCGACGGCTCCTGTACGTCGACCCCGGGCGATTGTCGCCGCCGTCTAGGCCCGGCGCCGGAGTTTGTTCCCTGGAGGCGGCGGCCCAGGAAGGCGGCCGCCCGGGTGGCATGGCGGGAACCCTGACCGCAAGGTTATGTGCGAACCTGAGTCGCGAAACGTAGCTCCCCCACCGTGAACTGAACGTCCTATAATGAATGTTACGTTGCGCTATGGGGGTCTCGCTGCCGAAAACGCGAGGGGTTATCGGTCACACCGTTGCGCAACGCACTTTGCCGTCTGCCGCGCCAGGCGAGAACCTCAGCGCGAACCCTTCGGTCACACCGTTGTGAAACGCCCTTTGCGGTCTGCCGCGCCAGGCGAGAACCTCAGCGCGAACCTTGCTCGAGCGGCCATAGCCGGCTCACGTGCCGCGACCGAAGCGGCTAAGCAGCGCGGCACCGGCAAAGGCCACGCCTATCATGCCGGCGACGAGCCATGCGCTTGAAGTCGCGGGTATAGCGGCGAGGGCGGGGATGAAACTGTCGACGAAACGCGACGGAGCCAGTCCCTGGACCGTCCCGCCGCCCGGCAGCACGATGCGATCATCCAGCGCGACAGCCGCCACGCCATGTCGCGGAACAGGCATGGACAGGTCGGTCGTCCAGACGTTGGTCGTGGTGTCAAACACCTCGTGCACGTCGAAAAGCTGCGGGACCTCGCCCCCGGCGACATGAATTCGGCCAGAGAACGCCGCCGTTGCGGCAGCGCTGCGGGGCGTGGGCATGGCGAGTTGCGCCGTCCACTGGTTTGTCGCAGGCTCATAGCGTTCGACCGCGTCGGTGGCGCTGCCATTGCGACCGCCGATGACGTAGATGAAGTCTCCGACAGCGGCGGCCGTCAGATGTTCCCGGGCCGTCGGCATGTCCAGCCCCGTCGTCCACGTGTTGCTTGTCGGGTCCAGTATGAATGTGGATGCCTGCGCCGTTCCGGACGCGTCCACACCCCCGAACACGTAGATGCGCCCTTGATGAGCAACCGCCCAACAGGCACCACGTGGGCCGGGAAGCGGCGGCCCGTTGGACCAGCTCAACTGTTGCGGGTCGAAGACGTAGACCGCATTTCGCGCCTGAAAATCTCCGGAATAGCCGCCGATTACGTAGAGCTTCCCGCCGGTCGCGGCCACACCCATATGATCCAGCGCTACGGGAAGACTCGGCGCGAACGTCCATTGGCGGGAGGGTATGTCGAAGACCTCGACGGTGTCGGTGGCCGTGAAGGTCGTGGTGCCTACCAGGCCGCCGACGACATAGACTTTGTCCGCGATACGCGCCGCGCCGGTCTCCTGACGCGCGATCTGGAGGGATGGAAGCGTCTCCCAGGAACCGCCGGTGACACTCGCCGGGCATGGCGTGCAGCCGGCGGCCAACGGCGCGACGGCCAGGAAAAGCTGGAACGAGCGGGACATGCTGGCAACCATCACCGGCGGCAGGCGCGCGACCCGAGAGCGGACCTTCCCACGGAGGCCGACGGCTCTCGCAAGGCGACGCGCGGGCTGTGGCGTTCCGGTCGTGCCGGTCGTCAGGAAGGCGCCGCCTCGGTGGTTCCGCCTTCGGCCGCAGCGGTCGCCTTTTTGGTACGCTTCTTGTCGCGATGCGCCTTGAGCGACGCGGCCGCCTTCTCCCAAAGCTGGTACGCCTCCTTGCGGTCGCCCCGTTTAAACGCGATCGCCGCGTTGATCTTCTGGCGGCGGAAGGCCTTTGTCGGTCGTGGCATCTAACTTCCTTTGCGAACAATGCTTGCGCGCTGACCAACCCCCAGGCGGGCAGCGAACAGGCACAACAAATCCCAACGGCGACTTTGTATCAGGAACCGCCGCGCCAAGCAAGCAGTGGTCTGAACGCTACAGGATGGGCAGCGGGAGCCCGTCGGATGGATGTTCGGCCTGTTCGTCGAGGGCCAAGGAAACCACGGCCGCCACCAACGCCTCGTAATCTGCCTGGCGCACGGTTCGCAGGTCAAAGCAGACGGCGTCCTCGTGGACGCGCACAATCACTGGCGTCTCGGCGCGACGCAACGCGGCGGCGGCTTCATCGACGGACGCCATACTCGGCCGCCATTGCACCAGGACGGTCGCGAGCCTCTCTTCCGGCATGGCGCCCCCGCCGACGAAAGTGGTGTCGGAGCAGATCAGAAATCGCTCCTCCGGCAGGGCACTGTGAAGCTGGTCCACCAGTTCCCGGGCCCGGTCCGCGAGGGCGTCGGTTGATGCCTGCATCATGCTCAGCGCTGGAATGCTCGCCACCGCCTCACCGGCGTCCTGGTAGCAGCGCAGCGTTGCCTCCAGGGCCAACAGTGTGAGCTTGTCCACACGGTAGGTGCGCATGAGGGGGTTGGCTTCCAGCCGTTCGATAAGTTCGCGCTTTCCCACGATCATCCCACACTGCGGCCCGCCCAGCAGCTTGTCGCCCGAAAAGCACACCAGGTCCGCGCCGGCCTTCACGGAATCCTGCACGCAGGGCTCGTCGGGCAGGCCGAGAGCCGCCAGGGGCAGGAGCGCCCCGCTGCCCAGGTCGTCCACAGCCAGGCATCCCACACGCCGCGCCAGCGCCGCCAGCGCCGCGACGGGAACCGCTTCCGTAAAACCAACCACGCGGAAGTTGCTGGTGTGCACATGCAGCAGCATGGCGGTCCGCTCGGTGACCGCACGCTCATAGTCGGTGACGCGGGTGCGGTTCGTGGTTCCGACCTCGCGGAGCACGGCGCCGCTTGCCGCCATCACGTCTGGCAGACGGTAGCTTCCGCCGATCTCGATCAACTGGCCACGTGAGACCACCACTTCCCGTCCGTTGGCGAAAGTGTTCAAGAGGAGCAGGGTTGCGGCGGCGTTGTTGTTGACCACGGTGGCCGATTCCGCCCCGGTGAGGGCCGCCACCGGCCCGGCCACGTGCGTGCTCCGCTTGCCCCGGCCTCCGGTTTCCAGCTCGTACTCGAGGTTGCAATACCCGGACGCCCCTTCGACGATGGCTTCGATGGCGGCATCGCATAGCGGTGCCCGCCCCAGTCCGGTGTGGAGTATGATGCCGGTGGCGTTGATGACGCGCCGCAGACTGGGGATCGACAGTTCCAGCAGCCTCGCCTCGGCGCCATCCAGCAGGGCGTCGACTTCCACGGGTTGAGTTTGCGCTCCGCTGAGAATCCTCGCCCGGGATGCGTCCAGAGTGTGCTGTAGCGCGCTGACCACCGCGGCGCGGGGTATGCCGCACAGCCACCGGCCGACTTCCTGGTGTTCTAACAGTGCCGATATCGAGGGCAGCGCGCGGAGCAGGCGTTGGACGTCGGCGGTCATGGCTGATTCCCCGGACGGCTTTCGGTTTGCGCAAGCACGCGGCGATCTCCGATCCGCTTCGTGAATCCGATCCGATCCAGATATTCTACGAAGGGAACGACGTACTTGCGACTTGAATTCAGGGCTTCGCGCGCCTCGGCGACGGTAACCGGGCCGCGCTCCGTGATGAGATCGCGGATCAACTCGCGTAGCCGCTGTTCACTTTGGGTATGCAGGTACACCTGTGGGGCGACCTCTACGAGCTCGCCCAGGGCGACGGCGAGAGAGGCGAGTCGCTCCCACCGTTTGCGGTCCGCCTGGGCAGCGACGGACAGGGTTTCGAGCGCCGGCGGTTGAAATCCCCCAGCGCGCATCTCCTCCAGCAGCTCCCCGAGGAGTCTCTCGTCGGCGTTGGAGAGTGCCGGCGCGAAGGCCGGCAGGCAGACGAAGCGGCCCAGGCGCCGCAGGACCTTTTCCGCGAGCATGCGATCCAGTAGCGGCCGGGCCAGCGACCTGTCCGACGCCCGCGCCAGCCAGCCGACAACGGAATCGGCGGGCCTTCCCGGCAGTTCGGGGTGCGCCCGATGAAACCGTTCCAGCCAGGATGTCAGCCGCGCCGTGAGGTCGTCGATCGCCGCCGGGACAACGTGCACGCTGGTGCCCGCCACCGGCGCCCAGCGCGCGGCCGATCGCAGCCGGGTGTAAACCTCCGGCAGTTCATCAAGCTCAACGCCGGCGGCCGCACACAGGGCGAGATCAGTGGGCCGCGTGAAGCGCGCCAGGCGCAGCACCTGTTCCACGCGATCCTCGGCGCTGCCGTTTTCCAGATGGGCGAGGGCCTCGTGCTCCACCGCGGCGTCCAGGCGCCGGCGCCGACCGGCAGGCCGCAGCACCACCCCCCCACCGATGGTTCGCATGGCCGACTCGTCGCGAATGATGAATCGCTGTCCGTAGGTCGTAAACAGCGGCTCCCCTCCGCGCAACTGAGCATAGCCCGCGCCGCCGGGGGCGAGTTCCGCACTGTCCAGCAGAACCACACGCGCCGGAAGCTCGCGGGTGCCCAGGCACAGGCGCACGGTTCGCGTCGAGCGCAGGGGCCGGCCGTACGACGCCAGGCAGCGCAGGCGCACGTCGATCATAGGCGACGGCTGAAGGTAGCCCGGCGTCGCCAGCTCTGATCCGCGCGCGATCAGAGAGCGTTCGACGCCGCTGATGTTGATGGCCGCTCGCTGCCCGCCGCTCAGCCGCGCCGACGCCGCGCCGTGACATTGCAGATCGCGCACCCGGCAGGTTCGGCCGCCGGGGACGACCTCCAGCGTGTCGCCCTCCCCCACCACGCCCCGAAGCACCGAGCCCGTGACCACAGTGCCACGACCTGGCACGGTAAAGACGCGGTCCACGGCCAGGCGGAAGGGGTTCCGCGCCGGCTTGCTGGCGATGCGCCGCGCGATTTCCCGAAGGGTGCCCTTCAGCGCTTCCACGCCTTCGCCGGTGAGCGACGAAACGGGGCAGACGGGCGCCGTCGCCAGAGGCGTTTCGGCCAGCAGTTGGCGCACGTCCTCGGCCACCAGCTCCGCCATGTCAGCGGGCACGGCGTCGATCTTGGTGATGACGACCACGGCGTGGTCCACGCCCAGCAGGTGCAGGATGTCCACGTGCTCGACGGTCTGCGGCATGACCGAGTCGTCGGCGGCCACCACCAGCAGCGCGATATCGATGCCGGTGGCGCCGGCGACCATGGTGCGAACGAAACGCTCGTGCCCCGGCACGTCCACCACGCCGAATTGCGTGTCGCCCACGGTCAGCGCCGCGAACCCCAGTTCGATGGTCATCCCGCGCCGTTGCTCCTCGGGCAGGCGGTCGGTGTCGACGCCGGTCAGCGCTCGGACCAGGGAGGTCTTGCCGTGGTCGATGTGCCCTGCGGTGCCGAGGATGAAGTGTCGCTCGGTCGCGTCAGCGCGCGGCGGGGCTGGGAGCGGATGCGTCATGCGGGACGATTATCAAGGCCCGCGCGAACGAGGCAAGCGCGAGCAGTTTTCCCCTTGCGCGCGTGGCATGGCCAAGCGAGCGGCGGGTGGCATGGCCAAGCGAGCCGGTGGCGAGCGCCGCCATGCGCGGCGTCCAACGAGCCGCGACCTCGCGGAGCGCTGCGCGTGGAGAACCGGCGAAGACTCCGGGCCGGCACGGAGGTTTTGTTGCTTCTGGTTTCTCCACGTGCTTGTGCATGGCGGCGCTTGTCCGCCTCCGGCGGACGTGCTTGGCCATGGCACCCCGCGCGTGCTTGGCCACGGCACCCGGCCGCTTCCGAGTCTGCAATGAGCGGCGTGGCCGTGTGCACGCCGGTCGACGTTTACCCGTCGGCAAACGGAATCAGATCGTGCCCGTGCGTCACGCGCTGACCAGTTGTCGGCGATATGGACGCCCATCGTCCGCCCGGCTATACAGCGGCGACATGACATCGTCCCATTCGACACGAGTGGCGGAGCTGCTGGCGGAGCTGACGGAGCCGCAACGGGAGGCGGTGCTCCATACCGACGGACCGCTGCTGGTGATCGCCGGCCCGGGCAGCGGCAAGACGCGCGTCGTTACCCGCCGCGCCGCGCACCTGGCGCTCACCGCCGCCCCTGCACGACAGATTCTTGCCATCACCTTCACCAACAAGGCGGCGCGAGAGATGCGCGAGCGCATCGACGCCCTGTCGGTGGCCGAGGGCATGACCGTTTGCACGTTCCACGCGCTGTGCGCCAAGCTGCTGCGTATCCATCATGAGCGGGCCCGGGTTCCGCGCAACTTCACCATCTTCGATCGCGACGATCGGCGGCGACTCCTCAAGCAGGCGATCGAGGACTGTCAGCTTTCCACGACCAACTGGTCGCCGGCTTCGGTGGAGGGGGCCATCAGCACGGCCAAGAACGACCTGCGCTCCGCCCGGGCGTTCGCACCGCACACCCGTGATTGGCGCGAGGCGACCATCGCGCGCATCTACGAGCGCTACGAGACGCTCCTCGCGGAGAACGCCGCGCTGGATTTTGACGATCTGCTGATGCGCGTGGCGCTGCTGCTCCGCGACGATGAGGCGCTGCGCGACGAGCTGGAGGACCGCTACCGTTACGTGCTGATCGACGAGTATCAGGACACCAACGCCGCGCAGTATCTCATCGCCCGCAAGCTGGTCGAGAAGCGGCAGAACCTCTGCGCCACCGGCGACCCCGACCAGTCCATTTACGGCTGGCGCGGAGCCAACCTGGAGAACATCCTCAGCTTCGAGCACGACTTTCCCTCGACCCGCGTGGTGCGGCTAGAGCAGAATTACCGCTCCACCCAGCGCATCCTGGCGGTGGCGGACGCGCTCATCGCGGGCAATCGGCGTCGGAAGCTCAAGGCCCTGTGGACGCAGAACGAGGAAGGGCCCTGGCCGCGGGTCCTGCAGTATGACAACAGCGAGGAAGAGGCCGCGGGCGTGGCCCGGGACATCTCCCAACGGCTCCGCGGCAGGACGGCACCCGGCGGCATCGCCGTCTTCTATCGCGTGAACTCCTTGAGCCGCGCCGTCGAGGAGGCGCTGTTGCGCGAGGGCATCAAGTACCAGGTGGCTCGCGGTGTGGAGTTCTACAATCGCAAGGAAGTCAAGGACGTCCTGGCATACCTGCGGGTGCTGGTGAACCCCGCCGACGAGGTGGCGCTGTTCCGTATTATCAACACCCCCGCGCGCGGCATCGGCGACACCACGCTGGAGCGTCTGAGGGAGGCTGCGGGGCTGGAGGGCGTCACCGCTTTGGAGTTTATCACGAGCGACCGGGATTTCGCGGAACTGGGGCGGGCCGCGGTAAAGGTGCGTCAGTTCGGCGAGCTGCTTCGTTCGCTCCGCCCGGCAGTAGAGCAGCGGCCGGCGACGGCGCTGGGCGAGGTCATCAGCCGCACAGGGCTGCGCGCCATGTACATGCAGGAGGGCGACCGGGAGGAATCGGAGCGCCGCAACCTCGACGAGCTGATCAACGCCGCCACGCTGTTCCAGGCGGATCGTCCCGAGGCAACACTCATCGACTGGCTGGAGTACGCCGCTCTGGTCAGTGACGTGGACAGCGTGGAGCAGAGCGGCGCCGGCGTGACACTGATGACCCTGCACGCCGCCAAGGGTCTGGAGTTTGATGTCGTGTACATCATCGGTTTGGAGGACGGACTGCTGCCCTTCCGCCGCGACGAGTTCGTCCGCGGGGACGAAGAGGAGGAGCGGCGGTTGTGCTTCGTGGGCATGACGCGGGCGCGGAAGGTGTTGACGTTGAGTCGCGCCCGCCAGCGATTCGTCCGCGGCAGCACTCTGGCCACGGTGCGCAGCCCCTTCCTCGACGAGTTGCCGCCGGCCGCGGTAGAATGGTCGACGCCCGCGGACGCCGCGCCGCAGCGCAAGCGGGCGGATGCGGGTCGGCTGCCGGAGGACCTGGACCAGTGGACCGTGGGCACCCTGGTGCGGCACCCGGTACTGGGGCTGGGCCAGGTGCTTTCCCTCACCCGCGGCGGCAAGCGGACGCACGTGGACGTGCAGTTTCAGAGCGGGCCCAAGCGAAGCTGGGCCTTGGAATTCGCCGATCTCGTGCGCGTCGACTTCGACGAAGTGGAGTAAAGCCGACGACGGCCGCGGGGCGGCCGGCAACACGCGGCGGTGCCGGCCGGCGGTAACCGGGGTTCTGCGGGCGACGGACGTCTGTCATGCGACATGCGGTGATCATGGCGGGTGGAGCGGGTCGGCGGCTCTGGCCGCTCAGTCGCAACAGCCGCCCCAAGCAGCTCCTGCGCATCTTCAACGGCACGAGCCTGCTGCGGCAGTCGTACGAGCGCACTGCCGCGCTGCTTCCTCCGCAGCAGATCAACGTGATTACCAACCAGGTCTACCTGCCGGTGGTGGCCCGGGAGCTGCCGGAGCTGCCGGACGAGAACCTGCTGGGCGAGCCCGCCGGTCGCGACACGGCCAACGCCGTGGGCCTGGCGGCCGCCATCCTGGCGGACCGTGATCCCGACGCGGTCGTCGGCGTGTTCACCGCCGATCACATCATCACGCCGCTGGACCGTTTCCGCGAAGCCGCGGACAAGGCCTTTCGCGCCGCGGAAGAGAACCCCGACGCGCTAGTGACCATGGGGGTGCGCCCCAACCGTCCGGATACCGCATACGGCTACGTGCATCGCGGCGAGCGCATCGCCGACGGAGTGTACGAGGTTCGGCAATTCATCGAGAAACCGAACCTGGCGGAGGCCATGCGCTACGTTGCCGACGGCGAGTACTACTGGAACAGCGGCATGTTCGCCTGGCGGGCGGGCACCGTGCTCGATCAGCTCCGGAAGCACCTGCCCCAATCGCATGGACCGATCTGCGAAATCGCTCGCGCCTGGCGCACGCCGGCGCGTCAGGACAAGGCGGGCGCCCTGTATCCGTCGCTCATGAAGATCAGCATTGACTTTGCCGTGATGGAGCGTGCGGACCGGGTGCTGGTAGTGGAGCTGGGCTGCCACTGGGTGGACGTGGGTTCGTGGCCGGCGATGGAGTCGGTCATCGAGGCGGACGCCGATCACAACGTGACCTCGGGCGGTCCCACGCTGCACCTGGGCTCGCGGGGGAACATCGTGGTTTCCGAGGATGAACATCTGATCGCCACCATCGGCGTTGACGATCTGGTGATCGTCCACTCGCCGGATGCCACGCTGATCTGCACCAAGCGCGACGCGCAAAGCATCAAGGAGCTGGTGGACGAAGTGCGGCGGGTGCATGGGGAACAGTACTTGTAGGGAAATGGGATCGCATTGTGGATTGGGCGTCGCAAGAAATCGTCGGTGTCATCTGCCATTTCGAGGGCAACAGGGCGGAAGTCGTTGAAAACCCGACGGAGCGCGAGGCCGTCCGCCGCATGTTGGAGCGACTGCGGCATACAGGAACTTCGCATGGGAGCTAAGGCGCCACAGCCGATTCCGACGGATCCGTTGCCGGGCGTGCCCCCGGTCACACCGGATCCAAAGTCAGGCGGGAAGCATGGTGCAACCCCGCCGCCGAAGATCGAGAAACCCGAACCCCCTCCGCCACCACCGCCGAAGAAGAAGTGACCACACGCTACCTTGGCATCGACTACGGCTCGCGCCGCATCGGTCTGGCGGTCGGCGACACCGCCACGCGCGTGGCGACCCCCCTGGCGACGCTCGCCGTGTACGGCGGCGTGCGGGAACAGGTGCGCATGGTCGCCAAGTACGCCACCGACTACGACTGCCAGATCCTGGTGGTCGGGTTGCCGTTGAACATGGACGGCACGGAAGGCCCACAAGCCCGCCAGTCGCGGGCCTTTGGCGAGGAGCTTCATCTGGGGACCGGCCTGCCGGTGCACTTCTGCGATGAGCGGCTTTCGACGGACACCGCGGAGGAACTCCTCCGCCCCGGCGACTTCACCATCAAGCAGAAGAAGGGCCGCCTAGACCGCGTGGCGGCACAGGTGATGTTGCAGGGCTATCTGGACGGCGGCGGGAACGCACCCGGCGGGGCGTAGGCAGCGCGCCGGCGACGCCGTCTGCGGCAGTGTGACGCCGTGCGGCGCCGACGCCGACGGGCGCCGTTGATTGTCTTGATGCTCGTTACCAGCAGCACGTCGATCGCCTCGAAGGTGTCGTCGGGATAGAACACGATCGCGGTTCGCCCGACGGGGTTGGCGGCCACGAACTCCGGATGCTTGACCATGATCTGCCGGCCGTCGGCCAAGTGCATGGTGAAGGGCCGAAACGGCTGCGCAAGCAGGAATCGGCGCAGTTGCTCGGTGGTCATTGTGCGCATCTTAGGAAGTTCACTCGTTGGCCGTCAAACGTCCGGTCGCCCGTGCTGGCGGGTAACGACGCGGTTATAATCCCACCATGACCACCGCAACCGCAGCCAAACCATCGCCGCGCGCGGTTCGCGCCCCGCGCGGTACGAGCATCACCTGCAAAGGCTGGCAGCAGGAGGCCGCCCTGCGCATGCTGATGAACAACCTCGACCCCGACGTGGCGGAGAACCCCGCGGAGCTCATCATCTACGGCGGCAGCGGCAAGGCCGCCCGAAGCTGGGCCGACTTCGACCGCATCGTCGCGGCGCTGAAGACGCTGGAAAACGACGAAACCCTACTCGTCCAATCCGGCCGGGCGGTGGGCATCGTCAAGACCCACTCCGACGCCCCGCGGGTCCTCATCGCCAACTCGCTTATCGTTCCGCACTGGGCCACCTGGGAAGAGTTCCGCCGCTTGGAAGCGATGGGCCTGACCATGTTCGGGCAGATAACGGCCGGAAGCTGGATCTATATCGGTACGCAGGGAATCCTCCAGGGGACGTACGAAACCTTCGGGGCCTGCGCCCGGCAGCACTTCGGCGGGACGCTCCGCGGCCGGCTGGTCGTTACGGGCGGCCTGGGCGGCATGGGAGGGGCGCAGCCGCTCGCCGCAACCATGAACGAGGGCGTATGTTTGTGCGTCGAGGTTGACCCGGCGCGGATCGAGCGGCGCATCAAGACGCGTTACCTGGACCGCTGGACGGCCGACCTCGACGAGGCGCTGGGTTGGGCGACGGAATCCGTAGCGGCGAAGCGGCCATTGTCCGTCGGTCTGGTAGGGAATTGTGCCGACGTGCTGCCGGAGCTGGTCCGCCGCGGCGTAACGCCCGATGTGCTCACGGATCAAACCTCGGCGCACGACGCCCTGAACGGCTACGTGCCCAATGGGATGGCCCTCGCCGAGGCGGTGCACCTCCGGGCAGCCGACCCCCAGCGTTACATCGCGGAGTCCATGCGCTCCATGGCCGAGCACGTTCGCGCCATGCTGGAGCTCCAGCGCCGCGGGGCGATCACCTTCGACTACGGTAACAACCTCCGCACTCAGGCGAAGCTCGCGGGCGTATCGAACGCTTTCGATTTCCAGGGCTTCGTGCCGCTTTTCGTCCGTCCGCTGTTTTGCGAGGGGCAGGGTCCCTTCCGTTGGGCGGCGCTTTCCGGCGATCCGAAGGACCTGACGCGGACTGACCGCGCGGTCTTGGAGACCTTCCCGCACAACGAGCATCTGTGTCGCTGGATTCGCCTGGCCGGCGAACGTGTGGCGTTTCAGGGCCTGCCGGCGCGGATTTGCTGGCTGGGCTACGGCGACCGGGCGAAGATGGGGTTGGTGTTCAACGAGCTGGTGGCACGCGGCGAGATTTCGGCGCCCATCGTCATCGGGCGGGACCATCTGGATTGCGGCAGCGTGGCCTCGCCCAATCGCGAAACGGAAGGCATGAAGGACGGCTCGGACGCCATCGCCGACTGGCCGATCCTCAATGCCCTGCTCAACACGGCCTGCGGGGCGACTTGGGTATCCGTGCACCAGGGCGGCGGCGTGGGAATCCCCTACGCCATCCACGCCGGACAGGTAATCGTCGCCGACGGCACGCAGCAGGCCGCGGCGCGCCTGGAGCGCGTCCTAACCGCCGACCCGGCCATGGGCATCTTCCGGCATGTCGATGCGGGGTATGAGAAGGCGAGGGAGGTGGCACGGGAGACGGGCGTAGTAATCCCCCAGGGAGCATGGGAGAGATGATCGACCGTCACCTTTTCCCACAGTTCAGGCTTCCCGACCCACTCGTTCTCGACATCCGCCGCATGAACCCCTGGTGGGAGGCAAAGCCGCAACGTCGTCTGCCGGAGACGCGGCGGCACCTCGTGACCCAGATCCACGCGCGCTTGCGTTCGCGTCTGGCTCCCATCGTTGTGGTTCGCGGGCCGCGCCAGATCGGGAAGACGATCGCCCAGCTTCAGGTGCTCCAGGACCTCCTGGACGGAGGCGTTCGGCCCGCGTGCATCCTGCGCCTGCAATGCGACGAGCTTCCGGAGCTCGCTCGCCTCTCGGAACAACTGCTGCGGCTGGTTGACTGGTATGAGGCCAATGTGCTTGGGGCCACGCTCAATGAGCTGGCGCACCGCGGGCAGAACACGTACATCTTCCTGGACGAAGTGCAGAACCTCACAGACTGGGATGTGCAGCTCAAGAGCCTGGTTGACTCGAGCACCACGCAGCTTCTTGTCACTGGCAGCTCCGCGCTGCGGATTGAGCAGGGGCGGGACAGCCTCGCCGGCCGGATCACCACCATTGAGGCCGGCGTCTTGTCACTCACCGAAGTCGCCGCCTTTCGTGGCATGGATCTGGGAGGGCCCTTTCTCGCGGACAACGGCACCGAGCCGCTCACGCGTCGCGAGTTCTGGCTTGACCTTCGTGCTCATGGACGCCGGATCGCGGCCAGCCGGGACGTGGCCTTCGGTTGGTTTTCCGAGCGTGGCGGCTATCCGCTCGTGCACCAGCTTTCGGACGTCGCCTGGCCAGAGCTTGCGCAACAGCTGAACGAAAACGTAGTCAAAAAGGTCATTCAACACGACCTCCGCGTTGGTGAGCGCGGTCGAAAGCGCGATGCCCCGCTGCTCGAAGAGCTCTTTCGCCTGGCGTGCCGCTACGTCGGCCAGGCGCCAACGGCCGACACGCTGGCACGGGAGGCGCGTCGCGCCTTGCACGCCAACGTGGGGACGCAGCGGATCCATCATTACCTGAGGTTTCTCGGCGACACGCTCCTGCTGCGCCTGGTTGACCCGCTGGAAATCCGGCTGAAGCGGCGCCGCGGGAGTGCAAAGCTGTGCCTTTCCGACCATGGACTGCGTGCCAGCTTTCTACAGGAATTCGTTCCCATCGATCCGACGTCGCTGCGCGCGGAACCAGGGTTGTCGGACCTCGCTGGGCACATCGCCGAGAGCGTGGCTGGCGCCCTTCTTGCGACCATTCCCTCGCTGGCCTTAAGTCATGTGCCGGCGCGGGCGGACGAGCCCGAGGTCGATTTTGTTATGACGGTAGGAACCCGGCGGATTCCCATTGAAGTCAAGTACCGGCGGCGAATCGAGCCTGCCGGTGACACGGAGGGCCTCCGGACCTTCATCGAGAAGGTGACGAACCATGCGCCGTTTGCGTTGCTCATTACGCTCCACGACGACGACACGGTCATCGACCCTCGAATAGTGACTTTCCCGCTTTCAACGCTGATGCTGCTTCGGTAACGATACGGCCCGCGGCGCTCCGCCTGACTTCCGGGGCGGGGTCGGTCAACAGTTCCGGTGACACCAGCCTATTGGGCGCCTCGCCTGCCCCTCTACGGCTCACACCCCCCCGCCGGGGCGCGGGTGCCGTACCAGGCGCGGAACTCGCCCGCGCCGTGGAGCAGATCCACGACACGCTGCAGGTCATCCGGGGTTACGTCCCCCGAATGGTCGATGTCGCAACTGTACCGGCCGAATCGCGGCGAGCACACGCCGTTCAGGCAACAATCCACGAACCGCACGATGTCGATCGCACTCGCCCACGAGTTGCCGTCCACGTTGCCGGGATGGGCGGAGAATGTCGCGGTCTGCCCTCCGGCTTCCGTTCGGTACGTTACCGTGATCGCCTCCCCAGGGGTGATCGGCCGCGCGAGTTTCAGCCTGTACACCCCCCCACCGTCGTCGCGGACCTCCATGATGGCGTTCTCCGGTGCTACGCCGGTCTCGCAGACCGACCAGCATCCGGCCGGCGCCCCGGACGGCCCCTGCACGACGATGGTGTCGATCCCGAACCGCTGCGCGGCGTCGCCTACAGCGTGCGGCAGCCGGGCGTCGATCACTCCCGCGGGCGGGTCCAGCCAGCTAACCGGCCCGCGCGGACAGGCGCAGGCCGGCGGACGAAGGTCGTACACGTGCGCGGTCCCGGGGTTGTTGGTTCCGACCAGGTTCCACAAGCAGGCGAGAACTGCGGCTCGATGTCCGCTGAGCGCCACGGCCGCGCCGAAGCCGCGTCGCACCGGCTCGCCGCCGGGCGGGAGTTTGTATCGCCAGATCCACGCATCGCCCACGCGTTCGAAGAGATACGCAGAGCCGGAGTCGGCAGCGACGTAGTCGTCGCGAAACGCGCCGATGAGCAGCCGCCGCGCGTCGACCGCAACGGCTACGCCGAAATGATCCCCCGCGGCGGCATCGGGCGCCGAAAGCTCGGTCTCAAAAGCCCAGCCGGTGGCCACGCGGCGAAAGGCGAAGGCCGCGCCGGCGTCCGCGTCGCCGGTCAGGTCCGTCCCGTACGCGCCGATCACAGCGAGGTCACTTGAAAGGGAAACGCTGTGGCCGAAGGAGCCTCCGGGCTGAGGGACCGGCGCGGTGAGCTGAGCCTCGAGCGACCATCCCGCGGCGGTTCGGTGGAAGGCACACACTGAGCCCGCGTTGTTCGTTCCGGAGAAGTCGTCGCCGTCGGCGCCGACCAGCAGCATGTCGCCGTCGAGCGCCACGGCCGCGCCGAAGGAGTCCGAAGGTGCGCCATCCGGCGCGAACAGTTGCGCCTCCAGGACCCATCCTTGCGGGGTGTACTGGAACACGTACACCGCGCCGCAGCGCGGCCCGGCCGCGCAGCGGGCGCTGCTCGCGCCGACGGCGAGGCGTCCAGCACTGAGGGAGACGGCGACTCCGAAGTAGTCACCCGACTCGCCTCCCCAGGGCACCAGCTTGAACTCCTGCAACCAGCTCCCGGCGGCCTCCTGCCGAAAGACGTAGGCCGCGCCTGTGTAGGTAGTCGCCGACGGCCCCGGCGCGTAGGGAGCTCCGATGACCAGCAAATCGCCCTCGATGTCCACCGCCGCCCCGAAGGCGTCGTTCGAATCACCATCGGGGGCAAACAGCCCCGCTTCCGCGGTCCACACGTCGCCCAGTTCGCGGAAAAGGTACGCCGCGCCGGAT
Organism: Planctomycetota bacterium; assembly: GCA_016208685.1. Classification (GTDB taxonomy): domain Bacteria; phylum Planctomycetota; class Phycisphaerae; order UBA1845; family UBA1845; genus JACQXM01. Next base: position 33,643 of record JACQXM010000027.1, on the reverse strand, counting down.
CGGGCTCGCGCGTCGTGGCTCTCGAACGCGGCGCCCACCAGCAAACGCGTCCCACTCATCGCCGCGGCGGTTCCGAACACGATGTTGCTTCCGCTGGGATGCGCAACGAGGCGCGGGCATTCGTCCGGCACTTGGTCGGCGTTGCAATCAATCAGCGTACCCATGACGATGTCGCAATCATCGGGCACACCGTTAAGCGTGCAGTCGATCTCACAATCCCGCCTCACGATGGGGTCGTCGCACGGGGGGTCGCATTCGTCGGGCACCAGGTTGGCGTTGCAATCGCGGCTCACACCTTGGGCGATGTCGCATGCATCGAGTGCACCGTTGTCCTGGCAATCGGGGGGGTAGCCCTCCGCGACTTCGCATTCGTCGGGCACGCCATTAGCGTTACAGTCGCTCCCTGCGACGGCGTCGCAACGGTCGAGTCGGCCGTTCTCGTTGCAATCGGGTTCGCATCCGGATGTGCAAAAGAACGGTCCGCCAGGCGCGGTGCTGTCGCGACTGATCTGACAGACGTCGGGCACCCGGTTGAAATCGCAATCGCTTGCTCCCGTGGCGTCGCACCGGTCGATCCGTCCGTTACGGTTACAGTCTGGATCGCAGTTCGTGGTGCAGAAGAACGGTCCGCCCGGCGCCGTGCTGTTGCGGTCGATTTCGCAGACGTCGGGCACGCCGTTAGCGTTGCAGTCGCTCCCTGCGACGGCGTCGCAACGGTCGAGTCGGCCGTTCTCGTTGCAATCGGGTTCGCACCCGGATGTGCAGAAGAACGGCCCGCCGGGCGCGGTGCTGTCCTGGTCGATCTGGCAGACGTCCGGGATTCCGTTCTGGTCGCAGTCGGCGGCTCCCGTGGCGTCACAACGGTCGATTCGGCCGTTCCCGTTACAATCCGGATCGCAGTTGGCAGTACAGAGAAACGGCCCGCCAGGCGCGGTGCTGTTCTGATCGATTTCGCAGACATCCGGCTTGCTGTTGCGGTTACAGTCAAGCGAGGGGTGGTCACGCACCTCACACGAATCCGGCAGCATGTTGTGATTGCAGTCAGCGACAATTCCGGCGGTAATCTCGTCGACATCGGGAACGCCATTCGGCTGACAATCGCCTTCGAGACAGCGCACGGTGAGAAAGCCGCCAACTTCAGCCCCCTCCTCACCGGCAATGCGGATGAGAAAACGTTCACCCGGTCCAGTGGGAAGGCGTACCGCGCTGCCTGAGCCGCAAGAGCTGACGCAGGTGTCGGCAACGCACGGCCCGCCGTCGGTGCGGCAGAATTGCGTAAGCACGCAGGGCCTGTAGCCACAATCAAAATCAGAAAAGCAGTGGCGATTTACGTGCTCGCATGTCCGACAGGCCCAGTCAGAGCCACAGCGCCATAGAGTCCGCGAGCACACGTGACAATCCGTGTCGCTTGAGCACATCGCACCGCTATCTTCGCACCGCCTTCCAGGACATTGGGCGGAAGTGTCGCACTGGCCGGTCCCAAAACGACAGGTTTGAGAACGAAAGAGGTGCTCAACGGCGCTCACCGGTGCATCGTCATTACAGGTAACGACGGACCAATTCACGGGAGCGCAAGGGTCAGGTGAATCCGAGAGCGTGTATACCGCGAGCACGGTGGCCGGATCAGGCTCATTTTCGGTCGGGCTACAGGTTTCGAAAAGGGAGTAGCCATCGCAGATAGAGGTGTATGTGAACCAAACGTCGTTGGCCATCGTGAGCTGGCACCGTGAGCCGGGACAGTCCGAGGCCGTTCCCCGCAGATCGAAGGGGACTTGGATGGGGAGGGAGTCCTGTGGCAACGGTTGGGCGTTGTGGCAGTGATCGTTGGGCGGTGGTTCGACGGGACAGGGGATCTCGATGTCCAATTCGTAATAGCCGCGGGCCGACGCGGAGGGTGTCCCCACGAGAATATGGTAGGTGGCGCCCTCCTGGAGCCCGGAAAGACAAAGCTCGGACAGATGTGGATCGTTGGCGCATGCGCCGTTGTCGTCGTTGCAGGCCATGGGCTCAAGCGAGTTGCACGCCGCCTCGTCTGTCGTGTGGTCAGTGGCGACAAACACGGCGATAATGGAGTCGCGAACCGTGCCCTCGTCCGGTGTGCCACAAGTATGAATTCGCGCAGTCGTGTAGTCCTCGGGAGTGTCGGCCATGGTGAAAGTGTACCAAACCGTGCCGGCAAGGGGCGACAGGTACGGGAGGAGGACTTGATCCTCGTAGTCTGTGGTTGCCGAGCGGTTGTAGACATAGGCGGTTCCATGGAGTGTGGTCGGGTCGATGGTAATCGGTTGTGCGCCTTCGTGCGCCTCAGAATCCCAGCAGTGGTCGTTGGTCGGTGGCACGGAACAAAGTTGATTGGCCAGACGCGCGCAATGGTGATCCCATCGAGCGTCGCAACAGGAAGGATCGCCGCCAGGCGCCGAGCAAATCAGATTGCAGCAGGCTAGGTCGTCGCAGCCCCGTCGCGGCGTGCAGAAGGGCGCGTCAGGCGCCTGGCACACCCGTTCCCCGGGACAGCCCGGTGCGCCGGGATCACCGCAGGGAATGTCGTAGTCCTCTCCGAGACATTCCCCGGTGCTGTAGAAGCACTGGAAGACCGGGCAGGTGAAGCCCAAGTCGTCGCAAGAGTTACCGCTTCGCGTCACCGCGGTCCGCGGCGCGCACGTCCCGTCGGGCTGGCAGATGCGTCCAGGGCCGCAGGGAGTCTGAGCGTCGCAGGTTTTCGCGGGAGAGAATGGATCGGTGATCGCCGAGCACTCGGCAGGCGAAAGGTCGGCGCAGCCGCCGTCGGGGAGGCAGCAGGCAGGCGTCCCGCAGGGTGGGGCCGTCGGGTCGCTCGGATCCGATGCGCAGGACGCGCCGGGGATCCAGCGCCCGCCAATGCAGTCCGTTGCCGACGCGCCGTCGCGGCACTCCTGGGGCTCGCCAGGTCCCTGCGTCGGACAGCAAGCGCCAAGCGGCACCTCGCCGCGGCAATGCACGCGCGCCGCGATGATCCCGGCTCCGCCGAGTGGCAGGAAGGCACGCCACACACCGGGCTCGGCAGGATCTAAACGGTACAGAAGCGGGCTGTTCGCCCCGAGCACCGTTTGGGTGGAGACGACGGGTCCTGCACCCGACTGATCCGTCTTCCACGAGAGCCAGACAGGGTTCGGCAGCAATATCCCCGGCGGGAACGTGTAATGCTCGGTCCGTGAATGCGGAATCAGGGGAACGCCCGGTCGCGCAGTGCCGGGTATCGGGAGAAGCGCTCCGGGGGCGCGCAAGTCGAGATCCACCAGGGCTCGGGGGGTCGAAGTTCCGTGCCAAGTCACTTCCAGCGCCCCGAGCTCGCACGCCGGGTCGGTCAGGATGAGGTCGTCGGCGCCGAGCACGTCCTTCCCGAGCGCCAACCACGGGCTCGTGGCCGCGGCGGAAGCGTAGGAGACATGGGCCGTTGGGCAGGAATCCGTAGCAAATACCTGAACAAAGAGTGCCGAATAGATAGAACCGCCGCCGAACCAAGCGTGGCAACCAACCGACGAATGATAGTAGAAGTCCCCGGAAAAACCCAATTCCGGCGGTGCGCCGACGAGCCATCCCGCCGACGGTGTATCGAACTGCACGCGGACCCAAAGCACAGGGGGAATCGCTACCGGGGACGCGGAAACATCGACGACCAGCTCGTGCAGCCTCGCGGCATTGTCAGACAGCGCTGCGAACGTCATTTCGCTTCCGGGGATCAACGTACCCGTCCCCTGCGGCGGCGGACAGTCCGTCCACAAGCTGACCTTGCAGGTGAATACCCCGGTCCCGGCCGGCACCCCACCGGTGACCTTGATGGCGTATCGGGTCAGGTTGCAGGGTTCGCTCGCGATGGTGGCGACATCATCGGCGACTCGGATGTTTCGGCCGGGCCAGTAGGCCAGCGTCCCGCCGGTGTTGCTGTAGATGAGCTTCTCACCCGTGGCGGCCTTCAGCTCTCCCGCTTCGACGATCACCCGCCCGTCGCGGGCCACGTGGCGGAGGATTTCGGCGCCTGTAGGAACCGCGACAAGCTCCTCGCCGGAAGGTTCGCTGCGCAGGGGACCGCCGGCCGGAATGCCGGGATCATCCCCCTCGGTGGCGCCCGGGGCCGCCTCGCCCTCGATGTCGCTGCCCGAGTCAAGCAGCGCTGGCGCCGGGCTGGTTACCGGTCCTCCCGGCGCCCCACGCCGGTCTTCCGGCCCGGCCGCGCGCATCACCGCCGCTGCAAACAGCAGCAGCCCCCCCACCACTTGCGCCACCGTAAACCGCGTACGCAACGCCTTCATTGCAGCTACTCCAGACGTCCGCCCCGCCGGCATGCAAGACCTGTGCCGGTTTCCAAAGCGCGGTCAGTTTCCTTCGGCATCGGATGTAGATAGTCGCCAAGTGGAACGAAATGCCGGAGGAAGCGCCGCCTGGCGGCATCGAAGCCACTCCCTCTGCGATCTACCGCGGAACCGTCCCCTGCCCCGAACATGAGTGATGGGGAGGTCTCGCCTTGACCGTTCTAGGCACTGTACCGCCCCCGGGAGCGCATTGCAACGCGGCGCCGGATTCAGCAAAGCGCCGGGGCAGGCTTATCTCGACCGACGGTTACCGGTAGCCGCGGCGCCGCGAGCGATGGGTAAGGGAAACGGGGGAATGGAGATCGCGCGACGAGAATCGGTCCTTTGCGCAGGCCCGAAAGCGCAAGACCGTCCTGGTTCGCCGAGTGCCCGATCGAGCCTCTCGGCGGCGCGAAGCAGGCGTGACCACGGCTTCGTCGGCCCGGTGCAACCGTCAACGGCGACCGGAAGTAACCGGCCGCGCGTGCAACCGGCGGAATGAAAGCGTGCCGATGGTGAGCGTGCCGAACACCAGTACCACCATGCCCCACTCGGAGACCGCCGGGACTTCCGTGCACTCCAGCCCGTCGGCGGTATAGGTGCCGCTGAAGAGCGCGCACGCGGCCGGCGAGGTATAGATGCAGTGGTCAAACGCCGCCGGACTGGCACCCAGGCAAGCGCCGTTGGGCTCGGCGCAGCAGTTGGTCCTGGCCTCGAACTGGCAAACCACGGCTCCCATGTCGACAAAGTCCACCGTTCCGTCGCAATTGACGTCGCAGCTTTGAACGCAGTTCGAGCAACTGACGCCCCGGGCACAGTCGGCAACGGTGGCAATATCGATCACGTTGATCGGCCCGTCGTTGTTGACATCCCCGTCACACGGGCAACCCTGCGCCAACGCCCGCGCGGGCAGCAACGAGCATAATCCACATACCGCAAGCGTGAGTACCAGACCTGACCGTAGCATGAGCGCACCACCTCCCAAAATGAACGTGACACCAAACGACGAGAGCCGAAGCGGCACCGATTGGCGTGGGTGGGATGGCCGGGCTCAGCCCCGCCATATCCGATCGGGACGCGCTCCAATCAGCAACCTACCAGTTTTCATGCCGCAATGTCAAGATAATTCGCGTGCGAAACGCCCCGATGGGCAGAACGTTCGTTCTGCCAACGCGGCAAGGCCGATGGATACCCCCCCTGCATATGTTCGGCGAGACCGGCGGGCGTTGGGTTCTGCTGCGGGAATCCCATTTGCCCCAGCGTTCGCGCCACGCCTCGTCCCCGGCGCGGCACTGCCGGCGGCGTGTGATGGCCGTGCCCGCTGCGTTCGCTCGTGAGGCAGCCGGCGCAGGGGCGTGGTCCGCGGTTCGCATGCCGCTCCGTTCTCGGGCGCGACCAGCCGCCGACGTTACGCCCCGGCGCCCGTTTCCAGTACGCCGCGGACACGTTAGCATCCGGGTGGAGAAAATGGCGACGACCCCGAACAACTTTCTCGGCCTGGAAGGGCGCTTCGCACGCTACTCCACCGCGAAGTACGCGGTGCTTCCGATACCCTACGACTCTACCACGTCCTTCCAGGTGGGCACTCGTAACGGTCCCGCGGCGATCGTTTCTGCATCCCAGCAGGTCGAGTTCTTCGATGAAGAAGTGCGGGGCGAGTGCTTCCGGGCGGGAATCGCCACACTGGACCCACTCCTGCCCAACATGGCCGGCCCGGCGGCGATGCACGACGAAGTCTTCGCCGCGGCGCGGCGCGTGGTGCGCGACGGCAAGTTTCCGTTGGCGCTGGGAGGGGAACATAGCATCACGCCCGGCCTGGTCCGCGCCGTTGCCGGCCGCCACAAGCGGCTATCGGTATTGCAGATCGACGCCCACCTCGACCTGCGGGACAGCTACGAGGGCACGCCGTACTCACACGCCTGCGCCATGCGGAGAGTGCTGGAGCTGGGCGCGACAGTCGTGCCGGTGGGCATTCGCAACGTCTCGCGCGAAGAGCATCGCTTCCTGTCCCGCCGCGGGATGGAGCCGGTCACCGCGCGGCAGTGCATGATGGACGACGACTGGGTTGATCGCGTGCTGCGCGGCCTGGGCCACAACGTGTACGTCACCATCGACATCGACGGATTCGACCCCGCGTACGCTCCCGGGACCGGTACGCCGGAGCCCGGAGGTTTGGACTGGTATCAGGTCACGGGCTTGTTGCGGCTGGTGGCGGCCGAGAGGAACGTGGTGGGCGCGGACATCGTCGAGGTCGTGCCCATCGCCGGACAAGCGGTGACGGAGTTCCTCGCTGCGAGGCTGGCGTACAAGCTCATCTGCTACATGGAACGACCCGCGTAGCACCATCTCGAGCGTGCGCACGGCCCCCAACGTCGGCCGTGGCGCGGCGGACGTCAGCCGACGGATTCCGCCACAAGGGACCGCCGGAACACGAGGCCGCGCTCCTGAGGCCGCCGCTTCCTACTTGTGGTCCACGACGATGATGTTGTCGGGGAGTGACGCCAGCGCCTTGGCGATTTCCTCCCAGGGCGGGTCCGTGGGCCCGAGGGGCGGTCGAGGCAGCAGGGTCTTGGCCGTCCCCACCTTGGCCGCGAGCTCCTGAGCGCTGCGCTGGAGGATCGGCAGGTTCACACCCGACCAATGGTACTGCTTGATGGGGAAGGAAAGCAGCCCCGGCCGCAGCTCGTGCACGTGGTTGCCGCAGGAGGTAAGCAGGCGCCCCAAGTCGGCGTCGAGGTTGAAGAACTTCTGCACCGCCTCCTTGCCGAGCCCGCTGTCGAGTATGGCGCTTCCATCCGGCGTGGTGGCGCCGGACGTGGGGATGCAGCGCCACGTCGCGGACTCCAGCCACAGGTTACAGGTCTTTTCGATCATACGTTCGGCTTCGGCGCACGGTGACGAGCCCAGGCGTCCGGGCACGCTACATTATCGGCAATCGCCGGATCGCGCTTTGCCGGGGCAAGCCCGCCGTACGGGGAGAATCGCGGTGCCCCGAATCGGGCGGCGCCGTGTTTGCGGCATGGCGCGGCGCTGCCCACGCGCGATGCGCGACGGCCGACCAATCACCGTGGGTTAGGATATCCGCGTCGATCCGGGCTATCAATACTGATTCGCGTGGCCGGCGGCGGATCAGGACACTTTCTTCCCCCGTCACGCGTGATCGGCGAAAACTGCCGAAGAGCGCCGCTGCGAGCGAGCCGGTTACGAAGCTTCGATGGTAAAGACGGCGTACAAGTTCGGCGTGCGGCGGCCGCGGCGGCCTCACAACAGTCCGCACCGCTTCACTGGTTTTCTAACGGCCCCCGCTTCCCTAAACTGCGCAAGGCGCCGCCGACATGGCGCCGGGGAACGGGCTGCGGAGGGAGCTGTTTCCGTTTGATGAATACAACGTTCCGCGATCCCGAGACCGATCCCGCCTTTTCACTGACGTCGGCGCTGGGGTTCGTCGCGCGCCGGGCCGGCACGGACCTGGACCGGGACGACCTGCATGCCGCCCTGGGGCTTTCACTGATGATCTGCGCCGTCCCCGGCGAGCCCGACCTTGCGCGGTGGATAACGTATGCTCGTGACGCCTTCTTGCCGCAAGCCGCCAGCCTCTTCGGGATGACGGTCCGCGACCTGCATCCACCGCGTGCGGCGCACGGCCTGCACCGCGCAGCGGAGTTTGCTCAGCATTTCGAGGCCAGCTACGCGCCGCTCGTTCGGCGCGCCTTGGAGAATGGCCAGCCGGTGCTCGCGTGGCAAGGATGGGAGGGCCAGGCAGACGGTCTGTGGGGAGTCATCGAGAGCACGACGCGAGAAGGCGTCGGGTTCGCGGGCCGGCCGTTCCCGGCGTCCGCTCCATCCCCGGCTTCGCCACTGCCACTGACCAGGCCGCCAACTCAGGTGTACGTTGTGGAAGCGCCTGTGCCGAGGACACCGCGGGAAGGGGTGCTCGTAGCGCAGGCGCTCGAGCTCGCGCGGCGGACAATCAACAACACCGCCGACACCGTCGCCGGCGCCGTTACCGGCCTCCCGGCGCTGGACGCCTGGATCGACTGGTGGACGACGGCGCTGGAATCGGCGGATGCAATGGTCTACGAACTCGTCGCAGCGCACATCCGTCTCACGGCGTCCATCGCCGCCGGGCATCGGTCCGCGCAGCGGTTCTTCGCGCAACATCAGCCGGCCTCGCCCGCCCCGGGATCGCTCCTGGTGCATTGCGCCGGGCTTGCCGGCAAAGTCGCCGATATCCTTGCGAACCCCATAGGTTCCAAACCGGCACGCGCCAAGACCGGTGCCGAAATTGTTCGAAAGGCGATGACAGCCCCCCTGACCCGCGTCCGCGCCGTCGTTGACGAACTCCGGGTGGCGTTGGAACGGCCTTTGCCGGCCACTTGACCACCCCGCCGGCGTCGACGACCCTGTCTTGCGCTTTGTCCGGCCGGAAGCCGCGCTCCACGGACCGCCTATGAACGCCGAGCCCCCCTACCGCATCGCCGTTGCCGACTCCGACGCGGAAGTCACCCGGTGCTTTCCGGTGGTGCAGGAACTGCGCCCGCATCTCGAATCCGAATCCTTCCGCGCGCAGGTGCGCCGACAGATGAAAGCGGGCTACTCGCTGGTGTTTCTCGAGGTTGCGGGCGAGATTCAGGCGCTGGCGGGGTTTCGGTTCGGTGAGTTCCTCGCCTGGGGCCGGATTCTCTACGTGGATGATCTGGTTACCCGCAAGGCCGCTCAGTCACACGGCTATGGCGGGGCCCTGTTTGATTGGCTCGTGGCTCGCGCCGAGGCGGAGGACTGTGATCAGCTTCATCTGGACAGTGGCGTGCAGCGGTTCGCGGCGCATCGGTTTTACCTGAAACACGGAATGGACATTACGAGCCATCATTTCGCGATGCGCCTGGGAAAACCCGGGGCGGGATCCGGTCCGGGCGGTGGGACCGTGAGCGCGTAGTAGGTCAGGGGCCGGCGCGACGGGCGTCCGGTTCGCGAAGGCGAAGGCAGGCGTCCACGGCGGCCGGAAAGGTAGTCACCGTGCGATTGATTTTCTTTGGGTCCGGTGCCTTCGCGCAGCCGACACTGCGCTGGCTGGCGGGCAGTAACCACGAGATCGCGGCGGTAGTTACGCAACCGGCGCGGGCAAGCGGGCGCGGACGGCGCGTGGTGCGTACACCGGTACATGCCCTGGCCGACGAACTGAAACTGGAGACCCTCGCTGTTGAGGATGTCAACGCTCCGGACTTCGTTGAGAAGCTGCGCGGGTTGGCTCCGGACCTGGGGCTGGCCATCGCTTTCGGCCAGAAACTCAAGACACCGCTGCTGGCAGCGATGCCGGGCGGGTGCTTGAATCTGCATGCCTCCCTGCTTCCGCGCTATCGCGGCGCGGCGCCGATCAACTGGGCGATCGTTAAGGGAGAGGAGAGAACCGGCTGCACCGTCTTTCGCATGGTGGAGCGTATGGACGCCGGGCCGATCCTGACTTCGCGCTGGACGCTGATCAAACCGGAGGAAACCGCGGGAGAACTTCACGACCGGCTGGCGGCGATCGGCGTGGATGCGGTCGCGGCGGCGCTGGAGCTGTTCGGCGGCGGCGCCATCCCGCCGGGTACGGCCCAGGACGAGAGTGCCGCCACTCCAGCGCCCAAGCTACAAAAGGCGGATGGGTTCGTCGATTTCGCCCGGCCGGCCCGCGAGGTGGCCAACCACATCTGCGGCATGACGCCCTGGCCGGGGGCGGCAACGCGTTTTGCCGGAAAGGACGGCCGGTGGGAGGACGTCAGCATCACTCGCGCCCGTCCCGCTCAGCCGTACGCCCGCCCGCACGTGTCGCCGGGGACCATCGACGAGCGCCGCTTCGTGGCGGCGGCGGACGGGTTCGTCGAAATCCTCGAGATCCGACCCACTTCGGGTCGCCTGATGAGCTGGGCTGACTACGTCACCGGCGGTTGACCCGCGCAAGACCGCGGGCCGCCTGCCTTCGCAAGCGGCCCGCGTGGGAATCTCATGAGTCGAACGGCCCGGACTGCGATGCGATGCATACCGGGCGAAGGAGTACGAGCGACTGACTCCTCTGCCTCGCCTGCCGCGCTGCACGACCCGTAGCGAACGTCGCGACACACGGCACCGGCATCCCGCGGCGACTACTTACGCCCGCCGCGCTCCTCCTCGCGCGTCTTGGCGGTGGGCTTGCCGACGGACACTTCCACCGGCGCGCCCTTCTTGTGCGGGATGAGGATGGCGTTGGAGTCGTTCAGGAAGTTATCGTCGCCCTCTTTGAGGGAGAAGCGGAACGTGCCCTGGGCATCGTCGGACGCCTTGAAGGTGAAAGTCGCCAGGTAGGCCGGCTTGTCCACCGTGTTGCCGCCGTTGTAGCGCAGGGCGCCGACCCGACCGTTCACCATGTCAGCGGCGTCGAGGATCTCGGCCGTTCCGAACACAAAGTCGGGCCGCTCCTTAGCCACCTTGATGCCGTCTAGCTTCATGCTGCCGCGATCTCCGCCCGTGGCCTCGACGCGCAGCTGAAAGACGGCCATGTCCTTGGCGTTGGAGACGAACACATCCACCGCCACCGTGCCGCCCGGCTGCGCCGAGGACTGGGCGACGCGCATGGAGATCTGCGCCGCGTTCTCAGGGGCTGCCGACGTTACGTCGCCCGCCAGCACCGCGGGCACAAAGCCGACGCCGGCGACGGCCACAAGTAGCAACTTCACCGCGTTCTTCATTGGAAACTCCTTACACATTGTCCGCTACGCCCAATCTTTGCAACCCGCGACCCTGAGCCGGGGGTCTTATCCACGATGGATACGTCGGAGGTGGCTCGGTGCGCAAGAACCGCCGCCTGAGGGTCCCATGCCTGCCCACCGATCGACATCGGACGCCGGGACGCTCAACGTCCGCTCATACGCTTGTATAGTTATCACAACCGGCGGTTTCATTCAAGGACTTAGCATCCATCGGATGATAGACGCTCCGGCGTTTGCACTGGTTACGGACATTCGTAGGCTCTCGCCCACGACGCACAGTCGTTGGAAGATCAGCCCGAATGCGCATATTAACGCAAAAATGGCCGTCTTCCGTGGCGGGCCCGGCGTGGTCGTTCCGCGAAGGCACGTTTGGCTATCAGCGCAGACCGCACGGTTTGCCGGCGGGATGCCCACGAGCCGAATGACGTGGACGGGTCGCCCGGGGTTGGAGGGGACCGGAGCCACTGGGGCTCGAGAACCGGTGGTCGGCAAGGGGCACGGCCCCAGCCGTCAGGCAGATACTACACGGGCGGTGGTCGGCGCCATGGTTCACTCACCAGCGGTGCCGCGATGCGCGCTTCTAGTGGAGGTACGGCGGAGGCGCGACCAGTCCCTATGGGCGGTCGACCGGTTCCTTCGCGACCCAAATCCGGACGTCGGAAATCTCCACGCGGCCGACCAGTCCGGCCGCCGGGGCGCTCAGATCGTACCGCGGGCTCAGCAGCACGACCCGCTCCGCATGAGGCAGCATCGGGCCGCGCCAGTTGCCTTCCAGCGCCAGCGGCGTGGCAACCACTTCCGTCCATTCCGCCACCGGCGACTGGTCCGAGTTCACCGCGGTCACGTGGATTGCCAGCAGGGTCACGATGTCGCCGCCGTTGTTCTTTACGGTGACTGCGGGCCGCGGCGCCGCCCTCCGCTCGTCGGTCACGAAGCGAACCGCCACGTCAATCTGCGGCGTGTAGTCCGGCGCACGGCGGTCACTGAGAACGTCGCCGATCGCCGGCGGCAGACCCTCCAGGATCGCCGGCAGGCCCTCGACCGTGCCTTCCGCCAGTTCCAGAATATTGGAGACTTGGCCGTCAACTATGCTCAGACCGCGGAGCAGGACCGCGGTTCCACCCGCGATTGCCACGGCACCGATGCCGAAGATGCCGAAAAACAGCGCGGTGAGCGGTGACATGCGATTCGTGGTGTTCATGGTCGAAACTCCAGTTGTCGCCCCCCGCGCCGAATGCCGCTCGGCCGGCGGATGACGGCTTTCCCGACGGTATTCGGGCGGAAGGTGTCATTATTCGCGGCCGGCCCGCGTCGCCTCCACCCCGTCGTCAGCCCGCGAGTTTGCCCAGGGCTTTCGCCAGCGGCCGGACGCCCGTTTTGCCCACGCGCGACACCAGGTTGAAAATGCTGTTCATCACCTCGCAGAACTCCAGGATGTCCGCGTAGCGTTTCTGATCCTCCTCGGCGGTCCGGCGCAGGGTGGCGGGCAACGTCTTCTTCTCGGCCTCCACGATCGACCGACAACGCTCGATGGTCTCGACGATGGGCAGCACCTCCCGTCGCCGTCGCTCCCGGATGATGGTCTCGAACATCTGCCACACATCCTTCTCGGCCTCGAAATACTCCTTTCGGTCGCCGCGGCGATGCACGCGGTGAATCAGGCCCCAGTTGACCAGTTCCCGCAAGTTCATGCTGGCGTTGCCGCGGGAGATGGAGAGCTGAGCCATGACGTCGTCGGTGCACAGCGGCTCGTTGGAGAGGTAGAGCAGGGCATGGAGTTCCGCCATCGTGCGGCTGATGCCCCAGCTCGCCCCCATCTCTCCCCATCGGCGGATGAACAGGTTCCTGGCGTTCTCCACGGCCGTGAGGGGCATGTGCGGTCCTTTCAAAAGGTTCTGAATAGAATACCGGGCTGCGCGACGCCCGGCAACGCCCCTCCGCGGCGGTGTTGCCGCGCCCGGTCGTGGACCCCGAATGAAAAATCCGTCGCCGTGCCGTAGAATCGCGTGCCGCATGGCCGTGTCGCCGGTTCAGACCAAACGTGAGATCGAGGCGCTTCTGGCGCAGGCCGGCATGCGCCCGAGAAAGCGGTTCGGACAGCATTTCCTCATCGACGGCAACCTCATGCGCCGGCTGGTGCAGGCGGCCGACGTCGGTCCGGACGACCTGGTGCTCGAAGTCGGCGCCGGGACCGGCGGACTGACCGATCTGCTGCTCGCCCGTGGCGCCCGCGTGGTGGCCGTGGAAATCGATCGCGACCTGTCCGCCCTACTCGCGCAGCGATTCCAGGATGTCCCCGGTCTGACGCTGCTGGAAGGCGACGTCCTGGCGGGCAAGCACCACCTGCGATCGGAAGTGGCCGACCTGATCCGCACCAGCGCCCCCCACAGTGCCCGGGTGAAACTGGTGGCGAACCTGCCCTACAACGTCGCCACGCCGCTGGTGATGAACCTGCTGGCGGACTACCCGCAGGTACGCCGGTTGTGCTTTACGGTGCAGGCGGAGGTTGGGGAACGCATCACCTCAGCGCCCTCCTGCAAGGCGTACGGGCCGCTGAGCATCATGTCGCAGTTGCTTGCGGAGGTGAAGACGATCGCACGCCTTCCGCCTCACGTTTTTTGGCCACGGCCCACGGTCGATTCGGTCATGGTCGGCATGGAAGTTCGCGACGACCCGCCGCTTGCCGGCAGCGACGTCGCGCCCTTCACGGAACTGGTGCGGGCCGTGTTCGAGCACCGCCGGAAGACGCTGCGGTCGGCGCTGGGCTACGCGCTGGCCGAACCGCGGCGGGCGTGGGTGCTCGAACAGTTCGACGGCTCGCGCCGGCCGGAGTCATTTGCGGTGGGCGAATGGCTGCGACTGTACCGTGTCGCCAGGGAGTGTGTGAGCGAAGCCCGCGCCCCGGGCTCGGAGGGAGACGAGAGCCCCGCCGCGCCGCCCGACCCGGGCCGGGCATGGGATTCATCGAGGTGAGCGTCGCAGCGCGTTACACCGTCGCCCGCACGCGCTGGTTCTTGCCGGCCAGGTTGGCGAGCAGTTCGTCGAAGGACTGTGCAAACGCCGCCACGCCTTCGGTACGGAGCTGCTCCGTGACCGCGTGCATAGTGATGCCGAGCTCCGCCAGTTCGTCAACGGCGGCGCGGGCCAGGTCGAGGTCCCGGCCGATGGTGACTTCGCAGTTACCGTGGTCGAGCACGGCCTCGAGCGTGGCGGGCGGAAGCGTGTTCACCGTGTCGCGGCCCACCAGATTGTCGGCGTAGATGGTGTCGCTGTAGCGCGGGTCCTTGGTGCTGGTACTGGCCCAGAGCGGGCGCTGCACGCGCGCCCCCCGGGTCGCCAGCGCGCCGAAGGGACCGGCGTGGTCGAACACCTCCACGAACCGGGCATAGGCGAACTTGGCGTTGGCGATCGCCGCCTGACCAAACAGGTGATCCACCGCGGCGCCCTCTGCCTGCCTGGCGGCGAGCTTTTTGTCGACCAGGGTGTCCACGCGGCTGACGAAGAAGGAGGCCACCGACGCCACGCGGTCCAGCCGTCCCCCGTCGCGCGCCAGCCGTGCTAACCCTGCCAGGTACGCCTGCATCACGCGTTCGTAAGGGCCGAGCCCGAAGATCAACGTGACGTTGACGTTCACGCCCGCGCCGATGAGCGACTCGATCGCCGGGATGCCTTCTTCGGTGGCGGGGACCTTGATGAAAATGTTGGGCCGAGCCAAGGCCTCGAACAACCGGCGCGCCTCGGCCATGGTCGCTTGCGTGTCGTACGCCAGCTTGGGGTTGACCTCGAGGCTTACGTAGCCGTCGGCCCCGCGCGTGCGGTCGTACACCGGGCGCAGAATGTCGGCCGCGTCGGCGATGTCATCGAGCACCAGCCGCTCGTAGAGCGCGTAGGTATCCAACCGTTCGTCGAGCAGTGCCGCGAGCCGTCCGTCATAGTCGCTGCCGCTGGTGATGGCCTTCATGAAGATGGTGGGGTTCGACGTCACCCCTACCACGCCCGCGTCGATCAGCCGCTGGAGCTCACCGGACTCGATCATCCGGCGGGAGATGTTGTCGCACCAGATCGACTGGCCGAGCTCAAACAAGCGGTGCAGGTTGGTTTTCATGGACGCTCTCCGGATTATAGCTCCCCGCGGCGCCATAGGGCGGCAAAACTCAGCATCATGAGGCTGCCCACCATGGACACCACGACGTTTCGGCCGCAGAGGCGGACGGTGATCGGCGGCTCGTCCGAGTTTCCATCGTCGCAAAACGACGCGTCGTCGAGGAGTTCCTCGACCTCACAGATGTCGCAGGGCGCGTTGCGAAAATCACCGGGAAGCCGTGTAGTGGAGGAGGGTTCGCCGGAGAAGTCGTCAATGCGGACGACCTGGCCCAGCAGCGACGTCCACCACACCACGCGGTTGCCGTCGGCATCGCTCTGAAAGTCGATGAACCCCACGGGCTCGCCGTTGATCACCACGTCGCCTTCGGCCGTAACCACCGGGTCGGCAAGGATGACGTCTCGCCCCGCATTTAGAATCTGCAACTGCCCCGTGTCTGTGCGGATGAGCAACTGGGCGTTTTCGGTGTTGACCACGTCGCACACCGTGCCCGACACGCCGTCCGTCAGGGTGTCCCAGAACCGTACCTGAGCCTGGGCGGCACCGGCGGATGCGGAGAGGGCAGCCATCAACGCGACGCACAAGACACGGCGCGGCGGGTGTGGCGACTTGGGACGCGCGGCGCTCGCCGAGCGCGCGGGCGGCGTCAGGACGCACCGATGCGGGAACGACTTGCTGGACCCATGGGCTGGCACGGATCACGACCCTCCACGGCGCCGAGCCGCGCCGAGGGAAACCAGGCCGGCGAGGGTTAGCCACATCGCAAGCGAGGCCCCGCCGGCGCAGAAGCTGAGGGAAACTCGCGGCACCACGATCGGCGGTTCGACGACGATGACGTCGCAGTCGGGGTTGAGCACGGCGACGCAGGCGCCGGCTTCGCACTGGTCGAAGTCGGTGCACTCGTCGCCGTCGTCGCAGGGGTCGTTGTTGTCCACATAAACGCAGGCGCCGCCCACACAGCCGTCGTCGGTGCAGGGATTGGCGTCGTCGCAGATGACCTCCGCGAACACGCAGCCCACGGCGGGATCGCAAACGTCGTCCGTGCAGTCGTCGCCGTCGTCACACTCCGCGTCGTCCAAGCAGGCGCCGCAAAGCCCCGGGTCATCGAGGAGGGAACACGGATCACACGGCACGCCGACAAAGTCCGCGGGAACGCGATCGGTCTCCGTGAGCACCGTGGTGACACCGTCGAAGGCGACGGCCCAAACCAGGCCCTGGTCCGAGGTCCACCAGACCGTCGGCGCCCCGTCGCCATCGTCGAAGAACGATACGAAGCCGACAGGCTCCGCCGCCAGGAACACGGCGCCGTCGACGTCGACGAAGGTGTCCGGAAGGACGTCGAGCGTGTTCGCGGCGGCGTTGATGAACGCCAGTTCATCGGTATCCGCAAGCACGACGAACTCGTTGTCGCGGGCGTTGACCACGGCGCACTCCGCACCCGAGGCCGCGTCGGTGTAGAACGTCCACGGAACGACCTGTCCCTGTGCGACCGTCGGCGCAACCGCCGCGGCCAGGGCAAAACAGGCTGCCATTCGAATGTACTTCACGTTGTTCGCACCTCCTCGGAAAGACCCTGCCGCGCCGCAACGGCGTCTCCCTAGCCGCTGCCATCGGTCGTCCGCCTGGACGGCAGGTGTGCCATTGCCTCGCCCGCCGTGGGTCGTCGAGCAATCTCTCGCCGTGCCCCGAACGGCTGGTGCGAGAATCCGTTCTCGCACCCGCGCCTGCGGGAATCCGTTCCCGCACCGTCGCAGGACCGGAATCCCGCGAACACGGTGTGCGAGATAGGAATCTCGCACGAGCTATTCGGGCAGCCCCGAGGCGCACACAGCTCCGTAGTATCGCCGCGAACACGCGACCTGGCTAGTGTGCTTCGCGTTGTGACCTGGCTGGGGGTCTGGCCGGCTGGTGCGAGAATCCGTTCTCTCCAGCTGGTGCGAGAATCCGTTCTCGCACCCGCGCCTGCGTGAATCCGTTCCCGCAAGATCGCAGGATCGGCATCCTGCGAACACGGCGTGCGAGATGGGAATCTCGCACGAGCTAAGATAGGAATTTCGCACGAGCTAACCGGTCACGCACCCCCTGCGGTGGCGGCGCGCTGCGGAGTTACGGGCAGACCCCCGGGCAGTCGGACTCGTCGAACGGGATTCCTTGGAAGGCACGCAGCGCCGCTTGGACGTCGGCGAAGGAGACCATGGCGTTGGGGGTACACGGTACGAGGTCCGTAGCAAACGACGGCGCCCGATATGATGCACCGCCGAAGGCCTGCACCACGAGGAACACGTCGGTCATCGTCACCCGAGCGTCGCCGTCGACGTCGCCCCAGCGCGCGGTGGTGACCTCCGCGCCGGCGGTGAACGCCATACCGCCTTGCCGTGCGAAGCCGGCGCTCGCTACGTAGGTCGTTCCTGGGCGGATTTCCGGTCCAGAGACCACAGGAATTCCCCACTCGCTCGCCGTGCCGAACGCCGGCTGCGCGCCAAGTTGCCCGTCGAGCTGCACGAAGCGCTCCACGCACGCTACCGCCGGGTCCGCCTGGTCGCCCGTAAGCAGGAGCGCGAGGGGCACGCCGGAGTCGAACGGCCGCACCTCGATGTACCGGCCGCCGCGCGCGGCAACCCGCGGTGCCTCGCAATCATCAGGAAGCAAGTTGCCGTTGGCGTCTGCGGCCCCGCCGCCGGCGATTTCGCATGCGTCGGGGAGGCCATCCGCGTCGCAGTCGCGGGCATCGTCCGCTCCCGGGCAGGCATCGACGCAGTCGGGGACCCTGTCGGCGTCGCTGTCGCGCTCCGAATGGCCACAGCCGCAGCGTCCGGGCTGGGCCTTGAACCGGTCATCGGGGCAAGCGTCACATTCGTCGATCACTCCGTCACCATCGCGGTCCGACTCACAGGCGTCAGGTACGGAGTTCCCATTGCAGTCGCCCGCCCCGCCCAAGGCCTCGCACTCATCCGGGACGGCGTTGCGGTTGCAGTCACGGCTCGAACCTTCGCCGACTTCGCACTCATCGGGCCGCAGCGTGCCGTTGCAATCGGCGCTGTAGCCGGCGCGCACGTCCTGGCCGTCCGGGTTGACGTTGCCGTTGCAGTCCGCGAACTCCTCCGCCTCGTCCGCACCAATGTCTATGCTTTCGAACACGACTCGCGCGCCGCCCAGAACGTCGGTTTCCTCGATGCGCCCGTGGAATCCAGGGTCGCCGGTGTTGATGCAGGGCGAGTCAGGTCGGAGGCGAAAGGCTCCTTTCAGGAAGAGGTCCGGAGCGCCCAGATCCGCGCCCGTTTCAAACCGCGGGTCCACGCCGTGGTTGCCGTAGCCCCATTGTAGAACGCTGTTGCCGTCGTGGTAGATGCCGGCCTCGCCGCCTTCCACCACGCTGAAGTCCAGCCGCGCGAACGAGCCGCGCACCAGGATGATCTGCGGGCCGGATTCCAGCAGGGAGCCCCAGGCGATCGAGTTCTCCAGAATAAGCTCGCTGCGCGTTGCGAAGACGGCGCCCGAAACGGCACTCTGGTCCGCAATCGTGCAGTTGCGGAAAGTCGGGTTCCCGGAGAACACGTAAACGGCGGCGCCCACTCGAGCCCCGTTGCGTGCAAAAAGGCAGTTCTCGAAGACCGGACTGCTTTCATACACGTACACGCCGCCGCCGCGGTTCTCCGCGATCAGGCAGCTCGAGAGCACCATGTCGCTTCCCGTCCAGCAGAAGACGCTGCGGCCGCGGCGGACGTCGCGTATGGTGCAGCGCCGCACCTGCACCGGGCTGGAATAGGCGAGCAGGCCCGCAGAGCGCTGGCCCACGAAGCGGCAATCCTCGATGCGCGGCGTGCTCCCGTCCTCGAACTGCAACCCGACGGCCCCGTTGAGGAACGTAATGCCCTGCACCGACGACGCGGCATTCTCGCCGGAACGAAACAGGACGCCGTGGCGGAATTCGCCCAGATCGATGGTGCACTGCTCGGCACCGCCCGCGCCGCGAAGCGTGAGCACTTTTCCGCCGAAGTCCAGCAGGACGTTGCCCTCCCCACTGTACACCCCATCCGCCAGCAGCACGGTATCCCCGGGGCTGGCGGCGTCGATGGCCTCCTGGACCGTGGCATAGTCGGCGGGAACGTGACGCACGTTCTGACACTCATCCGGCACGCCGTTCGCGTCCGTGTCGGCGCTCACGCCCATGACCAGATCGCAGCTATCCGCACTGCCGTTGATGTTGCAATCCGGTTCGCATTCGTCGGGAATGTGATTGCCGAGGGCCCCGCAGTCGTTGCTGTTTCCGGTGGCGATGTCGCACTCGTCGGGCACGGTGTTGCCGTTGCAGTCCTGACTGGTGTGGAACAGAAGATCACAGGCGTCGACGACGGCATTGCCGTTGCAGTCCGGCTCACACTCGTCCGGCACGGCGTTGGCGTCGCAGTCGCGGCTGGAGCCCGAGGCAATGTCGCATTCGTCGGGCATGGAATTGCCGTTGCAGTCCACACTGGCGCCGTCGGCGAAGTCGCATTCGTCCGGCCGGTCATTGCGGTTGCAGTCGGGGCTGTAGCCGAGATTGATGTCGCAGACATCCCAGATGCCGTTGCCATTGCAGTCGGGCCCGTGGTTGCAGTCGCCGAGTGGTATGGAAATAGTGGCGCAGCCGAAGTTGAACTGGCGAAGCTGGAACGGCAGAGGGCAGCCCAGCAGGAAGCTGGCGTTCTCGGTATCGGGATTCAGGCAGAAGGAGAACGTTCCGGAAGCGGTCTGCGAGGCATCCACGAGGAGCGTGCCGAGATAGGCGCGACGGCCGTCGTCCATTGCGCAGTCTTCGGGAAAGAGCACCAGACCGCCGTATTGATAGAACTCCTGTTCCGTGTTCCACAGCAGTGTGATGTTGGGACGGGCGCCGAAGATGAAGTCGTCGCGCTGTTTGTCGATGAAGGCTCCGGCGTCGGGGTCGGGCTCCACGACGGGAGTCAGCGCGCCGGTGGCGCCGCTGACGTAGCTGTGGTGGTCCACGACGACGTTATACGCCTGCACGCTCACCGGGTCCCAGCGTTCCAGGTAGAGTTCCAGGGTGATGCGGTCGCCGCGGGCGGCGGTAACCTGGGCCGCCGGGCCGCCGGGCAGCGGCCGGCCTCCCACCGCCGCCACCCGCATCGAAAACAGTGGGGCACACTCCAGTGTCGGAAGCTTGTCACCCTGGCAGGCCCCCTGCACGCAACGGTCGGCCCCCGTGCAGTCGTCGCCGTCGTCGCAGGGCCCCGCGCGATTCTGCCAGTGACACAGGGAGCCGACGCAGGACTCGTCGGTGCAGAAGTTCCCATCATCACAGTCGGCCGCACTGTCACACAATTCGCACTCATCGGGCACGCCGCTGCCATTCACGTCGCTGCTCACCCCAGAAGTCAGGTCGCAATCGTCCGGCACTCCGTTGTGGTTGCAGTCCGCGGCCCCCGCCCCCACATCGCATTCGTCGGGAACGAAGTTGCCGTTGCAGTCGGCGCTACCCCCGCCCGCGGCGATGTCGCAACTGTCGGCCAGCCCGTTGCCGTTGCAGTCGACTTCACATTCGTCCGGTATGCCGCTGCCGTCGCAGTCGTGGCTGGCGCCCTGGGCGATGTCCAGCTCATCGGCGAGGGCGTTGCCGTTGCAGTCCCCCACCGCCGCCGCGGCGTCGAGAATACCTCCCGTCAGGGTTCGGCCCTGGAGCGACGCCAGCGGCCGGGTGGTCGCCAGCAGACGGTCCTTCACCTGCGACCACCCCAGGTCCGGACGCCGCCCGCGCAGCAGCGCCACCACCGCCGTGGCGTACCCCGTCGCCATCGAGGTGCCCGTCAGGTAGTCATACCCCCCGCCGGTGACGGTGCTGTAGATGTGGTGCCCCGGGGCTCCCACGTCCACGGACCGCGCCCCGATGTTCGAAACGAACGACAGTTGATCGTCGTTGGCGGTGGCGGCCACGGTGAGCATGTTGGGCAAATCGTAGCTGGCGGGGTACACGGGAAAGTCGTCGATGTTGCGCCCCAGCGAATTACCCGCCGCGGTGACAAACAGGTGTCCCGCGAACTGCGCCGCGGCGATGGCGTCGCGCAGCGCCTGGGAGTAGTTGTCCCCGCCCCAACTGTTGTTGGAAACGCTGATGCCCATGGACACCGCATAGGCGATCGCCTCGATGGCGTCGGAGGTGAAGGCGTCGCCGTTGCTGTTGAAGATCTTCAGCGCCACCAGCCGGCAGCGCCAGTTCAGCCCCGCCCCGCCCACGCCGTTGTTGCCCGCGGCCCCGATGATGCCCGCCACGTGACTGCCGTGGCCATGGTCGTCCCGCGGGTCGCCGTCGTCGTTGGCGAAGTCGTAGCCGTAGACGTCGTCGATCCAGCCGTTGCCGTCGTCGTCGAGGCCGTTGCCGGGAATCTCCTGGTCGTTGGTCCAGAGGTTGGACGCCAGGTCGGGATGTCCATAGTCGATGCCGGTGTCGATCACCGCCACGCGGAAGGCGGGGTCGCCGGTCCATAGCGCCCAGGCGCCGCCGG
The DNA here is from genome assembly GCA_016208685.1 of Planctomycetota bacterium. Lineage (GTDB taxonomy): Bacteria > Planctomycetota > Phycisphaerae > UBA1845 > UBA1845 > JACQXM01. The sequence goes on along the minus strand of JACQXM010000027.1, from coordinate 11,988 downwards.
CGCGGAGGTCCGCCCCGGGCACGCCCACGTCGCCGTTGATGGTCTGTCCGGTGTTGCGCAGGCCCCATTGCAGGGCGAAGTCGGGATCGTCGGGGACAACGCCGCCGGAAGCACTCCCGCGAGCGCCGGCCTCCTGCCTCGTCTGCGATCCGGACTGCGCCCCCCCGCCGCCCGCGCCCTCGCGGACCGGCCCCACACCGGAGCCGTGAGTGCCACATTGTGACACTCCATTACCGTCCGCGTCCTCCGGCAGCCGCCACACATAATCCGGCTCCGCATACAGCACCTCCCCCCGCGCCGCATAGGCGGCAAGGGCTGGTTGCGGCGGCCCATCGACCTGAACCAGTTCGAAGTCCGGGACGAACGTCACGGGAAACCGATGCCGACCCGGGTCGGAGCTTCGCCGGCCGGCGGTGCGTCCTGCGGCCGCCCTTCCAAGTTGTCGCACAACGGTGGCCTGGGCAGCGGCGTGCGCCTCAGTTCTTACCTCCGGAGGTGCCTCCGGCTTGAACCGTACGATAATCCGCGCGGGACCGGCCGGCGCAGAAACGAACGTGGTCGGGCCGCCGCTCTGCAAGTCTGCAACGCTCTGCGCGAGGGTGAGCGCGGAGTCGCCCGCTGCGGGCGGGTCGGCGTGCGCCGCGGGGAACACCGACAGGCCGGCCACCAGCCATGCGAGTGCCACCGGCCCGCGCACCGGGAGGGAAGGTCCGCGGCCCAGGCATCGACTCCCCACGCGATTCCCCTCGCATCACCAGGCCGGGCACGGCCCTCGCCCGTGCGTTGCCGCCTAAGAACTCCGATGTCGGAACGGCGGCCGGCCTTGCATGGCACTATTCTATCAGATCGACATGCCGCCACGAACCGGAGCTCTGTAGAAACGGCGAGGCCCGACGCATCGCGCCGGGCCTCGCTTCCCATGCAACCATCCGCCGATGGTTCCATCGTGTCTACTCTACTTCGTGGACCAGGCTCTCATCGTCGTTCGAATCACTGGAAATCACGCCGTCGTCCACGCTGCCGTCGGGCTCGACCACGCCCCCGCCATCGCCGTAATCGATCGGCTCGCGCAGGGTCAGCTCGAACGGCGCAGCGCTCAGGCCATCCACCGGCGCGGCGCGCACACCGTTATCGGTCACGGCATACACATAGTACCGCGACGACGCGGGATCCTGGATGAACACTCCGCGAGTGAACGAGGCGTAGTAGTAGCCAATATCCTCGAAGCGCGTGCTGAGTCTCCCCAGCTCCGCGAAACCGCCGGCCGTCGACGCCGTGTACACCGCCAACACGTCGTACCCCGGAGGAATGTAGGGCTCAAACGGCGGAACCGGTTCATCGGCGGGTTCCGTTTCATCCGGTTCCGGCGCGTCGGCGTCCGTCTCACCGGCGTCGGCCGCGCCCTCGGAACCGTCGGAGCCCGCGGAGCCCCCACCGCTGCTCCCACCGTCCGCGTCATCGACGCTGACCCCCACGCTCACGCCGTCGTCAACGACTTCCGGCGGGAACTCCTCGAAGTAATCGCACGCGCGGTACTCGTCCACCGAGACCGGCAGCGCCACCATGCCCTGCTCCAGGAAGTTGGTAAGGGCCTTGGGGTTCCACTGTGCCTCGGACCAGGCACCGCTTTCCTCGCCGATGACCTCCAGATGCTGGAGCTTGGGATCGGCGAAATCCGACACGTCGAAGATCGAAAGCTGCACGCCCGTGTCCCAAGTGCATCCTTCTTCAGGAATGTAGGTACCGACGGTCAAGAGGTGATCCGCATCCATGGGTACAATGAACGAGGAGAAGCCGGGCACGTGCAACTCGCCGACCTTCCGTGGACTGGTGGGGTCGCTTAAGTCCAGGGTGAACAGCGGATCGCGCTGCTCGAAGGTGACTACGTAACCGCGATCGCCGATGAACCGTGCCGACTGGATGGTCTCCCGCGGGGCGATGTCGGTCACGCTTCCGACCACGTTCAGCGCCCCGTCGGCCTCGCCCAGTACGTATACATTGTTGTGCGCCTGCGTCAGCACGCCGTTCTCGTCGAACGTCGCGTCCACAGTGGTCGCCACGCGCAGGTACCCGTTGTACTCGCCCATCGAATACTGGTTGAGAATGCGTCCCGGAACCCGGCCCGCGCCCACCAACACCGGACCGCTGTCGGTATAGGCGAACTTGTACAGGTCCGTCGTCTCCCGCATGACGCCCGTGTAGTCGTAGTTGGTATTGGAGACGTAGAGCGCCTCGGTCGAGGAATAGATCAGGCCGGGCTCGGCGACCAGGCCCACGGCCGTGAACGCCGCGCCGTTGTCGATGTCCATGCTGACCACTGCGACCGTTCCGAAGCCGTCCGGTACCGCGGGTCGATAGACGTCCTCCCAGCTCAGCACCATGCCGCTCGATTCCACGCCGTCGCCGTCCTCGCGAGTGTAATGCGGGAGCAACGTCTCCGGTTCCACGGTTTGCACCTCCAGCTCCGGTCGCCCCAAAAACGGCAGTACGTCGTAGTAGTAATGGGGGTAATTCGCCAGCACCAGGTGGAGCACCCCATTGACCATGCGGCTCGACGATTGAGTGCCATCAAACGTGGTGCGCGAGCGCATCACGGCGCGAGAACGATCCGCGGCGTCGATTACGGTTACGATCGTCGTGGGACGGGAATACTCGTACGGCGGCACGATCCCGATATCCGGCGCGATGAGCGACGGCTCGTCCCCCTCGATTTCGCCTTCGCCCCCATCGGCCCCTGCCTCGTCGTCGCCCGAGCTGTCGTCGTCGGCTACCTGACGCACCGCAATCCCGCCCAACGAATCAACGGCGTAGAACCCGTAGAAGCCGAAGGTCTCGGTCAGGGCGATAATCTGATCGCCTCGGAGATACAGTTCCCGGCCGTAACCCTCCAGCGGGATCTCTGCCATCACCTGCATCTGATCCGCGGGCACAGCACGCACGATCTTCAGCGTGCTCTCGTTGATGATGTACAGGTAGGTGCCGTCCGTCTTAACCACATCCGCCTCATCGACGCCTTCCTCCTGGATCGTGGTCCCTGAGAAAGAACCATCGCTGGTCAGGGCTGCGTCGCCATCGGGCGATGGCGCGGCGTCGACCGGCAACGCGCCGGGTGCATCCCCGCCGGCACCGCCGGCGGAATCATCCGCGGCGCCGGAGTCCGCCTCCGGAACCACCGGCCCGGCCGCCAAGCGGCTGTTGTTGTCGACCACTTGTTGCGCGAAGTACTCCTTGAACTCCTCCTCGGAGCTGAACCGCTGCAATTCGGCGGCCGCCTGCGTATCCGCGCCGCTACCGTCCGTGGTGTCCCGCGGCGCGAACAGGGCTGCGTACATCGAGCAGCCGGACACCAGCGTGAGGCCGAGCGTCAGAACCAGTCCAGTCCGTGTTCTCATGGGTCGTCTCCTTCCTGACAGGTCCCGTTTGGGACGTCCCTGTATAGCCGCACAGCCCCCGCCGCCGTGCGTTGCAAGTATTCGGCAGACAAGTGCCCGGTCAACAACGCCGTGTTGTCGAAAGGAGTCGTGTCCGGGGGACGAACGTCCACCCAGTCACCGCATCCAACAGGCTCCGAAGTCAGCTTCGTTCCCCATTCCATCCGCACGTAGGCGCAGGTTCTGCGCCAATACGGATCCTCTACGTCTAGCTTCACGAGCGCTGTGTCGGGAACCCGGGTCGTCCCCAACGGCAACGACGCAGGCGCGGATAATGGCTTGAGAACACGAAGGCTCAAGTTTTTTTTACGGGCCGGTCGATACATGGTCTGCCAAAAACTCCTATATTGCTCAGTTTAACATGATTGAGCGAAGAGCGTTAAGGTTTGGAGTCCATCCAAGCCAGTCCTTCCGGGCGGACGCCCGGTAATAAGCTGGATCGCGTGGCATCGCTCCAGGATCGGGCAGGAGGCCCGTGCCGACTTCACGGCCTCCTGGGTTTTCGATCCGCGCCAACGGAGCGCACATTAATGCCATCCTCGACCGTCCTCGACGACTATCTATCCCCCCTGCTGGCTGGGAACCGCACCGCCTGCCGCGATATCGTACGGCGTCAGGCCATTCAGACCTCTGACCCTTTCCGGCTGTACACAGAGCTCCTGTGGCCGGCGATGGAACGGGTCGAGAAGCTCTATCGCGGGGACCGCATCAACGCCGCCGCCGAGCACATGGCCACGCGCATCAACCGCAGCATCGCCGACCAGCTTCAGCTTCATCTGCCTCGCTCCCAACCCAACGGCAAGCGCTTGCTTATCGCCTGTGCCGACGGTGAGCCGGAGGAGCTGGGCGCCCAGATGTGTGCGGACCTGTTCGAAGCACGCGGGTGGGAGACGTACTTCCTGGGCGGGGGTGTGCCCAACGACGAGATCCTCAGCCTGGTGGGACAGCTCCGCCCTGACATCCTCCTCATCTTCGGTACCCAGCCGAGCGGCGTGCCGGGGGTTCGGCGCCTTATCGACCTGATCCGCGGTGTCGGCGCTCACCCCACGTTGAACATCATGGTATCCGGTGGGGTGTTCAACCGCGCCGAAGGGCTGTGGAAGGAGGTCGGAGCAGACCTCCTTGCAAAAACGGCACATGATGCGATTCCCCTGGCCGAGAAGGCCGAGCCACATATGCACATCCCGCGCCCTCTGGGAGCCGCAAAGAAGCGCCGACGCCGGCGCCGTCCCGCTTCGCCCGCGGCCGCTACGGCGTGATCGCCGCGACGCGGGCTGCGCCCCGCCGCGGCAGTCCGCGGCAGTCCGCGGCGAACGGCTCGGGGCGTGGTAGAATCGCAGCGCCATGCCTTATGATGAGCTGGAATTCGTTGAGTGGCTCCGGCGTCGGCAGTCGGCCCATCCCGCCGTGGCGCTGGGAATAGGCGACGACATGGCGGCGCTCACGTTGCCGCCGGGGTTCGTCCTGGTGTCGAGCGATATGCTGCTCGACGGCATCCACTTCGACACCGCCCGGCACGCGCCGGCCCTGATCGGCCGCAAGGCCATCGCCTGCGGCCTGAGCGACTGCGCCGCGATGGCCGTACAGCCCGTGGCCGCGACGGTTTCTGTGGCGCTGCCTGTGTCCTGGGGCAGCGCCGAATCCCACGCGCTCTATGAGGGGCTCTTCGCGCTGGCGGCTGAGTTCGGCACCGCCATCGTCGGTGGCGACACCACGCGCTGGCCCAATCCTCTGGCCGTCGACGTCACGATCGCCGCCGTACCACTCCCCGGCATCGACCCCGTCACCAGGAGCGGCGCCCGCGTCGGCGACCAGCTCTACGTGACCGGAGCGCTGGGTGGCAGCATACTGGGGCGCCATCTTACCTTTACTCCCAGGATCACGGCGGCACGCGAGATTGCACACGCCGCCGGCATCCGGCTCCACGCCATGATGGACATCAGTGACGGGCTGTCGCTGGACCTGTGGCGCCTGTGCCAGGCGTCAGGAGTTGGGGCGATCCTGGAGGAGTCGTTGCTGGCAAGCGTAATCCATGAAGACGCCCGGACGCTCGCCGCGCGGGATGGGAAGCCCCCTCTCGACCACGCATTCAGCGACGGTGAGGACTTCGAACTGCTCATCGCCCTGGCAGACGACGACGGCGGCGGATCGGACACCCGGCACGGTGGAGTCGCCGCCGCCCTGGGGCTGATCCCGATAGGGCGCATGGCGGACAAGGGGCTTCAACTTCGGCGGTGCGACGGCACGCTGGAACCGCTGGTACCAAGGGGATACGTGCATTGACCGCAAACCCGTTCGAGTTTGACGTCGAAACCAGCTCGCCGCACGAGACGTTCGAACTCGGGGCGGCGCTGGGGGGAGCGCTGGCGGGCGGCATGACCGTCGCCCTCATCGGCCCGCTCGGGGCGGGCAAGACACAGTTGGTGAAAGGCATCGCATTCGGCAATGCCGTGGGCGACGTGCGCGCGGTTACGAGCCCAACCTTCACTCTGCTCAACGAATACCCGGGACGGCTGACGTTGTATCACCTGGACGCCTACCGGCTGCCCGGGTCAAGGGCGTTGCTCGGTCTGGGCTTTGACGAGCTGGCCCGGCCGGACTCGGCCGTGGTGATCGAATGGGCGGACCGAGTCCCCGACATCATCCCCACTGACGCCGTCGTCATAGAGATCAGCCCCACGGGGCCGCACCAACGGAGCCTGCGCTTTCGCTCGACAGAAGCGGTTTCCGGACAGTGGCTGGAAGCCTTCCGCGCGGCGCGCCCTGTCTGAGCGGACCCGCATCCGGAGGGTGCCGGCGGGGGCCTGGAGCAACGCCGCCTGGTAGGTGCCAGGCGCCGCCCCGGGGCACGCTCTCCCCGGGGCAGCGGCACTGTTCAGCGCCTGGCACTCGGTCGGGGTCTTGATCATGCGCCGCGATGCCACGTCGTGGCTCTCAGCGACGACGTTCTAACATCGGCCGGAACCAGGTAACGGACCATAGGGATATACCCGCGATTTCCACCTGCACAGCCGTGCTTGCGTTGCGCCTCGACAAGTGCCGCCCTGCGGCGAGCGTCACGGTACCTCCGCGGGCACCCAACGCGTGCAACGGCGCTCCAGAGGCCGCAGGTCGCTGCGCCCGCGCCCCGCACGTGGATTCGTCGGCGCAGCGCCGGTCAGTGCGTGCCACGTCATGGCACTTTGTCCCGGGCGGCGTACGCCGAACGCCGCACCCGGCGCGCCCGCCGCCAACCATCGAGGGTGACGCAGGGTGCGACCCGAACGGCTCGGCATCGCCACGCCGCAGCGCGGCCCCGACGTCGCCACCCCATGAACCCGTCGGGATCAGTGCCGCGAGGGCTGGAAACGCTCGGGTCCGGTACCGCGACGGCACGGAGCGGTCGGAAAAAGCCCTTCGGTACTTCCGCGACGGTCGGACCGGAGTTCGCGGCTCCCCAACCCGCCGGCCGGCACTCCCATCAACGCGGCACCTCACCATTCGCGCCGTGGAACGCATGGGCCGACGGCTGCCGGCGCGTCCCCGCGCTCCCGCAGCCTGGCGGCGCGGGCACAGCCCATGATAGTCGGGGCCCGGCGCGCAAACCGAAACCGGTGCGGCCCCGGGGGTTGCGTTGCGACAGCGGATTCCGGAAACTCCCGCACTTGCGATCCCGCGGCGGACCGCATGGCCAGACCGAGAGAGCGAAGCTATGAAAGCCGACGCCACGAACGGCCCGGGGGTCCCGGGTATCCCTGCGCACAAGCCCTACGTGCCTGAGGAGACGGTCCTTCCGGAGTTGGGCGTCGCGCCGGTCGTTGTAGGCGCCCTTCTCGGCATCATCTTCGGGGCGTCCTCGCTCTACCTGGTGCTGCAGGTGGGAATGACCGTCTCAGCGTCGATCCCCATCGCGGTGCTCTCCATCACGCTGTTTCGCGTCTTCACGCCGCTCTTCGGACGCAACGCGACGATCCTGGAGAACAACATCGTTCAGACTACCGGCTCAGCCGGTGAATCCATCGCATTCGGTGTCGGCGTGACGATGCCTGCCCTGTTGATTCTGGGCTACAACCTGGAGCTGACGCGCGTGATGCTGGTGGCCGTTCTCGGCGGCCTGCTCGGCGTGCTCATGATGATCCCGCTCCGCCGAATGTTCATCGTGAAGCAACACGGCAAGCTGGCCTATCCCGAGGGGCTCGCCTGCGCCGATGTGTTGATCGTTGGAGAGAAAGGGGGCGCGTCGGCCAAGACGGTTTTCGCGGGGTTTGGCCTGGCGTTCGTCTATCAGTTTCTCATGAAGGCGCTCAAGCTGTGGCTGGACGAGCCGCATCGGCTGCTCAAATTCGGCAAGCTCGAATTCAAAGGTGCCGAGGTGGCGCTGGAGTCGTCACCGGCCTTGCTGGGAGTCGGCTACGTCATCGGCCCCCGAATCTCCTGCATTATGGTGGGGGGCGGAATCCTCGCCTCATGGGTGCTCATCCCTGCGATCATGCTTTTTGGTAGTGGACTGACAGCGCCCCTGTTTCCAGCGGAGAAGCTGATCAGCGCGATGTCTCTGGAGGAGATCTGGCACGACTATGTGCTGTATATCGGAGCCGGTGCTGTGGCAGCGGGCGGCATCATCAGCATGTGCCAGTCGTTGCCGACCATCGTCGGGTCGATTCGCGCCGGCTTCCGCGACTTGGCGGCACGCAACCGGGGTGGCAGCACGGTCGTGGCCCGAAGCGGTTCGCGGTTTGATCGGGATCTTTCGATGCGCGTGGTGATCTTCGGCTGCCTGGGGCTGGTTCTCGCGATCTCCGTGGCGCCGATGTTGAACATGAATCCACTCGGCGCCATCCTGATCGTGGCCTTCGGATTCTTGTTTGTGACGGTGTCCGCACGGCTCACGGGCGAAATCGGCTCCTCCTCAAACCCCATTTCGGGGATGACCGTTGCCACGCTCTTGCTTACCTGCCTGATCTTCGTGGCCATCGGTTGGACGGGCGAGTTCTATCGACTAACAGCGCTTTCGATCGCCGGGATCGTGTGCATTGCGTCCTCCAACGGCGGCACGGTTGCGCAGTGCTTGAAGACCGGCTTCATCGTTGGTGCCACTCCTCGGCACCAACAGATTGCGATCCTGGTCGGCGCCCTCACCTCAGCGCTGGTGATCGGCGTCACCCTGTTGATGCTCAACGACGGCGCCACGGTGTATTCGCGCCAGGAACTGCCACAGGTTACCGTGGACGTCTCGCAGCTTTCGGCGAAAGAACCGGTGGGCGGCCGCTACGCGGGTGAGGACCAGAACGAATACCTCGTGTTGCATGCCCGCGCGGGCCAGATCGGCGGCGTGCCCGCCGGCAAGTATCTCGTCGACGAAACCGGAACTATTCGGTACTTGGTTGATCCGGGGATCAACGGGCGGCTGAAGAAGCACGACGACGGCACGGAGGTCGACAAATTCACCGCGCCCAAGGCGGCACTGATGTCGTTCATCGTGGACGGGATTCTCACTCAGAAACTCCCGTGGTCACTGGTTCTCCTCGGGGTGTCCATCTCCATCGTGTTGGAGTTGGCCGGCATCCCGTCCCTTCCGTTTGCGGTGGGTGTTTACCTGCCGTTGTCCGCGTCGACGCCTATCTTCTGTGGTGGAATGATGCGTTACCTCGCGGATCGCTGGAGCCGCCGTTCCGCTGCGGAAGCGGAGATGAGTTCCGGAGTGCTCCTTTCGGCGGGATATATTGCGGGCGGCACCATCGCCGGCATCATCGTGAACTTCATGTCGACCAACAAGGAACTGGGGGAGGCACTAGCGGTCGGGAAGCGCTGGTTCCCAGAACTGTGTGGGTCGCCGGGGTTTGCCGCCGTCCCATTCAGCGCCCTCATGGTGGTCCTCCTTCTCGTCGGTGCCGACAAGCTGCTGCGCACCCGGGCGTAGCGCGACGGACCAACTGATGATGGACATGGAACGATGAGCCTTGCGGGCAAACACGCGATCGTCTGCGGCAGCACCCAGGGGATCGGCCGCGCCTGTGCCGTAGAGCTGGCCCGACTCGGGGCGCGAGTGACGATCCTCGCCCGCGACGAAGCGGCGCTACGCCGCACCGCCGAAGAACTCGACGCCGGCAGCGGGCAGCAGCACGGTTTTCTCGCTGCGGACTTTGCCGACCCCGCGGCCCTGCAACGCGCCGTGGCCGGCCACCTCGAGCATTGCGGCCCGGTTCACATCCTGGTCAACAACACCGGCGGTCCGCCGCACGGCGCCATTCTCGACGCCGCGCCGGAACACTTCGTTCGGGCGTTCTCGCAGCATCTCCTTTGCAACCAGCTTCTGGTACAGACGCTCGTGCCCGGCATGAGACAAGCCGGCTACGGCCGGATCGTCAACATCATCTCCACGTCGGTCATCATGCCCATCCGTGGGCTGGGCGTGTCCAACACCACCCGGGGCGCCGTGGCCAATTGGGGCCGCACCATGGCCGCCGAACTCGCTCCTTTCGGCATAACGGTCAACAACGTGCTTCCGGGATACACGGCGACGGCTCGGCTGGAATCGCTCTTTTCCGCCAAGGCCCAGAAGTTGGGCAAATCGGTCGACGACGTACGTCAGGACGTGATCGCGGCGATCCCCATGCAACGCCTGGCCGACCCCGCGGAGATCGCCGCCGTCGTGGGGTTCCTTGCCTCGCCCGCCGCCTCGTATGTGACCGGCGTGAACCTCCCCGTCGACGGCGGGCGAACCGCGATACAATAGGCCGGGCGTGTCGATTTAGTGACTCTCGGCATTCACGAAAGGGCTGCCAAGAGTGGAAACCGGGGTTTGGACCCCCGATTGTGGTTCCTTCGGCGCTCGATTAGGACTAAATCGACAGGCCCTTCAGCGGTGGGGGAGCCGATTGCAAGGGCAAGTGGCGAATGGCGCATTCGTTAGGCACATGCAACGCATCTTGAACTACATCAACGGCCAGTTGGTCGAGTCGGCGTCCGGCGCCTGCCTGGACAACTTCGAGCCCGCCACCGGAAAGGTCTACTCACTGGTTCCCGACAGCAACGAGACGGACGTGGACCGGGCCGTGGCCGCCGCCCAGTGTGCCTTCCCTGAATGGTCGCGCACCCCCGCGGCGAAACGATCGCAGATCCTGTGCCGGGTGGCGGAACTGATCGAACGCGACCTGGAGCGCCTGGCCCTGGCGGAGTGCGTGGACAACGGTAAGCCGCTGACCCTGGCGCGGTCGCTGGACATTCCCCGAGCGGCCACCAATCTCCGCTTCTTCGGCACCGCGGTACTGCACACCGCCTCCGAGTGCCACCCCATGGACGAAACGGCGCTGAACTACACGCTGCGCAAGCCGCGGGGCATCGCCGGAGTCATCTCGCCGTGGAATCTGCCGCTCTACCTGTTCACCTGGAAAGTAGCGCCGGCGCTGGCCTGCGGCAACACCGTGGTCGCCAAACCCTCCGAGATCACGCCCATGACCGCCTTCCTGCTGTCGGAATTGTGCCGGCAGGCGGGGCTGCCGCCCGGTGTGCTGAACATCGTGCACGGGCGAGGCCAGACCGCGGGTGCGGCGATCGTGCGTCATCCGCGGATCAACACCATCGCCTTCACCGGCGGCACGGTGACCGGCCGGGAGATCGCGCGCACGGCGGCGCCGATGTTCAAGAAGGTGGGGCTGGAACTAGGAGGGAAGAATCCCAACATCATTTTCGCCGACGCCGATAGCGAGGTGACCGTGCGCGAGAGCCTGCGCGCCGCGTTCGCCAACCAGGGTCAGATCTGCCTGTGCGGCTCGCGGGTTTTCGTGGAGCGGCCGGCCTACGAGAGTTTTGTGGAGCGCTTCGTGTCCGCGGCCCGAACCTTGCGCGTGGGCGATCCGCTCGAGCCGGACACGGATCAGGGTGCGCTGGTATCGGCGGCGCACCGCGACAAGGTGCTTTCGTACCTTCAGCTCGCCCGTGACGAGGGCGGAACGATCCGTTGCGGCGGCGGACCGGCCGCGCCGCCCAACGACCGATGCCGTGGTGGCTACTTCGTCGAGCCGACGGTGATCACGGACCTGCCCGTCGATTGTCGCGTCAACCGCGAGGAAATCTTCGGGCCGGTGGTGACCATCACACCCTTCACCTCCGAGGACGAAGTAGTGGAATACGCCAACGGCACGGATTACGGGCTCTCGGCGTCGCTGTGGACGCGCGACGTGGCGCGGGCGCATCGCGTGGCGGACCGCATCAACTCGGGCACGGTGTGGGTGAACTGCTGGCTGCTGCGCGACCTGAGGGTGCCGTTCGGCGGCATGAAAAGCTCCGGCGTCGGGCGCGAGGGAGGCCAGGAGGCAATCCGTTTCTTCACGGAGCCGAAGAACGTTTGCGTCAGGGTGGCCGAGTAGGGCGGGTGAGTTTTGAGACGTAGTCAATATGTCTTTGGCCCCTTTCTTATGCGGCTGCGGTTTTCTGCGACAGGTACCGCTCGAAGTCATAGGGTCGCCGGTCCCGGAGCATGGCGAACACGATGCCGGTCAGGCGGCGGGCCAGGCGGACCCGAGCGGCGCCGCCGGTGATGCCCCGGGCGGCCAATCGCTGCAGATAGGCGGCCGAG
>JACQXM010000026.1 GCA_016208685.1 Planctomycetota bacterium | reverse complement strand
TACGAATGCAATGGGGTAGGTCTTCACTACACGCACCTGCGACGCACGGACTACGCCTGGCGCTACCGCCAAGGCGGTTCCGCCCCCCAAATCCAGCCAAAAATCGCTACGATTCTTCGCGAACTGCGCAACCTGGGTTAAGCCGGAGCGGCTGCGCGCTCGTTGATCGGGGATGCCTGCGACGCCGCGGCGGGGTGCGTCCCGCGTTCGGAGCCTCAATCCTCCGCCCCGTATTGCTCGTACGCCGGGTACCACATGGAGTCGGCGACGAGCTGCTCCACGGCGTCGTCGGCGATGAGGCGGCCGAGTTTCTGCCGCCGAGCCTCGCGGATCACCGCCGCGGCGATCTTGCGGCTTACGTCCCGAAGGTCGCTGGGGTCGGGGTAGATCGCCCCGCATTCCAGACGCGACTGGCGCACGCACTCCGCCAAAGTGCGCGCCGCCACCAGGAACATGCTGTCCGTTACCTCGCGCGCCTCGCACAAGATGCAGCCCAGCCCGACGCCGGGGAAGATGAACACGTTGTTGCCCTGGCCGATGACGATGGTGCGTCCCTCATGCTCCACTGCCTTGAAGGGGCTGCCGCTCGCCACGATGGCGCGCCCGCCGGTCCAGGCGATGGCCTCCGCCGGACGGCACTCGGCCTTGGACGTGGGATTGCTGAAGGGCAGGATGACCGGCCGCTCCACGTGCCGCGCCATTTCGCGCACCACGTCCTCGGTGAAAACGCCGGCCTTCGCCGTTGTGCCCAGAAGCACGGTAGGCTTGACGTGCCGTATGACTTCGAGAAGGCCCACGGAATCCGAGCCGGTGAAGCCGTAGCGCGCCATGCCGGCACGGTCCAGGGCGAACGCCTGCTTGTGTTCGCTCTGGCCGATGCGGCCCTGGAACACGAGTCCCTGGCTGTCGAGGAACACCTGCGCCGCGGCGATGGTGGCCTCCGGCACGTGTTCTTCCTGCATGGCGGCCTTGACCAGACGGCCGATCCCCACGCCCGCCGCCCCCGCTCCCATGTACACGATCCGCTGGTCCGCCAGCGTTTGACCCGTAATGCGCAGGGCAGCGAGGATTCCCGCCAGGGCCACCGCCGATGTTCCCTGGATGTCGTCGTTGAAGCTGCGGATGCGCTTGCGGTAGCGGTCCAGGTTCTGGAAGGCGATCTCCTTGTGGAAATCCTCCCACTGGAGCAGGGCCTTGGGGAACACGTCGGTGACGGCGTCGACGAATGTCTCGATGAACTGCTCGTACGGTTCACCGCGCAACCGCCGCTGCGGATAGCCGCAATACTGCGGATCAAGCAGCAGCTCGGCATTGTCGGTGCCCACGTCGAGGCTGATGGGAAGGCAATGGCTGGGGTGGATGCCGGCCGCGGCGCAATACAGGGCGAGCTTGCCGATGGGGATGCCGATCCCGCCGGCGCCCTGGTCGCCCAGGCCGAGGATGCGCTCGTTGTCCGTCACCACGATCAGCCGGATGTCGCTGTGCACCGCGTTGCGCAGGATGTCGCGGATGCGGTCGCTGTCGGCGGGCGTAATCCACAGCCCGCGCGGGCGGCGGAAGATGTGGCTGTACTGCTGGCAGGCCTTGCCTACCGTGGGGGTGTAGACGATGGGCATGAGCTCCGGCAGGTTCTCCACCAGCACGCGATAGAACAGGGTCTCGTTGCGGTCCAGCAGCGCCATCAGGCCGATGAACTTCTCCAGGTCGTCACCCTTGGCGCGCACGTGCTCCAGCTCCAGGGCTACCTGCTCCTCGATGGTGAACACCTTGGGCGGGAGGAGGCCGTCCAGCTTGAGCTCCCGCCGTTCCTCCGGGGTGAAGGCGGCGTCCTTGTTGAGAAGGGGATCGCGTAGGAGTTGCACGCCCAGGGTGACCGGTCGGACGGATCGCCGGCGGTCCTGCTGCGTCATCGTCAGAGTCTCCATGGTTCGGTGTCCCGAAAGTGCGAAGGGGTGCGCGAATCTCCGCGGATTCGAGCCGCCCCGGTTGTCATCCAGCGGCCCGCGGCGCGCCACGCCGCAGGCGAATGATTAGGCGACCTAATCATCTTCGTGGCCCCGGAAAAAGACCTGCAATCGCGATGCCGCGCCCAGCCGGAAGGCCCGAATTCCCCCGCAGGCCGGCCCCCCACCGTCCGGGGCACGGCCCTGCATGATACTCTCGGTCGTTTGCGGGCGGCAGGTGGGTAACAAATGCGCTCCTGGGGCTTTCGCCTGCTCCGGCGTGGCACACGGCTTGCAAGTGTCGTCAGGCGGTGCGCCCGGTGCGCGCCTGAAGGCCGCCCGAGCCGGCGGCCGGGAGGAGCGTCATGACCCACGAAGAGCTGGCCAAGCGGATGCGCGAGGAGCACGAGCAGGTGGACGTGCTGGCGCGGGGTTTGCGGGAGTGGACGGCGGTGATCCCTAAGGTGAACTTCCCACGCTGGATCGAGGGGGCACGGCAGCGCTTCGACCATTTCCGCAGCCATCTGAGCCGGCACTTCACCCTCGAGGAGCAGGAGGGCTACATGAAGGCGGTGGTGGACCGCCGCCCCATGCTGGCCGCCGAGGTGGACCGCCTCTGCCACGAGCACGTGGAACTCAACAGGATCATGGACGCGCTGTACAAGGCGGTACACGAGCTCAAGCCCACGGACCGGCTGCTCATACGCGACGTTTGCCACCGCGTCGGCGACCTGCTCACCTACGTCGAGCACCACGAGGCCGATGAGAATATGCTCATCAGCTTCGTGTTCACCCAAGACGTGCCGCCGCGAGAGTAGCGCCCCGCACCCCGACCGTCGGTTGCCCGCCGCAGGACGGTCCGGCGACTACTGCACGTAAATCTCCGCAAAGTGCCTGGCCGTCAGCGGCTCGCCCGTGGCCTTCTGAATCAGGTCGTTCCACGGCTGGCGATTGCCGGGCTCGAAGACCTCCTTGCGCAGGTAATCGCCCGCAGGTTTGCTTCCCAGGAAGGCGGTCTTGCGCGGGTCATCGACCTTGATGATGGCCTTCGCCAGGTAGTGGTGCATCTGCGCCGCCATCAGTTCGCCGAGCATGTAGTTGTGGTAGTACACCGGCGTACTGACGATGTGCATCTTCGCTCCGTAGTCCGGCCGGGAGGTGTCCTCGGGGGGGTTGAGAAGCTGGTAACGCTTCTTAAGGTCCCACCACAGCTTGCCCAGGTCCTGATCGGGATTGCCGTACATGCCGTGTTCGAAGCGGAGCATGACCTGCGTCCAACGGCTGAAAATGAGCTTCTCGGCGCGGAGGCTCTGCCGGGCTGCGGCGAGGAACTCCGCGGCCTGTTCCGGCGGGAGCGTAACGGCCTTGGTGAGGAACTCCTCGTTCTTGGAGAGCGAACCGAAGAGCATGGCCACCGCCTCGGTGGTGAGGATGTGCGCCGGTTCATGGATGACGAAGGGCACGTCCTTTGCGATAAGCTTGTCGTATACCGCATGTCCCAGCTCGTGCAGCACGGTGTCCATCCAGCGGGCGTTGGGCTTGACGTTCCCCAGCACGCGGACGTCGTCGGCGCGGTTAATGTTGGTGCAGAAGGCGTGCGGGCTCTTGCCCGGCTTTTCGTAGAGGTCGCTGCGTGCCAGCACGTCTTCGATGGGCATGCCGACGCCCTTGTAATAATCGGCGGCAAGCTTGACGGGGTCCGTGCTCTTGAAGACCTCGTCGAGATCGACGGCGGCGAGTTTAGGCGCCTCCTGGAAGAACAGGTCGCCGGTGTGCCAGGGGCGGAGCTGGTCGGCGGGAATGCCGAAACGGGCCGCCATCCCGGCGTCAATCTCCTTCTTGAGGTCCGCGAAGGGTTTGTGCGTGACCGCGTCGAGCTCGTCGAAGGTCTTGAACAGATCGGCTTCGTTAAGCTCCTGAATCTCCATCTGGAGGGCGAAGTAGTTCTTGAATCCGAGCTTGGACGCCACCTGATTACGCAGCTTCACCAGCTCCTTGAGCTTGCCCTCGACCTTCGCCCCCACCTCCATGTAGCCCTTCCACGCCTTTTCGACGAGCTTGGTGTCCTTGGAGTCGGCCAGGATGTCACGGACTTCGTTTTCGGTCAGCTCCTTTCCGTCGACCTTGCTGCGGTGGGTGTTGAAGATCTGGTCCACGTCCGCGGAAAGGGCGACGATGCGCTTGCTGAGCTCGGCGTCGGCCTGGTAGGGCAGGAAGTTGCGGTACAGGGCATCGAGCATGCGCCTCTGGAGGGGGTCGGTGATCTTGCCGCCCTCGCGCAGGGCCTTGATCCTGGCGAAGGTCGCGGCGTCGCTATGCAGTTCGACGAGGGCGTTTTCCGCTTCCTTTCGTTTCTTGAAGTCCTCATCTTTGCCGCTGATGCTGGCGTCCCACCAGGCCTGATTGGATTTGACGGTCAGGGGTTGGAACTTCGCCAGGTAGGCGTCGTGCAACGCCTGGAACTCCGCCTTCGGATCCTCCGCCCGCGCCAGGCCGCCGAGGTTCGTGGCACAGATGACCGCCGCCATGTTGATCGCTTTCTTGAACATAACACCCTCACGAGGAACAACCCCGGGCCGATTCCGCCGGCCGGGCAACCGGTTCGATAGCCTAGCCGGGTTGTGGCGAACTGTCCACGAGATGCTTTGCCCGCCGTGCAGCGCCGCTGGTGCGACCGCTGGTGCGAGAAGGGGTTCTCGCACCAGCAGCCGACCGTGAATCGTAACACGGGGGTTTTGGTTGGACCGACGTGGCTAGGGCTCGCGCACGACGATTCGCGCGCAGAGATCTTTGAGCTCGGCGAGCGCGTCGATGCAGTCGTCGATGGCGTGGTTCCGCGCGTGCTGTTCCAGTTCGGCGGCCCGCGCGGTGAGACTCGGATAGCCGTGTCCGCCGCCGCTGCCTTTGAGCTGATGGGCTGCGACGGAGAGCGCCTCGAAATCCGCGATGCGGAGGGCGCGCTCCATCGCCTGGAGCCTGACCGAAAGGCCGTTGACGAATCTCGTGACCAGATCTGTCAGCGCCGGGTCTTCGCGAACCAAGTCCGAGGGAATGGGGGACTGGCCGGACTCGTGGGATTGCGTCATGGACGGTGCGACCGATTGGGCGGCGCGTAAAGCGCTGCCGAGAGCCAACCCGACCGGGGCCGATGCTTTATATGTGCATCGGCCGTTCGTCGGCGCAGGTTCTGCTACCGGCAGTCATCCGTGACAGGCATCCGTCGCCACGTGCTTCGCCCAAGGGTAGACACCGATCCGGTGTGCGGCGGCAGGCGCGTGCACCGGTTCCGGGATGCCGTGCGTCAACAGGCTCCGCTGTTTTTTTGTGTGCACCCTTCAACGGGGTGCGCGTTTTCCCGCATCCGCCGCAACGGTTCCGGGTCGTGAGCCGGGGACCGACCTCGGGAAAACCCGAAGCCGGCCTTTGGCAACGGCTGGACGTGGTGTCCACGCGCCGGCTCACAGGCACCGCGAGCTACGCACCGCAGTTGGGTGTGCAGCCTTGCCGGCCCGCGGCGCCGGCCCGGATGTTGGGCCCAGCGGACTTCGACTAACCTAACGGCCCGTGGCGAAAAGCGGCCCACGCGATGCGGCACGGGCATCCTGCCCGTGAAACCATGGGCTGGAAGCCCATGCCACGGGGTTTGCCACGGGCTGCTTAGGGCCGGCGCGGGCGATGTGGCCGTGAGGTGCGACACGGCACGCGGAAGTCGGCGGCCCCTGGGTGCCGGGGCTTCAACGATCGTGTGAATATTCGGGGCGGCGTGGCGATGACCGGGCTGTCAGCACATGACACGCTGGTTTTCCTGCTTTCGCTTGGCGTGCTGTTGTTCGTGGCGCGGGCGATGGGTGAGGCGGCGCGGCGGCTCAGTCAGCCGGTCGTTCTCGGCGAGCTGCTGGCCGGCATCTGCCTGGGACCGACGGTGTTGGGAAGGATTGCACCGCACTCCGTGGAGTTCCTGTTCCCCTCTACCGGGAACGTTCCCGCCGCCCTGCATGCGCTCACAACACTCGCGGTGACGCTCTTCCTGTTGGTTGCGGGAATTGAGGTGGACCTGTCAACCGTATGGCGCCAGGGGAGGGCGTCCATGGTAGTGAGCTTCTCCGGAATCATCGTGCCGTTTACGGTCGGCGCGGCGGCGGCGTGGCTGGCGCCGGACTTCCTGGGGCGCCACACCGGTGCCGACGCCCTGGTGTTCACGCTCTTCTTCGCAACCGCCATGGCCATCTCGGCACTGCCGGTGATCGCCAAGACGCTGATGGACCTCAACCTCTACCGCACGGACCTGGGCATGCTGGTCATCGCCGCGGCGGTGTTCAATGATGTCGCGGGCTGGCTCGTGTTCGCCGTCGTCCTGGGGCTGATGGGCAAAGTGGCGGAGCACGGGGGGGCCGTGGGATGGACACTGGGGCTGACGCTGCTTTTCGCTGCCGGCACGCTGACCGTGTTTCGCTGGCTGGTGAATCGCGTGCTGCCGTGGATTCAAGCGCATACCAGTTGGCCGGGCGGAGTGCTGGGTTTTGCGCTTTCCCTGGCGCTGTTTGGAGCGGCGGCGGCGGAGTGGATCGGCGTGCATGCCATCTTCGGCTCCTTCCTGGTGGGAGTGGCGATCGGCGACTCGCGTCACCTTCGCGAACAGACGCGGACCACGATCAATCAGTTCGTTTCGTTCATCTTCGCCCCGCTCTTCTTCGCGGCCATCGGGCTGCGGCTTGACTTCGCCGCCCGGTTCGACCCGGTGCTGACGTTGCTGGTGCTGGTCGTGGCCTGCGTGGGAAAGGTGCTCGGGTGCACCGCCGGCGCGCGATTGGGCGGCCTGCCGCGGCGTGAGGCGTGGGCCGTGGGATTCGCCATGAACGCCCGCGGAGCCATGGAGATCATCCTCGGCCTGCTGGCGCTGCGCGCCGGGGTCATTGATGAACGCATGTTCGTGACGCTCGTAGTCGTGGCGATCCTTACGTCGATGGTCAGCGGACCGGCGATGAAGTCTATTCTGCGGCTGCGACGCGAGCGGAAACTCAGCGACTTCCTGGTGGGCAAGGCCTTCATTCCACGGTTGGTGTCCGGGCTGCGGGGAGGGGTGATCCGCGAGCTTATCGAGGCCCTGGCGGAATCCGGGACTGTCGACCGCGCGGCGACAGAGCGCGCCGTGCTGGCGCGCGAGGCCCTCCAACCTACGGGCGTCGGCAATCGCATCGCGCTGCCCCACGCGCGGGTGACGGGGCTGGAGAGGCCGCTGGTGGCCCTGGGCGTCTCGCATGATGGCGTTGACTTCGACGCGCCCGACGGCGAAACGGCGCAACTGATCTTCCTGATCCTCACTCCGCAGCACGACGACGGCGCCCAGGTAACGATCCTGGCGGAGATCGCCCGAACGTTCGCCCGGGAGGAGACGCGGCACGCGGCGCTCGCGGCGCAGACTTACACGGAGCTGCTGGCGGTTCTGCGCGCGCAGTCCGCTTGACCGGCGGTTGGGCGGCGCGACGCGCCACCGCCGATTTGACTCGGAGGCTTCAGCGGCCGTATGCTTCCCAGTACTGCCACGTATGACCCGAACCGACGCCATGTTGACACTGCGAGACCCCCGCCTCGATTCCAAGCCTCCGGGCCGTGTGGATCGGCAGTCGGCTCCGCCGCGTTTCGGCGCGCGCCGAAGCGTTCTTCAGGGCATGGCGGGATCGAGCCCTGCCGCCCCGTGGCCCGGGTTGCCCCCTCACCGGCGCGGCTTGGGTGCGTCAGCGCTACGTTGGGGCGGTCTCGTGCCGTTCGCCGTCGTCCTGGGCGTGCTTGCGACGCCGCTTATCGTCGTTGGGCAGGCGGACGAGGACGGCATAGCCGACGAGGCGGCTCCCGTTACCGATGACGAATTCCGCGTCCCGCTCGACGAGGCGACGGCTCGGGAGATAGACGCCCTGATCCCCCTGTTGGGCGTGCCGCTCTACGCGGAACGAGAACGCGCCACTGAACGCCTCAAGGAACTGGGCATCAAGACGTTCGCCCGGCTGCGGGAGGCGCACCGCGTGGCGGACGATCCGGAAGTGCAGTGGCGCATCGAACAAATCGTGGAGGACGCCTACTTCGAGGAGTACGTCTTCGGGCGCAACGGCTTCCTGGGCATCACACAAAACGCCCGTCTGTTTCCGTCCCATGAGGAAGACCCGCGCATTCGGGAAGGTCACGTCGGCATCATGGTCGAATCCGTTCACCAGAACACGGCGGCCGCGCGCGGCGGACTTCGCCAGGGTGACGTGATCATCGCGTTCGACGGCGAACCGCTGAAGGCCAGTCCGCGGCCCACGGAGGAATTCGGCAACCGCATCCGCAGCCGCGCTCCGGGGACGCGCGTCGTGCTCACCGTGCTCCGCGACACCTTCACCCGTGAGCTGGAGGTGACGTTGGGCCGCTGTCCGCCGGAGATGGTCAAATCGGGCAACATCCAGGCCGTCGCCCAGCGCTACTGGGCGGTTCGCGATCGTTTCGTGGTGTGGTGGACCCGGTACTTCCGCGGAGTTGGTACGGAAAACGCCGGCGAGCCACCGCGCTGAGTTGACCGCCGGCGCCCGCGCACACCCCGGATTCGGGGCGTCGCACTTGCACCCATCCGCCCATGTCCACGCCTCTCACCTTTATCGTCGGCTGCACCGGCTGCGGAAAGGGAGAGCTGGCGCGCGCCCTGGCGCTCCGCATGGGGGCGGAGATCATCAGTCTGGACTCCATGAAGGTATACCGCCGCATGGACATCGGGACGGCCAAGCCATCGGTGGAGATCCGCCACGTCATTCCCCACCATTTGATCGACGTGGTCGAGCCTTCCGAGGACTTCTCGGTGGCGCAATACGTTCAGCGTGCCGAGCTTGCGATCGCGGAAATCAAGTCTCGCGGCCGGCCGGTGATGTTCGTGGGCGGCACGCCGCTATACCTCAAGGCGCTGACCGAGGGGCTCTTCGAAGGTCCCGGGGCGGACGGGGCGGTTCGTGACCGGCTCCAGGAGGAGGCCCGCGCGACGTCCACGCCGGCACTACATGAACGCCTCCGGCGGGTCGATCCGGCGGCGGCGGAACGGATCCACCCCAACGATCTGCGGCGCATCGTCCGGGCGCTGGAGGTGTTCGAGCTCACGGGCCGGACGATCAGCTCGCTCCAGGTGCAATGGGATCGCGAGCGTCCGCGGCACGACATGGTGCTCATCGGTCTGCGCCGCACGAGGGAGGAGGAGAGCCATCGGATCAACGAGCGGGTCCGGCGGATGGTCGAGGCGGGCCTGGTGGACGAGGTGCGGTCGCTGCTGGCCGAGCCGCGTCCGCTGAGTCGCACAGCGCGGCAGGCGCTGGGTTATGCCGAGATGATTGAACACCTCTCCGGGCGGATGTCGCTTGCCGATGCCATCGAATTCATCAAAATCAACACCCGGCAGCTCGCCAAGGCGCAGCGGACGTGGCTGCGGCGCTTCCGCGCCATCCGCTGGATTGACTTGCCCGCGGAAGCGGCCACGGCCGATATCGTTCCGGAGGTGCTGGCGCATCTGCCGGTTCAACCTTGACCCGGTGAACGGCGGCGTCGCTGCTTCCGGGCAGACGACGGGGGCACGCGGTCGCGGTCCCGCGGGCGGCGCCCGTCGGACGGGCAAGGCTGGTGTTCGGCGCAATCTCTCGCACGTGATGTTCTATGGTCGGCTTGACGGAGATGACGAACTGGGCGGTCGACCTGATCGAGGTGCGCAAGACGTACGGGCGCCGTATTCAGGCGCTGCGAGGCGTGAACATCCAGGTGGGGCGGGGCGAGATTTTCGGTCTGCTCGGTCCGAACGGCGCCGGGAAGACCACGTTGGTAAAGATCATGACCACGGTGGTGCGTCCCACCCAAGCCGCGGGGACCATCCTGGGTCGGCCGATCGGGCACCGCGGCAAGTTGGGGCGCGTGGGCTACCTGCCGGAGAATCACCGCTATCCGCCGTACCTCACCGGCGTCCAGTTGCTCGATTACTATGGCGCCCTGGCGAAGGTGCCGCAAGGCCGGCGGCGGGAGAACGCGCGGCGACTGCTGGACCGCGTATCCATGACCCAGTGGGCGGACACACGGATCGACAAGTACTCCAAGGGTATGATGCAGCGCCTGGGGCTGGCCCAGGCGTTGATCAACGATCCGGAACTGCTGGTGCTGGATGAGCCCACCGACGGGCTGGACCCGGTGGGGCGGCGCGACGTGCGGGAGTTGCTGGTGGAACTCAAGCGCGCCGGCACCACCATCTTCCTCAATTCCCACCTGCTCAGCGAAGTCGAGCGCGTGTGCGATCGCGTGTCGATCCTGGTCGAGGGATTGGTGGCACGGCAGGGGACGCTGCGCGAACTGACGGAGCGCACGGTGGAGTACCGGATTACCGTGTCCGGGGGCGCGGAGGCATTGCGGGGAAAGCTGGCGATCGCGGGCGCGACGGTCGAGGGATCGGTCGTCACGCTATCGACGCCCGATCTGGGGCGGGTCAACGAAGTGGTTGATCTGCTGCGCGCGGCGGGGGTGCTCATCGAAGCCGTCGAGCCTCGGCGTTTCAGTCTGGAGGACATACTGGTGCAGGCCATGGGGCGGCCGCTGGGCCGCGCGGCGCTGGGTCCGGCCGCGACGCCGCCCCGCGTGTAGGCGGCGCGACCCCACTGCCCTGCCACAGGATCGATGTCATGCAGTTCTGGGCACTTATCGTCGATGCCTTCCGCGAATCGCGCGACCGCAAGATCTTCTGGGTGCTGGTGGTCATGACGTTCGTGATCGTGGCCTGCATGCTCTGCATCGGCTTTGAGCAGGACCGCGTGACCTTCCTGTTCGGCGCCTGGGAGGTGGAGGGCGCTTACTACAGTCCACTGTCGGCCATCGGTCGCAGTCACATTATCGGACTGGCCGTCTACCTCTTGGTACCGGTTTTCCTCGGCTGGATCGGCGTCATCCTCATGATCGTGGCCACCGCGAACATGTTCCCGAACCTGATGGAGCGCGGCGCGGTAGACGTGCTGCTCGCCAAGCCGCTGGGCCGGCCGCGGTTGTTTCTTTACAAGTACCTGGCGGGCATGACGTTCGTGTTGTTCCAGGCGGCGCTGTTCGTGGGATCGACGTTCCTGGTGCTGGGCTTCCGCTGGCGCGTGTGGGTGCCGGGATACCTGTTGTGCATCCCGCTGCTGGTGCTGCTGTTCAGCTACCTGTACTGCGTGAGCGTCCTGGTGGCCGTGCGCACCCGCAGCGCCGTCGCCGCCACACTGGTGACCCTGTTTGCCTGGGTGCTCTTCGCCGCACCCGCCATCGCGCTCGACACCTACGAGCAATTCCCGGGGATGAAACAGGATAACCGCATGTATCGCACGCTGCGTACCGTGGCGCGGATCATGCCCAAGACCCGCGACATTCCCTACCTCGCGGCGCGCTGGACCAACGCCGGCGTCAGCATGGATATCTTCCCGCGAACGGTCATGGAGGCAGGGTTGGACGAGGAGAAGCGCGCGCAACTGGAGCGGGCCCGCGAGAAAGAGCACGACGAACTCGCCAAGAACCCGGCGTTTTCCATCGGATCGTCTCTGTTGTTCGAGGCCGCGGTCGTGGTCTGTGCCATGTGGATGTTCAACCGGCGGGACTTTTAGGGGCCGCAAACGCCGGGCGCGGCCGGACGCACCCCAAGGCAACGAACGAGAACGGGACATGGGCGAGAGCGATCTGCATCAGCAACTCAAACGCGCCGCGACCCGCTGGCTGTGGGAGGCAGGGTACGCGGCCATCGCGGAGGAGGTTGAGGTGCCGGGCGTGGGGATCGTGGACGTGGCGGCGGCGGGGCGGTGGAAGCACTACAACCCGCGGCGGCCGGCGTTCGAGCGCGAGCCGGTGGTCGATCGTTTCCACGTCGTGTTCATCGAATGCAAGGCGTGGCGGTCCGACTTTCTGCGCGATCAGGGCCACCAGCAGCAGTTCGCGTTCGCTCTGGGCGATCGCGCGGCGCAGCTCTCGCGCCGGCGCCGCCGGCGGGCGCGGCACGCCAGCGGCGCGCTGGGCAAGTTCGACACCTGCCTGATCCGCCCTCATGCCAACCTGCATTACCTTCTGACGCCGCCGAAGCTGCTTTGCGCCGGTGAGGTCCCGCGCCGCTGGGGGTGGCTGGTGCATGACATGGGCCACGTACGGGTGGTCCGCCGGCCCGCGTGGCAGGAAGTGGCCGACGTAACGCCCATCGAGGGCGCCATCGCCCGCGCGCTTACCACGCACCGCATGCGCGCTTTTACCGCCGCGCGCCCGGTGGGGGCGCCGGTCCCGTCCGAAACCGCGGCCCGGGCGCTCCGTTCGTGACCGCGCCCCGTCTGGACATCCTGTACGTCATCACCGACCTGGAACGCGGCGGCGTGCCGTTGCATCTGTTACGGCTGGCGACGGAGATGACGGGCCGAGGTCGCACGGTTGCGGTGGTCAGTCTTGCGCGACCGGGACCGGTCGCCGATATGCTTCGCGACCGGCGGATCGCCGTGCACGGCTGCAACGCCGCGGGGGGGTGGGACGTACGCGTCCTGCCGCGGCTGGCGCGGATCGTCACCGAGCTTCGCCCGCGGCTGGTTCATTCCCTTCTTTTCCACGCCAATCTGGCGGCGCGGTGGGCCGCGCGCCGCGCCGGACTGCCGCCTGCCTGCGTGGTGTGTGAGATCCAGACGGTGGAGGTGGAGCGCCGCTGGCACCTGCTGGTGGATCGTTGCACGCACCGCGGCTGTCGCTTCACCATCGGGAACTCGCCTGCCGTGCTGGATCACCTGGCCCGCCGGGCCGGCATCCCGCGGAGCCGACAGCGGCTGGTGCGAGGGGGGATCGATCCGGCGGCGCTCGCGAGCACTCCCTCGGTGGATCGCGGGACGCTGCCCGTGTCCACGGTTGCGCCGTTGGTTTTTTGGGCCGGTCGGCTCGATCCGGTGAAGGGATTGGACACGCTGGTCCAGGCATTTCGAGTGGTCGCGGCGCATACGCCGGCTCATCTATTGCTTGCCGGCGACGGGCCGATCCGCCCGGCGTTGGAACGCTGGATCACCGGGGCTTGCATGAACGAGCGTGTGCATCTCCTGGGCATGCGCCGGGACGTGCCGGCGCTTCTGAAGGCCGCCGACGTGTTTGCCTTCCCCTCGCGAACCGAGGGGTTGCCGAATGCCTTGCTGGAAGCGATGGCCGCGGGCTGTCCCGTCGTGGCCACGGACGTTCCCGGCTGTCGCGAGCTGGTGCGCCACGATCAGACGGGGCTGCTCGTTCCCTGCGGCGACTACTCGACGCTCGCAGTGTCCATCCTCCGGCTGCTACGCGACCGACCGTACGCCCGTCGGTTGGCGGCCGCCGCGGAGGAGGCGGTCGCACGCGACTGGCACATCCGAGGCACGTTCGACGCCTACGCGGCCATCTACGACGAGATTCTCGCGGACACGCCGCTTGCGGGCTGACCCGGGCGCGCGCGGGCCTGGGCGGGGGTGCGTGCGCACGGGGCGCTGGGTATGGGGGCGGGGGGTGAGCCTCCCATCGCCGGCGGGCCGATACATAAGTTATCGCAGCGACGGCAGCGGGCAGGGAGGCTCGTGGCATGGCAACGGGGGTCGGAGACATTTACGCGGATGCGGCACTGCTTCCTGGCGCGCGCGGTAGTGAAGGGGCGACTGCGTCTCAGCAGGGCGCGGCAGGGCGTCTATCGAACGGCGTCGGTTGGCGGCGCGCGGCGCCGCAGTGCCGCCGCGCCGCGGCGCGTTGGCGCTCCCGATCCGCGCGTCGTATTGCCTGCGCGCTGGCGGTGCTTTTCCTTGGCAGCGCGAGTGGTGCCCGGGCACAAGCGCCGGGCCACGAGTTCGCGTTCGTCGGCGCCGTGGCGTCCGAACCGGGCGGTCCGGCGTACGACTTCCGTATCGGCCGGTACGAGGCTCGCTGTGATCAATACGTCGAGTTCCTCAACGACGCCCTGGCGAACCTGGACAACGCGCGAGGGCAGTTTCTGTACTTCGACATCGACAGCGGCGACGTCTACCTCCACACCGCAGCGCTCGGCGCAAGAGGCACGGCCGGCGATGGTACGCTCATCTTCAGCCCTTCGGCGTGCCGGTGCGTCGGATTCGACGCCGGTGCCGGGGCGTACGTCGTCACGCCAGGCTTCGAGTCCCATCCCGTCACGGGGGTTAGTTGGTTCGGCGCGCTGAAGTTCTGCAACTGGCTCACGCTTCGTGATGGGTTCCTGCCCGAGGATCGGGTGTACGACGAAGGGCCGGCGGACGATCTCGCCGTATGGCGTCCCGTGTCCATCGCCGCCGACGCCTGGGCGGTCCGGGACCTGAACGTGGTAGAACGCGACGCGCTGCTCGCCAGGCGTGGCTACCGGCTGCCCATGGATGGGGGCGACGGGGGAACGTCTCCGGGTCCGTACAACGAGTGGTACAAGGCCGCGGCGCACCTGGGGGGCGCCGTGCACGCGTTGTACGGTTTCGGACGCGACGCCCTGGCGCCCGCCGACGCCAACTTCCGATGCAGCGGCGATCCGTTCGAGGATGCGCTCGATTGCCTTGTGGGCGGCACCACGCCGGTGGGGTTCTTCAACGGCACCAACGTGCTCGGCGACGGGGTCACGCCGACTTCGGACACCGCGAACTTCTTCGGGCTCTACGATGCCTCGGGCAACGTCTGGGAGTGGATGCAGGATCAGGGGTTCGTCGCCGAGGACCGCGGCAACCGCGGCGGGTCGTGGCGCAGCAGCGCCGTATCCTTGCGGGTTGCGAACCGCGCGGAGCGCTCCGCCGACGCCGTCAACGACGCCACGGGCTTCCGTCTGGCACAGGCGGTCCACCAGAGCCTGCAGGTGCTCCCAGAACTCGAGCCGACCGCGGGCGGCGTCTGGGGCGGGCCGTACGGCGCGGGCGACACCACGCAGGTGGCATACACGATTACCAACGTGACCGATCAGCCGGTCGACTTCGACGTCACCGTTGATGTTCCGTGGCTCATCTTGACTCTGAATCCACCCACCACGCCGCTCGCGCCGGGCGCGGCGGCCACGGCGACGCTGGTGATCGCGCCTGCATGTGCGGAGCGGCTCCCTCCCGGCGACCCTATCGGCCATATGACGGTGCACAACGCCGCGACGGGGACCGACGTGGTACGCACGGCCCGACTGCACGTTGTCGAGCCTCTGGCGGTCACGCCCGACACCGGCCACGCCGTCGGGGTTCTATTCGGCGATTCAGCGCCGGGCACGGTCTACAGCATCGCGAGTGCCTCGGCATCGACCGTCGAATGGTCGGCCACCTGGGTGGATCGAAGCGATCCGCCCGCCGGCGGCGCGTGGCTTACACTCAACGGCGCGAGCGCGGTTCCGTCGACTCCGGTTACGGCTCTGCAACCCGGGGCGCTCTTCGTGGGGTTCGCTACGTCCGGCCTGGCCGCGGGAACCTACGAGGCCGACGTGCTGATCTCCGACGACTGCACGGGCACGGTTTTCACGCGACGCATCGTACTGGTCGTACGCGGTCCGTTTCTGGTCACCCCCGTGGGCGTTCCGCCGTCGAGCGGCGGTTGCGTCGGGCCGTTCACGCCCGCGACGCAAACGTACACCGTCGAAAGCCGCGTCGGGCAGCTGGTGGAATGGCGCGTGACGCTCTCGCCCGTACCGCCGGACACGCAGACGGAATGGCTGGAAGTTACGCCCGCCTTGGGCACGCTCTCCACGCCCGGACAGACGGCACGTGTGACCTTGTCGTTCACCGACCTGGCCAACCGTCAGACGGTGGGCGAGCATTCTATCGCCCTGGACTTTGAAGCGCTGGTCGCCGGACAGCCGACGGGCTTCGCCGTGCGCCGGACGGTGGCCATCGAGGTGACAGACCTTGTCACTCCGACCACGAACACGACGTTCACCGGCCCTCTGGGAGATCACTTCGCGCCGACGGACGTTGTTTATCAGATTCAGAACACCGGTGTCGACGGGCTGGCCTGGACGGCCACGTTCTCGGAAATCCCGCCCGCGGGAGAGTCGCCCACGGGCATCGCCTGGCTTGAGGTTTCGCCCGCCGAAGGCACGATCCTCAACCCCTTCGGCGTTGCTGCGGTGCGGGTGGCCCCGGCGGCCGCGGCCGTGACCCTGCCCACCGGAACGTACACCGGCGCCGTGACCTTCACCCTGGGCGACGCGGCTACGTGCCTGTCCGTCCGCTTCGTGACGCTCGTGGTCGGTGCTCCGACATTCGCGCTGGACATGGCACGCGTCCCGGCGACCGACGTGCAGCCCTTCGGCCCCAATTACCTGTACCGCATAGGCCGGTACGAGGTGACCAATGACGAATATGCGGCGTTCCTGAATGACGCGCTTCGAAATCCGGGAAACGCCCGGGGGGATTTCCTCACGCACTACACGACCGGCGGTACGGTCCGGCTGTCAGGCGACGCCACGCTGCTTTTCGACGGTGCGATCGGCGGTGCGATCCAGTTCGATCCGGCGGCCTTCGGCGGTGCGGGCGGTTACATGGTGGTCGCCGGAAAGGGGACGTTCCCCGTCCGCGGCGTCACCTGGTACGGGGCAGCGAAGTTCTGCAACTGGATGACGGTGGTGCAAGGGATGACCGTGTCCGACCAGCGTGTCTACGCGGAGGGACCCATCGCCGGCGACTGGTTTCCGCGCGCGACGACGGCCGCGGCGTATGCGGGACGGGATCTCACCGCCGCCGAGCGCGCCACGCTGGTGACGGCGTATCGCGGTTTCCGCTTGCCGATGGACGACGCCGCGGACGGCGCGAGCCCCTACAACGAGTGGTACAAGGCTGCCGCGTGGCTGAATGCGACCGGCACGCACGCGACCTACGGTTTCGGCCGAAACACCCTCGACGCAGCCGATGCCCTGTTCCGGGGCGGCGGCAACCCCTACGACGGCGATCCGGCACCCGTAGGCTTCTTTGGCGTAAGCGCCCTGCGGCGCTGGGACGACCCGGTCTTCGGCTGGGGCTTCGAGCCGCCGTCGTCGTTTGCCGTGCGCGGCACCTCCAACGGCTACGGCCTCTGTGATATGACGGGCAACCTTGCGGAGTGGGTACAGGACTTCGGCCCCAGCCCCGCGGAACGCGGACTGCGAGGCGGGCATTTCGACAACCTCAGCGATTCCCCGTTTCTCACCAACCGTGGACGCAGCTTTCTGGCGGCCGGCGCGGCATCGGGGAACGTTGGTTTCCGGGTGGCTCAGTCGCTCATCCCTGTCGAGCTGTTCGTGGCACAGGATGTGCTCCGCAGCGACGGAGTGATCGGCGGCCCGTACGTGCCGGGTCGCGTCAACGTCAGCATCACCAACCCCGGCACACAGACGTTGGACGGCGTCTCGGTGGGCACCGACGCCGCGTGGCTCTCCGTGGATGGAGTGCCGCCGCAACAGGTGCCGCCGCAGGCGACGGTGGTTGTGCCCCTGATCATCGGCGCCGGCGGCACGCTCCCGTCGGCGCCCGCCCCACCGCCCGGTGATTTTGCCCTTGTGACTGCCGAGGACCTACAGAGCGGTGGGCCGACCCATGACTACTGGATCGGGCGAACCGAGGTCACTAACGCCGAATTCGCCGTGTTTCTCAACGACGCGCGCGCCAACGCCGGCGGAAGCGCGGCGGACGCGCGCAGCCACCATATGTACTTCGACCTCGATTCGGGGAGCGTCTACATCAACGATCGCCAGGCGGGCGGCGAAGGAACGGCGGCTCCGTCGTCGGCGCTCACCACGCTGCTCTATCACGCGGGAATCGGGCGCATCCACCTGGTGGGCGGCACGTTTCGCGTTGACCCGGGTTACGCCGACCATCCTGCCGTGGGGGTAACCTGGTACGGCGCGCTCAAGTACTGCAACTGGTTGAGCGTGGCGCAGGGTTTCCCGGCAGAGCTGCTGGCCTATAGTGAAGCGCCGAGTCCCAATCTTTCCGGCTGGCGGCCGGTGCCGGCGGACGATCTCACCTGGGCGCCGGGGCTGTTCGACGCTACGCGCCGCGACCAACTGGTGCGTGAGACGTTCGGCTATCGCCTTCCCATGGATGAGGAATCGACCGATGCCTCGCTGCACAATGAATGGTACAAGGCTGCATCCTTCAAGGGGTTGGACAGCACCGGCGTGGCCATGTTTGATGCCGCCTTTGGCACGGGGCGCGATGCCCCGCTTACTCCCGCGGACGCGAACTTCCTCGCCAGCGGCGACACGCCAATCGACGGAACGACGGCGGTGCGCTTCTTCGACGGACAGCACGCACTATTTTCCGAAGCGGGGCCGTGCTTCCTGGAAATTGTGACAGCGCCGAAAACCAGCGACACCGGCAACGGGTATCGACTCTACGACGCCTGCGGGAACGTGGCCGAGTGGGTGCAGGATTTCGGGGCCACCGCGAGCGAACGTGCCACGCGCGGCGGCAGTTGGCGCGATGCTGCGGCGTCGGCTCTCCTGACCACGCTCGGGCGCGGCTCGCGGGCCGCGGACGTCGCCGCGGACGACGTGGGCTTCCGCGTCGTCCGCTCCGCGGGGCAGTTGGCGGAGGTTTCCGTCTCCGAAGGTGTATTCGATGAGACGAGATGGAGTTACCTGATCCTCCACGTGGACGATCCGCTGACCGTCACGCCTCACGTGCCGGCGGCGCTGTCTTGGCCCTACCGCGGCGTGCCGACGGTCCCCGCGCCGCAGTTTCTCCTGGGCAATCGTTCAGCCACACCCATGGAGTTGCTTGTAACCTCCGACCAACCGTGGTTGGAGCTGACCGTCGCCGGCGCCGGCCTGGCTCCCGGAGCCGAGCTGGAGGGAACACTAGCGTCCGCAGACACCATGCCCGTGGAGCTCGTCCCCACGGCTTCCTCGACCAACCTGGCGCCCGGCAACTACTCGGCCGAAATCAACGTCGAAAACGTGACGGCAGGTCGTAGCGAGTCGCGGCGCGTCGACCTCACCATCGACTCGCCCATCGCGCTTGCCCCGCCCGATCCAACACCGCTTCCCTTCACGGGGCTTCCCGGCGGGCCCTTCGTGGCGGGCGCGGGCA
The DNA here is from genome assembly GCA_016208685.1 of Planctomycetota bacterium. Lineage (GTDB taxonomy): Bacteria > Planctomycetota > Phycisphaerae > UBA1845 > UBA1845 > JACQXM01. The sequence goes on along the minus strand of JACQXM010000026.1, from coordinate 4,276 downwards.
CGCCCGACGAATCTCCACAGGTCATCGTTACTTTGCGGAATCTCTCGGCGTATTCCCTCGACTACACCGTGACTTGCGACCAACCGTGGCTCCGCATCGAACCGTTCAGTCAGCTCACCGGGACTCTAACGCCGGCGCCGGCGGCCATCGACTTCTCGATCCGAACCGGACCGGGCGCGGAGTCGCTCGCCATCGGCGACTACTCGGCGGTGCTGCGCGCGACGTTCACGGATCCGGCCAACAACTCCTTGACCGCCGGCGTGGACCAGGTCATCGACCTTTCGGTGCGTGACTGGGTGGGGGTGGATCAGGCGGCGGACCCCTGGGTCTTGTCAACGTCGGTCGCGGCCGTTCCGCTCCCGACGCAGACCTACACGATACGCAACGACGCGGATCATCCCATCGAGGTCACGGCGTGTACCGATCGTGCGTGGGTGAGCCTGGACCGACAGATCGTCGAAGTGTTTCCCGGCGCCGCGGAGGACATCGTCGTCTCACTCAATGACGAGTTTCGTGCGTTGCGTGACGGCCGGCATGCGGCGAACGTCGTCTTCGAGAATTCGGAAACCACGGTGCAGCATGTGCGGCGAATCGAGGTTGCCATCGATGAGGAGTTCTTCGTTGCTCCGACCGGGGGTTTGGATGCCTCCGGCATGCCGGGCGGACTCGTCCTGCCGCCGGGGACCGTCTTCACCCTGACCAACGCCTCGGATGCCGCGATCGACTGGCGCACGGATGTTCAGTACGCCGCGAGCGGCGAACCCCCCTGGCTCGTCCTCAACGGCGCCGCCGGCGCTTCCGGCACGCTTGGCTTCGGCGGTGTCGCGACCGTCGTGGTCCGCATCGACCCCAACCAGGCGGCGCTGCTCACGGCGGGGGACCATTTAGCGACACTCACCTTCACGGACCTCACGCATGCGAAATCGGTGGCGCGAACCGCACGCCTGGCGCTCGTCAATCCGCAGTTCGCACTGGCGGAGGCTGTAGTTCCCGCGGTTCCGGCCCAGCCCGGCGGACCGGCGTACAGCTTCCTCATGGCCACGCTGCATACAACCACTGCCGACTTCGTGGCGTTCCTTAACGATGCCTTGGCCAACCCGGACAACGAGCGCGGCCAATACATGTTCTTCGACACCGCTACCGGGGACGTCTACGTTAACTTCACCGCAACCGGCGAATCGGGGCCGGACCCCGGAGCCCGAACGTTGAAGATGTTCTCACCGGCGGTGGCGGGCCGGATCGCTTTCGCGGCCGGGCGTTACGATGCGCTCGTGACCCCTATTGACTACTCCCACCATCCCGTGACCGGAGTGAGCTGGTTCGGGGCGCTTAAGTACTGCAATTGGCTGACGCTGGACCGGGGCATGGGCGCGGCGGAGCGCTGCTACGGCGAGGGCAGCGCCTGGACCCCCGATGCCTGGCGGCCGGTGACCATCAGCGAGGCGGCGTGGGCCACACGCGACCTGAACGATGCGGAGCGGCTCGAACTCGTGGCCCGGTACCGGGGCTTCCGTCTTCCCATGGACGACGGGGCGGCCAACGCCAACCCCTCCACGGACGCGCCGGATGCCTACAACGAATGGTACAAAGCCGCGGCGTGGGATCGCACGGCGCGGGTGAATCGGGCCTTCGGGTTCGGCCGGGACATGCTGAGCCTCTCCGGGCCGACGGCGGGCCGGGACGCCAACTACCGTTGCAGCGGCGACCCTTATGAGAACTTCGCCGACTGTACCGCCGGCTCGACGACGCCCGTGGGTTTCTATGGCGGTCCGCACACCGACGCGGCGTTTGCTTCGAATCCCAACGAAAACAGCTTCGGGCTCTTCGACCTGTGCGGCAACGTCTATCAGTGGATGCAGGATCGCTTCGGCGCCAGTGCCGGTGCCGCCGCGTATCGCGCCCTGCGCGGCGGGGGGTGGGACGACGCGGCGACATCCGCAAACCTTCGCAACACCGGCCGCACGTTCACCGCGGCCACGGCGACCAGCCGGCTGGTGGGTCTGCGCGTGGTGCGCACGCCGCCGGCAGCCAACGCCGACGTGGACCTGGACGGAGACGTGGACGCGCTCGATTTCACTCTCATGGCCGCGCAATTCGCTGGCCCCGCGCAAACGGTTCCCTCCGCATGGGCCACCTTCGATCTTGACTTCGATGGGGACATCGACCTGGCGGACTACTCGCATTTTCTGGAACTGTTCGGAGGCTAGTGGGCCGGCACGAGCAGTTTCCCGGGTTGGCCCGAGCCGCGGCATTCATGCCGCGCGGCGATCCAGACACGCCGTCTGCGGCGGCACTTCGGTAGCCGCCCGTGGGAACTCGCAGTCTTGGCTGCGATAGACCACAAAGGCCAGTCGCCCCAAGGGCTTTCCCGGGACGCAGCCCGGAACCGACGCGGCTGGCGCCCTGCACGTGAGGGGTGGGTGGCATCAGGATGACCGCTGCCTGCCCAGTTCCAGGATGCGCACTTCCAGGCGCTTGATCTCGCGCTGGAGGGCATAGCGGTTCATCTGCATCCACCCCCAGAGCTTCACCAGCAGGAGTAGCATCGCCAGCAACACGATGCTGGTGGCGTAGAAGAGCTGCCACCGGGCGTCGCTTTCCTGAAAGAACTGGATCGCCGCCAGGATGATCAGCACCGTGAAGACCACGGATTCCACCATCGCCACGATCGCCATCCAGCGCAGCTTCCCGTGCAGCAGGCGGGCCATCTGCTGAAACACCCCCTCCTCGCGGTCGGCGTCGTAGGGCCCCTCATCTTCCGCAAGCACCCTCTTGATGTCGTCATCGAACTGGTTCATGTCTGCACTCCTTCCAGGATGCGCCGCAGCTCCTCGCGCGCGAGGTGCAACCGGCTCTTGATCGTTCCCACCGGCGCCGCGAGGATCACGGCGATTTCAACGCAAGTCAGGTTGGCGGAGTACCGGAGGAGCAACAGCTCCTGGCGATCGGGCGGCAACCGGCGCACCGCGCGGCTCAGCTCGTCGCAGTCGTCGTGGGCGGGGCCCGCTTCCATGGGCAGGCGTTCGGCAAGGACCGCAAACGCTCGCTTCTGGCGCTCGTTCCGCCGGCCGCGGTCCGCGCACTTGTTACGCACGATGCGGTAGGCCCAGGCCGCAAACCACAACGGATCACGCAGTTCCCGTATCCGTTTGAGGATCGCCATCCACGTCTCCTGCGTTGCATCCCAGGCCGCCTCGTCGTTGTCCGTCAGCCGCCGGGCGTACCACCAGAGCCGTCGCTGCCAGCGTCGCACCAGCAGCTCCCACGAGTTGCGGCTCCCCGCCTGGCAGCGCAGCACCAGCAGCTCGTCGATCGCCCTGTCACCCGGCGCGTTCATGGGCTCATTCAGTGAGTCGCTTGCGGGCCGCCGTGGGTTCGGGAAAACCGCTTTTTCTCCCGGCTTCCGGACTCCGGGCGCGCTGCGGCACCCTGTGGCAAGGAGCGTGCCGCCTCCCGGACCGATAACTAAGTTGGCTATCAGTAGCGGCGTGGAGCGACGAGGGTCCGCGGGGCGCCGTGGCCTCGTGGGGCGTGAACCGCCGCCGGAGCCCCTCAGGCGCCGGGCGGGCGGCGCAGGGCGGCGATGACCTTGAGTTCCACGGCGATCGGCGTGGGTAATGCCGTGACCTCGACCGTGGTCCGCGTGGGGCGGTTCGAGGTGAAGTGTTCGGCGTAGAGCCGGTTGAAGGTGGGGAAATCGGCCTTCATGTCGGTCAGGAACGCGGTGACGTCGACGATGTCCTCCCACGAGGCGCCGGCGTCTTCCAGCACCAGGCGTACATTCTCGAACACGGAGCGGCACTGCACGGCGAAGTCGTAGGCGGTGACGTTTCCGGCGGCATCCAGCGCCACGCCGGGGATATCCTTACATCCGCGCCGGCGCGGGCCGATGCCGGAGAGAAACAGCAGGTCTCCCGCGCGGCGCGCGTGCGGATAAGGACCGACCGGTTCGGGTGCCCGTTGGCTGGTGATCTCCTGCGTCATGTGCTTTCCGTCGTCATGCGCCCTGCCTTCTCCGTCCCTGAGGCGATGGGCACGAGTGCCTGTGTCGCAGGCGACCCGGCGAACCGTCGCTTACTTTGCCCGCTCTCTGACGGTCGCGGCTCTGTTCAAACCATTCGGCGATCGCCAGGCGAATCGGCTCCCCCACCGCTGAAGGGCCTGTCGATTTAGTCCTAATCGAGCGCCGAAGGAACCACAATCGGGGGTCCAAACCCCGGTTTCCACTCTTGGCAGCCCTTTCGTGAATGCCGAGAGTCACTAAATCGACACGCCC